>JBBRYP010000012.1:0-79041 GCA_038237515.1 Gaiellales bacterium
CAACGTTTCGCTCGAAACTGAGGGTTCGCCGACGCCGCACTATTCCGACCGCTCTGCGGCCGGCGGCCGCGAAGCGGCCGAGTAGTGCGGCCTCCACCTGCCCTTCGTTTCCGGTCGAAGGTTATGAGAGGCCGCACTAGAGCTCGAGCCCGTCCCAGTAGGCCTTCCCGCGCCGCGCGCCCTCGACGCAGGTATCCCAGTCCGGGTACGCATAGTCGAGGTACTCGATCTCCATGCTGACCGGGCCGGAGAACTCGGAGGCCTTGATGTCGCGCAGGATCGAGCGGAGGTCGAGATCTCCTTCGCCGAGGGGTGGGAAGTCGAGGCTCCCCTTGCCCCCGCGCTTGTCCTTCAGGTGGACGTGCCCCAGCAGGCCGAGAGCATGCTTGACGTCGTCCTCGGGAGAGACTCCGGTGTAGTAGACGACGTTGCCGGGGTCGTAGTTGATCCGGATCCAGTCGTGCC
Source organism: Gaiellales bacterium (assembly GCA_038237515.1). GTDB lineage: Bacteria > Actinomycetota > Thermoleophilia > Gaiellales > Gaiellaceae > JBBQDZ01. The sequence goes on from JBBRYP010000012.1 coordinate 466, forward strand.
CGACCGTCTCCAGCAGCCGGACGCCCTCCTCGGCAGTCGGGAGCAGGTTCGAGTCGGTCTCGATGCAGAGGCGGATGCCGAGGCTCTGCGCCTCGTCGGCGATCGCGCGGACGTTCTCCACGAAGGCGGCCCTCTCCTCGGGCGTTTCGGCGTCGCCCGTGAAGGTGTTGAGGGCGAGGATGCCGAGCTCGGAACCGGCCAGCAGCACGCGCCGGAACCGACCTCTTCCCTCGTCTGTGTGCAATTGGGCGTGCCCGCTCATGCTGACGCAGCGCAACCCGTTCTGGGCGAGCAGCGCCCGGCACCCGCCGATCGTCTCCGTTGTCAGGTCGTCGGGGTCGAGATGCTCGAGAAAACCCTTGACCGCCCCGATCTCGACGTTCTGGAAGCCGGCGCGCGCAAGGCCCTCGAGCGCCTGCGCGAGCGTGTAGGGCTTGAAGCAGATCGTCGAGCCCGTCTGGATCCACGTCATGGTGCGCTCCTCTCCGAGGGCAGCTCGAGGCCCCAGACGTCGCGGTGGAAGTCGACGAAGCCGGGCGGGTAGTCCCAGGTATCGATCGCGCAGTCGAGCACGGCCGGGACACCGTCGTCGTTCGCCTGTCGTGCCCGAGCGAGCGCGGCGGCGACTTCCCCGGATTCCGTGAGGCGCTCGCCGTGGGCCCCGCAGGCTCGCGCGATCACCACGAAATCCGGGTTCGCCTCGAAGTCCGTGGCCACGTAGCGTTCCCCGGTCGCGCGCTGGATCCACTTCGACCAGCCGAGCGAGCCGTTGTTCAGGACGATCCAGGTCACGGGAGCCCGGTACTGCACCGCCGTCGGCAGCTCCTTCATCGCCATCTGAAAGGCTCCGTCGCCGGTGACGCAGACGACGTGGGCGCCCGGTCGAGCGAGCTTCGCTCCGATCGCTCCGGCGACGCCGAAGCCCATGCACGTCTGCTCGGCCGGGGCGACGCAGCCCCGCTTGGCGGTGATCTTCGAGTAGGGGCAGTAGTACGACCACAGATCCTGACCGCCGTTCTCGTTCACGAGCACGTAGTCGGGCCCAAAGGTCGGCGCGAGCGCGTGGACGATCTGCCGCGTCTTCAGTGGCCCGCCGTCGGGGCCACACTCCGCGGCGACGCGCGCTTCGTACTCCGCCTTGAACGCGACGAGCTGCTCGGTCCAGGGTCGGGCCGCAACCGCCCGGAGGGCCGACTCGAGCTGCTCGAGCACGAGTCGTGCGTCGCCCACGATCGGAACTTCCGGCCGGATGTTCCGTCCGAGCTCGAACGGGTCGACGTCAACCTGCACGACGCGCGCGCCCGCGGGGAAGAGCTGCCAGAGGCCGCTCTGGAACTCCTCCATCCGGGTGCCGAGGAGGACGACGGCGTCTGCCTCGTCGAGTGCCTTCGCGCTCGACTCGGTTCGGTACAGGCCGACGAGCCCGAAGGCGAGCCGGTGCTCCTCCGAGATGGAGCCGCGCCCGGAGGGGGTGGTGAGGACGGGCGCGTCGAGGTGCTCGGCAAAGCGCACGAGCGCGTCCTCCGCGCCGGAGAGAGCGGTACCGCCGCCGGCGAGCAGCACGGGTCGCTCCGCACCCGCCAGGAGCTCGGCCGCCCGGGAGACGGCCGCCGGATCGCCCGACGAGCGAAGGCCGGTCAGCGCCGGCCGGTAGGTGGGAATCTCCGCCTCGGCCTCCGCCACGTCGCCCGGAATCTCGACGAAGACCGGCCCGGGCTTGCCGCTCTCCGCGATCGAGAACGCCCGCTCGAGCGTCCACGACGTCCGCTCCGGCAGGTCGAGCCGGACGGCCCACTTCGTCACCGGGCGCGCGAGGTCGAGCGACGGCGTCTCCTGGAAGGCGCCCATCCCCTCGTGTGTGCGCGCGACCGCCGACACGAGGCAGACGAGCGGGCTACAGGCGTAGAAGGCCTCGAGCAGCCCGGGCACGAGGTTCGCCATCCCGGGGCCGGGGCTCGCGTGGACGACGCCGACCTTGCCGGAGACGCGGGCGTAGGCCATCGCCATGAAGATCGACGAGGTCTCGTGCCGGACGAGGACCGGCGTGATCTCCGGATGCTCGTAGAGGTCGTTGTAGAGGAGCTCCGGATTGCCCGGCAGGCCGAACAAGAACTCGACGCCCTCGGCGGCGAGCGCGTCGCAGACAGCGCCCCAGGGTCTACGCCGCGACACCGCACCACTCCAGCACGCAGGCCGCGAGCGCCTTCGCCGCCGTTGCGATCTCTCCGATCTCGACGCTCTCGTCCCGCGAGTGCGCGAGCCGGACGTCACCCGGCCCGAAGACCACGGTCGGGATGCCGGCGTCCTCGAGGAACGAGCCGTCCGAGGCGGCGCCGAAGTTGACCGGGTGCTGTGGGCTCGGCGGCGGCAGCGGGGTGCCCGTGGCGTGCTCGCGGCCACGCGCCATCGTCTGCACGATCGGGTGCTCCCACGGCGTGTCCATCGGGGGCCAGTTGTTCACCCATTCGAAGCGCGGCGTATGCTCCCGGAGCCAGGGATCGAGCCTGCAGGCAGCGAGCACGTAGTCCTCGATCTCGCCGGCGATCTCGTCGGCGGCCTGCTGCGGCGGGTACCAGATCGAGTACGAGATCTCGGCCCGGTCCGCGAAGTAGAAGGGAATCGGGAGCCCGGAGTCGGAGTGGAAGACGCCGGGAAGGATCGTGAAGAAGCCCGGCCAGAAGTACGGGTGCGTCTTCGTCAGGCCCCACTGCTGCTCGAGCTCCTGGAGCCAGGAGACGATCTTGACGCCCTTCTCGAGCGCATTGACCCCGATCGCGTCGCCGGGGCCGCCGGGCCGGATCGCGAGCGGCCGGTTGCCGCAGTGCGTGCTCTGCCCCTCGACCGTGATCCGCAGGTACCAGTTGCCGGGCGCGATCGGGGAGACGGTGAGAGGATTCGGGAAGGAGGTCGGTTCGGTGACGATCGCGGCGTCGGCGCGAAATCCGGCGCGGATGCACGCGCTCGTCCCGAGGTCGTGCTCCATCATCTCCTCGCCGACGACGGAGTGGAGCTGGACCTCGCCGAGGAGCCGCACATCCTCGTCGGCGAGCGCCTGTGCCACGATCCACATCGCAACGTCCGAGCCTTTCATGTCGGTGGAGCCGATCCCGTACAACCGGCCGTCGCGCAGCTGCGGGTTCCAGGGATTCCCGTTCGACCAGTTCCGCGCATCGACCGGCGGAACCGTGTCGACGTGGCCGTTCAGGATCAGCGAGCGCCCGCCGCCGCCGCGCCGCACGCCCACGAGGTTCTTCCGCTCCACGTCGACCGCCACCCAGTGGGTCTCGAGGCCCGCCTGCGCGTAGCGCTCCCGAAGCACCTCGTTGCAGCGCGTCTCGCCGCCGATCACAGCGGCGCGGTCGATGCCGGTGAAAGTCGGGTTCGTGCTATCGATCGAGACGAGCTCCTCGAGGAGTGCGACGCCGTCCAGCAGGAGGGCGTCGACTCGCGCGAAGACCCGCTCCCGCAGCGCATCGGTCACACGGACTCCGGACGGCCGGTCTCGAGCGATCGGTTCACGGCCAGGGCGACGACGAGAGCGTCCCGAGCCTGCCTTCCGGTTCCCTCCTCGGGCCGCCGACCCTGCTCGACGCACTCGACGAAGTACGCGAGCTCGGGGCCCCATGGATCGGTGCTCTCGACCTCGATCGTTCGTGGCTCGCCTCCGGCGGGGTAGAGCCGCAGGCCACGGGCCGAGGAGGAGGCTCCGATGTTCCCCTCGCCCTCGACGGCGGCGGCGCTGAACGAGTACTCGGCGACACCGCCCTCGCAGAGGACGCGGACGTTGCTGGAGAAGGGGTAGGAGGGGGGCATCGCCATGCTCGCCTCTGCGTAGGCGGTCGCGCCGTCGTACTCGATCACCGCGACGACGTGGTCGGGCCGCGGTGCCCGGGCGTACACCCGGCGCGGCGTTCCGAGCAAGGTGCTCAGCTGGTCGAGGTCGTGGATCATCAGGTCGACTGCGACCCCGCCGGACTGGGCGCTGTCGGCCATCCAGTCGTTCCAGTCGGCCGGCGGCGAGAGGCGGTGCGTGGAGACCGCGATCGGCCTGCCGAGCTCCCGGGCGCTCATCCGCTGCCGCAGCTCGACGTACTCCGGCCAGAAGCGAAGCACGAGCCCGACCATGAAGACGCGCCTGCTCCGGTCCGCGGCGGCGACGATCGCGTCCGCGTCCGCGGTCGTGAGGGCGATCGGCTTCTCCAGGAAGACGTGCTTTCCCGCAGCGAGAGCCCGCTCCGCGATCTCCCGATGAAGAGCCGTGGGGAGGCAGATGTCCACCGCGTCGACCTCCGGGTCGCCGAGCACCGACTCGAGATCGGTGGACGTTTCCGCCCCGACCACCTCGGCCACCTTCGCCGCCCGCGCCGCCGTGCGCGAGGCCACCGTCTTCACGCGCACCCGATCCGCAAGCGCGCTGTAGTTGGCGGCGTGGGCGGCGCCCATGAAGCCCCCGCCGAGGATCCCGATCGTGATCATCGGTGGGCCTCCAGGAAGTTGCGGTTGAGGCCGTTGAACTCCTCCGGGATCTCCCAGAAAGGTGCGTGCCCCATCTCCGGCCAGACGTGCAGCGTCGATGCCGGAATACGCTGGTGGAGGGCGACCGAGTGGGCCGGCGGGGTCAGGATGTCGCGCTCGCCGACGGTGATCAGCGTCGGCGCCGCGAGCGCGGAGACCGCCTCGAGCGGCTCGTAGCCAACGCAGGCCTCGGCCTGGTCGCAGAACTGCTCGGCGCTCTGTCGGAACGGACTCTCCTCGGCGAGCCGCTCGAGCTCCGCGAAAGCCTCGGGGTGATCCTCGTAGTAGCGCGGCGTGAAGACCCAGAGCCAGATCTGCCGCACAAGCTCGCGCATGCCGGCCGCGCGGGCGATCGCCTGCCAGCTGCGGACGAGCGCCGTCACGTGGCGGTCGGGGCGCCACCAGGGGCAGTGCAGCACGAGCGAACGTACGAGCTCCGGGTGCCGCACGGCCACGTGCTGCGCGACGAGGCCGCCCATCGAGGCCCCGACGACGTGCGCCCGGTCGATCTCGAGCGACCGCGCGAGGCCCGCGGCGACGTCGGCGAAGAGTGGCGCCGTGTACGGTCCCGCCGGACCCTCCGTCTGGCCGACGCCCGGGTTGTCGAAGGTGACGACGCGGAACCGAGGCTGGAGCGCCTCAGCCAGGAGCGACCAGGCTGTGTGATCCGCGCCGAGCCCGTTCAGGAGCAGGACCGCGTCGCCCGACCCCTGCGCCTCGTAGTAGACGCGATGGCCGTCGAGCTCAGCGAACGGCACCGCGCGGCCCCCGGGTGCGGAGGTAGCGGGCCTCGAGCCGGTCGTGGAGCGCCTCCAGGTCGTGAACGAAGTCGACGACCGCGCGGCTGCACCACCCGAGGAACTCCTCGCCCCGCTCCGCCGTCGAGGAGCTGGGCGTTCCCCAGACTCCGCCGCCGTCCTCGAGCAGCGCCCAGAACGACCCGGGGGTGGCGAGGAAGAGCGGATCGAGCAGTGCGAGCACGCTCGTCCGGAGCTCGGGAAACTCCGGCGTGAAGTCCCGCACCCGCTCCATGTCGCAGAGCTTCTCGTCGATCGCGAGCACGATCGAGGTCTCGCCTGCGTTCGCGTGGATGCCGGCGCTGCCCGACAGGTACTGCTCCGCCTCCTCGGGCGCGAGGCCCGCCCAGTAGGGGAAAGGGTAGACGCGCGCCCCGTCGGGGAGGTCGTCGTGGAGGCGGGCGACGGCGAACTCGAGCGCGTGCGAGTTGCAGTAGTGGCCGTTCAGGAGGACGACGCGCCGGAACCCGGCGTCGGTGAGCGAGAGGCAGACGTCCCGGATCAGGTCGAGGAACGTGTCCATGCGCAGGTGGACGAGCCCGTGCGCGCCCCGGTGGTCGTGGGCGATGCCGAACGGGATCGGCGGGCCGACGAGTGCACCGAGCTCGGGCGCCGCCCGCTTCGCCACCTCCGCCGGAATGTAGACGTCGGTCCAGAGCGGCCCGTGGTCGCCGTGATCCTCGGTCGATCCCACGGGGACGATCACCGTCTCGCCGCCCCCCTCCAGGTACTCGCGCACCTGGAGGTTCGTCATCTCCGGCAGGAAGATCGAGCCGGGCACTACTCGAGGCCGAGCTCGCGCAGGTGGGCGTACGAGCTGCGCATCGCCTCGTCGACCTCGGCGACCGGCGGCCACGGTTCGCCCTGGAACTCGATCTCGACGGAGTACGGCCCGGTGTAGCGCGCCTCCTCGAGAACCTGGAGCACGCGCGCGAAGTCGACGCTCCCCGCTCCGATCGCGGGGAAGTTCCAGTTACCCTTGCCGCCGGTCGTCTCCTTGAGGTGCACATGGGCGAGGTAGGGGGCGATCTGCGCAACGTCGTCGGCTGCCTTCTCGCCGGAGTAGAACTCGACGTTCGCGGTGTCGTAGTTGACCCTGATCGAGTCGCGGCCGACCTTCTCCAGGAGCGGGATCGTGATCGCGCTCGACGCCATGATGTCGCCGTGGATCTCGAGGGCGACGACGACTCCCGCGGCGTCGGCGGCGTCCGCTAGCTCCCCCACGTTCTCGAGGAACGCCGACTCGCTCTCGTCGGCGCTCTCGTGCCCTCCGACGGCCGAGTTGACGATCGGGATCCCGAAGTCGGCCGCCCAGCGCACGCCCTTGATCCCGTGCTCTAGCCCCTCCCTCGTCGTCAGGTCGGAGTGAGCGCTGAGGCTGACGGGCGTCAGCCCGTGCTGCTCGAGCTTCCGGCGCAGCTCCGCCGGATCGGCATCGAGGTCGACGTGCTCCGTCCATCCGGGCACGGCGGAGAGCTCGACGTGCTTGAAGCCGGCCGCGGCGATTCCTCGCAGAGCCGCGTCGAGGTCGTACGTGTGGTACGAGTTCGTATGGCCCGCGAGCGGGTTCTGCATCGGCTCCTCCTGGTGGCGCCCGCGGGCGCCCCGCCAGACGGCGAGGCGCCCGCGACCGGATCTGCTACAGCGGGTAGTTCGGGACCTTTGTCTTCGCGAAGTACTGGTCGAGCTTGTAGTGCTTCGCGTCGGACCTCGCCTTCGCCTTGTTGGCACCCTTGTTCGCCGGCCCGACGAGCTCGTTCGTGAGCACCGAGTCGACCGTCAGGTGCTTCTTGGTCTGGCCGAGCTTGTAGACGTTGTCGAGGTAGCGCTTCCAGTTCGCAGCGTCGTGGTAGCCCCAGCCCCTGCCCGCTCGCGCCTCGACCGCATAGCCGCTCGCGAGCTCGGCGAGCGACTCGAGCGCGACCTGTGGCGAGATGAGCGACTGAAGGGCGCTGTACTGGTTGTAGGTGATCTGTGCCGCAGCCCGCGGGTTCGCCCTCCCGAACTCGAACCCCATGACGACGCCCTTGAGGAAGCGGGTGTAGACGTCCTTCTTCTTCGCGTCGGCGAGGTCGGCTGTCCGGACCGAGTAGACGTTCGAGGGCCCCTTCGAGAAGGTCGTGCCGACGAGGTACTTGAGGCTGATGCCCGAGCCGAAGCCGCCGGACTGTCCTGCGAGCTGGCCGCGGAGCCCCTCCCAGACGAGCGCCGCGTCCGCCTGTCCGAGTGCGGTCGCCTGCGTCCACTGCGGGCCCAGCTCGACGTACTTGACCGACTTCGGGTTGACGCCGACCTCGGCGAGGATCGGATCGACGATCGATTTCCAGCCGATCGAGCCGAGGGCGATCTTCTTCCCCGCCAGCTGCTTGACGTTCTTGATCTTCGACTTCGCCGGCAGCGCGAAGTCGAAGACCTGCGCCGGGTACTGCTCCCAGACCGACTTGACGGGGATGCCGCTGTCGATCGAGAACGTCAGGATGCCGGGCGACGGGTAGCCCATGTCCGCCTGATGCTGGGCGACGAACTTCGTGCAGGCCGTCGCGTCGAACGGGCCGGCGATCAGCGACACGTCGAGGTTCAATGCCTTGAAGTAGCCCATCTTGATCGGGACGACGAGGTTGTAGTCGTCCATCACGTCGAGACTTCCGCGCGGCGAGATCCACCGCACCTTGTCGACGCCCTTGGTGGCCGCCGACGCCAGCTGTACCCCGAGCGACCCGAGGCTCGACAGCGCGACCCCCGCGACGGCCGAGCGTTTGATGAGCTCACGCCGAGAGTAACCACTCTCGTTGAGCTCTTCGATGACGATCTTCTCGTCCACTTCCCCTCCTTGGCTAGCCATCCTGTCCCCCTACGCTTCCCAGCTCGCCCAGCGCTTTCCGATGAAGTAGAACACGACGTAGATGGAAACGCCAAGCGCCGCGATCACGAGCAGCGTGGCGCCAAAGTTCGCCATCCGGATCGTCGAGGAGAAGAACACGAGCTCGTGGCCTAGGCCGCCCTGCTCGCTCGCCGCCACCATCTCGCCTCCGACAGCGGTCAAGAGGCCGAAGATCGACCCGACCATGTAGCCGACGATGATCATGGGCAGCGCGAGCGGGAAGCGGATCTTCCGGAAGATCTGGAGCGTGCTCGCCCCGTAGGAGCGCGCGAGCGCGATCTTCGCGAGGTCGGTGCGCCGGAACCCGGTCGAGGCGTTGATCAGCACCATCGGCCCCGAGGCGAGCGCGACCGCGACGACGATCGGCCAGATGCTGAAGCCCTTGATGATGCTGAGGCGCAGGAACGGGACGAGCGCGAGCATCGGCGTCGTGACGAGCATGATGATGTACGGCGCCACGACCTTCTCGACGAACGGCTTCTGCGTGATCAGCGCCGCCAGGACGAGGCCGATCGTGGAGCCGATCGCGAGCCCGATCAGGAACTCCTGGAGCGTCACCCAGAGATGCTGGCCGTAGAGCGTCCACGTGTCCGTTCCCAGCGCGCGGACGACCGAGATCGGCTTCGGGAAGACGTACTCCGGCGTGTGCGTGAGGCGCAGGATGCCCTCGGCGCCGAAAAACACGGCGACGGCGACGGCGACGATCGTCCCGATCTCGAGCGCGCTCTTCGCGGTCCGGATCGAGGTCAGCCCCGACCAGTCGAGGACGCCGGCGTCGCGATTGGCCTGCGACCCGTCGAACGACGGGATCTCGTCGCGGAGCTCGGTGGGGACTTCACTCATCCGGAAACATCTTTGAGTTGAAGCGAGGCAGAACGCCGATCGCGACGATTCGGCCGTGATCCCAAACCCGGAGGGTACTCATCGGCTCACTCGACCTCGACCACGTGGCGCCCGCCGATCTCGACGGTCCGCTTGATGTCCTGGATCAGCTCGATGAACTCCGGCTCGAAGGTCATCTCGATCGTACGCGGACGCGGCAGCTCGATGTCGTAAACGTGAGCGAGCCGGCCGGGCCGGGGCGTCATCACGACCACCCGGTCGGCGAGGAAGATCGCTTCGCTGATGTTGTGCGTGACGAACACGATCGTCTTCCTCGTCTCCGTCCACAGACGCAGGAGGAGCAGGTTCATCTCGTCCCGGGTGAACGCGTCGAGGGCCCCGAACGGCTCGTCCATGAGGAGGACGCTGGGATCCTGCGCGAGCGCGCGCACGATCGAGGCCCGTTGCTGCATCCCGCCGGAGAGCTCGCGCGGGAAGGACGTCTCGAAGCCGGTCAGGCCGACCTCGTCGACGAGGCGTGCGATGCGCGGGCGATCGGTCGGCCGCTTCTTGATCTCGAACGGGAACTCGATGTTCTTCTGGAGGTTCCGCCAGGGGAGCAGGTTCGCGTCCTGGAACATCATCCCGAGCTCGTGCGGCCGCGGGCCGGTGATGAGAGCGCCGTCGAGGCGGATCTCGCCGCGGGTGAGCGCGTGCAGGCCGGACATCGCCCAGAGGAGGGTCGTCTTGCCGCAGCCGCTGGGCCCGAGGATGCAGACGAGCTCCCCCTCCTGGACGTCGATCGAGAAGTCCTCGAGCGCATTGACCGGGCCGGTCTTCGCCTCGTAGGTCTTCGCGGCGCCGCGGATCTCGAGCTTCGCGGCGGAGCCGCCCGAGCGAGCGATCACTAGAACCACCCCTCCTCGTCGGGGTTCGCGTACTGCATGAACTCGACGATCGCGCCGCCGACGTTCACGAACGCGACCGTCAGGAAGCCGGCGCCGACGTCGAAGGGCTCGGCGAGGACGTCGTGCCCCTCCACCGCGCGCCGGACGTCCTCGACCCGATACGCAACGTGCGGCCGCGTTCGCAGCGGCCCGGTGACCGGGCTGTCGGGCTCGAAGCGAAGGAACTCGACGTTGTAGGGGTGGGCGCGCGGGCTCGTGACCCACACGCGCGTCGCCTCCACCCAGCTCTCGCCTTCCTGCGTCTCGTCGGTCACGAGTCCGACATGGTCGAACTGCGCGCGGTCGAACTTGCTGGTCGAGGGCGAGGCTTGCAAATTGATAGGAAAGCTTTCTAACATCGTCTCGAATCCGAGTCAAATGACCGAGCGCCTCCCCACGGGATCTCCGAGCCTCCTGCGCCGCATGAATTCCGCCGCGGTGCTGGGGGCGATCCGCGCGGCTGAGCGGCCGGTGTCGAGAACGGAGCTCGCGCGGACGACCGGACTCTCAAAGCCCACGGTGAACGAGGTGGTCGAGGTGCTGCTTCGCGCCGCCTACGTGACGGAGAGCCTCGCCGACGGTGCCGTTCGCCGTCCAGGCCCGCGCGCGCGCCTGCTCACATTCAGAGGCAACCTCGGTCATGTCCTCGGCATCGACATCGGCGCGAACAAGGTGCTCGTCGTTCTTGCCGACCTGAACGGCGAGGTCGTCGCGCTCGAGCGGCGGCGCACCACGGCGCTCGCGCGCCGCAGCGTCGCGGCGCTGCTGGAGCTCGTTCGAGCTGCTTCGGCGGCGGTGCTCGCATCTAGCGGCGCGCAGCGCCGGAGCCTCAAGGCGGTCGGCGTCGGCACGCCCGGCATCGTCGACCCGCTCTCGGGCCGCGTGAGCCTCGCTCCCCAGCTCGGCGGCTGGGAGGGGATTCAGCTCGGGAGGCGCCTCGGCGAGTCGTTCGCCTGCCCCGTGCTCGTCGACAACGAGGTCCGGCTCTCGATGCTCGCCGAGCGGTGGCGAGGGGCGGCCCGCGGAATCGACGAGGCGTTCTTCGTCCAGCTCGGCGTCGGCATCGGCGGGGGGATCCTGATCGGCGGGGAGGTCTACCGCGGCTCCGGGGGAGCGGCGGGCGAGATCGGCTACCTCCCGTTCTTCGACGCCGAGGAGGAACGGGAGGGGGCGGGGCCCTTCGAGCATGCGGCCGGAGGCACGGCCTTCGCCCGCCTCGGCCGGCGGGCGGCAGCGGCCGCAGGCGGCGAGCTCCTGCTCGAGCTCGCGGGCGGCGACCCCGAGGCGATCGATGCCGAGGTCGTCTTCGAGGCAGCCGCCTGCGGGAACGGGACGGCCGAGCGCGTCGTGGCGGAGTTGCTGGAGCGGATCGCTCGAGGGATCGCCGCGGCGGTCGTCGTCCTCAACCCCTCGACCGTCATCGTGGGCGGCGGGCTCTCGCGGGCCGGCGCGAGGCTGCTCGACCCGCTCTCCTCGCGGGTCGCGGAGCTCGTTCCCGTGGCCCCGCGCGTCGTCCTTTCGGCCCTTGGGGAAGAGGCCGTGGCGCTGGGAGCGGCCCGAATGGCGCTGCAGAACGTCGAGGAGAGCCTCTTCGCCGAGCTGCGCACGGAGGTGGTGTGAGAGTCCTCGCCGTCGGCGCCCACCCCGACGACCTGGAGATCCTCTGCGGCGGCACGATCGCGCGCTACGTGGCCGAGGGGCACGAGGTCGTGATGTGCCACGCATCGCTCGGCGACCGGGGCAGCTTCGTCCACAGCTCGGAGGAGCTGACCGGCATCCGCGGCGACGAGGCGAGGCGGGCGGCCGAGATCGCAGGGGCCGAGTACGCGACGATCGGCCTCCACGACGCCGAGATCAATGCCGCCGATCCAGCCCAGCAGCGGCTCGTCGTCGACCTGGTGCGCGAGGCGCGGCCCGACCTGATCATCACGCACCACCCGGGCGACTACATGGGCGACCACAACGAGATCTCGCGGCTCGTCTTCGAGTGCAGCTTCTACGCGACGCTGCCGCTCTACGAGACGGGAAAGGCGCCGCATGGGCAGGTCACGCCGATCTACTTCATGGAGACGGTGATGGGCCTCGGCTTCTCGCCGACCGAGTTCGTCGACGTGTCCGGTCAGATCGAGACGAAGGCCGCAATGCTCGAGGCGCACCAGAGCCAGCTGACTTGGCTGCGCGACCACGACGGAGTCGACATCGTCGAGCAGATGCGGACGAGCACGCGCTTCCGCGGCCAGCAGTGCGGCGTCGCCTACGCGGAGGGCTTCGCTCCCTGCCTGACCTGGCCGCGCGGGACAACCCGCCGTTTGCTTCCCTGAAGGAGGACCCTTTTGGCGACCGAGACAGCCTTCACCTACGACCTCGCACGGTTCATCTCCTTCCAGGACCGCGAGGCGTGCCAGCGCGTCCGGGCGATCGGGCGGCAGGATCTGGCCGAGCACGCGAATCCGGATTTCCGGATCCGCATCGTCGACCGGCCCGAGGACTTCTACCGGCGCTTCGCCGACGACCTTGTCGGACGCATCCGGAGCGCCCGCGACGAGGGACGTGCGTTCGTCGCCATTCTCCCGGTCGGCCCGATGCCCCAGTACGCGCTCGCAGCGCGGGCGATCAACGAGGAGCGGCTGTCGCTCACGCATGTGCACACCTTCAACATGGACGAGTACGCCAACGAGGATGGTTTGACGGCGCCGGTGTCCTGGCCCGGCTCCTTCCAGCGCGCGATGCAGGAACGCTTCTTCGGCCTCGTCGACGTAGAGCTGCGCCCGCCCGAGGCGCAGATCCACTTCCCGACGACGGAGGCGATCGGCGACTACAGCGCTCGGATCGAATCTGTCGGGGGCGCCGACGTCTGCTACGGAGGGATCGGCTGGTGCGGGCACATCGCCTTCTGGGAATCGCACCTCGGAGCCGAGTTCGAGGGCGATCTCGACGCTTACAAGGAAGCGGGTGCCCGCCTCGTCGAGCTCCACCCGATGACGATCATGCAGAACGCCCTCCACTCCTTCGGCGGGGACTGGTCCTGGGTACCGCCGGCGGCGAACACGATCGGCCCGCGCGAGATCCTGGGGGCGAAGCACCGCAGCTTCTGGCTCGACGGCGACCTCGGCGGAGGCGTCTCGTGGCAGCGCTTCATCGCCCGCCTCGTCGCGCACGGCCCCGTGTCGGAGTTCGTCCCCGGCTCGATCCTCCAGACCGCGCGGACCGACTACACGATCCTCGGCGGCGTCGCCGACGACGTCGAGATCCATATGGCGTAGAGGTAACCCGGGGGCCACGGCTCAGGGTGGCCGGTCATTGGTTTCGACGAACTCGCGGAGGGCGTGGAGGGCTTGCTCGGGGTGTGTTGCGAAGTGGGAGAGGGTTGTTCGGGTGTGCAGGAACCGGAGGGGAGTGCCGCGGCTGAGGGCGTGGTAGCTGCCGAACCGCCAGTCGCGGGGGTTGGGGCAGATGCGGGCGCGGACGGGGTTGTGGGCGAGGTAGCGGACGAGCTGGAGGAACTGCGGGTCGGTTTCGACGAGGACGGTGTGGTAGCGGCCTTGGAAGAGGTGGCCGACGCGACCGTGGCGGCGGTTGAAGGATTGCGCGTAGCAGCCGTTCAGGTATTGCATGCCTGCAGCGATGTTCGGCTGGGGCGTCTGGATCAGCAGGTGGTAGTGGGTTCCCATCAGGCAGTAGCCGTGGCAGATCCAGCCGTATTTGGCGATCGTGCGGGCGAGGGTCGCCTCGAGGATGTGGGCGTCGCAGCGGTCGTGGATGATCCGGCAGCGCGCGACGCCGCGGGCGGTCACGTGGTAGATCGTTCCGGATGCTTGGGGGCGCAGCGGTCTCGGCATCGCCTGTTGCCATCTTCGGCAACCGCGGGTTGGGGCGCAAGGCGCTTCTTCGGCCACGTCTCGCGCGAGCGCCGCGGTCGCCTCTCCACGGGTCAGACCCCATAAAGGCTGGGCTCCCCGGCCGGACCCGGCTGACAGCGCCACGAACAAGAACGGACCCTGCTCGCACGGGTCAGACACCGTAAAGGAGGCTGTTCCCACGGGGTCAGAGCCCGTAAAGGGAGACTGCGGCGAACCCGGGGTCACCTCATGAAAAGAGCGGTCTCGAGCGTCGCGGTCGCCTCTCCACGGGGTCAGACCCCGTAAGACGGGTCGCATCCCGTTTCTGACGCCGCCACGACTAGAGACGAACCGCCTCCCGCGGGTCAGAAAGCGGCCTCTCGCGTATCGGGACCCTTACCGGGTCTGACCCGCGGTCGCCGACCCCCGCGTCCGTCCGAGCCAGCGCGCCGACCCGACCCGGTGAGGTGTCAAGCCAACGTAACGACGCTCGCCTCGCGCTGCGACTCCAACGCCGCCGTGAAGACGCGATGCGTTGCCGCGGCCTCCTCGGGCGTTGCGCAGTGGAACGGCTGGCGCATGCCGTCCCGGCCGTGGGCGAGCTCGTCGAGGAACGCCGCCCACATCTGGAGGATCGCGTCCGGGAACCCGAACTCGAAGATCGCGCCGGTGATCGTCGGGTACGCCGATTGCGAGCCGAGGTCGAGCACCTGCCAGGCCTGCCGCTGTCCCGGCTCGTACTCCATCACCCGCAAGGTCTTCGGCTGCTTCGTGGAGTAGGCGATCGACCCTTCGGTACCGTCGACCTCGATCGTCCAGGTGTTCGTCTCGCCGGGCGCGATCCGCTTGGTCTCGACGCGCAGGGGGAACCGCCGACCCTCGTCCTCCGCCTCGCAAAGGAGGACGGCGTTGTCCCAGGTGTCGCAGGCGACCCTCCCGCCGGCTCCGTCCGGCCGCACCGGAACGATGTCCGACAGGATCGCGCGGAGGTTGTGCGGCATCCAGCCGGCGCGGAGCGGCAGGTGGAGCGCGTGGATTCCCAGGTCGCCCATGCAGCCGTACTCGCCGTTCCGGGCGCGGCGGCGCTTCCAGCTGATCGGCTTCTCCGGGTCGAGGTCGCTCGAGTGGAGAAAGAGGGAGCGCACCTCGATCACTCTCCCGAATCGCCGATCTGCGATCCAGCGGGCGACCTCCTGACCACCGGGATAGAACGGCAGCTCGGAGGAGCAGCGCACGAGCAGCCCCGGGTGAGCCGCGCTCTCGTCCGAGACCGCCGCGTTCGCCATGAGGTCGATGCCGAACGGCTTCTCGCCGAGCAGGTGCTTTTCCGCACGCAGGATCGCGGTGTAGACCTCCTGGTGAAGATCGTGGGGAACCGCGCAGTAGATGGCCTCGACCGCGGCGTCGGCCAGCAACTCGCGATAGTTCGCGAAGAGCCTCGGCCGGGGCTCCAGCCGTTCATACCAGGAGAGGACGCCTGGGTCGAGGTCGCAGACTGCGACGATCTCGGGCCTCACGCCGATGTCGGACAGGTGCAGCCACCGGGCGGCCGCGCTTGCGAACTCGCGACCCATCAAGCCGCCGCCGATGACGCCGAACCGGATGACGCGCTCAGGCACGAAGGAGCGTAAGCGCGTCGTCTGCCGAGGCATCCTCGTGGACGATCGCCATTAGCGCCCGCGTCATTCTCGCCGGGCTGTCGTGCTGGATCACGTTCCGGCCGTACACGATCCCGGACGCCCCCTGGCGCATCAGAGACTCGGTTCGCCGGAGGACCTCCTCGTCGCGAACCTTCCCGCCGCCCCGGGTGAGCACCGGGATCCCGCTCGCCGCCTCGATCACGCGCGGGTACTCGTCGAGCTCGTCCGTGGGATCGGCCTTGATCACGTCGGCTCCGAGCTCGGCGGCCTGACGCACGAGCGGCACGATCTTCTCGACGTCGCCGTCGACGCCGTAGCCGCCCAGGCCCCCCGCCATCACGAGGGGCTCGACCATCAGGGGCATGCCGACGGGCTCGCACGCGGCCCGGAGGGAAGCCACGTTGCGGATGCACTGCCGCCGGAGATCCGGCTCGCCGGGGAGGTCGAGGAGGTTGACGCAGAGGCAGGCGGCATCGAGACGGACGGCCTGCTCGACCGCGCCCTGAACGACCTCGGAGAAGAGCGGGCGGAGCGGCTCCGGCCCGTAGACGTTCGCCACGTCGGCTCGCAGGACGAGCGCCGGCTTGGGGCCGCCGCAGCGCTGCAGCAGGTGAGCCATCCCCGGCGAGAGCTGGATCGCGTCCGGTCCCGCGAGGAGCAGCTTGGCGATCACCATCTCCATGTCCTCGATGCCGGTGAGGAAGCCGCCCTCGCCGAAGAAGCCGTGATCGACCGCGACATCGAAGCAGCGCCCGTCGATGCCGAACATCCGGTTCAGCCGGACCTTCACGCGCCTACTCTAGGCCCCTGGACTGCCCCCGAGCAGCCACCTCCTGGCACGGCGGCCTGTCGCAGACGCCGAGTCTGCGCTTGGCGAAAGGGCTCTACTGGGCAGGCACCGGGTCGGGACGCACGATCACCGTGTCCGCGACCTCGACGATCTCGTCGACGGGAAGCATCGCGCGGGACGCGTGTTCCCGGATCTTCTCGGGACTCGACGCCTCGTAGATGCACACGGTGCCGAGGCCGCCGTCGCTCTCTGCCATCACGTACGAGCGGATCCAGCGGATGTCCTCCGACATCTCACCGTCGGCCACCTGTCCCGACCGGGCCGCCGCTTCCTCGAGCTCTTCCCCCGCCCGCCAGCCACTTCGGCGCAGAATGACGTAAGTCTTCATGACTCCTCCTCCTCTGGACGACGGCACAGAATCCCGCACCGGCGGGCGAGCGTCAATCCTCGACGTCTGACCCGATCGTCACGCTGCGCCATGCGCCGTAACCAATCGGGCCTCTCCCCCGTTCGAGTGAAGGAAAGTGCGCGACAGCGATCTCATAAGGCCGCGGCTCCCTCTATCGCGTGACCCTCGGGTGGCGGTCCTCAAGTTTTCGCCGGCGATGCCGAAGGGAGTGCCCATGAGCAACGTCTTCTCCATCCAGCACGGCCGAGCGTCCCATCGCGACACCGAACGGTCGAGAGGCGGACCTTCGTCCATCCTCGCGCGCCTGCTACACGTCGGCTCACATCGACGCCGCAGCGCGACTCCGGCCTTCCAGCTCCGTGGGCTGCAGGACGCGTTCGACTCGATGGTCGCCGGCCCCTTCTCCTAAGCGGTCCGCTGCCAGGGCAGGAGCCTGGCCGGCTTCTCGCGAAGCGTGCGTCAGAGACCGAGTCGGCGCACGGCGTTTCTGCCGCGGCCACCTCCCACCCACGATTCGACCGGTTGTCGCCGTGGCGATAGCCGGAGGCCGCCAGCAGCACCGCCGGCTCGATCTGGGCGAAGCGGTCGATGATCAGCCCGCAGCCGAAACTCGAGTGCGCACGCGGCTCAGGCGCGCCGAGGCTTGCCGTCGCGAGGAAGGCGACGAGCGTCCTCGGGATGTTCGGCAGGCGTCGAGGTCGCCAGCGACCAGCGCCAGAGCTGCTCGTAGCCCGCGAAGGCGAGGCCGCGGCGCTCCTCGAGCCAGCGCAGGTAACGGCCGGTCTCGGTCCGTTCCCGCACGCCGGGCGGCGGTGTCCACACGACGTCCGCGCTAGAGGCCGACGTAGTTCTCCGCGAGCGAGGTGGCCGCGGCCTCGGAGCTCGTGACGTAGCGCAGCTGCGAGAGCCGGAGCTTGCGATCGAACGGGTCTTCGTCCGGAGGCGGGTGGAGCATCGAGGTCATCCACCACGAGAAGTGCTCGGCGCGCCAGACGCGAGCCAGGCAGCGCTCCGAGTAGCGCGCGAGCGCCGCCTCCTCCCCGGAGCGGTACCAGTCGACGATCGACTCGGCGAGCAGCCTGACGTCGTGGATCGCGAGGTTGAGACCCTTTGCCCCCGTCGGCGGAACGATGTGGGCGGCGTCGCCCGCGAGGAAGAGCCGCCCGTGCTGCATCGGCTCGACGACGTGGCTCCGCATCCCCGTCACGCCCTTCTCGAGGATCGCCCCTTCCGCGAGCGCCCAGCCGTCGAGGCCGAGGCGGATCTGCAGCTCCTGCCAGATCTGCCCGTCCGGCCACTCCTCCAGGTTCTCGTCCGGGCGGCACTGCAGGTAGAGGCGGCTCAGCTCCGGCGTGCGCAGGCTCAGGAGAGCGAAGCCGCGGTCGTGGCTCGAGTAGACGAGCTCGTCGCTCGACGGAGCGACGGCGGCGAGGATGCCGAGCCAGCCGAACGGGTACTCGCGCGAGAACTCGTTCAGCACGCCGTGCGGAATACTGGGCCGGCAGACGCCGTGGAAGCCGTCGCAGCCGGCAATCAGGTCGCACTCGAGCTCCTCGTCTCGGCCGTCGCGGCGAAACTTCACGCGGGGCCGTTCGGAGGTGAGGTCGTGGACGGCCACGGCCTCCGCCTCGAACAGCAGCGGCGGGCTGGAATCGAGCCTGGCGGCGATCAGGTCCTTCACGACCTCGGTCTGGCCGTAGATCACGATCGTCCTGCCGCCGGTCAGGTCGCTGAGCGGGATCCGGTGCCGCTCGCCGTCGAACTGGAGCTCGATGCCGCGGTGGACGATCCCCTCGCGCCCGAGCCGTTCGCCGACGCCCGCCTCGACGAGGAGATCGACCGTTCCCTGCTCGAGGACGCCCGCGCGGACCCGGTGCTCGACGTACTCGCGGCTGCGCGCCTCCAGAACGATCGACTCGATTCCCTCGCGCTCGAGAAGCCGAGCGAGGGTGAGCCCGGCAGGCCCCGCGCCGACGATCCCCACCCGCGTCCGCATCAGCTCGCCGGAGGCCGCTCGAACAGCGCCGCCTGGCCCTGCCCGACGCCGACGCACAGCGTCGCCAGACCGTAGCGCCCGCCCCGGCGACGGAGCTCGTGGAGCAGCGAGACGACGAGGCGCGCACCGCTCATCCCGAGGGGATGGCCGAGCGCGATCGCGCCGCCGTTCACGTTCACGCGCGCCGGGTCAAGGCCGAGTTCCCGCATGACGGCGAGACTCTGGGACGCGAACGCCTCGTTCAGCTCGACGAGGTCGATGTGCCCGGCTTCGACGCCGGCGCGCTCGAGCAGCTTGCGCACCGCCGGGATCGGCCCGACGCCCATCACCCGCGGGTCGACGCCCGCGACGGCGCTCGCGCAGAAGCTCCCGAGCGGCGCGATGCCGAGTTGACGCGCCTTCCGCTCGCTCGCGACCACGAGGGCGGCGGCGCCGTCGTTGAGGCCGCTCGAATTGCCCGCGGTGACGGTGCCGTCCCTGAGGAAGGCCGGCTTCAGGCTCGCCAGTCGCTCCGCACTCGTGTCCGGCCGGGGATGCTCGTCGCGCACGACCTCGCCAACCGCCACCAGCTCGTCGTCGAAGCGGCCCGCCTCGTCTGCGGCGGCGTAGCGGCGCTGCGACTCGAGCGCAAAAGCATCCTGATCCTCGCGCGTCACACCCCAGCGCTCGGCGACGTTCTCGCCCGTCTCCCCCATCGACTCGAGCGGGAAGAGCGCCTCGAGGAGCGGATTCGGGAAGCGCCAGCCGAGGGTGGTGTCCCACAAGGTCTGATTGCCGCGCCGGAAGGCCACTTCAGGCTTCGCCAGCGCGAGCGGCGCACGGCTCATCGACTCGACGCCCCCGGCGACGAAGAGCTCGCCGTCACCCGCCGCGACGGCGTGGCAGGCGGCGACGACCGCGGAGAGGCCGGATGCGCAGAGACGGTTGAGCGTGACGCCGGCCACCGTCTCGGGTAGCCCGGCGAGCAGGGCCGCCATCCGCGCGACGTTGCGGTTGTCCTCACCCGCCTGGTTCGCGCACCCGAAGTAGACGTCCTCGATCTCGGCGCGATCGACGCCGGCCCGCTCGACCGCTGCCGCGATCGCGATCGCCGCGAGATCGTCCGGGCGGATCGCGGCAAGCGAGCCGCCGTAGCGCCCGATGGGGGTGCGAACCGCTGACAGGATCACTGCGCGGATCACGAGGGGGCAGCCTCCTCGAGCACGCGCTGCGCGATCGCGAACGCGCAGTTCGCGGCCGGTACTCCGCAGTAGATCGCCGACTGAAGCAGCACCTCCTTCACCTCGTCCGGGGTCAAGCCGTTGCGAAGCGCCGCCCGGAGGTGCAGCTCGAGCTCGTGGTCGCGACCGAGGGCGATCAGCGCGGTCAACGTGATGCAGCTCCGCGTGCGCCGGTCGAGCCCCGGCCGCGCCCAGACCTCGCCCCAAGCGTAGCGCGTGATCAGCTCCTGGAACTCGCCCGTGAACTCGGATGCCCGCGCCACCGCCCTGTCGACGTGCTCGTCCCCGAGCACCTCGCGGCGGACCTTCATCCCGTCGTCGTATGTGCTCACGTCCATACCTCCCGCCCGAGATGGGCCAGCACTTCCTCGTCGAACCTCTCCGGCTGCTCCACGTTCGCGAAATGCGCAGCCCCCTCGAGCACGACGAGCCGGGCAGCCGGGATGCCGGCGGCGATCAGCCGGGCGTGCTCCGGCGGGGTCGACGGATCCTCGGCACCCGCGATCACGAGGGTCGGCGCCGCGATCGAGGGGAGCCGATCCTCGAAGTCCCACTCGACGAGCGCCTCGCAGGCGCGCGCGTAGGCCTCGGCGGGTGTGGAAAGGAGCATCTGGCGATACGGCAGCGTCCCCGCGAACCGGGGTGTGAACCAGCGGCCCATCGAGGAGTCCGCGACCGCCTCCATGCCCCTCGACCGGACGAGCGCCGCCCGCCCTCGGAACGCCTCCGGCGGCCCGAAGCGCGTCGACGTGCAGGCGAGGACGAGGCGGGCGATACGGTCCGGCGCGTTCGCGGCGAGCCACATGCCGACGGCGCCACCGATCGAGAGGCCGCAGAGGGAGACGCGGTCGAGCCCGAGCTCGTCGAGCAGGTCGAGGAGCCCGCCCGCGAGCAGGTCCACGCTGTCGGCGTCTGGCGGATGGTCGTAGCGGAGGACGCGGAAGCTGTGCGTGAGCGCGGGCACCTGCCGATCCCACAGCTCGAAGAACGTGCCGATCGAGTTCGAGAGGGCGAGGACGTCAGCGTCCTCGGGTCCGTCGAGCCGGTGGCGAAGGGTCATGCTTGCTCCGATCGGTACCGCTGGAGCGCGAGATCCACGAGCTCTTCCGCCGATCCCAGATAGCTCGCCGGGTCCAGGAGCTCGACCGGCACGCCCAGCGCCTCGAAGGGCGTCTCTGCGACGAGCCGTCGAGCCTCCGCGATCCCGTGCTCCTCCGCGAGTGAGAAGGCGAGGCGCTCGGTGACCGTCTCCTGCCGGAGGTTCGCGCGCATCCGCGCCCCGTCGACCTGCAGGCCCTCGACAACCTCGCGAATCGAGCTCGCGGCGCCGCCCGTCAGCGCGAGCGCTGCGGACAGCGAGCTCCACTCGGCCTGCCACGCCCCGGCAGCCCGGTCGAGCTCCTGAGCGAGGCCGCTGGTCAGCACCCCCGCGTGCGCGTGGACCTGGAGCGCAGACGCGCGGGCGAGGGTCGATCGCACCGGGTTTCGCTTCTGCGGCATCGTCGAGGAGCCGCCGCCGCTCGCCTCGGCGACCTCCTCAACCTCCGTCTGCGAGAGCAGGATCACGTCGAGGCCGATCTTCGCCAGGGCCCCCGCGGCGATGTCGAGCGCCGAACCCAGCTGCGCCACGCGTACGCGGTTCGCGTGCCACGGCAAAGGCGGATTCGCCAGGTCGAGCTCCACGGCGTAGAGCCGGCGCACCTCCTCGGCACGGTCTCCGAGCGGCGCCAGCGTTCCGGCCGCGCCGCCGAGCTGCGCGGCGAGCTCGACCTCGCGCAGGAGCTTCGTCGCCTCCAGCACGGCGAGTAGCCAGCCGGAGGCACGCAGGCCGAAGGTCGTCGGCACCGCCTGCTGGAGCAGCGTGCGACCGGCCATCGGCGTCGACCGATGCTCGCGGGCAAGGCGGGCGCAGCCCGCCGCGACACGTTCGAGCTCCTCGAGGAGGATCGAGAGAGCATGTCGCGAGACGAGCATCGCGGCGGTGTCCACGATGTCCTGGCTCGTCGCTCCCCAGTGCACGTAGGTCGCCGCGCCGCCGCCGACGGCCTTCCGGAGCGCCTGCACCAGCGGCGCCGCGGGATTGCCCGCCGAGCGGGCGGCCTCCACAACGCCCTCGAGGTCGACGAGCTCCGGGCGGCAGGCGTCTGCGATCGCCGCGGCCGCGGCGGCCGGTATCACCCCGGCGAGCGCCTCGGCGTTCGCGAGCGCCCGCTCCGCCTCGAGCATCGCCCCGAGCCAGGCCCGGTCCGAGACAGCCTCGCGAAGCTCGGCCGGGACGAAGAGCGCGTCGAAGGTCACAGCTCGAAGAACGCCGTCTGGCGCTCGCCCTGGAGCCGGATGTCGAAGCGGAGCCCGCCGTCCTGCGCCTGGGCCAGGACCGTCGACGCGTCGTCTCCGGCCGATGCGAAAACCGGGTCCGCGGCGTTCGCGCCCGCCTCGTCCGGGAAGTACATGCGCGTGAGCGCGGGCCGGAGCAGCCCCCGTGCGAACACGAGCACGACGAGGTGCGGTGCCTGCCCGTCGACGCGCCCGGGCTTCGCCGTCACGAACGAGTAGCGCCCCTCGCCGTCGGTCTCGCACCGGCCCCAGCCGAAGCTCGAGTCGTATGTACCCGCGCCGCTCGCCTGCCAGATCTCGACCACCGCATCGGGCGCCGCCTCCTCCGCACCGTCGAGCACCATCCCCTCGATCCGCAGCGGCCCGTCAGCCACGAGCACGTTGCACGGCCGGGCGCACAGGCCGAGCGAGAAGAACGGCCCGACGGTCTGGGAGGGGGTCGGGGAAAGGGTCACTGACGCTCCAGCGGAGTCGACGAGGGACCGCCGAGGACGACGTCGAACCGGTAGCCGAGGGCCCACTCCGGCGACGTCGTCTCCCAGTCGAAGGCGCTGACCAGCCGCGCCCGCGCCCCCGGATCGCGCACCGACTGGAAGATCGGATCGAACTCGAGGAGCGGATCGCCAGGGAAGTACATCTGCGTGACGAGGCGCTGCGTGAACGCGCGCCCGAAGAGCGAGAGGTGGATGTGCGCGGGCCGCCACGCGTTCGGGTGGTTGCGCCAGGGATACGCGCCCGGCTTGATCGTCGTGAAGCGGTAGCGGCCGTCGGCGTCGCTGAGGCAGCGGCCGGCGCCCGTGAAGCCCGGGTCGAGCGGAGCCGGATGGTCGTCGTTTCCGTGCGCGTAGCGTCCGGCGGCGTTCGCCTGCCAGATCTCGACGAGCCCGTTCCGAACCGGCCTTCCGTCACGCTCGAGCACA
This sequence comes from Gaiellales bacterium, assembly GCA_038237515.1. Classification (GTDB taxonomy): domain Bacteria; phylum Actinomycetota; class Thermoleophilia; order Gaiellales; family Gaiellaceae; genus JBBQDZ01. Next base: position 23,579 of record JBBRYP010000012.1, read on the forward strand.
CGCCCCGAGACGACGATTCGCTCGCCGAGCGGCTCGCCCGGATGCTGTCGCGTCAGGTCGCCGTCGAACTCGGAGACCGCATCTTCGCCGAAAGCGGGTCCGGTGAGCTCGGACGGCGTCTGCGGCAGGCGCAGGAGCGGCTTCCTCGGCGCCCGGAGCGCCGTCGAGCGGTAGTCCGGGTAGTCGTAGGGAGGGTCCATGGAGGTCACGCGGCGATTTTCAGACTGCGGAGCGCCTCGAGCTCTCGCGGCGTCGGCTCCTTCCCCGTCGGAACGCCGCCGAGCACGCGCAGCTCCCATCCGGTGGCCTTGCGGACGTCGTCGGGAACGACACCGGGGTGCACCTGGGTGAGCGTCAACTCGCGGCTCTCGGGGTCGGGCTCGAGGATACCCAGGTCGGTGACGACGACGGTGACCCCGGCACCCGGCAGCCCGAGCCGGTCACGGAACCCGTACCCGTCGCCGTGGCCGGGCGTCGAGCGGAAGTCGAGGCGCTCGACGAAAGTGCGCGGCGACTGCCGGAGCATCACGAACGTCTGGCGGGAGGACATGGCGATCTCGGGTGCCCCGCCCGCGCCAGGGAGTCTCACCTTCGGATCGTGGTAGTCGCCGATCACCGTGCTGTTCAGATTGCCGTAGCGATCGATCTGAGCCGCCCCGAGGAAGCCGACGTCGATGCGTCCCGCCTGCAGCCAGTAGCTGAAAATCTCGGGAACGGAGACGACCGCGTCGGCGGTCTCGGCGAGCTCGCCGTCGCCGATGGACAGCGGCAGATGTTGCGGCTTCGCTCCGATCGTCCCGCTCTCGTAGATCAGGACGCATCCGGGCGCGTGTGTCGCCCGGGCGAGGTTCGCAGCACGGCTCGGCAGCCCGATCCCGACGAAGCAGACCATCCCGTCCTCGAGCCGGCGTGCGGCGGCGACGGCCATCATCTCCTCGGCGGTGTAGGTCACGCGCGCCCCTCGCCGGCGGCGGCTCCCGCCCGGCAGAGCCGGGCTCCGCCACCGCCTGACGCCGCTCGCAGCACCCGGCTCTCCCGGGCCGTACAAGACGTACTGTCCCCTCCGGCCGGGCACTGCGAGCGACGCCCGAGGAACGCGCGAGCGTGGATGGTTGCCATAAGGAGTCTCACGGCACCGTCACCCCAGCCTGCAGCACGTGCCGCTCCATCCACTCGGCGAAGCGGTCGCGGTCGCGGCTGATGGCGTCCCACGCAAGGTAGAAGGCGTTGTCCCGATCGTAGTAGCCGTGCGCGTACGACGGGTGCGCCCCGCCAGGCGCGAGCGCCACGGCTGTGATCGCCCACGAAGGGAGCACCGTGCCTCCCGGGCGCAGCTCCAGGCGCGGGACGACCTCCTCGACGGTGACGAGGGAGCGGGCCGACGCGAGCACGGCTTCCTTCTGGACTCCCGTGATCCCCCAGATCTGCACGTTGCCCGCCTCGTCGGCCTGTTGCGCGTGCACGATGCCGACGTCCGGCCGGATCGCCGGGACCGCCTCGACCTCCTCCCCGGTGAACGGGCAGGCGACGAGGGCGACCCGCGTTCGCTTCGCCAGGTCCGTTCCGCGATAGCCGCGGAGGACGCCGAAGGGCAGGTTGGCTGCGCCCGCCGCGTACGCCGCGGCCATCCCGGCATGGGAGTGCTCCTCGAGCTCGAGCGGTCGCGGCCACCCGTTCTCGACGGCGTCGCGGAAGCGATGGAGGGAGCCGACGCCGGGGTTTCCGCCCCAGGAGAAGACGAGCTTGCGCGCGCAGCCCATCCCGATCAGCTGGTCGTAGACGAGGTCCGGGGTGAGCCGCACGAGCGTCAGGTCGCGCCGACCCTGGCGGATCACCTCGTGTCCCGCGGCGTGCGGGATCAGGTGCGTGAAGCCCTCGAGTGCGACGACGTCCCCGTCACGGACGAGCTCGGCGATCGCTTCGGTGAGGGGGACGAGATCGGCCACCGGCTCAGAAGGGGAACGGGTGCGGCTTGCTCGTGACGGTGATCCAGCGGAGGTCGGTGAACTCGTCGACGAGAGCTGTCCCGCCGAAGCGCCCGAACCCGCTGTCCTTGACGCCGCCGAAAGGCATCTGCGGCTCGTCGCCGACCGGCTGGTCGTTGACGTGGACGATGCCCGCGTCGATCCGCTGCGCGAGCTCGAGGCCACGGTCCGCGTCGCTCGTGATGATCCCCGCCGCAAGGCCGTAGGTGGTCGCGTTCGCCCGGTCGACGGCCTCGTCGGCGCTGTCGACCAGCTCGATCGCGGCGACCGGTCCGAACGTCTCGTGCTTCGCGAAGTCGGAATCCTCCGGGACGTCCCCGAGCAGCGTCGCCTGGTAGGCGGAGCCCGTCACGGCGCCGCCGGCGAGAACCTTCGCGCCCCTTCGCACGGCGTCGTCGACGCGGCTGCGGACGAGGTCGAGGGCGCTCCCGTTGATCAGCGGCCCGATGACCGTGTCGTGCTCTGCCGGGTCGCCGGTCTTGAGGCCCTTCGTCTTCTCGACCAGCTTGCCGACGAATTCGTCGGCGATTGGTCGCTCCACGATGATCTTCCGAGCGGACATGCAGATCTGCCCCTGGTGCATGAACGCGCCGAAGGCGCTCGCGTCGACGGCGTAGTCGACGTCGGCGTCGGCGAGGACGATCATCGGGTTATAGCCGCCGAGCTCGAGCACGACCCGCTTGAGCTGGCGCCCCGCCGCCTCGGCGAGATTGCGGCCGGTCGCCGTCGAGCCCGTGAAGTTGATGCGCCGCACGGCCGGGTTCTCGACGAGCTCGTCACCGATGTCCGCCGCCTCGCCCGGTGCGTGCGTGACGATGTCGAGCACGCCAGGGGGCAGGCCGGCCTCGGCGAAGATCTCGCCCCAGAGCAGCCCGCCGGCGTACGGCGAGAGCTCGGAGGGCTTGAGCACGACCGTGTTCCCGAGTGCGAGCGGCCCGGCGATCGACCTGGCCGAAAGGATCAGTGCCGCGTTCCAAGGAGCGATGGCGCCCACGACGCCGACCGGCCGGCGAAGGCCCATCGCGAACTGGCCCGAGTCGGAAGGGATCACCTCCCCGATGGGGGCGTAGGAGAGCGCGGCGGCCTGCCGGAAGAGGCCGGGGACGAAGTGGAGCTGGAACATCGAGAAGCCGAAGGCCGAGCCGGTCTCGCGAATGAGCCAGCCCGCCACCTCCTCGGTGCGGCGCTCGAGGATGTCGGCAGCCTTCAGGAAGATCCGCTGCTTCTCGGCAGGGGGCGCGTGCCGCCAGGCCGGGAACGCCGCGGCGGCGGCCTCGACCGCGCGGCGCGCGTCGGCGCGCGACCCCGCGGCGACGCGCGCCACGACCTCGCCGCTGTACGGGTCGAGGTCGTCGAAGGTGCGGCCGCCTTCGGCGTCGACCCACTCGCCGGCGATGAAGTGGCGGAAGTCGCGCGTCGCGGTCTGGGTCACGGTCATGCTCTTCTCCTCTCGGCTCTCACTGCATCTGCAGGACGGGCTTGATCACGCGTCCGCTCTCGGCGTCGTGCACAGCCTCCTCGATTCGATCGAAGTCGTAGAAGCGCATCATCCGGTCGACCGGGAAGCGGCCCTGCTCCCACAGGCGGACGAGTCGAGGCAGGAACGCCTGCGGGACGCTGTCGCCCTCGACGATCCCGCGAATCGTCCTGCCCCCGACGAGGATCGTGTTGACGTCGAGCAACACCTCCGTCCCGAAGGCGGGGGCGCCAATCAGGCCGCAGACGCCGGTGGGCGCCGTGCAGTCGACTGCCTGTCGGAAGACGCCGGGTAACCCGGAGGCCTCGATGCTGAAGTCGGCCCCCGCCCCCGTGACCGTTCGGATCGCCTCCGCCGCATCCTCGACGCCCGCGTCGACGACGTGCGTCGCGCCGAACTCCCGGGCGAGCGCGAGCCGCGCCGGGTTGGGGTCGACGCCTACGATCGTCGTGCAGCCGGCGACGACACCGGCGAGCACCGCCGCGAGGCCGACGGCGCCTGTGCCGAAGACGGCGAGCGAGCTCCCGGGAGGCGCCTTCAGGGTGTTGAGAACGGCGCCGGCGCCGGTCTGGATCCCGCAGCCGAAGGGAGCCGCGATCTTCAGCGGGATCGAACTGTCGAGCTTGACGACGTTCCGCTCATTCGCCACCGAGTGGGTCGCGAAGCTCGACTGGCCGAAGAAATGCGCGTTGATCGGCTCGCCGTGCCGGGAGAGCGCGCTGGAGCCGTCGGCCGGCCGCGAGCACGCGAAGTTGTGCTCGAAGAAGCCGTGGCAGTAGGACGGGCGGCCGGTCGAGCAGGTCGGGCAGGTGCCGCACGAATGGAAGCTCATCCCGATCCGGTCGCCGGGAGCCAGCCTGGTGACAGAGGAGCCGACCTCCTGGACGACGCCTGCGCCTTCGTGCCCGAGGACGGCGGGCAGCGGCACCGGGTACCACAGATCGCGGCAGATCAGGTCCGTGTGGCAGATGCCGGCCGCGGCAACCTCGACCAGCACCTCGTCGGGCCGCAGCTCGCCGAGGTCGAGCTCCTGGACCGCGAACGGCGCGCCCTTGGTCTCGGTGACGGCGGCGGTGATTCGCATCACGCCTCCTTCCGCCTCGCCGATCGAACGCCGCGCAGCCGGTAGCCCACCGGCAGGAGCTGCAGGCCGTACCGCTCCTCCAGCGTCCCCCACAGGCCTCGGGGCAGGAACATCGCAAAGAGGACGGCCGCGGATCCGAGGCCGACGAGGTACCAGACACCCTGGTCGCCGAAGCGATCCTGGATGACGAAGAAGACGATCGCTCCGACGATCGGCCCCTCAAACGTGCCCAGGCCGCCGACGAGCGACATGAAGATCATGTACGCCGTCCACTGCACGTTGAAGTACGAGTTCGGCTGGAAGGTGATGTTCGTTGCCAACCAGAGCGCGCCGGCGGCCCCGCAGCCGACCGCGGCGAGGACGTAGATGATCCACTTGCAGCCGAGGACGCGGACTCCCAGCGAGGCGGCCGCCTCCTCGTCGTCCCGGATCGCCTGGAGCGATGCGCCGACCCGGCTCCGGAGCAGGAGGAAGACGAGGCCGAGCAGCACGACCATTGCCCCGAGCGTCAGCCAGTAGTTGTAGTCGCGACGTTCGTGGGCGGAGAAGTCGTTCAGCGCGACGAGCGACGTGCCGGTGACGCCGCCGACGGAGCCGTCCAGGTTGACGAGCAGGTGGAAGACCTCGGCGACGACCCACATGCCGATCGCGAAGACGCCGCCTCGCAGCCGCAGCGTGAAGAGCGATGTCGGGATCGCTACCGCGCCGGCGACGAATGCCGCGAGCACGAGCGACAGGTAGACGGTGACGCCGTGCGTCGAAAGCTGGATCGCCGCGTACGCACCGATCCCGAAGAACGCCTGCTGACCGACGGAGACGAGGCCGGCGTACCCGGCGAGCGCGTTCCACATCGCCGCCAGGATCACGTAGACGAAGAGCGTCGTCAGCTTGTCCGTCGCGTTCGCGCTCAACTCGACGGGCACGGCGGCGAGCAGCGCGACGAGCGCGAGCAGCACGGTCACCGAGCCGATCGAGAGCGGCGTCCAGCGCTGGATCCGGATCTCGCTCTGCGGCGGGGCGACGACGCCGCGCCCCGCGGCATCTGAGCTCGCGCTCATACGTGCCTCTCGCCGAGGGACGCGCAGACGTAGAGGGTCGACAGAGGGCGTCTCACGCCCGCTGCGCCAGGACGACGCGGGCGCCGCCGCGACCGTTGATCTCCGTGATCACGAGCCGCACGGCGAGGATCGCGAGGAAGACGACGTGCCCGGCGATGATCTGCCACTGCGGGTTCAGCTGGGCCCCGACGTTCTGGGCGACGCCGAGGACGATGCCTCCGGCGAGCGTTCCCCAGAGCGAGCCGAGACCGCCGATGACGACCGCCTCGAAGGCGAAGATCAGCTGCGGCGGCCCGCTGTAGGGGTCGAACGAGGAGCGCATCGCGAGGAAGACGCCCGCGAGGCCGGCGGTGGCGACCGCGATTCCGGCGGCGAGCGCGTAGACCGACCGGGAGTTGATCCCGACGAGCTCGGCGGTGTCCGCGTCCTCGGCCGTTGCACGGAGGGCGCGCCCGAGCGGCGTCAGGCGCAGGAGGGCGTGGAGCCCGCCGAGGACGGCCACCGCCACTCCGAAGACGATCACGCTGAGGTGGCTGACGTAGATCTGGCTGGTGATCGTCCAGCTATCGAACGCCAGGTTCCCGATTCGCGGCCCGAGCGACCGCGTGTCGGCTCCGTACTCCTCGAAGAGGACGTTCTGGACGACGATCGCGAGGCCGAACGTGGTGAGGAGCGGCACGAGGACGCCTGCGCGCAGGCTCCGCTCGAGCATCGTGCGCTGGAGCAGCCACCCGAGCGCGGCCATCGCCGGCAGGACGACTGCGAGCGAGACGAAGGGGTTGAGCCCGCCGTGGTCGGCCAGCAGGAGTGTGAGGAACGCGCCGAGGATGGCGAGGTCGCCGTGGGCGAGGTTGATGATCCGCATCACGCCGAACATCAGGGAAAGCCCGCTCGCGATCAGCGCGTAGTACCCGCCGAGCAAGACCCCCTGGATGATCTGGTTCAGCCAGATCATGCGCCCGCTCCGACGGCTGCGCCCCGGCGCAGGCCGAAGTACGCCTCCACGATCTGCTCGCGGGTCAGCCCGCCCGCCTCGCCCTCGAGAACGATCCGCCCCTCGAGCATGCAGGCGACGCGCGTCGCGCTCGCGAGCGCCCGCGCGACGTCCTGCTCGACGAGGACGACAGTCGTCCCCTGCAATCCGATCGACGAGATCGTCTCGTAGAGCGCCTCCACGATCAACGGGGCCAGCCCGAGCGAGACCTCGTCGAGGAGCAGGAGCCTCGGGTTCGCCATCAGCGCCCGGCCGATCGCGCACATCTGCTGCTCGCCCCCGGAGAGGACCCGCGCGCGTCGCTTCGCCAGCTCGCCGAGCGCCGGGAAGAGCTCGTAGACGGCGGAGAGGCCCCAGGGGCCGCTGCGGCCGCTGCGGCCGCCCACGAGCAGGTTCTCCTGCACCGTCAGGCCGGCGAAGAGCCGCCGACCTTCCGGGACGAGCGCGATCCCCATCCGCACGCGCCGGTGGGCGGGCGTGGACGTCACGTCGACGCCGCCGAGGAGCACGCACCCGGCTGCCGGCCGGTGCGCGCCGGCGATCGCCCGCAGGAGCGTCGACTTGCCGGCGCCGTTCGCGCCGACGAGGGCGAGCGTCTCGCCCTCCTCGAGCTCCAGGCTGACCTCTCGCACCGCCTGCAACAGGCCGTACCGGACGTCGAGGCGCTCGACGGAGAGCAGGCTCACGCGCGTCCCTCGCCGGCGGCGGCTCCCGCCCGGCAGAGCCGGGCTCCGCCCCCGCCTGACGCCGCTCGCAGCACCCGGCTCTCCCGGGCCGTACAAAACGTACTGTCCCCTCCGGCCGGGCACTGCGAGCGACGCCCGAGGAACGCGCGAGCGTCGATGGTCGACACAGGGCGTCTCATGCCGCGCTTCCGAGGTACGCGTCGATGACGGCCGCGTCGGCCATGACGGCTTCAGGGGGTCCGTCCGCGATCACCCGGCCGGCATCCATGCACACGAGCCGCCCGATCACCTGCACGAGGACGTGGACTATGTGCTCGATCCACACGATCGCGATCCCGCGCTCGTGCAGGCTGCGGATCGTCGCGACGAGCTCGCTCGCTTCCGCGTCGGTAAGACCGCCGCCGATCTCGTCGAGAAGCAGGAGGACAGGATCCGTCGCGAGCGCCCGCGCGAGCTCGAGGCGCTTGCGGTCGAGGAGGCCGAGCGTCTCCGCGCGACGGTTGGCAGCGACCAGCATCCCACAGAGCTCAAGCGACTCGATGCAGCGCCGGTAGCCGTCGCGGCCGTGCTGGGCGCCGCCTGCCGAGGCCGCGACGAAGACGTTCTCGAACACGGTCAGCCCGCCGAAGGGCCGCGGCACCTGGTGTGCCCGGGCGATGCCGCGCCGGCAGCGTGCCGCCGCCCGCAGCGGCGTGACGTCGGCGTCGCGGAAGCGGACCTTCCCGCCGGTCGCCGGTAGCGAGCCGGAGAGCACGTTGAGGAGCGTCGTCTTGCCCGCGCCGTTCGGGCCGACGATGCCGACGGCCTCACCCGCGCGCACCGCGAAGTCGACGTCCTGGAGCACGAGGAGAGCGCCGAAGCGCTTGCGGAGCCCGACCGCGGCGAGCATCGGGGTGCCGTCGGCCGGGCTCACGCCACGAGGCTCAGGGGTTGAAGGGCTTCAGCTTCGCCTGGATCGGCACCCGCTTGTCGTCGGCGTGCTCGGTGATCGCCAGGTCGAGCTTGAACTTGCCCGACTTCGCCTTCAGCCACTGATCGCCGATGATCGGCGTGTTGATGACGTTCGGCACCGGCCCCTTGCCCCAGTTGAGCTGGCCGAGCGGCGTCGCGACGTTCAGCTTTCGCATCGCGTTCGAGACCGCGGCCTTGTTCTTCGGGTTGCCGGACTTCTTCAAAGCGGCGACCGCGACGTCGAAGAGCGCGGCGCTCGAGCCGAGGTTCTGGTTCCACTGCTTGCCGGTCGCGTGCGTGTACCCGTCGGCGAGCTGCTTGGCGCTGAGGCCGGTGAGATTCCACTTGTACGGGAACACCGGGTGCCAGTAGGCCGCCGAGGACAGGTTGTAGCCGATCGACCCGAGCGCCTCGACCTGCGAGGGAAAGAGGCCGGTCTTCGCGATCTGCGCGATCTTGACCATCCGCGTATACCCCTGCTGCGCGGCCTGACGCCAGAACGTTGCGAAGTCGGGCGGGATCGGGAAGGTGTTGAAGATCTCGCAGTGCTCGGTCTTGAACTTCGAGATCTGCGCCGAGTAGTCGGTCGTCCCGTCCTCGTAGGCGCCGGGGTCGACGATCGTGTACCCGGCCTTCGTGAGGATCGGACCGAGCGCCGAGCGGATCGCGTTGCCGTCGGCGTCGTTCGGCCACATCACGCCGACCTTCTTGTTCGTCTTGACCGCCCTCCACTGCGAGATGTAGGCGTTCGCGAAGTCCTGGACGCCGAACGAGAAGTGGAAGGTCGACTTGAAGCCCTTCTTCGGATTGCCCTTGCGGCCGAAGAACCAGGCCTCCCACGGCTGCACGGTCGAGACGCACGGGACCCCGGAGGCTTCCGCGGCGTCGGAGACCGGGTTGTTCGTCTCCGGCGTGGACGACGAGAGAATCAGGTCCACCTTGTCCTTGTTGATCAACTCGCGGGCGAGCTGTCCCGCCCGCACCGGGTCCGACGTCGTGTCCTTGTCGACCACCTGGACGGCGTAGTGCTTGCCGCCGACCGTGAGGCCCGCCGCCAGCTTCTTCCTGGCCAGGCCGAGGATGTAGGGATCGGGCTCGCCGAAGCCGGCAAGCGGGCCGGTACGCGGGCTGATGAACCCGATCTTCAGGGTGTTCGCCGCATCGGCGTACTCCCTGACGTCGATGCTGCCGAGAGCCCGTTCCGCGAAGGCGCCGGAGAGCGCGATGCCGGCCAGACCGGCGCCACCCCGCTTCACCAGCTCACGACGCGAGATGCCTGCTTCGAGAACCCCTTCCTGCTCGTCCGACATCGAATGCCCTCCCTGGTGGACCGGTTACGGAACCCCCGAGAACCTAAGACGCGGGTGTCGACCTGTCAAGACGGTGTTCTACTATCCGGAACATCGGCCGCTCCACCGTCAACGGCTACTCGCAATCGCTGCAGCGGGGCCTCGCGGTGCTCTCGGCTTTTCGTTCCACACGCCCGCACCTCGGTGTAAGCGAACTCGCTCGTGAGGTAGGTCTCACCCGCAGCACCGTTCACCGCTACGTCGCGACCCTCTGCTCCCTCGGGTACCTCGAGCAGGACGGCGAGACGCGGAAGTACCGGCTCGGCCCGCGCGTGCTCGATCTCGGGTTCTCGGCGATCAACTCGATGGAGCTTCGCGAGATCTCGGCGCCGCACCTTCGGTCGCTGAGCGACGAGACCGGCCACACGGTGAACATGGCGATCCTCGACGGAGTGGACATCGTCTACGTCGAGCGCTGCCGCAGCTCACGGGCGGGCCAGCAGAACATCGACCTCGACCTGCACGTCGGCTCGCGCCTTCCGGCCTACTGCACCTCCATGGGCAAGGTGCTGCTCGCCTTCCTCCCGGACGATGAGCGGGCGAAGCGCCTCCAGGAGATCGACCTCACCCGGCGCGGCCCGAACACGATGACGGACTCGAAGACGCTGCGCGCGGAGCTTGCGCGGGTGCGTGAGGCCGGGATCGCGATCAACAACGAGGAGCTGGCGTACGGGCTCCGCTCGATCGCGATGCCGGTGCGCGGGCGCGAGGGCGCGGTCGCGGCGGCGATCAACCTCGCCGTGCACCGGTCGATGATGTCGATGGAGGAGCTCGTCGGCCGGCTGAGCCCTCCGCTGCGCCGGGCGACCGAGATGATCTCGGCCCGTGCCGGCTACCGGCCGCACGGCGTCTGAGGGGCGGGGGATGCAACGTCCCGGCCACCTCGCCCCTCGTCGCGCCCGGCCCTCCTAGTAACCGCTGAACTTGTCCGCCAGCACCCGCTCCTCGGCTACCCCGGCCTGCTGGAGCTCTCCGAGGACTCCTTCGACCATCGCGGGCGGGCCGGCTACCAGGTAGGTGTAGGCGGAGAGGTCATCGTCGAGGTGATCGCGCAGCAACGACTCGCCGATGCGTCGCCTCTCGCCCTCCCAGCTGGCGTCGTCGGTCATCGTCGGCACGAGCTGGAAGCTCGAAAGCGAGCTCTCGAGCGCCTCGAGCTCGTCGAGGAAGGCGCTCGACTGCCGATCCCTGTTCGAGTAGACGAGAGTGACGCGATGCGGGAGATGTTCCTCGGAGATAAAGCGAAGCATGCAGCGAAAGACGGTGATTCCGATCCCTCCGGCCACGAAGACGTACGGCTGCGTCGTGTCGTCGGGGAGAACGAAGGTTCCCTTCGGCTCCTCGACCTCGACCTCCGCGCCGATCGGAAGCTCGGCGAGCGAGCGTTTGAAGGCGCTCTCGCGCAGGCGCGTGCAAAGACCGAGAACGCCCCGCTCGTTCGGCGAGGTGACAACCGAGATGTGGCGGCGTGGCCCCTTTTCGTCCTCGTAGGGGGGATCGATCAGGGTGACCCAGAAGTACTGGCCCGCCTGGAAGTCGACCTCGTGGCCGAGCAGGTCGAAGACGACGAGCAGCGTGCCTAGCGCGACCTCTCGCTTCTCCTTGATCCGCGCGAGCACGGCTCAGACACCTCCAGACGAACTCGAGTCGCCGTCGCCTGACATCAGGCGAAGCCTACGAGATCTCGAGTGCACGCGGCTGTCGAGCGCCCCACGGATCTAGCCGCACGATCGCCGCGATGGAGGACACGCCTCAGGCGCCGACGAGCTCGACCAGCTCGCGGAGGATGTGATAAGCGCTGGCCTGCGCCTCCTGAATCCGGGGAACGTGCTCGGACGGCGTCACGATCACGTGGTCGGCCAGCGCCTCGGCGGCGATCCGGCCGCCGTCATAGCCGACCATCGCAACGGCCGCGAGCCCCCGCCGCCGCGCCTCGGCCAGAGCCTCGAGGATGTTCACCGAGCCGCCGCTCGTCGAGAACGCGAGCGCCACGTCGCCGCAACGGCCGTACGCGATCAGCTGCCGCTGGAAGAGCACCTGCGGGCCGACGTCGTTCGCGAGCGCGGTCAGGATCGCGGAGTCGGCCGTGAGGTCGACCGCAGGCCGGGCTGGCCATCCCTGCGGCGACGCGCGGAAGTCGGCCACGGCGTCCATCGCGTCGGTCGCGGAGCCGCCGTTCCCGAAGACGAGGAGCCTCCCGCCCGCCTCGAGCGAGGCCCGGATCGCTCTCGCCGCCGCGAGCAGCTCCTGCCGGCCGCCCGAGAGCGTCCGCTCGCGCAGCTCCCCCACCTCGCGCGCCTTCATCAGCACCGACCGGTGGACGTCCTCGAGGACGGGCTCGATGTCGCTTCCGGGTTCGCCGAGGAACGGGTAGAGGAAGCTCGAGGCGCCGGCGCCGGCCGTCGAGCCTCCGAGGTGGTCGAAGAAGACATGCACGAGCTCCCACAGCACGTGATAGAGCGTCTCGGCGAGCTCCTGGCGCACGAATGGGTCGTCGCTTGCCGGCTCGAACAGCCACGTCTCCCCCGCCTCGATGCGAAGCGGCTCGAACGAGATCACCAGGTCCTCCGGCTCGCGCAGCAGCTCGACGTCGCCGGGCGGGAGCGCGATCGCCGGCAGGGCGCGCTTGCCGACGATGACCGGGTGGACGAACTCGACCGCGACGTGGTGCGCGTCCGACCACGCCTGCGCGGAGCCTCCAGCGGCGAGCAGCCGGCCCCCGCGAGCGAATCTCCGGGCCATGGCGAGGCAGAGCTCGGCGATTCGACCCGCCTCGGTGGCGAAGAACTGCCCGTTCGTCCGGCTACGGTGCTCCGCGAGCGACGCGACGCGCGACTCGAGCGATCCGGCAGGGAGCACGCTCGTCAGACGGTGGCCGCCTCGCGCGTCGCCGTGCGGACGAGCCACTCGCGCCACTCGTCGATCCCCTCCCCGGTGCGGGCGCTGACGAGCATCCGCGGCACGCCGGGATGAACCGCCTCCAGGTGGTGGCTGAACTTGTCGAGGTCGAAGTCGAGGAAGGGCAGCAAATCGATCTTGTTGACGAGCACGAGCTCGCACGCGCGGAACATGAGCGGGTACTTGAGGGGCTTGTCCTCACCCTCGGCGACCGAGGAGACCATCACGCGGTGGTGCTCCCCGACACGGAACTCCGCAGGGCAGACGAGGTTGCCCACGTTCTCGATCACCAGCAGGTCGATCTCGTCGAGCGGCACAGACGGGAGCGCCGAGCGCACCATGTTCGCGTCGAGATGGCATTCGCCGCCGAAGCCGGGATCGGTGTTGATCTGGACGACGGGCACGTGCAGCGCGGCCAGCCGTGTCGCATCGAGGCTGCCCTGGACGTCCCCCTCGATCACGCCGACGCGCACCCCGTGGAGATCGCCGACCGTCCGCTCGAGCAGGGTCGTCTTCCCCGCGCCGGGGGCGCTCATCAGATTCACGACGACGACCGACTCGCGCTCGAAGTCGGCGCGGTTGGCCGACGCGATCGTGTCATTGGCGTCGAGCACGCCTTCGACGACGCGTACCTTCGTCCGGTGCACCCTCGCGCCTACATCTTCTCGATCTTGAGGTAGCGGCGGAGCGAGGGGCTCGTGAACGCGAGAAAGCCCCCGATCGCCACCACGAGGCCGGTCAATGCCTTCTTCATCTGGGTACCGCCTTTCTGTTCGAGTCTGAAGGGACGAGCAGATCTGCGACGACCGTGAGGACGAGCTCGACGGCTTCCTCGACCGCCGCCTGGACGGGAGCGCTCAGCTCGCCGACGAGATCCTCGTCGTGTTCGCCCTCGACGACCACCTCGGGCTCGCACGCCACCACGAGAACCCGCTCGGGGATCCGCCCCATCGCCTGCGCGAGCGCGAGAACGCGCAGCGGATCCATCCCGTGCGTGTCGAGCACGACCTCGTCCAGGTCGAGCTCCGGCTCCACGAGCGACACCGTCCCCGGCCGCTCGCCGCGCGGCGCGGCGTCGACGAACACCACGGCCTCGTAGCCGTCCTGGAGCGAGTAAGCGAGATCCATGCCGCGGATCCCGAAGTCGTGCACCTCGGCACCCTCCGGCAGGCCACGTTCCCCGAGCCGCCGCGCGACCTCGACCCCGAAGCCATCGTCGCCGAGGAAGATGTTGCCGATTCCCGCAACGAGCACGCGTCGCCGGCGCACCTTCTCCGAGGCGCTGCCCGCGACCGGCTCGACTTCCTCGATCCCGAAGAAGAACCGGTGGCCGAGCACCCGCGCAGTCCCCAGGTCGCGACCGGGATCGGCGTCCAGCGTCACCGTCACGTGCACCTTTCCTTCCGCGTCCTCCTCGATCGACTCGACGACGGCGAGCTGGCCGGCGAGGGCGATGTCGAAGACGTCTCCCCCGGCCCGCGGCCGCAGCCGCACGCGGCTCCCCTTCTCGATCGTCGTGCCAGCCACCTCCACAGAGCTCGGACCGGGCGAGGCCTGCTCGTTCCAGAAGCCCGTCACAGGCTCCCCCGGAGCTCACGGACGGCCCCGTGCAGCGGCAGCAGCTCCTCGGGGCGAAGCGCCGCGCAGCGATCGAGGATCTCTCGCGCGCGAGGGTCGCTCGCCCGCATCTCCTCCTGCTCGGCCTCGGTCAGCGAGAGCACGTTGAGGATCAGCAGCCGGTCGATCTCACCTGCGTCGAAGAGGTCGCCGGGGCTCTCCGGAGCGATCTCCGGATAGTCGGAGAGGATGATCGGCGACGCGAACAACGTGTGCCGCTCCCCCGGCCCGCCGACGAGCACCGGCCAGACGCCGACGTTCTCACAGGCCTCCGCTGCATCGCGAAGCGCATCCGGCGGATCGGTGGGCGAAACGAAGGCGCCCTCCTCGGTGTGGAGGACCACGTGCGTCGAGCAGAGCGTCTGCCGCAGCGCTTCCTCCCGATCGTCTCCCTCCCAGGGCGTCTCGTTGACGACGCGCACCGTCAGCCGGAAGAGCCGCTCGCCGACCGGCTGCAGGGTCGTCTCGACATGGCCGCGCAGCGCCTGCCAGCTGCGGACGATGAGTCCGGCGTCACCCGGGATCTGCTCGGTGTCGCTCGCCGCGGCGAGCTCGATCTCGGTGCGGCCCGGTCCCGCCGTCACCTCGCGCTCCATCGCCTCGTCCCAGGCCAGATAGCGCTTCCCGCCCGCCTCCAGCTCGGTGACCGGCGTACCGGCACTGTCGACGAGGGTCCGCGCCACGACGTGCAGGAAACGGACGCGAACGTCCACCGCAGGCGCCGCCTCGGCTTCCACGAGGCATTCGGCCTGGATCGCCGAGCGATCGTCCGGGTGTACCTCGCGGTGCCGCGGCGGAAAGACGCCGCCCCACGTCCAGCGCCTCTGGTTCTTGAGCGCCGAGCGCCGGTAGGGCCAGAGCAGGTAGCCCTCGTAGAGGACGGCGTCCGCGAGCTTGCGAAGCTCCTCCATCAGCGGCCGGCCCGCTCGAGCAGCTCCTCGATCGTCGCCTCCCACGTGGGCAGCGTCCGCTGCCCCTTGTACGCCACCAGCCGGTCGAAGACGTCCTTGCGCAGCCGGAGCCAGGCGCTGCCGGGGAAGTGGTTCTCCATCGCGAGCTTCCAGGTCCGCACCGGCAGGCGGAACTGCGCCTCGCACTCCCACGGGATCTGTGCGGTGCGCAGCGCCCCGCCGTCACCGAGGTAGAAGACGGTGCCGCTGAACAGGAACTCGAGCGGGACGTCCCCGTCGCCGAGCGCGTGGAAGTACTTCGCCGCCGCCACCTCCAGGTCGTACGTGCAGGAAACCGGCAGCTCGACGCGCGTGCTGCCCTGGAACGGCGGAATCACGACAGTCGTGTTCACCCAGAGGAAGCCGCGGAGCGTGTCGCCCCAACGCTCCGGCGTCCCGAAGAGCTCGACGAGCCGCTCCTGATCCTTGGCGTCGTAGCCGCGCCGCGTCGGGACGATCCGCAGCTGGGCGTTCAGCGACAGCGAGCGCACCGGCTTGTCGCTCTCCGCCGAGAGCGCGAACGAGATCGTCGGCGCCGCCGCAAACCGCATCGCCTCCGCGGACTCGATCGCGAACCGCAGTCGCGGCAGCGACTCGGCGTCCGCGAGGGGAAAGGGCCTCGACGTCAAGGCTCGTCAGGCAGGCGGCAGGTTAGGCATCCGGGGGTCGATCGGGTCGTGGCCCTTCGGGTTGATGCCCGTGGATCGCTCGGCTGTGACCGTGCCGTCCGCGTTGTGCCCGCGCTGGCTCTCCATCTGGCCCTTGTTGCCCTCCTTGATGCCTTTCGTGTGGGCCGGAGTGTCCGGCTTCACGTCCGGTTTCCCCACCCTCAGGTTCGCCATCTCGTCTCCTTCCCGTCGTTGGCCACGATCTTCGCCTCCCGCCGCAGCCCTTCGAAGAAGCTCGCGACGTCCGCCCAGACCTCCGGGCCGCCGCCGAAGCCCTTCCAGCGTGTTCGGATCACGCCGACGAGGGCGTAGCAGCGATCCACGGGCACGATCCAGTACTCACGAGCGCCGCGGGCGCGGTTCACGAGCAACGCCTCGACGTCGGGCTCGAGGCACTCCAGAACCGGGTTCCTCCCGACGAGCTCCTCCCAGTCGCCGAGCTCGAGCAGCGACTCGGTTGCCCCGAGCGGACTCGGGTAGAAGGCGACGACGCGACCCGCCTGGCTGCTGTGGAAGAAGAAGGCGAGGTCGACCGGGATGCGGAAGTTCTGCCAGAGCGCGTCGTCGAGCTCGAAGTCGGTCAGGTACTGCGAGCCGTCGGGGATCAGCCGGTAGTGGCCGCCCCCGGCCGCGCGCGCGTCGAACAGGATCGAGCACGGCCGGCAAGCACAGAGCAACCTGCGATCGTGCAGGTCGAGCAGGTGGCGGTGGCCCGGCGGGATCACCTCGCTGCAGAGCTCACACTGCTCCTCGAGCTGCACCGGCTGGCGCGCCGGCCGTTGGGCGAGGCTTCGCAGCCGTGAGGGTGCCTGCGTCACGCGCGCCCCTCGCCGAGGAACGCGCGAGCGTCGATGGTCGACGCGAGACGTCTCACGCCGTCCGCAGCTCCGTCGGACACACGAGCGAACCGATCTGGAGCAGCGTTGGCGCCGGATCGGCGACGCCCTCTGCTTCGATGCGCACGAGGTCGGGTGCCGCCCTCCAGAGCGCCTCCTCGATCGCGTTCTTCAAGGTGACCGTCGAGGAGGGGCAGCCGTTGCAGGTGCCCGCGAGCCGGAGCCGCGCGACGCCCTCCTCGACTCCGAGGAACTCGACGTCGCCGCCGTGCGAGCCGAGGTACGGCCGAACCTCCTCGAGCGCGTCGCGCACCCGCGTCTCGACGTCGACCGGGTGCAGGTCGTGCACGAGCAGCAGGTGCGAGACCAGGTCGTCCTGCACGGGGTCGGCGCCGGCGAGCATGCGCGCCAGCGCCTCCCCGTAGAGCTCCACGACCGCCTGAACCGCCTCGGCCGCCCTCGGGTCGCCCTCGATCTCCCCCAGCAGCGCCTCGACGCGAGCAACCCGCTCATGAACCTCGGGCTCGGCCAGCCTCACGTGCTTCCACCGCCGCCGAGCATCGGCGAGTGCACCCGCTTGAGCGTCTTGCCCTTGCCGAGGTACATGTGCACGCCGCAGGGGAGGCACGGGTCGAAGCTGCGCACCGTCCGCATGATGTCGATCCCGCGGAAGTTCTCGCGGTCGTTCTCCTCGAAGATCTGCAGCCCGTTCACCGAGTCCTCGTACGGGCCCGGGGTCCCGTAGCTGTCAGTGGGGCTGCCGTTCCAGGGAGTCGGGGGGTACGGATGGTAGTTCGCGATCTTCTTGTCGCGGATCACCAGGTGGTGGGAGAGGACGCCCCGGACGGCTTCGTGGAAGCCGCAGCCGATCGCCTCGTCAGGCACCTCGAAGTCCTGGAAGACCTTCGTCTGGCCCTTGCGCACGAGGTCAAGCGCCTTCTCGCAGAACATCAGCGCCATCCCCGCCGCATAGGCGACGAAGTAGATGCGAGCACGGTCGCGCTCGATCGTGTTCGACCACTGCGGCACCTTCCACTCGAGCGTCATCTCGGGCAGCTGCGCGGAGCGCGGCAGGTTGATCTCGACGCTGTGCCCCGTGGCATTGACGTACGGCGTGTGGACCTTATCCGCGAGAGCCGTGGCCCAGAGCCGCGCCAGCGCGCCGCCGCCCGTGTCGAGCGCCAGATAGTCGCCCGTGCGCTTGTCGTACCAGCGCGGGCTCATGACCCAGCTGTAGTTGCCTCCCTCCAGGTCGCGCTTCTGCGGCTTTGGCAGCGTCGTCTGGTTCCACGGGTGCCGCTTGTCGATCGGGTTCCCGAGCGGGTCCTTGGTGACAAAGGTCTCCTCGTTCTGCCAGTCCTCGTAGTAGGAGCTGCCGAGCAGGATCCGGATCCCGAGGTTGATGTCGACGAGGTTCGTGGTGACGAGCTCGCCGTCGACGATGACGCCGGGGGTGACGAACATCTCGTTCCCCCACTCGTCCATGTGCCTGTAGTCGTAGTCGACGTGGTCGGGGTTGTTGAACGCGCCCCAGCACCCGAGCAGCGTCCGGCGAAGGCCGACCTGGTCGTAGCCGGGGAGCTGCTCGTAGAAGAAGTCGAAGACGTCGTCGTTCAGCGGCACGGCGCGCTTGACGAAGTCGAGGCAGCGCAGCAGCCGCACGAGGTAGTCGGTGAAGAGCTGCGGCGTCGGCACGGTTCCCACCCCGCCCGGGTACAGCGTCGAGGGGTGGACGTGCCGCCCCTCCATCAGGCAGAACATCTCGCGCGTGACGCGGCTGAAGTGCAGCGCCTCCTTGTACAGATCGCCTTCGAACGGGTTGAAGGCGCGCATGATGTCGCCGATCGTCTTGTAGCCGTGGATCGCGGCGTGCGGAGCGTCGGTCGTGTTCGCCTTGGCGAGCAGGCTCGGGTTCGTCTCCTTCACCATCTGCTCGCAGAAGTCCACGAACACCAGGTTGTCCTGGAAGATCGTGTGGTCGAACATGTACTCGGCCGCCTCGCCGAGGTTCATGATCCACTCCCCGAGCGGCGGCGTCTTGATCCCGTAGGCCATGTTCTGGGCGTAGATCGAGCAGACCGTGTGGTTGTCGCCGCAGATGCCGCAGATCCGGCTGGTGATGAAGCCGGCGTCGCGCGGGTCCTTGCCCTTCATGAAGACGCTGTAGCCGCGGAAGATCGACGACGTGCTCTTGCAGTCGATCACCTCGCGGTTGTCGAAGTCGATCTTCGTGTAGATCCCGAGGTTCCCGACGATGCGGGTGATCGGGTCCCACGACATGTCGACGATGTTGCGGGACTCCGGCTTGATGCGCTCTCGCGTGGTTGCCATCGATCCTCCTTACGCGCGCCAGCGCGGGTCGTAGCCGGTCGTGAGGGCGTCACGGTTGTGCCGCCACTTCGGCTCCTTGTTTGCGGTCCTGTTGGTGATGCTGCGCATCTTCCGAATGAGCGGGCCGTACGCGGCGATCATCCGGCCCGAGACCGAAGCGCCCGGCGGCTCGTCCATGAACGGCATGAACTTGTCGGGGAAGCCCGGCATCGTGCAGCCGATGCAGATGCCGCCGACGTTCGGGCAGCCGCCGATGCCGTCCATCCAGCCGCGCTTCGTGACGTTGCAGTTGACGACAGGGCCCCAGCAGCCGACCTTGACGAGGCACTTCGGCGAGTTGTAGTCCTTCGCGAAATCGGCCTGCTCGTAATAGCCCGCGCGGTCGCAGCCCTCGTGCACCGTCTTTCCGAACAGCCATTGCGGCCGCAGCTGCTCGTCGAGCGGGATCACGGGGGCGAGCCCCGCGGCCTGGAAGAGCAGCCAGGTGAGCGTCTCCATGAAGTTGTCCGGCTGTACCGGGCAGCCGGGGATGTTCACGATCGGAAGGCCTCCGGCCGATCGGAAGTCCCAGCCGAGGTAGTCGGCGAGCCCCATGCAGCCGGTGGGGTTTCCGGCCATCGCGTGGATACCGCCGTAGCTCGCGCACGTGCCGACGGCGACGACCCCCCAGGCTCCCGGCGCGAGCTTGTCGATCCACCAGTTGAGCGTCAGCGGCTCGCCGGTCGCCTCGTCGTTTCCAAACGAGGTCCAGTACCCGTCGCCGTTGATGTTCTCGTTCGGGATCGAGCCCTCGATCACGAGGACGTACGGCGCGTCGAGCTCTCCGCGGGCGGCAGCCCGGTACGGCTTCAGAAACTCCTCGCCCCCGAGCGACGGATCGAGAACCTTGTTGTGCAGGTGCACCTTCGGCAGGCCAGGCACGAGACCGAGCACGACCTCCTCGATCGACGGGAGCGTTCCCGCAGTGATCGAGATCGTGTCGCCGTCGCAGCTCATCCCCTCCGAGATCCAGAGGATGTGCACCTCCTCGACGCCGGGTGCCGAGTGCTCCATGAGTCCGGTCCCTTCTTGCACGGCTAGCTCCTTCCGACTGCGATTGGCTCGTCCACGAGCTCGAGCGAATCGACGAGCAGCTCGTCCCCCGACACCACGTCGGTATCGAAGCTGCCGCAACTCGGGCACGTAAACGGGAACTCGGCGACGCGACCCTCGGCCGCACACTTCCGGCACGCGATGCGTACCGGCACGTCTTCGATCTCGAGCTCTGCGCCCTCGAGCGCCGTGCCCTCGGCGACGAGCTCGAATGCGAACTCGAGCGCACTCGGCACGACCTGGCGCAGATGTCCGATCTTCACCTCGACCCTCGCGACCCGCCGGCCCGCCGCGTGCTGCTCGGCGATCGCGACGATCGCATCGGCTATCGAGAGCTCGTGCATCCCTCAGCAGATCCTCGGTAGCGGGTCGCCGACCAGCATGTCCATCACGCGCCGGCCGCCGAAGGCGGTCTCGACGAGCACCATCCCCGGCGGCTCGGTGCGCACCTCTCCGATCTCCGCCGCCTGCTCGGAGCCTGCAACTGCGCGGAGCGCTGCGAGCGCCTCCTCGGCGGCTTCAGGCGCGACGAAGGCGACGAGCTTGCCCTCGTTCGCGACATACATCGGGTCGATGCCGAGGATCTCGCAGGCGCCCGTGACGGAGGGGTGCACGGGAACGTTCGCCTCGCGGACGACGATCGCCACCCCCGAGGTGCGGGCAAGCTCGTTCAACACGGTTGCCACCCCGCCGCGCGTGGCGTCGCGCAGGCAGCGAAGGGAGTCGCCGGCCGCTTCGAGCAGCGCGTCCACCGCGGGCCAGAGCGAGCGCGTGTCCGACTCCACGGGCGCCTCGAGCTCGAACTCGCCGCGCGCAAGCATCACCGCGGTGCCGTGGTCGCCGATCGAGCCCGAGACGAGGATCCGGTCGCCGGGCCGCAGCGACGTCGGGGAGAGCCGGGCCCGCGGATCGAACCGACCGAGGCCGGTCGTCGTGACGTACATGCCGTCGCACTTGCCCCGCTCGACGACTTTTGTATCGCCGGCGACGACGTCGACACCGGCCGCGGACGCGGCTTGCGCGATCGCCTCGACCTCCGCGCGCAACTCGTCGGCGGGCAAGCCCTCCTCGAGCACGAGCGAGAGCGTCAACGCGAGCGGTCTGGCGCCGGAGACCGCGAGGTCGTTCAGGGTGCCGTTGACGGCGAGCTCGCCGATGGAGCCTCCGGGGAAGCGGATGGGCTTGACCACGAAGCTGTCGGTCGTCAAGGCCAGCTCGCCGACCGCCGCGGCGTCGTCGAGGTCTGTGATGGAGAGCGCGGGCGCGATCAGCCCCTCGACGAGCGCGCGGCTCGCCTTGCCGCCGGCACCGTGGGCCATCGTGATCTGCTCGTCCTTGAACCGGATCGGCCTCGACCGGACGCGCTCGATCAGCTCGAGCGCGTGCTGCTCGCGATCCTCGACCGCGCCCACTAGCAGCGCACCGTCCGGCGCACTAGACGACCTCCCGCTCGCGTGCGAAGCGGCCGAAGTTGTAGTAGGCCGCGCAGGCGCCCTCGCTCGAGACCATGCAGGTGCCGATCGGACGCTCGGGCGTGCAGGCCGTCCCGAACACCTTGCACTCCCAGGGTTTGATCACGCCTTTCAGCACCTCGCCGCACTGGCAGGCCTTCGGGTCGGCGACGCGCACGCCGGGCACCGGGTAACGCAGCTCCGCGTCGAAGCCGCTGTAGGCGGCGCTCAGCTTGAGGGCGCTATGGGAGATGAAGCCCAGGCCACGCCACTCGAAGTGCGGCCTGAGCTCGAACACCTCGGCGAGCACGGCGAGCGCCTGCGGGTTGCCATCGTAGGGGACGACTCGCTTGTACTGGTTCTCGACCTCGCAACGGCCCTCCGCGAGCTGCCGGAGGATCATGTGCACCGACTGGAGCAGGTCGAGCGGCTCGAAACCGGAGATCACGATCGGTTTCCGGTAGTCGGCGGGGATGAACTCGAACGGCCGCGCCCCGACGACCGTGGAGACGTGGCCGGGCCCGATGAAGCCGTCGAGCCGGAGGTCCGGCGACTCGAGCAACGCCCGCAGCGGCGGCACGATCGTGACGTGGTTGCAGAAGACGGAGAAGTTGCGCGCGCCTTCCGCCTTCGCCCGCATGAGCGTCAGGGCGGTCGAGGGCGCGGTCGTCTCGAAGCCGACGGCGAAGAAGACGACGTCGCGCTCCGGGTTCTCGCGCGCGAGGCGCAGGGCGTCGAGCGGCGAGTAGACCATGCGCACGTCGGCGCCCTGCGCCTTCGCCTCGAGCAGCGTCCCGTGGCCGCCGGGCACCCGCATCATGTCGCCGAAGCAGGTGAAGATCACACCCGGTTCCCTCGCGACGGCGATCGCATCGTCCACGCGCCCCATCGGGATGACGCAGACCGGGCAGCCCGGCCCATGGACGAGCTCGACGTTCTCGGGCAGAAGGTCGTCGACGCCATACTTGTAGATCGTGTGCGTGTGGCCGCCGCAAACCTCCATCACCTTGTACTGGCGGCCCGGCTCGACCGTGGCGACGATCTCGCTTGCGAGGACGCGGCCGAGCTCGGCGTCCCGGTACTCGTCGACGAATCTCACGCGAGCCTCGTCAGGGCGACTCCGGCATGAACGAGCACGGAGTCGCCGGGCGAAACCGCCCCGACGAGATCGGTCATGACCTCGCTCCGGCCGCCGTCCCCCCCGGCGCAGAGGGCAAGGCCGGTGGCCGAGACCTCGACCACCTGCATCGGCACGCCCTCGTCCGAGCAGGTGATGCAGTGGGTCTCGTCGCAGCCCGTGTTCACTCGATCAGGCTCGCCTTCAGGTCCTCGAGCTCCTGCTCGTAGGCATCGCCCATCTCCTGGAGGAGGCGAAGCGTCGCCTGCGCTTCCTGCTCGTCGACCTTCGAGAGCGCGAACCCGACGTGGATCAGCACCCAGTCGCCGGGGTCGACTCCGCCGCTGCCGTTGCCGTCCAGCAAGCCGATGTTGACCTTCCGCACGACGCCCGCCACGTTCACCGTCGCGAGCCGGTTGTGCTCGTCGACGATCTCCACGACCTGCGCGGGGACCGCCAGGCACATCAGGCGGCCGCCGCGAAGGGGATCTGCGCCGACCGGGTAGGGCCTCCGGCCCGCACGTCGAGATTCTGGGCAACCCACGCCCTGCTCACGTTTCGATCGACCCCTCCCTGGGCGGAGACTCGAACGGCGGATCCTTACAGACGCGCACCGGATCCGCAAACGAGATCTGTCGGCGTCTCCGGCAGTGAGAATTGCCTCGTGGAGCGGCGCTGCTACCGCGTGACGGGAGTCGTCCAGGGCGTCGGCTTCCGCCCGTTCGTCTTCGGCCTGGCGCGCCGTCACGCTCTCGGCGGCTTCGTGCTGAACGACGGCGAGGGGGTTTTGGTCGAGGTCGAAGGGAAGCCGGCCTCCCTCGACGCGTTCAGCGCGGCTCTACGGGACGAGGCGCCCGCGCTGGCGCGTGTCGACTCGGTCGTCGCCACGCCGCGGGCGGCGACCGGCGAACGCACTTTCAGGATCGCGCCGAGCGTGGCGGCCGGCCGCCGGGCGGCGGCGATCCCCGCTGACATCGCGACGTGCGACGACTGCCTGCGCGAGCTCTTCGACGAGGCCGACCGCCGGTACCGCTACCCGTTCGTCAACTGCACCCAGTGCGGCCCGCGCTTCACGATCGTCGTCGCCACGCCCTACGACCGGGCGTCGACGACGATGGCCGGCTTCCCGATGTGCGACCCGTGCCGTGGAGAGTACGAGGACCCGCTCGACCGCCGCTTCCACGCCGAGCCGATCGCCTGCCCGGTCTGCGGGCCGCGGCTCTCGATGGCCGTCGAGGACGCCGTCGCCCTTCTCCGGGACGGCTCGATCCTCGCCGTGAAGGGGCTCGGGGGCTACCACCTCGCGTGCGATGCAGGAAACGAAGACGTGGTTGCCCGCCTTCGCGCCCGGAAGCACCGGGAGGACAAGCCCTTCGCGCTGATGACGGCGCGGCCGGGAGCGGTCGCCGAGGTCGGCGACGCGGAGTCGGCGCTGCTTCGCTCGCGGGAGCGTCCCATCGTGCTGCTCCGGCGAAAGGCGGGCGGCGCCGTCGCGCCGTCGGTCGCTCCGGGGAGCTCGTGGCTCGGCGTCATGCTTCCTTACACCCCGCTCCACCACCTGCTCGCCGCCGCCCTCGACGCGCCGCTCGTGCTCACGAGCGGCAACCGGTCGGACGAGCCGATCGCCTACGAGGACGACGAGGCGGCCGAGCGCCTCGCAGGGATCGCCGACGCGTTCCTCGCACACGATCGGCCGATTCACCGCCGCTGCGAGGATTCCGTCGTCCGCAGCGGGTTCCCGCTCCGCCGCTCGCGCGGCTACGCACCTGCCGCGATCCGGCTGCCGCTAGCGGCGCGACGCCCGCTCGTCGCCGCGGGCGGGGAGCTGAAGAGCACCTTCTGCGTCGCGCGCGGAGAGGAGGCTTTCCTCTCGCCGCACCTGGGCGACCTCGACACCGAGGCTGCCTATCGCGCCTTTCGGGCCGACCTCGAGCTGTACCTCGAGATGCTTGCCGTTCGCCCCGCTGTGATCGCCCACGACCTGCACCCCGAGTACCTGGCGACGAAGTGGGCGCTCGAGCAGGAGGCCGACCTTGTCGGCGTGCAGCACCACCACGCGCATGCTGTCGCGTGCCTGGCCGAGCACGGAGAACGAGGGCCGGCCCTGGCGCTCGTCTTCGACGGAACGGGCTTCGGCACCGACGGCACCCTCTGGGGAGGCGAGATCCTCCGCTGCGACCTCGAGGACTTCGAGCGGCTCGCCCACCTCGAGCCGGTGCCGCTCCCCGGCGGCGAGGCTGCGATCCGCGAGCCGTGGCGGATGGCGGCGATCCACCTCGAGCTGGCCGGCCGGCCCGTGCCCTTCGAGCGCTGGCCGCTCGTTCGCAACACCCTGACCGTCAACGCACCGCTCTCCTCCGGCATGGGTCGGCTGTTCGACGCGATCGCCACCCTCCTCGGCCTCCGCGAGACGGTGACCTACGAGGGCCAGGCGGCGATCGAGCTCGAGCAGCTCGCGGGCGAGACGGCTGCCGAGCCTTACGCCTGGCAGTTCGGAGATGGGCCGGCGCTCGTCGCGCTCCTCCATGACGACCTGGCGGCCGGACGGCCGCGCCCCCAGCTCGCGGCCGCCTTCCACGAGACGATCGCGGCGGCCGCCGCTGAGAAGTGTGCGGAGCTCGGAGGGGCGGCCGCCGTCGTCCTCTCCGGCGGCACCTTCCAGAACCTGCGCCTGCTCGACTCAGCCACGCGAAGGCTCCAAGCGCTCGGCTTCACCGTCCTGAGCCACCGGCTCGTGCCGCCGAACGACGGCGGCCTCAGCTACGGCCAGGCGGCGATCGCGGCGGCGCGGTCGGGATGACGGTGCGAGGCGGAGGTGCCGAGCGGGCTGCTAGACGAAACGGAAGAACTGGCCCGTACCGATCGTCTGGCCGCCGACCGTCGTGGTGATGACGATCGTCGCTTTCGGGAAGGAGCCGTTGAGGCTGAAGAACCAGTGGAAGCCGGTCTTGAACGTGCGTGGCAGGTGCAGGGTCACCGGCGTGGTCAAGGGCTGGCGCGCCTTGCCGTCGAGGATGTTGAAGGTGACCGTGCCGGGCGCCCAGGAGCCCTTCGTGTCGACGAAGAACTGGACCTTCGGAGAGGAGGCGGGAATCCCGAGGCCGAAGGGGCCGACGCAGTTCCAGTAACCGCTCGGCTGCTTGACGGCACTCTTGCAGGCGGTGATCACGACCGATCTCGCCGACGAAGCAGAGAGGGCGTCCCGCGGACCCGCCAGGCCGGCGAGTGTTCCGCACGATGCCAGCGCAAGAACGACCGTGAGACGCCGCAGACTCACCATCCACTGATCCTGAGGCCGTACCCGCACCTTGTCAACTCGAGGCGTTGTGGAAGCGGGCGCTACTCAGCTAGCTCGACAGGTACGTCCCGGCGTCGTGCGTGAAACGGCGCCGCCGGATCTCGCATAGACATTGCGAGGCTGATGGATACCGACGCTCAGCTGATACGCGCCGCACAAAAGGATCCCGATGCGCTTGCCGAGCTCTATCGCCGGCGCGCGGCCGCGGTCCACGCGTTCTTCCGGGCGCGCGCACCGGAGCGGGTCGTGGGAGAACTGACGGCCGAGGCATTCGCACAGGCCGTGCTCTCCCTCCACCGGTTCCGCGACGAGGCGGACGGCTCCGCGCTCCCGTGGCTCTACGGGATCTCCCGGAACCTGCTCCGCACCTACCACGAGCGTGAGCGGGTCGAGAGAAATGCCCGCGAGCGGCTCGGGATGCCGATTCGCGACTACGAATTGGACGTCGACGCGACGACCGAGCGGATCGACGCGGAGCGGCTTGCTCCGATCCTGGCCGGCGCACTCGACGCCCTACCGCTCTCCCAGCGGCGTGCGGTCGAGCTGCGGGTCGTCGAGGAGCGTCCCTACCAGGAGGTCGCGGGATCCCTCGGCTGCTCGGAGGTCGCGGCTCGCATACGGGTCTCGCGCGCCCTCGGATCGCTCTCCCGCGTCTTGAAAGGAGTCTGAAATGGCAACGGATCTCGAAGCTATCGGGCACGACCTTGCGATCGCCTTCACCAGCCGGCTCGAGTCGCGGACTCATCGCCGCCGTCGCACTCGGATGGCCGCTCTCGCCGTGCTTGCTGCGGGCGCGTTCTGTGCGGCGGCGATCGCGAGCGGCATCGGCGCCGGTCTGCCGCTCGATCCTACGCACTGGTCGATCCTCGGCGGTGGAACCGTCGACGACGGCCGTGCCGAGTACGTCCACGCGAAGAACCTGGCGGACGGCTCGAACTCGACCTTCATGGTCGAGCACGACGCCGGCCTTCCCGCCTATCAGGCATTCCTACTGCACGAGCGGACGCTCGCCGCGGCGCAGGAGTCCTCACCGGTTCCGGTGCGTGTGGAGCAGGGCGAGCGCTGCACGGCGGCCGAGCTCACGCGAGCGGAGGTGGTGGCACTCCGGACGCTCCGGGCGAGCTTCCCGGCCGGAACGAACGCGGACGCGACCAAGGCCGCCGTCGACGACGCCCTCCAGGGCGCCTTCGCGGGGTCGCCCTGCCGCGGTCTCGAGTATGGCGGCGAGCAGGCACGACTCGTCTACGCAGGGACCGAGCCCGAGGCGTTGCTCATGGCCGGGGCACGCTAGATCCCGATCCCGCCGCGGTCGCGCACGCTCAGCGCGCGGCCGCGGCGGGATGGTTCAGGCTCCCGCGTCGCTGCGCGCGCGAGCCGCCGCGGATACGCGGTGGCGTCGGCCGGGCGCGTGGCATGCTGGAAGCGTGCCGGCCGAGCTCGCAATCCGCCTGCGCGGCGTTGTCAAGCGGTACGGGCCGATCACCGCCGTCGGCGGACTCGACCTCGACGTTCCGGTCGGAACCTGCGTCGGCCTGCTCGGGCCAAACGGCGCCGGGAAGTCGACGACGATGCGGCTGCTGACCGCCCAGGCGATCGCCGACGAGGGCGAGCTCGAGGTGCTGGGGTTCCGGCTGCCGGCCGAGTCGAAGGCGGCGCGTGCCCAGTGCGGCGTCGTGCCACAGCTCGACAACCTCGACGTCACCCTCACGGTCGAGCAGAACCTGCTCGTCTTCACGCACCTCTACCGGATCGGCCGCCGCGACCGCTGCGAGGCGGTCGAGCGCTCACTCGCGATGGCCAACCTCGTCGACCGTCGCGCCACGCGCGTCGACAAGCTCTCCGGCGGGATGCGGCGGCGCCTGCTGATCGCCCGTGCGCTCGTCCACCGGCCACGCCTCGTGCTCCTCGACGAGCCGACGGTCGGCCTCGACCCGCAGGTTCGCCAGGAGCTCTGGGCGCTGATCGACGCCCTGCGTGCGGAGGGGACGACGATCCTCATGTCGACGCACTACATCGAGGAGGCCGAGCGCCTCGCGGACACCGTGCTGATCATGTCCCACGGCAAGGCCGTTGCTTCCGGGCCGCCCGCCGAGCTCGTCGCGCACCATGCCGGTGCGGAAGCTGTAGAGGTGTTCGGGCCCCCGGCGCAGCTCGCGGAGGCCGAGGCCGCCGCCGCGGCGAGCGGCCTCCGCACGCGCCGGACAGGGACCAGCATCTCGATCCTCGGCGTCGAGCGCGCGGACGGCCGCGCACCCGAAGGGCCGCGCCGTCCCGCGAACCTCGAGGACGTCTTCGTGCTCCTGACCGGCGAGGAGATCGACTGATGGCGACCGCGCCGCCTGCGGCTGCCCGAGGGCGAATCGGCCGGCTCGAACGCTCGGCGCTGACGGGCGTGCTCGTCCGGGAGGTCGTCAACTTCTCGTCGTACTGGCGCTCCACGACGTTCTCGTCGACGGTCGAGCCCACCATCTACCTCCTGGCCTTCGGCTTCGGCTTCGGCTCGCTCGTCAGCAGGGTGGGCGGCTACCGCTACGTCGAGTTCGTCGGCACGGGGACGGTCGCGACCGCGGTCCTCTTCTCGAGCGCCTTCCCCGCGATGTTCGGAACGTTCATCAAGTACAAGTTCCAGAAAACCTACGACGCCATCCTCGCCGCACCCGTCGACACCGAGGAGCTCGTGACGGCGGAGGCCCTGTGGGTCGCGACCCGCGCCTCGGTCTACGGCTGCGTCCCGCTCCTCGTCGCGATCGCCTTCGGGCTCGATCCGGCGTGGGGGATGCTGACGGTGCCGCTAATCGCCTTCATCGCCGGCTTCGGCTGGGCGTGCTTCGGCATCTGCATCGCCGGGTTCGCCTCGTCGATCGAGAACTTCAACTACGTGATCAGCGCCGTCCTCACCCCGCTCTTCCTCGTCGCCGGCACGTTCTTCCCGCTCAGCCAGCTGCCCGAGTGGGCGCAGATCCTTGGCAACGTCAACCCGCTGCACCACTGCGTCGAGCTCGTCCGCCACGCCGCGTTCGGCTTCGACCGCTGGGACCCCGCGCGCGTCGCCGCGCTCGTCGCGTTCGGGCTCCTTGCGTGGCGCGTCGCGATCCACGCGATGACGCGCAAGCTCGTCGACTGACGGCGGGTCGTAGCCAGGCCGACGAGCACGAGAACGAACGGGCTCGCGAAACGACCGGGGAGATGATTAGAGAGAACGTCCGCGGAGAAAGCTCTCGCTGCGGCCCTCACGACCTCCCCGCCGCGCCTCGGTCGTCCATCAGAGGAAGGAGCTTCGCATGGCCGAGAACACCGCCGACTTCCTGCTCGCGCGCCTGCGCGAGTGGGGCATCCACCGCATCTACGGCTACCCGGGCGACGGGATCAACGCGATCCTTGGCGCCCTCAACCGTGCAGCAGCGGCCCGGAGCTGATCCAGGTGCGCCACGAGGAGATGGCCGCGTTCATGGCCTGCGCGCACGCGAAGTTCACGGGCGAGGTCGGTGTCTGCCTCGCGACCTCGGGGCCGGGGGCGATCCACCCCCCTGAACGGCCTGTACGACGCGAAGCTCGACCACCAGCGGTGGTAGCGATCGTCGGCCAGACGGCCACGCCCGCGCTCGGCGGCTCCTACCAGCAGGAGGTCGACCTGACGACGCTGTTCAAGGACGTCGCGCACGAGTACGTCGAGCTGGCTTCCTCGCCGGAGCAGATGCGGCATCTGGTCGACCGGGCGGTCCGGATCGCGAAGGCGGAGCGGACGGTCACCTGCCTGATCATTCCGAACGACGTCGGCGGCATGGACGCCGTAGAGACGCCTGCGCGCGCACACGCGACCATCCACTCGTCGGTCGGTTACTCCCCGCCGACGATCGTGCCGACCGAGGCCGACCTGAAGCGAGCGGCCGAGGCTCTGAACGCCGGCGAGCAGGCCGCGATGCTGGTCGGCGCAGGGGGCGCTCGGCGCCACAGACGAGGTGGTGCAGGCCGCGGAGCTGCTCGGCTCACCGGCTTCCTGCACGTCGCAGCGCTCTGCCGGGCGCGCTCGCTCCAGCTCTCGGCCCACTGCGGACCCTCGATCCACGTCCATCCCCTGCTGCGCGGTCGTGCCGCTGCGCCACCTCGAGTACTTCCACGACCACGTCGGATCGAGCAGATGCTCTTCGACGGCGTGCTCGTGCCTGTGCCCGGCGAGCTTCGTCCCGACCTCTCGCGGCCCGGGAACGGGCTCGAGCTCAAGCGCGCCCACGCCGAGCGCTACGCGATCTGACCCAAGGAGGCGACGATGATGCTCACGCAGCGAAAGCGCGGCCTGGCCGCGAGAACGCTCGCCAACGTGCGCGCCGGACGGATGCAGCGGACCCTCGCCGCGGCGACGGCTCTGAGTGCGCCACCGCTCGCGTTCGAGATCTACCTCGAGCACTACAAGGGCTCGTTCGGCGACAAGTGGATGTGGACGCCCGTGTTCCTGACGCCGCCGCTGACCGCGGCCGGGATCGCCGGCGTCTTCTCGGAACGGGCGGCGAAGACGGTGCTGCCGGCGCTCTCGGCCCTCTACTGCCTCGACGGCCTCATCGGTGTGCTCACGCACTTCCAGGGCGTACGCAAGAAGCCCGGCGGCTTCTCGGAGCCGACCTACAACCTCGTGATGGGGCCGCCCCTGCTCGCGCCGGGCTCGCTGCTCGTGGTCGGGGCCTTGGGGCTGCTCGCGCCGCTCATGAAGCGCGAGCGCTGAGGTGGCTCCGGACTTCCGCCGCCCGCACCATCTGCCGAAGGTGCGCGGTGACCTCGGCGCCGACCCGGCGGAGCTGCCCCGTCAGCGCCGCGGGAAGACGCCGCAGATGCACGGCCGCTACCCCGACTACGACTGCCTCGAGCACGCCGGCCACTGGGACGCACTGACGCGCAGGGTCGTCCTCGACCGGGTCGAGCAGGTGCCGGAGCTGCGCTTCTTCACCGCCGCCGAGGCGGCCGCGCTCGGCGCCTTCTGCGACGTCGTGCTCGCCCAGGACGCCGAGCCGCGCATCCCCGTGCTCGCACTCGTCGACCGGAAGCTCGCCGAGGGCCGCCTCGACGGGTATCAGTACGCCGACATGCCCGACGACCGCGAGACCTGGCGTCTCGTCGCTGCCGGGCTCGACCACTCCGCGCGCGAGCGCAGCACCGACTCCTACGCCGCCTCGCCGCTCGAGCTGCAGCAGCGGATCATGGACGCCTTCGCGGAGGCCGAGCTGTCGGGCGGCGCCTGGGAGACGCTGAACGTGAAGCACGCCTGGGGCGTGGTCATGCGCAGCGTCCTGGCCGCGTTCTACTCGCATCCCTGGGCCTGGAACGAGATCGGCTTCGGCGGCCCCGCGTACCCGCGCGGGTACGCCAGGCTCGGGATCGGGCTGAGCGAGGCCTGGGAAGGCGACGAGGCGTTCGATCTCGATCCTGGCAGTGACCTCTAGCGTGGGCGAACCCAGCCAGGAGCGCGGCGTTCGGTGAGACGCGCCGGGAAGCACTTCTTCAAGGGCTCGGTCTTCCCGGCCGACAACGACTCCGCCTTCCTGCTCGACGTCCATCGCCGCGGCGTCCCCGGCCGGGAGCGGATGCGCCGCCACCGCGACGAGGACGAGGTCGACCTGCTGGTCGTCGGCTGCGGCGCCGGCGGGTCGGTGCTGGCGCAGCGGCTCGCCCGTGCCGGCTGGCGGATCGTCGTGCTCGACCGCGGCCCGTTCTGGGACCCCGACGAGGACTGGGTTTCGGACGAGGAGGGCGCGCACCACCTCTACTGGAACGACAAGCGGATCGTCGGCGGACAGGACCCGGTCGAGCTCGGCAAGAACAACTCCGGGCACGGAGTCGGCGGCTCGATGGTGCACTACGCGGGCTACGCCCCCCGCTTCCACCCCTCCGACTTCGAGACGCGGACGCGCGACGGTGTCGGCTACGACTGGCCAATCGCCTACTGGGACCTGAAGGCGCACTACGAGCGGGTCGAGCGGGAGCTGCCGGTGGCGGGCCAGGACTGGCCGTGGGGAGATCCGCACAGCTATCCGCACGCGCCCCACCCGATCTGCGGGGCGGCCGAGCGTGCCTGGGCGGGCGCGCGCGCGCACGGGATCGAGATGCGAGTCGGGCCGGTAGCGATCACGAACGGGGTCTTCGGCAACCGGCCGCACTGCATCTATCGCGGCTTCTGCCTGCAGGGCTGCAAGGTGAACGCCAAGGGGAGCCCGCTCGTCACCCACGTGCCCGACGCGATCGAGCACGGGGTGGAGATCAGGTCCGACTCGATGGCGGTGCGGGTCGAGCTCGACGAGGCGAGCGGGCGGGTCGCCGGCGTCACCTACGTCGAGGTCGGGACCGGGCGCGAGCGCTTCCAGCGCGCGGCCGCGGTCGCCGTCTGCGGGTACTCGATCGAGTCGCCGCGGCTGCTCCTGAACTCCACGAGCAAGCACTTCCCGCACGGGCTGGCCAACGGATCCGATCAGGTCGGCCGCTACGTGATGGTGCAGGGAGCGAGCCAGGTCGCGGGGCGCTTCCCCGAGCTGCTGCGCATGTACAAGGCGCCGCCGCCGGAGGTCTCGAGCGAGGATTTTTACGAGACCGAAGAGTCCCGCGGCTTCGCGCGCGGCTTCTCGATCCAGACGGTCAGCCCACTGCCGATCGGCTGGGCCGAGCACGTGCTCGCCGACGGCCACCGCGGCGCGGCCCTGCGGGAGTACATGCGCGACTACAACCACTGGGCCGTGCTCGGCTCGCTCTGCGAGCTGCTGCCGCTGCCCGAGAACCGCGTCACGCTCGCCGACGAGCAGGACCAGTTCGGTATGCCGGTGGCGCGCTTCGACTACACGCAGTGCGAGAACGACCGCGCCAACATCGCCTACTCGAAGCAGACGATGCACGCGATCTTCGAGACGGCGGACGCGCAGGACGTGCTGACGATCGACCGGTACGCCCACCTCGTCGGCGGCTGCCGGATGGGCTTCGGCCCGGAGACGAGCGTCGTCGACTCCGGCCACCGAGCCTGGGGCGTTCCGAACCTGTTCGTCTGCGACGGCAGCGTGATGCCGACGCAGGGAAGCGCGAACCCGGCACTGACGATCATGGCGCTCGCCTCGCGCCTCGCGGGGCTGCTGGCGCGGAAGCGGGGATCGTCACAACGCGGATTTGCGGCCGGCATCCGAGCGGGGGGGGAACCATGAAAGAGAGAGGAAGACCCGAAGTCGTCGTCGTCACCGGCGCCTCGGGCGGCGTCGGGCGGGCGGTCGCTCACGCGTTTGCCAGGCGCGGCGCCCAGGTCGGGCTGCTGGCGCGCGGCGAGCACGGTCTCGAGGGGGCGCGGGCCGAGGTCGAGTCGTTCGGCGGCAAGGCGCTCGTCCTGCCGACCGACGTCGCCGACCACGAGCAGGTCGAGGCGGCGGCCGAGGCGGTCGAGGAGCGCTTCGGCCCGATCGACGTGTGGGTGAACGACGCGATGGCGACCGTCTTCGCGCCCTTCCTGAAGGTGGAGCCGGAGGAGTTCAA
This sequence comes from Gaiellales bacterium, assembly GCA_038237515.1. Lineage (GTDB taxonomy): Bacteria > Actinomycetota > Thermoleophilia > Gaiellales > Gaiellaceae > JBBQDZ01. The sequence goes on from JBBRYP010000012.1 coordinate 56,915, forward strand.
GCGGGCGACCGAGGTCACCTACCTCGGCGCCGTCTACGGCACGATGTCGGCGCTCCGGCGGATGGTCCCGCGCGACCGCGGCACGGTCGTCCAAGTCGGCTCGGCGCTCTCCTATCGCGCGATCCCCCTTCAGTCGGCCTACTGCGGCTCCAAGTTCGCTATGCGGGGCTTCACCGACTCGATCCGCACCGAGCTGATGCACGACGGCTCGAACGTCTGGATCACGATGGTGCAACTTCCGGCAGTGAACACGCCCCAGTTCAACTGGTGCCGGACGAAGGTCCCCGACCACCCGCAGCCGGTGCCGCCGATCTACCAGCCGGAGGTGCCCGCCGAGGCGATCTTCTGGGCCGCGCACCACCGCCGGCGCGAGCTCGACGTCGGCGTCAGCGCCGTCAAGGCGATACTCGCCAACAAAATGGCGCCCAGGCTCGCCGACTGGTACCTCGCGCGCACCGGCTACGCGTCGCAGCAGATCGAGGGGATGCCGGTCGACGGCCGGCCCGATAACCTGTTCGAGCCCGTCCCCGGCGAGGCAGCGACGCACGGCATGTTCGACAGTCGCGCCCGCGGGCGCAGCTACCAGGTGTGGGCGACGACGCACCGGCCGCTCGTCGCGGGCGCGCTCGCGAGTGTGGCCGCGGCGGCCGCCGGTCTCGCCCGGCTCTCCCGCTGATGGCGGCCAAGACGAGGACGTCGCCGGCGAAGCGGGAGGCCGCGCTCGACTTGGCGCGCACGGTGCCGCACGCGCTCCGCGATTACGCGCTGCTCGCCGACGGCGAGCGCGGGATCCTCGTCGGGCCCCGGGGCGACTTCGCCTGGATGTGCTTTCCGCGCTGGGACAGCGACGGGCTCTTCTCCTCGTTGATCGGCGGCGCGGGCGTCTATTCGGTGACGCCCCGCGACCGCTGCGTCTGGGGCGGCTACTACGAGGACAGGAGCCTGATCTGGCGCAGCCGCTGGGTGACGGCCGGCAACGCGATCATCGAGTGCCGCGAGGCGCTGGCGCTGCCTGCGCGACCGGATCGGGCAGTCGTCCTGCGCCGACTGATCGCCCGCCGGGGAACGGCGCGGGCCGAGGTCGCGCTGAACCCCCGCGGGGGCTTCGGCGACGCGCCCCTGCGCACGCTCGCCCGAGACGAGTCGGGCCTGTGGCGCGGCCGGGTCGGCGATGTCCACCTCTGCTGGCTCGGCGGCGCGGGTGCCCGGGCGGGGAGCGACGGCCATCGCGGGAAGGCGCTCGAGCTCGAGCTCCGGCTCGAGGAGGGAGCTGAACACGACCTCGTGCTCGTCCTCGCACTCGACGAGGACGGGGTCGAGCCGCCGGCCCCCGACGCCGCCTGGTCGGGAACCGAGGCCGCTTGGCACGAGCGCGTGCCCGACCTCGAGCTGACGGTGGCCCGGCGCGATGCCCGCCACGCCTACGCCGTCCTCACCGGGCTCACAAGCTCCGGCGGGGGCACGGTCGCGGCGGCGACGATGTCGCTGCCCGAGCGCGCGCGGAAAGGTCGCAACTACGACTACCGCTACGTCTGGATCCGCGACCAGTGCTACACGGGGCAGGCGGTGGCGAAGGCCGGGCCGTACCCGCTCCTCGACGGCGCCGTCCGCTTCGTGCGCGACCGGCTGCTCGACCACGGCGCCGAGCTGAAGCCCGCCTACACGACCACCGGCGGCCGCGTCCCCGACGAGCGCCGGCTCGACCTGCCGGGCTACCCGGGCGGAACCGACGTCGTCGGCAACTGGGTCAACGAGCAGTTCCAGCTCGACGCCTTCGGCGAGTCGCTGCTGCTGTTCGCAGCCGCGGCCGGGCACGACCGTCTCGATGCCGACGGCTGGCGCGCCGCGGAGGTCGCGGCCGAGGCGATCGAGTCGCGCTGGCACGAGCCCGACGCTGGGATCTGGGAGCTCGACCCGGACGAGTGGACGCACAGCCGGCTGATCTGCGCCGCCGGCCTGCGCGCGATCAGCGCGTGCGGGCCCGGCGGCGAGCAGGCGGCGCGCTGGCTCGCGCTGGCGGACGCGATCACCGCCGACACCTCCGCCCGGGCCTTGCACCCGTCCGGGCGCTGGCAACGCTCGCCGGGCGACGAACGGCTCGACGCCGCGCTGCTCCTGCCGGCGATCCGCGGCGCGATCCCCCATGACGACCCGCGCTCCCTGGCCACGCTGCAGGCCTTCGGCCGCGAGCTGACCGAGGACGGCTACGCCTACCGCTACCGGCCGGACGAACGACTGCTCGGCGAGGCGGAAGGCGCCTTCCTCCTCTGCGGCTTCCTCATGTCGCTTGCGCTCGGCCAGCAGGGCGACGCGGTCACCGCCGCGCGCTGGTTCGAGCGCAACCGGGCCGCCTGCGGGCCGCCGGGCCTGCTCTCGGAGGAGTTCGACGTCACCCAGAGGCAGCTCCGGGGAAACCTGCCGCAGGCGTTCGTGCACGCGCTGCTGCTGGAGTGCGCCGCCGCCCAGCACGGTCCGGCGGGCGGGCCAGGATAGGAGCTCGGCGTGCCGCGCCCCGAGCAGCGGGTTCTGCCCTCCGGCGAGCAGCTCGAGCTCGTGCGAAGCGGCCAGCGGGCGGTCGTCGTCGAGGTCGGCGGCGCGCTCCGCCACGACGCGGGCGGGGTGCAGCTCCTCGATGGGTACGCGAGCGAAACCCGTGGAAGGCCGAGTGGCCCTCCACGGGAACGCGGACGAAGTAAGAGCGCCGTCGCGGCGATCTCGCGAGGTCAACCGCAGTAGGCGGTCGCGGTCAGGGTTCCCAACGCATTCGTGAAGGACTCGGTGTAGTTGTCCGAGTTCGCGAACACGACCATCTGCCGTGTCCCGTCTTTGCTGTTGAAGGCGTCCGTCGTATAGCCGGGGAAGTCGCCGTTGTGGCCCCAGACGGCTCCGCACGGCAGCCGGAAGCTCGGCGAGATCGAGAGCGTCTCGCTCTTCCAGAGACCGAGTCCGTACCAGTCCGCCGGTCCCATCGCGACCGTCGTCTGCATCGACTGCAGCTGGGCCGGCCGAAGCAGGCGGCCCTGAAGGAGCGCGCGCTCGAAGCGGGCGAGGTCGTCGACCGTCGAGACGATCGCTCCCGCCGCCCAGGCCCAGGTGGGAGTGACGACGCTGACATCCTGCTGCGGACCTCTACCGAGGACGGCGTACCCGTGGGCATGCCGGCCCTTGATGCGCGGCCCGGAAGCGAACGTCGTCTTGCTCAGACCGAGCGGTGTGAAGATACGCCGCCGCAGCTCCTTGCCCAGCGTGCTGCCCGTCGCCTTCTCGACGATCAGTCCGACCAGGACATAGTTGGTGTTCGAGTACGCCCAGCGATTCGGGGCCCCGGGCGGGAAGTTCGGGTTCTGGGCGTTCGAGAGCGCGATCAGCTGCTGCGGAGTCCACGCCTTCGTCCGGTTGCGGATGATCGTCGCCTCGAGTCCCGGCCCGGCGAATTCGGCGAGTCCGCTCGTGTGGTCGAGCAGCTCGCGCACCGTGATGTTCCTGCCGTTCGGGACGAGACGCGGCAGCCAGTGCTCGACCGTGTCGTCGAGCGAGAGCTTGCCCTCGCCGACGAGTTGCAGCGCGACGGTAGCGACGAAGGTCTTCGTGACGCTGCCAATGCGGAAGCGGTCGGTCACGTGCATCCGCCTCTGCGGGGCGAGCTGCCCGTAGCCGCGGGCGAGCCGAATCGTCCGCGACCCGCGGCGGACGAACACGATCACGCCGGAGGAGCCTACCGCCACCAGCGCGTCGACGGCGGCACGAAGCCTCGACTTCCGCTGCTGCGGCACTGTGTTCGCTCTGCCGCGGACGGACGCGAGGACGCCTCTGATCGCATCGACGATCAGGCCGGGCTGCTCGGCCGGGATCGCATGGTCGCTCCTCGTGGCGACGATGCGCCTCCCGCCTGGCACGAGCTTGGCGAGCTCGATCTGCGCTTGCCGCCAGGCAGGCTCCGTTCCCTTCTCGATGGATGGTTCGCGAAGCCCGTGGCTGATGACGACGAGCGGCATCCTCCGGAGCGGGTGGTCCCGCTGTGCCTTCGTCATCTGCGCATAGCTCGCACTCATGTCCACCTGCTCGTCTCCGACGAACTCGACGAACGGCCCCTTGTCGCGCTGCGAGGCTCGATAGGCCTTCCACTGCTCGGGTGACATGCGCCTCTTTTTGAAGGCCGTGAGAATCGCCGCGTAGTTACCGGTGTCGATCAGGACGAGCCCGACGACCTGCTTCGGGTAGGTAGTGGCGTAGAGACGCGCGAAGAGACCGCCGTTGGAGTGGCCTGCGAAGACATATGGACCGGGCACGTGGGCGGCACCCAGGAGGCTGCGCAGGTCGCTCACGATGCTCGCTGCCGTCTGCGGCTTGGGGGCCGGGTCGGAACTACCTCCCGGAAGGTTCGCGCGGTCGTAGCTGCAGACGCGGGTCGTCGTCGCGAGCCACGGCTGCACCTTCCACCACGCATTCGAGCCGCTGTTCGCGCCGGACTCGAGAATCACGGTGGGAGTCCCGGAGCCCGAGCAGTTGAGGAACAGCTCACGACCGCCGATGTCGAACGCGCCCGTGTAGCGACCGGCGACGGCCATCTGAGCCGCTCCCATCCCGGGGCGCTCGCCGACGTCCAGGCCGGTGATCCGATGCTGCGCGCTGCGCTCGACCGAGCCCGGAAGAAGAGGTGAGTCATTTCGATCCTGCGTGCAGTCATGTCCGGTTCCTCTCTGAAGAGTGTCGGGCTGGTTCGACCAGGCTCGCACCCCGAGAGTTGCGCGGGAATGAGGCCCGCTCGCGGCTTCGGTGTGGCTGACCACACCCTCGCGCCCAAGACGCTGAGGAGGCCGTGGCTGCGACCTAGGATCTCTCCGTTGCCGGAGATCGACGCCTCGAACGTTCCGCTGGCTTGCACTTGGAGACGTCCGGAGCCCGAGAGGGCGGCCTTGACCTCGCGGGCGGCGAGGTCTTGCAGCTGCACGTTGCTAGGACTGGAGGAAGGCGACGACCGCGAGCACCCGGCGGTGGGTGTCGGCGGCGACGGGGAGGCGCAGCTTTTGGAAGATGCTCGTCACGTGCTTCTCGACGCCGCGCTCGGTCAGGAACACGCGGGCGGCGATCGCCGAGTTCGACAGCCCCTCGGCCATCAGCTCGAGCACCTCTCGCTCGCGAGGACTCAACCCGGTGATCGGGTCGTCGCGGCGTCGCCGGCCGACGAGTTGCGACACGACGCTGGGATCGAGTGCCGAACCGCCCTCGGCCACCCGCTTGACCGCGGCGACGAAGTCCGTCAGGTCGTACACCCTGTCTTTCAGCAGGTAACCGACACCTTCAGCCCCGTCATGGAGGAGCTCGAGCGCGTAGCCCTCCTCGACGTACTGGGAGAGGACGAGCACCGCCGTGCCCGGGTGCTTCTCGCGGATCTCCTTCGCCGCGCGCAGCCCCTCGTCGGTCTGCGTCGGCGGCATCCTGATGTCGACGATCGCGACGTCGGGCCTGTAGGAGCGCACTTTCAGCAGCAGATCCTCGGCCGTGCCGCTCTGCCCCACGATCTCGAATCCTCTGCTCTCGAGCAGACTGGCAATACCCTCGCGCAGGAGCACGGAATCGTCGGCCAGGACGACACGGATGCGTGCCGCCTCGCTTCGTTTCTGATCCGGATGCTCGACGTCGACGCTACGGAGTGTCGCCGAAAAGACGCGTGCGACACGCCGCAGGAGCGGGATCAGCCACTCGACGGGAGCAGGGCTTCGATGGCGAGGGCCCGCGGAGAGCGCTGTTGTCGTCAACGATGGGAACGCGCCTGCCCACAGAGTGATCGTGCCTGCCAAGGCTCCCAAACTGCAGTCGCTTGCGAATCGCGCCCCGTTCCCGGTCGACGTCGCCGACGTTCCCCCGCTCCGACTTGGCCGAGCAGTCGAAGCAGCCGTCTACTACGTCGTCGCCGAGAGCCTCACGAACATCGCGAAATACGCCGGCGCATCCGCGGCGCACGTTCAGCTGTCCACGACCGCCGGCACAATCACCGTCGAGATCCGCGACGGATGGGAGCGGCGGCGCGGACCTACGCCAGGGCTCGGGGATCCGAGGGCTCGCCGACCGCGTCGAAGCCCTCGGGGGACAGCTCGAGATCCGAAGTCCCGCAGGCCAGGGGACTCTCGTGCGAGCAGAACCCCGCTGCCACAACCAGGTTAGAAACCTCGGCGTAGGGATCCACTTCTCGAAGCCGGTCTGACTGATCCGGCACGTTGGCGCGCGGGGGAGCGCGAAGAGTGTGGCTGGCCGTACCCACGTCGGCGGGCAGCCGCATCACCTCGCACGCCGCCGGGTGTGAGCCTTGAGCTCATCACCCTGCCATCGCAAGAGAGAGGAACCCGAAATGACCCACTGGCTTCCCTACATCGCGTTCTGGGCTTTCGCAGGCATCGTCCTTGCAGTCCTTGCCCTGTACGTCTACGCGGCCTGGCCCGTCATTCGCCCCACACCGCAACGAGCTCGCTGAACACGTAAAGGTTCACCCCGAGCCGCCGGCGCGCGTGTCTTCCCGGCGGGATCAGCCCCGGCGTGATGAAGCCGCTTACGTCCGCGCAGAGCAGGGCGGCAACGCGCAGCAGGTCGCGGCGAACTGCGCGCAGTGCCGGGAAATCGTGGAGCGACGGCTCCGCCGAGGTGGCAGCGCGATGGAGCTAACGGGTCGTTACACCACCCCTGGTGACACAGGCGCCCCATTCAGCGCAGAAGCGGAAGCACCTGCTCGCAGAGGAGCTCGACGCCCCGTGCGGTCGTGAGCCCCTGGGGCGTCCCGAACTCGACCCGCATCGCACCCGCGTCTAGCAGGCGCGCGGCGTGTGCGGCCACCTCCCCGGGCGTCCCGGCGATCACGAAGCGGTCGAACGGCACAGGGTCGCCGGACGCGAGCCCGAGTGTCGGGTCGAGCTGGCCGACGACGTCGAGGTACATCGCAACTTCCTCTGCCGCCCGGGCGCGCGCGGCATCTCCGTCCTCGTCCACGACCGTGACTGTGCCGACGACGATCCCGACGTCGTCGTTCCCGATCCACGTGCGCATCTGACGCACCATGTCCGGGTTCGCGCATCCGCCGATCTTGACCTCGTCCGCAACCTCGCCGGCGAGCGCCGCCATCCGCGGCCTCCAGGTACCGATCGTCAACGGGATACGCCGCCGCGCCGGTTCATACTCGAGGCCCGCCCCCGGCGCCAGCGTGAACAGCTCTCCGGCGAAGCCGTTCCGGTCGCGTGCGTGGAGGCGGCGCACGACCTCGACCGCTTCACGCATCCGCTGCACCGGCCGGCGGCCGTCGATCCCCAGCTGGTCGAGCCAGGCGCCGGACACGAGTCCGAGATAGGCGCGCCCCTGCGAAGCGAGGTCGAGTGCGGCGGCCTGCCCGGCGAGCTCGACAGGATGGAGCGTCGACGTGTTGAGCGCTGCGGGGCCGAGCCGGACGCGCTTGGTGGCGCTCGCGACCATGAGCAGCGGGAAGATCGCAGGCTGGTAGAACAGGTCGTGGTAGACGGAGATCACGTCGAAGCCGCCAGCCTCCGCCCGACGGGCCAAGGCAACGTATTCCGCCGGCCCCTTGTCCGACTGAAGCCCGAGCCCGAGCTCCCGCAGCTCGGCCAAGCTTTAGGAGCCTGCCCTCAGGTCAGGTCCTCGGTCGTGAGCGTCCGCTCGCCCATCCGCTCGATGCGCATCACGACGCGCTCCTCTGGATCCGGGCAGCAGACGAGGTTGTCCTGCTCGAGCCAGTCCTCCGCGGCGAGTCGGCGCTGCTTCGCGGGAATCAGCGGCAGCACGGCCTGCAGCGCGTAGAGGCAGAAGTGGCGACCGTCCGGGATCCGCACCCGGCTCGACTCCGTCACCTCGAACCAGTCGCCGACCTCGAGTCCGCAAACCGATCGGCCCTCGATCCGCTCGACGGTAACTCGCACGTCGTAGAGCCGCATCTCCGTCATCGCCGCAGCCGCCCTGATCACTCGCCGGCGGACGGGGCAGCGGGAGCCGTATCGTTCATCGCAGCCATGACGATGAGCTTACTTCCGCCCTTGTGCAGGGTCGAGATATCGGTCAGTGTTGCGACACTCTGAGCTGATCCGAAAAGGAGGGATCGTGAGCCGGAAAACAGTTGCCGCCGCACTGGTCGTCGCAGCGGTTGCGAGCGTCGCCGTTGCAGTCTCGGTGGGCAGTGCCGGCGCGACGCGGACGGCAGAGCAGGCGAAGAACTGCGCGTTCACGCTGCGGATCGGCGACGTGCTGCCGTTCACCGGCGGTCTCGCCGCCTACGGAGCGAACCTCGACCGCGCCGTCAAGCTCGGCATCGGCCTGCAGAACGATGCGCTGAAACAGGTCGGTCTCTCCAAGGACGTGGGCGTGGAGCTCGTCGGCTCGGAGGACGGCCAGACGCAGGCCAGCGCGTCGGTCGAGGCGGCAACCAAGCTCGTAAAGTCGAACCACGCCAACGTGATCATCGGCGAGATGGCCTCGAGCGCGACGATCCCGATGGCACAGTCGGTCACGATTCCGAATCACGTCGTCCAGATCTCGCCGACCTCGAGCGCTCCGCAGATCAGCGACATCCGCGACGGCGGCTATCTCTGGCGCACCTATCCCTCGGACACGCTTCAGGGCAAGGTCCTCGCGCAGGCGGTGGTCGATGCGTTCGGCAAGGGCGCCACGATCAACGTCGGAGCCCGCAACGACGCGTTCGGCACCGCTCTGAAACAGCTCTTCGTCGCCGAGTTCAAGAAGCGCGGCGGCACGGTGGGCGTCAATATCTCGTGGAATCCCGCCCAGCCCAACTTCGACAGCGAGATGGGTCAGCTCGTCGGCGGGGATCCGAAGGGCTGGGTGATCATCGACTTTCCCGAGACGTTCCAGAAATACGTCCCCTCGCTCGTGCGCACTGGCAAGTGGGATCCCTCGAAGACGTTCATGACCGAGGCGCTGAGGAACACGACCGTCCTCGACGCGATCGGCAGCCCGGTCATCGGGCTTCGCGGCACCGCCGCGAGCGCCGCGGGCGGTCCGGCCGGGGCGTCGTTCGCGACGTACTGGAAGAAGCACGTGAAGGGCGCGAAGCCCTACACCGGCTTCGAGGGAACCGCGCTCGACGCGGCCGACGTATCGTTCCTCGCGGCGCTGAAGGCGTGCTCGTCGTCACCGGCGAAGATCAAGGCGAATCTGATCTCGGTCTCCGGCCCCCCCGGCGTCAAGGTCAACTACCTGCAGCTGGGGAAAGCCGTTCGGCTGCTCCGCGCCGGCAAGGAAGTCGACTACGAAGGCGCGTTCAGCCCGGTCGATTTCGACCGGAAGGGCGACATCGGCTCGGCGGTGTTCGAGATCTGGAAGTACTCGAGCGCCGGCAAGATCGACACCCTGAAGAACATCACCTTCAGGGGCTGATGCGGAAGAACTTCAGGGAGGGCGGCGGCTTCGAGGAGGCCGCCGCCTACTCCCGCGCCGTCCGGATCGGGGAGCACGTGGCGGTGAGCGGCACCGCCCCACGCGCCGGCGGCGGAACGTATGCGCAGACGAGCGAGGCGATCGGGCGGGCACTCGCCGCCGCCGCGCAGCTCGGCGCCGCGAAGGAGGACGTGCTCCGAACGCGGCTGTTGCTCGTGCAGGGCTGCGACTGGGAGGGCGCGGTCCGGGCGCACGCCGAGGCGTTCGCCGGGGTCGAGCCGGCGAACACGACCTACTTCGTCTCGGGCTTCATTCCCGAGGCCGCGCTCGTCGAGGTCGAGCTCGACGCCGTGATCCCCGAGCCGCCGAGGTAGAGCTCGGCCACCTGCGGGTCGTGAAGGAGGTCGGCGCCGCGGCCCTCGAGCGCGTTGCGACCGGCGTCGAGCACGTAGCCGCGACCGGCGAGCGCAAGCGCCCGGCGTGCGTTCTGCTCCACCATGACGATCCCGATCCCGAGAGCGTTGATCTCGATGAGCTTCTCGAAGATCGTGTCCATCGCGCGCGGCGAGAGACCGGCGGAGGGCTCGTCGAGGAGCAGCAGCCGGGGCTGCGTGACGATCGCTCGAGCGAGCGCGACGAGCTTGCGCTGGCCGCCCGAGAGCGTGCCGGCGCGCTGTCGCGGCCGCTCGGCGAGAATCGGGAAGAGCTCTCGGACGCGCTCGATCGCGGCGTGGCGCTGTCCCTTCGGTAGCACGAGTGCGCTGACGTGCACGTTCTCGGTCAGCGTCAGCGTCGGGAACACGTTCTCGGTCTGCGGGACGAGGTTGAGCCCGCGCCGGGTCAGCCGATCGGCGCGCATGCCCGTGACGTCCTCGCCGGCGAAGCGAACGGTTCCGCCGCGCCGCGTGACGAGTCCGTACACAGCCTTCAGCATCGTGGACTTGCCTGCGCCGTTCGGCCCGATCACGGCGACGATCTCGTCCGCGCCCGCGCGGAGTGAGACGCCGCGCAGGACGATTGCGTCGTCGTAGCCCGCCTCGAGGGCGTCCACCTCGAGCAGGCTCACGCACGCCCCTCGCCGGCGGCGGCTCCCGCCCGGCAAAGCCGCGCTCCGCCGCCGCCTGGCGTCGCTCGCAGCACCCGGCTCTCCGGAGCCGTACAGGACGTACTGTCCCCTCCGGCCAGGCACCGCGAGCGACGCCCGAGGAACGCGCGGACGTGAATGGTCGACACAGGGCATCTCATGCGCTTCCCTTGCGGGCGCCGAGGTACGCGTCGATCACGCGCTCGTCCGCCCGCACCTCGTCGGGGGCCCCCTGGGCGATCACGCGGCCGTCGTTCATCACGATGACGCGGTCGCTCGCGCGCATCACGAAGTCGAGGTCGTGCTCGACGATCAGGAGGGTCACGCCATCGCGGTCGCGTAAGGCGAGGATGTGCTCGAGCAGCTCCACGCGCAACGTGGGGCTGACACCGGCCATCGGCTCATCCAGCAGCAGGATCCGAGGCTCCACCATCAGCGTGCGCACGAGGTCGAGCAGCTTGCGCTGGCCGCCGGAGAGCGTGCCGGCGAGCGCCTGTCCGTGCCCGTCGAGGCGCACGAGCTCGAGCAGCGCGACGGCCTGCGCCCGCGCGGCCCGCTCGCGTCGTCGCGCCCGAGGGCTGAGCGCTCCACCGAGTCGCTCGCCGCCGTGCTGCCGAGCCGCGAGCATGACGTTCTCGAGCACGGTCATCCGCGCCAGCGTGCGCGGCGTCTGGAAGCTGCGGACGAGCCCGGCTCGAGCGATCTTGTGGGGCGCGCGGCGGTCGATTCGCATCCCGTCGAGGAGCACACGGCCGGCCTGAGGCCGCAGGAAGCCCGAGATGCAGTTGAACAGCGTCGACTTGCCGGCGCCGTTGGGCCCGATCAATCCGGTGATCGAGCCGGGCTCGACGTCGAGGGTCGCGCCGTCGACGGCCCGCACACCTCCAAACGTGCGGACGACCTCGAGCACCTGGAGGCTCGCGCTCACTCCAGCACCATCTCGTCGCGCTTGCCGAGGATGCCCTGCGGCCGCACGAGCACCAGCCCGATGATCACGAGCCCGATCACGATCAGCCGCACGTAGGCGCGGTCGGCGCCGCTCAGGTAGGAAAGCGGCCGGAAGTCTAGGAAGCGCGTGCCGGCGAACAGGAAACCGAAAGCCCCCGCGCCAACCGGGACCGCCCAGACGCGCCCGAGCCCGCCGAGGATAACGATCATCCAGGCGAAGAAGGTGATCAGCGGCTGGAAGTCGTCAGGACTGAAGAACGAGAACTGCCACGCGTAGAAACACCCGGCGATCCCGGCGAGGGCGGAGCCGATCGCGAGTGCTTGGAGCTTGTAGACCAGAACGTTTTTCCCCAGCGACGCGGCAGCGTCCTCGTCCTCCCGGATCGCGCGCAGCACGCGACCCCACGGCGTCCTCACCGCGAGCCAGACGAGCGCGAGCAGGATGATCGCGGCGGCCCAGACGATCACGAGCATTGCGACGTCCTTCGAGGAGACGCCGAGCCAACCCTGGATACGTGCTTGGAAGCGCTCCCACTGCCCGTTGTACTGCGCCGCCTCGCCGACCGCACCCAGCGCGATCGTCCCCTGCGAGCCGCCGGTGAGCGAATCCTGGTTGGTCGCGACGTAGCGGACGATCTCGCTGAAGGCGATCGTCACGATCGCGAAGTAGTCGGCCCGGAGTCGCAGCGCGGGAAGCCCGAGCAGCAGGCCCGCTGCCCCTGCGGCCGCCACACCGAGCGGTGCGGCGAGCCACGTGCTCCAACCCTCCTTCACGACCAGGATCGCCAGTGTGTACGCGCCGATCGCCATGAATGCGACCTGGCCGAAGTTGAGCAGCCCCGAAAAGCCGAATTGGAGCTGCAGACCGAGCGCGAAGATCGTGTAGATGCCGGCGACCACGCCCACGAACGCCCAGAAGCCGCCGCTCGCGAGCGCGCTCACACGACCCTCGCCCGACCGAAGAGCCCTTGCGGGCGCACCATCAGCGCGGCGGCGAGAACGGCGAAGGCGACCACCGGCTTGTAGACCGGGTTGACCCCGCCGAGGAGCGACGACGAAGTCGAGAGCTCCATCGCGATTCCGAGCGCGAGCCCGCCGACCAGTGCGCCGTAGGGATTGCCGATCCCGCCGAGAACGACCGCGGCGAAGACGGGCAGGAGCAGCTGGAAGCCGAAGTTCGGGTCGAAGGTCGTCTGAACGAGGCCGGCGAGCACGCCCGCAAGTCCGGCGAGCAGGCCGGAGAGCACCCACGTGTAGGCGATCACGCGACCGACGTCGATGCCCGCGATCGCAGCGAGCGCGCGGTCGTCGGCGAGCGCCCGCATCGTCCGGCCGACAGTCGATCGCGAGAGGAAGAGGCCGATCGCGACGATCGCCGCGACGGCGGCGACGATGGTGATCAACTGTGCCTGCGAGAGGCGCACCGTGCCGATGACGTAGACCTTGTACGGGTTCACCTTGTACTGGTGCGGCTGCGGGCCGTACGCGAGCAGCAGTACCTGGCGTAGCACGAGCGCGAGTCCGATCGAGGCCAGGAAGAGGCTCATGAAGCCCGCGCGGCGGGAGCGCAGCGGCCGCCAGAGCACGAGGTCGAGCACGAGCGAGAGGACAGCGGTGGCGATCATCCCGAGCAGCGCCGAGACCACCATCCCGAGTCCGAGCGGGCCGTTGAACGCGTACGCGGCGAGCGCGCCGAACGCCATGAAGTCGCCGTGGGCGAAGTTGACGAGTCGCAGGATCCCGTAGACGAGCGAGACCCCGACCGCAGCGATCGCGATCACGGCTCCCGTCACGAACCCGTTTGCGAGCAGCTGCCAGAACATCGGCGGTCCCTAGATCAGCTGCGGCTCGGGTACGGGGCGATTCTCCGCGAAGCGTGCGCTGTCGAGGATCGTGAGGGCCTCGTCGTCCGGCCTCCCGAGCACGGCGTCTGCGACGATGCGGGCGACGGCGGGCGCGATCATGAAGCCGTGCCCACTGAAGCCTGCGGCCACGTAGAGCCCCTCGTCGACGCGTCCCAGGACCGGCTGGCGATCCGGCGTGACGTCGTACTCGCCGCGGACGAGCACCGGGAAAGAGACGTAGGTGAGCACGGGCAACAGCTCGTCGATCCCGGCGCGCACGCTCGCCCGCCACGTCTCCCGTCGAGATTCGTCGCCGCGTGCCGCGAGGTCGCTCGTGAGGACCCGCCCGTCCCCGAGCTGCTTCGCAGCGAAGTGCCGCTCCGCGGAGACGACGAGCGGGTCGAGCAGCCGCTCGCGGATTGGATCGCTGAGGAAGAGAAAGCGGTCCTCTCGCTCGATCGGAAGCTCGATTCCACTCGGGCGTAGAAGGCCGGCGCTGGCGGCGCCCGCCGCCACCACCACGACGTCGGCGAGCCGGGGCTCGAGCGAGGAGATCTCGCCGAGCCGGACGTCGAGGCCGCGGCCGAAGGCCTCGACGACGCTCTGGGGACGGTCGAAGTATCCGTCCTCCGCACACCAGGCACCGCCCATGATGGACTCGGTGCGGAGGCCCGGCACGAGCTCGGCCGCCTCCGAGGAGGTGACGAGCGTCGAGGGCACGCCTTCGGCGTTCTGCACGAGAACGTTTGCAGCCAGGCGTGCGAGGGTCGCCTCCGAGTGTGCGACGAACAGGTACCCGCAAGCACGGAAACCAAGTGGAACCGGCGCGTCGAGGCGCTCGTCCGCCTCGCCGTAGAACGCCGCCGACTCGCGCGCTAGTCGGCACGCAACGGGTGTGCCCCACTGCTGGCGGATGCCGCCCGGCTGCACTCCCGAGGCTCCCGCGCCAATCCCGCTGCGCTCGAAGACGGCGACACGCTCGCCGCGGCAGACGAGCTCGCGAGCGATCGCAAGTCCGATGACTCCGGCTCCGACGACAGCCACGTCGAGCGCCTGGTCAACCATCTCGCCGAACCTTGCCCGACGTACCGGTCGTTGTCACCTGCAGGCCCGAGGCGACCTTAGACTTCTCCCGAGTGTTCGACTATGCGGAGCGTCGGCGGCGGCTGGGCGAACGGCTGGAGGCCGAGGGGGTCGGGGCGCTCTTCCTGGCGCCGTCGGCAGACCTCGAGTACCTGACCGGGGTCGAGCGGCAGATCCCGAGTTTCGGCGCAGCCTCGTACGCGCACGGCTGGGTGGCGGGCGCGTTCTTCCGACCGGGCGCCGTCCCCGTGTTCGTGCTCCCGCGGATGCTTGCGACGTTCGACCTTCGCGAGGAGCCCGAGGGCGAGGTCGTGGTCGTGAACGAGACCGACGACGGGTTCGCGGAATTCGAGCGGGTCGCCCGCGCCGTGACCTCGGGCGGCACGGTCGCCGTGGGAGACCGGGTCTGGAGTGAGCTGGTCCTCAACCTCGGGCAGATTCTCGGCTTCGACCGGCTCCGCACCGGGTCGGCGCTCGTCAACGAGCTCCGGAGGGTGAAGGAACCCGACGAGCTGGCTGCGATGGGCCGCGCGATCGACACCGTCGAGAAGGCGATGGCAGAAGTAGCGCCACTCGTAGTGCCCGGAGCGACGATGGCCGGGCTTGCCGAGGCAGTCGACCACGAGCTGCGGAAGGCCGGCTCGCGTTGCCCGTCCTTCACGACTCACATCTTCACCGGCCTCGGCGACGAGGACCTGGATTCGGGTACCGGAACGGCGAGCGCGCCGCTCCGCGATGGGACGGCAGTCATGTTCGACTTCGGCGGAGTCGTGGACGGCTACTGCTCCGACTTCGGTCGCACGATCTACTGCGGCGAGCCCCCGGCCGAGTACTGCGAGGCGTACGACGTCATGCTCGCCGCCCAGGAAGCGGGGCGAGCGGCCGCCGCCGCGGGCACACCCGCAGCCGAGGTCGACGCCGCCTGCCGGCGCCCGATCGAGGAGGCGGGCCTCGGCGAGCACTTCCGTCACCGGATGGGCCACGGCATCGGCTTGGACGTTCACGAGCGCCCGTTCATCTCGGTGGAGGACGAGACCCTGCTCCGGGCGGGGATGACCTTCACCGACGAGCCGTCGATCATCATCCCCCACCGCTTCGCGGTGCGGATCGAGGACATAGTCGTGTGCGAGGAGGGCGGCGGGCGGAAGCTGAACCGGTATCCCGCCGCCCTCGTCGCGAACGGGTGACTATCTCGGCGACACCTGAGTGACGTCGATCTCGTACTGCGGGTTGAAGATCGCG
This sequence comes from Gaiellales bacterium, assembly GCA_038237515.1. Taxonomy (GTDB): domain Bacteria; phylum Actinomycetota; class Thermoleophilia; order Gaiellales; family Gaiellaceae; genus JBBQDZ01. The sequence continues at coordinate 72,506 of JBBRYP010000012.1, forward strand.
TTCTTGAGATCCGTGGTGGAGACGAAAACCTGCGTCGGCTGCATCAGGGGGAAGAACGGCCCGCGCTTGTTCAGCTCCAGCTGGATCTGCCGGTAGAGGTTCTCCCGCGGCTTCGACGCAGTCGTGATCGTGGCCTTCGCCGCGAGCTTCTCGATCACGGCATCGGAGCCCTTGGGCCAGCCGGCGCGAAGGCCGACGAGCTGACCCGGTGTGAACACGAGATAGTCCGCGGGGTCGGGGAAGTCCGGGCCCCAGAGCGAGAGCCCGAACGCCATCTTCCCGTCGCGATATTTCTGGAGCCATGTTCCGACAGGGGCGCCGGACAGGTCGATGTTGAAGCCGACCGTCTGCAGGTTGGCCTGGATCTTCTGTGCCAGGGTCGCGAACGGCACACCGTTGATCGTGAGATCGCTCGGGTACTCCAGCGTGATCTTCTCGCTTCCGACTCCCGACGCGGCTAGCGCCGTCTTCGCGCGCACGACGTCCTGCTTGCGCGCCTCCTTCTGCGGCAGGGAGCCCAGGAACATCGAGGGGATGACTCCCGGCGCCTGGATCGCACCCGGTCCGGCAACGCCGACGATCGACTTGTAGTCGAGCGCGTAGCGCACCGCCTGCTGGAACTGCTTGTTCGACGTCACCGCCGAAACCTGCGGATTGTCGTTCGCGAGCAGGAAGAAGATCCACGTCGACGGCGCCAGGACGACGTGCAGGCGCTTGTTCTTCTGAATCGACTGAGCCTGATCGGACGAGAGGTCGATCGCGACCTCGTGTGTTCCCCGCTGGATGTTGATGAGCTGCGTCGGCGCGATCATGTTGCGGATCACGACGGTGTCGAAGACCGCTTTACGCGAGCCCCAGTAACGGGAGTTCGGTACGACGGTGATCTGCGACGTCGTGCTGTACTGCTTGAGCACGTAAGGACCGCTGCCGGCACCGGCAGATTCGGACGAGTTCAGCCAGTGCTCGGCTTTGTCGGCTTTGGCGGCGTTCGCCGCATCGGTACCACCGTGCTCGCGCACCAGCTTCGCGTTGACGATTCCCGTCGACGTGTTCGCGAGGATGACGGGAAGCGCAGCATTCGGCGTCTTCGACCGGAGGATTACCGTGTACGCGCCTCTCGACGAGACCGTCACGCCGGCTAGGAGGAACGAGGGGTTTCCCTTCAGGTTCACCAGGCGTCGCAGCGAAAAGACCACGTCGGCGGACGTGAGCCGTGTCCCATCCGCGAAGTGGGCGTCTCGTCGCAGCTGAAACGTGAACGTCTTGGCGTCCTTGCTCGCCTTCCACGACTGGACGAGTAGTGGAACCGGGTGTGCGATGTCGCCACCCTTGTAGGTGAAGAGCGTGTCGTAGACGGCGCGATTGACGATCGAGGCGGTCGGCTCGAACGCACGCTGAGGATCCGCCGTCTTGATCTCGAACGAGCGGTCGACGACCAGCGTCTGCCCGGCCGCCGCGCGCGTGCTGCTGCCCCCACTCGACGCCGCGCCGTACGCTGCCACGGCACAGGCCAGGACGGCGATCACGGCGAGCGTTCCGAACAACCCGGCGCGCCGGGTAAGGAGTCGTTTCACGGTAGCCCCTCCTCCGAGGTCTGGATTCCAGAGCCGACCTTATTCGACGCCCGCCCCGTTCGCGAGCGCGGCTGCACGATCGGCCGGTCGAGCCGGAGCCATGCCAGCTCGCTGGAGCCAACACGCGGCTTCGCGGCCGCCGGGGAAGGTGACGAGCGGAGGCTCCTCCTCGAGGCAGCGGGCGAAGGCGTAGGGGCACCTCGGGTGGAACCGGCAGCCGGTCGGCGGCCGCCCGGGGTCAGGAACCTCACCGGGGAGCGCCTCCGGCATGAAGCCGCTGCCGTCCGGGTGCGGGACGGCCGCGATCAGCGCTTCGCTATAGGGATGCAGCGGGAGCTCCCACAGCGGCCGCGTCGGGCCGCTCTCGACCATTGTGCCCAGGTACATGACGGACACCGCATCCGCGACATGGCGGACGATCGCCAAATCGTGCGAGATGAGCAGCAGGCTCAGCTGTAGATCGCGCGCGAGACCGACGAGCAGGTTCGCAAGCTGTGCTTGAGCCGATGCGTCGAGGGAGGCGAGCGGCTCGTCGAGGACGATCACGGACGGATCGGCTGCGAGCGCGCGAGCGATCGCGATCCGCTGCCGCTGCCCGCCCGAGAACTCGTGCGGGTAGCGCGATACGGCCGCGGCCGGGAGTCCGACGAGCTCGCAGAGCTCGCGCGCTCTGCCGAGACGGTCCCGCCGCGGCGAGTGGTCGAGCGAGATCAGGCCGTCGGCAAGCTGCGCTCCGATCTTTCGACGCGGGTTGAGCGACGAGTACGGATTCTGGAAGACGAGCTGAAGCCGAACGAGTTCACCCGGTCGCGCCCGCCGCCTGAGCGGCTTCACCTCTCGCCCTTCGAAGAGAACCGTGCCGGCCGCCGGCTTCACGAGACCGACGGCCGCGCGGGCCAGGCTCGACTTGCCGCAGCCCGACTCGCCGACGAGGCCCACGATCTGCCCGCGCTGGACGGTCAGGCTCGCTCCCGCGACCGCCCGTACCGCCCCGCGTCCGCGGCGGTCGTACTCGACGACGACATCGTGTAGCTCGAGCGCGCTCATCGCGTCCGAAGCGGGTCGACGGGGCAGGCCAGCCGGCGGCCGTTTACCGAAACAAGCGCCGGAATCTCCTGCGTGCACCGCTCGAGCGCGTACGGGCAGCGCGGGTGGAAGGCGCACCCGGACGGCATCCTGGCCGGGCTCGGCGGCGTCCCCTCGATGGCGACGAGCGGCTGGTCTCGCGCCGCCTCGGGGTGCGGCAGAGCGTCGAGCAGTGCGCGTGTGTACGGGTGACGCGGACGCTGCAGGACTTCCTGGCGTCCGCCCGACTCGACAATGCGGCCGCCGTAGAAGATCGAGACGCGGTCGGCGATCGAAGACATGACCCCCACGTCGTGGGTGATGAGCACCACGGCGAGGTCGTTCTCCCGCCGCAGCCGGTCGAGCAGGCGGAGGATCCCCGCTTGCACGGTTACGTCGAGCGCGGTCGTCGGCTCATCGGCGATCAGGAGCCTCGGCCGGCACGCGAGCGCGATCGCGATCGCGATCCGCTGGCGCATCCCGCCCGAGAACTGGTGGGGGTAGGCGTGGAGGGAGGACTGCGGATCCGGGATGCGCACCTCTGCAAGCAGGGCAACCGCGCGTCGTTCGGCCGTGCGCCGGTCGACTCCGAGGTGCCGTCGCATGTGCTCCGTGAGCTGCTGACCGAGAGACAGCATCGGGTGGAGGGAGGTGAGTGGATCCTGGAACACCATCGCCAGCTCGCGGCCGGCTACGTCGCGCAGCCGCTTCCGCGAGAGCCGGAGCAAATCGTGGCCGCCGAAGCGAATCGCCCCCTCGACGACGGCGCCCGCGGGGAGCAGGCCGAGCAGCGCCAGCATCGACATCGTCTTGCCGCTCCCGCTTTCGCCAGCAACCCCGAACACCTCGCCGGGCTCGACGGCATAGCTCACGCCATCGACTACGGGCACGAGTCCGTGGAGCGTCGGAAGGCGGACGCGCAGCCCCTCCACCTCGAGCAAACTCACGCCGCGCTCTCCTCGGAGCGCCACGCCGTCTTCGGGTCGAAGATGTCGCGCAGGCTGTCGCCGATGAAGTTGAACGCGAGCACGACCGTGAAGATCGCGAGGCCCGGGAAGGTTCCTATCCACCACCACTGGAAGTACTGGGTGCCCTCGGCGACCATCGACCCCCATTCCGCCGCGGGCGGCTGGGCGCCGAGGCCGAGGAAGGACAGGCCCGAGAGCAGCAGGATCGCGTTCGCCAGGTCGAGCGTTGCGAGGACGAGGACGGGGCCCGCGACGTTCGGCAGCACGTCCCGGAAGAGCGTGCGTCGCGCGGAAGCCCCGAGGAGCCGGCCCGCTTGGACGTACTCGGAGTCCCCGACCGAAAGAACGAGCCCGCGCACGACACGCGCATACGACGGCCAGGCGACGACCACGATCGCAAGCGCTGCGTTCTGGAGGCCCCGGCCCAGCACCGCCGTAACGACCATCGCGAGGATGATCGGCGGGAACGCGAACACGAGGTCGGCACTGCGCATGAACACCCCGTCGACGGGGCCGCGGAAGTACCCGGCGACCGCGCCCACGAGACCGCCGATCGAGGCGGCCAGGCCGACGAGGAGGAGCGCGATCGGAAGCGTTACGCGTGACCCGTGGAGGACACGGCTGAACACGTCACGGCCGAGCTCGTCGGTTCCGAACAGATGGTGGAACGAGGGTCCGTGCGCCGGGGGGAAGACCTGTGCCAACGGATCGTCGGGAGCGATCAGCGGGGCGAAGACGGCGAGCACGATCCAGGCGAGCACGATCACTCCGCCCGTGATCGCGAGCGGCTGCCTCCACGTCTGGCGGATCCGGCTGCGCCGCCGCCAGCGAATCCGCAGCGCCGTCTCGCTCACGTGATGCGGATCCTCGGATCGATCACGCCGTAGAGCACGTCGACGACGAAGTTCAGCGTGATGTAGACGACCGCGACGAAGAGACTGACGCCGGCGATCGCCGGCACGTCGAGGTTGACCGCCGCCTGATAGGCGTACTGGCCGACACCGGGCCACGAGAAGATCTTTTCGACGAGCACCGCGCCGGTGAGGACGTTCGCGAACAGGAGGCCCAGCACGGTCACGATCGACGGCAGGGCGGCGCGGAGTATGTACCGCACGACCACGAGCCACTCGGGCAGGCCCTTCGCCCGTGCCGAACGCACGAAGTCGTTGCCCACGACCTCGAGTACGGCAGATCGTGTGTAGCGGGTAAGCAGACTGACGTTGAAGGCGGCGAGCACGAGCGCAGGCAGGATGAGGTGGTGCAGTGCCTGGGCGAAGAGCCCCCACTTTCCCCGCACGAGCGCGTCGATCGTGTAGAGGCCCGTCAAGTGCGCGGGAGCGTCCGTACCGGGCTCGAGCCGCTCTCCTCCGGGGAACCAGCCCAGCCGGAAGAACCCCACGTACAGCGCCACGAGCGCGATCCAGAACGTCGGCATCGAGATTCCGCCGAGGGACACGACGCGCAGCACGTGGTCGGCTGGTCGGTTGCGGCGCATGGCCGCGATCACGCCGAAGCCGAGGCCGAAAAAGGTGGCGATCACGATCGAGTAGAGCGCGAGCTCTGCAGTCGCCGGGATGAATTGGCCGAGATCGTGAGTGACGGCATCGTGCGTGAGCGACGACTGGCCGAGGTCGCCCTGGGCGAGGCGCTCGAGGTAGATCGCGTAGCGGAGCGGCAGCGGCTTGTCGAGGCCGTAGTGGCGCCTGAAGGCGGTGACGGCGGCGGGATCTCCGGCCGCCTGCTCGCCGAGATTGGTGGCGACTGCGTTGCTCGGCACGAGCTGCGTGAGGACGAAGACGACGAGCGTGATCCCGACACCCAGGAGGACGAGCGCCGCGAGCCGCCGGAGCAGAAAGCGTAGGAAGCCGCCAGAGGGGCGCAAACGGCGTCGGGCTCCGATCTCCGTCTCGGGTAGTGCAGCGGGCGCAGTCGTCAAACCCCTTCGATCGTAGCGCCGCATATGCCACACCTTCCGCTCGCTGAAAAGCTCGGGCGGTGGCTCGGGTGCACCGCCGCGTGCGGCGGTGCCTGGTTCAGCTCGGCAAGACGCGGCTGGACGGACGGTCGACGGCGGCCGACTGTGTCGATCCGGTAAGGCGCCGCCGCTCCGGACTCAGAAGTCTTCCCGAGCCAGTTCCATGAGAGGTTGCGCTCGAACGTTCGGTACGCCTCGACGCTCTCGTCGGTCAGCGAGAGCCCGATCAACGAGATCGACGTCGGTGGTCCCGACGTGGGGACGCGCGCCCTCCAGCAACTCGCCGACGAGGTATCGCGGCGCAAGCCCGCCCGCCAGGTAGATGTGCTCGCGGCCACGGGCGGACGTTGCCGAGGATAGTCACGAGCACCCGCCCGCGGCTCGCGCTGTTTCGGCGGGTCTCGAGGTGGACGTAGGCGCCGGGATAAGTCGAGGTGGGCGTTCCCCAGTCCGTCGACTATCCAATCCCGTGGTCGGCGAGGATGCGCCGCGTGTCCGCCGTCGTGCGATCGGCGACCACCAGGGCAGCCTTCGTGGAGCGCTTCGGAAACCCCCCACCACCCGCACCGTCTGCCACGCGTCGGCCGCGCCGATCCGCTTCTTGTATTCGACAAACGAGCTTGAACGTCCGACCGTCGACGCGAAGTCGACCGTCCGCGCCAGGTTCGACAGTCACTACGGGCAGCTCGCGCAGGATGCGAAGCGCGGGCGGGCCGAACGGAGCATGGATTTCAGCGTAGGAGTCATCTCAGATGTGATCCTGAAACAGGAGGTTTTCAGGACTTAGCCTCGATCCACCGTTTTCTTGACCGGGGCGGCGTTTGGCGATCGTTTGGGCTTTCGGGGGCGATGAGCCGGCGCCCGCTGGCGGGGTTGGTGTTCCCGGCTGGCTCGACGGGCTTCTGCGAGGGATTTCGGCCAGTGCGGCGGCGTCGTTGAGCGCCCGCTCGGGGC
>JBBRYP010000013.1:0-78211 GCA_038237515.1 Gaiellales bacterium
ATGGAGGCGGCGGGAATCGAACCCGCGTCCGCGGACGCACCGGGATGAGCGTCTACAAGCTTAGGCTGCCCTTGAAGTTCGCCCGCCGGCCGGTGAGCAGCCAACCCACCGTCGGACTAGCCATCCTGCGGTGTCGCGCCTCCGGCGATTGGCTCTCCTTCGGCGCCTAGCCCGTTTCTGACGCCGCTACCGGGCCACGGGCCCAGCTCGGAGCGACGCGTCACCTAACTAGGTTAGGCGGCGAGTGCGAGTTCGTTATTCGCACTTGCTTTGTGTCCCGGTTGATTAACGAGGCCGACCGGGGACCTCGGCTTGCAGCTCAGCCGGAGAACCGACCACGTCGAAACCAGGTCGCCCCCGTATGTCTTGTTGGCGGAATTCTAGCCGACCGCCCGAACATTTGTGCGATCCCGGCGCCGCGTCCCCCGACAGAAGGTCGATGATCGGTCATCCATACGACCGGAAGGAGATCAGATGAAGCGCTTCCCCGTAGCCCTGCTCGCCGCTCTGGCAGCGGCCTCCACCGCCGGCGCCGCAGGCGAGCCGAGTGCGCTCGCCGACTCGCAGCTGGGCACGCTACACGTGACGAGCGGGATCCTGCTCAGCGCGAAGAGCGTCGACCTGCGGGGTGTCTGGCTGAACGAGCGCGTCGCCTGCTCGACGACGCGCAAGCTTCGAGTGCGCGTCGAGGCCGATTTCATCCCCTCCGCCGGTGCACCCAAGCGCCGCGTGCGACAGGGCACGTTCACCGTCGGGAACTGCGCGGAAGGGGGACCGAACACGGGCTTCACCCTCAGCGCGGGCGCCCTCGGCTTCGCCTGTCCGAACGGAACCTGGAAGCCGGGCCGGTACGTCTTCGTGACCGCCACGACTCAGATTAGAACCGGTCTGCGGGCGCTGGCCGACCTCTCCTGGAACAAGTCGGGGGGCTGCTAACGCCGGCTCAATCGCGCCGGCCCTTGAGGGCGCGCTCGATCTGCCGGTCGGCGTCGCGGCGGGCGAGGTCGCGACGCTTGTCGCGGAGCTCCTTCCCCCGCGCGAGTGCGAGCTCTGCCTTCACGCGGCCGTCCTTGAAGTAGAGGCGGGTCGGGACGAGCGTCAGACCGCGCTCGCGCACCTTCCCGTAGAGCGAATCGATCTCGCCCTTGCGCAGTAGGAGCTTCCGCGGCCGGTCCGGGTCGTGGTTCGCGCGGTTCGCCTGCTCGTAGGTGGAGATGTGCGCGCCGACGAGCCAGGCCTCGCCGTCGCGGATCTCGCCGAACGCCTGCTGGAGTGAGGCGCGCCCGTCGCGAAGCGACTTGACCTCGGTGCCGGTGAGGACGACGCCCGCCTCGAGCCGCTCGAGGAGGTGGTAGTCGTACCGCGCCCGGCGGTTGTCCACGATCAGCTTCTCCCCGCGCTGCCTGGCCATCGACTCAGTCTAGGGACGGCGGCCGGCGCGCCAGCCGCGCGCCATGAAGCACCGGTCGCACAGCTGAGACCACGGCGCCGAGCTCGCGCCGCACATCCGGCAGCGGCCGATCCGTGGCTCGGCGACCTCTGCCCGCAGCTGCTGGATAACACGTTCGGCGGCGGCCTCCTCGAGCGCCGCTGCGCGCTCGAGCGTCACGCCGCCGGCGCCCGGGAACTGGAGCGCGAACCAGCGGAGGATGCTCGCCTCCCGGCCGGCGGCCTCCGCCTCCTCGAGCGACGCGCACGACAAACGCTCGACGCCGAGGATCCAGTCCAGCGCGTGCCGTTGCGTTCCGTCGCCGGCGAGGGCGCACGCGAGTGAACCGAGGAGCTGAGCCTGATCCTCGTCAATCGGCGCGTTCACGAGCTTCCAGACCTCGTCGAGGCCCAGCCGCCGGCGGCGTTCGCGCAGCCCGTCCTGCACCGCATCGAGGCGCGCGAGGAGTGGCGCGATCGACTCGACGCTCAGCCAGCTGTCCGCGCCCCAGTACGCGAGGGCCGCGTGCCGCCACGCGGCCAGCGCGGGGCCAAGCTCGCGCGGCTGCGACACGTTCAGGTCGGCGAGCTGCGGCCTGAGCCTCCCGGTGTCGACGATTCGGTAGCCGAGGTGGCCGCCCGGGATCTCGACGCGCGGTGTCAGGGCGGCCCGTACGACCGCCGGGTCTGCCTTTGCCCACGGCACGCCGGTCAGCACACCGACGTGGCCGCGCTTGACGATGCCGTAGCGGCCGGCCCGGCCCGCGATCTGCGCGATCTCCCAGGCCTCCAGCGTCCGGCGAGCGCGGCCGTCGAACTTCGCCGTCTCCGCGAACAGGAGCGTCTCGCAGGGCAGGTTGACGCCGTGGCCGAGGACGTCGGTCGCCGCGCACACCGTCGCGGCACCCGCGACGAACCGGTCGATCTCCTCGCGTCTCGAGGCCAGCGGCATCGCGCCGTAGAGCACAGCCACGCGATCGGGCTGGCGGCGGTTGATCTCGCCGGCGAGGGCGAGGACAGCCTTCCGGCTGAAGGCAACGACGACGGTGCCGGCGCCGAGGCCCTCGAGCGAGCGACGCCCGATCCAGTCGAGCGGCGCCTTCCGCTCGAAGAACTTGAGCTGCGCGTGCGGGAAGGCATGCTCCACGAGCGGCAGCGCCTCGACCGCCCCGAGCAGGAGGACGTGGCGGTACTCCGCGCCCAGGAGGAGTCGAGTCCAGGCGGACCCGCGCTCCTCGTCGTCCGCCCACTGGACCTCGTCGAGGACGAGCACCTCACCGTGCAAGGGAGCCATCTCGGCGGTGCAGCAGATGATCGGCGCCTGCTCGTTCACGCGCTCCTCGCCCGTCACGAGCCCGACGCGCTCCTCGCCGAGCGAGGCGGCGAGCCGCCGGTGCGCCTCCTGCGCCAGCATGCGCAGCGGTGCTGCATAGACGCCTCTCCCCCGGTCGGCCAGGAAGACGAGCGCGTCGTGGGTCTTCCCGGAGTTCGTCGGGCCGAGGTGAGCCACGACCGACTCGGGCTCGACGCGACGAGCCGGCAGGCGCACCGCGAGATCGGAGGACCTCTTACGCGGTTCGGGCGGCCGGCGATGCGGCTCCGCCCGCCGTGACCGGCGGTTGCTCTTGGGGGTTCTGCGCTGACGCGAGGCCATGGGGCCTACGGTAGCCGTGCCAGGCGCCGAGACATCGGCCGCGGCCGGAGCCCGACCGCCCGGGCGCGTCTGAGCTGGCCCCTAGACCCGGAGGAAGCGGCGCATGGTCATTCCGGAGCCGAGCGCACCCAGCAGCAGCCCGACACCGAGGATGATCAACGCGTTCAGCTCGAACGCCAGCGCTCTCGCGGCCGAGTGGTCGTCGATATGCCCGAGGATCGCGGGCAGTGCGATCGTCTTTCCGAGCACCAGCAGGACGACGGCGAGAAGCGAGCCCGCCAGACCGCAGAGAAGCCCCTCGATCATGAACGGGCCGCGCACGAACCAGTTCGTCGCCCCGACGAGCTTCATCACCTCGATCTCGCGCCGCCGGGCGAAAATCGAGAGCCGGATCGTGTTCGCGATCAGGAGCGTCGACGCGAGGAGCAGCAGGACGACGCCGATCAGGAAGACGGACTCGACCACCTTCCCGACGCGGAGGATCCGCTTGGCGGTGTCGCCGCCGTCCTTGACCGACTCGATGCCTCCGAGCTTCGGCACCAGGAGGCGGTCGCGGATCGCCCTCGCCAACTCGCCCTTCACCGGCTTGACGTCGTAGGCGTTCGGGAACGGGTTGTACGAGAGGCCGGAAGTGAGCTTCGGGTTCTTGCGCCGCATGATCCGCAGCGCCTCCTCTTTTGAGACGAAGCGGTAGCTCTTGACAAGGCCCTCCTGCTGCAAGCCCGCGAGCTTCACGCGCACGCGGTCGATCTGCTTGGGCGTCGCCTCCCGGGAGCACGTCTGCGTGGCCCCTGCGCAGAAATACACCTTCACGGGGATCTCGCCCTTGACGTGGTTCGACCAGGACAACACCCACGTCCCGAGCCCGATCGAGAGGCCGAGCAGGAACATCCCGATCAGGACCGTCATCGTGGCGGCGAACGTCGTCGAGGCGCTCGCGCGGATCGAGCGGACAGCCTCGGCTCCGACCACTCTCAGCTTCATTCGGTCGTGTACCCCCCGCGGCGCTCGTCGCGCGCCAGCCGCCCGTCCTCGAGCGCGATCACGCGCTTGCGCATCTTGTCGACCATCTCGCGGTCATGGGTGACCATCAGGATCGTCGTCCCGCCACGGTTGATCCGGTAGAGGAGCTGCATGATCCCGACCGAGGTGTCCGGGTCGAGGTTCCCGGTCGGCTCGTCGCAGACGAGAAGGGGCGGATGGTTGACGACCGCACGCGCGATCGAGACGCGCTGCTGCTCCCCCCCCGAGAGCTCGTCGGGCAGAGACGTGCCCTTGTGCGAGAGCCCGACGAGGCCGAGCACCTCGGGCACCTTCTTGCGGATCGCATCCGCCGTCTCGCCCTGCACCTTGAGCGCGTAAGCGACGTTCTCCGCCGCCGTCCGGTTCGCAAGCAGCTTGAAGTCCTGGAAGACACAGCCGACGTTGCGGCGCAGCATCGGCACGCGGGAGCGCTTGAGCCGCCCCAGATCTCGGCCGCCGACGACCACGCGCCCGCTCGTCGGCTCGATCTCCTTCAGGAGCAGGCGGATGACCGTGGACTTCCCCGAGCCGGAGGCTCCGACGACGAAGACGAACTCCCCCTTCTCGATCATGAACGAGACGTCTTTCAGCGCGACGACGTCGTGGGCGTACGCCTTTGCGACGCCGTCGAAGACGATCATCGCCGTCGAGCTCGCACCGGGCGGCGGCGGGGTCGCTTGCTCGCGATCGATGACCGCGGTTCGAGTATCTGTCAGAGCGGAGTCCTGCACCGGGGTAAAGGTGGCAGCCGAATCGGCCGGGCCGGTCAACGGATTCGGCTCAAGTCTAGCTCACACCGCGGCCGTCGCGGCCGCTAGAGCGTCCGGCCGGCCGCCTTGGCCAGGAGGTATTCGTGGATGAAACCGTCGAGGTCGCCGTCGAGGACGCCCTGCGCGTTCCCGACTTCGAGGTCGGTGCGGTGGTCCTTGACCAGCTGGTAGGGATGGAGAACGTAACTGCGGATCGCCGCGCCGCCGAAGCCTGTATGGACATCGCCCCTCTCTTTCGCCAGCTCCGCATCCCGCTCCTCCTCGGCGCGCTCGGCGAGGCGTGACTTGAGCACCTTCATCGCCGTCTGCTTGTTCGCCGACTGCGACCGCTCGTTCTGACACTGGACGACGATGCCGCTCGGGAGATGCGTGATCCGCACCGCCGAATCGGTCTTGTTCACGTGCTGGCCGCCCGCCCCCTGCGCGCGATACGTGTCGATCCGCAGCTCGCTCTCCTCGATCGGCACCTGGCTCTCGTCCGGGAGCAAGGGGCTCGGGATCACCTGGGCGAACGAGGTGTGCCGCCGGTGGGCCTGGTCGAACGGCGATTGACGGACGAGACGATGCTTGCCGCGCTCGGCCTTGAGGATCCCGTAGGCGTTCTCGCCCCTGATCGTCAGGGTCGCGGACTTCAGGCCGGCCTCCTCCCCAGGGCTCGCCTCGAGCAGCTCGGCGCCGAAGCCGCGGTCGTCGGCCCAGCGCAGGTACATGCGCAGGAGCATCTCGGTGAAGTCCTCGGCGTCGGTGCCGCCCGCGTCACGTTGCAGGGTGACGACGGCGTCGCCGGCGTCGTAGTCGCCCGTGAATAACGCATCCTCCTGAAGCCGCTCGAGCTCCCGGCGAAGCGGGACGATCGACGCCTCGATCTCGTCGGCCATAGCCGGATCCATTGAGAGCAGCTCGGACGCGTCCTCGAATTCCGCGCGGAGGCGCTCGTAGCGTTCCACCCGCCGGGCGAGTCGGGACTGCTCGGCCGAGATCGAGGCGGCCTGCTGCTGGTCGTCCCAGAAGCCGGGCTCGCCCATCGCTCGCTCGAGGTCCTGGAGCCGCTTCGTCAGCGCAGCGGGGTCAAAGGTAATCACGGACCCAGGCGAGCTGGGTCCCGATCTCCTCGAGCTGACCTTCCAGCGATGCGGGGTCGGCCATGACGTGGGATGGTACCCGGGCTGGAGCGGTGACCGGGATCGCTACCGAGCTCGGACGCTGCTTCGTCTTCCGCCGCGGCGCCATCCGCTCCAGAGAACCTCGAGCCTCAGGGAGTGCAACGAGGCGAGGCGCTGCCGGCGAGCGTCTCGAGAGCGCGTTCGGCGCCGACCTTGAAGGAGATGCCGACGACACCCGCGCGTGGGAGGGTGACGGCGAGCATCCCGTCCCGTCCGCGCGACACGCAGCCGCGAGTCGCCAGCCAGTAGGGCGAGTAGCGGACCGCGACGCGGTAGCGTCCGGGCGCCCCGACACGCAGCAGCATGCGCGTAGCCTCCAGGCGGAGGATCCGGGCAGCGGCCGGGCCCGTGGCGACTGGCCTCGCCGCCGGTACCTGGAAGATCGTGAGGTTCGCGGTTCGCAGGGCGACGGTCAGACCCGAGCGCCCGCGCTCGAGGAGAGCCTGCTCGGCCTGGGCGCTGTAGTCGGAGGGAGCACGGGCGAGGACGACGTAGCGGACGCCGAGGCGGCGAAGCCAGCCGCGGTAGGCGCGGGCGCCGAAGTCGTCGTAGAGGATCGCATTCTCCGGAAAGTCGTCCTGTCGGTACCAGCCGCGCACGAGTGGCACACCGGCGTCGGCGAGGTAGACGGCGGGCCAGTGACCAGCCGTGTCCACCGCCTCGACGCGATATGACGGGCCTAGGTGTCCGCGTAGGAACGTGATCGCAGGCCGCCAGAACTCCGGCCTGGAGGCGGGATCCTCGCCCGCACGTTCGGCGTTCGCCACGAGGGAGCCGTTCCAGACGAAGGCGACCGCAAGTAGAGGCACCGCGAGTCGCAGCGAGCGCCGGCCGCGGAGGCTCACCGCGAGGAGCGCGATCGGGACCGCCGCGTAACGCAGCCGAGCGATGTTCCCGCCGAGCTCCGAGGGGACGACGTACGAACCGATGCAAGCCAGTCCGTAGGCGACGAAGATGCCCGCCAAAGGGCGCGCCCGCTCGACGCGCCAGGTGATCGCCAGCCCGAGCAGACAGAAGCCGACTGCCATCACGAGGTTGAAGAGGTCGAACGGGTAGCGGCCGCCGCCGGGGAAGAGCCTGAACAGCAACACCTCGGCGGCCGCCGCGGCGACGACGACGACCGCAGGAGCACCGAAATGCAGATCATGCCGCCGCCGCGCGATCGCCAGTCCCGCGAGGAGGACGACCAGGAAGACAAACGCGAGCGGGCTGGCCGCCGCGCTCGCAACAGCGAGGAGCGAGAAGAGGAGGCGGCGCCTGCGCTGGAGCGCGCTCACCGCGCAGAGCGCGAGAGCAAGGCCGAGCGCGAAGGGGAAGCTCGCCGTGAGGATGATGCCGGGCCAGACGGCGGCGAAGCCACGGCTCGAGAGCCGTGCGGAAGCCCCCCACTGCGAGACGACCACGAGCGCGAATGCGAAGGCGGCCACTGCTATCGAGGCGACCGCCAGCGCGTTGATCCCGAGAACCGCCGCCAACGGGTAGTAGAGGACGCTGTAGGTGACGAACGAGTAACGCCCCGCATACCAGAAGTTGTTCCAGAGCGCGAAGCCGTGGTGGAGGAAGAAGGCGCGCTGGTAGACATGCGCCGCCAGGTCGGTGCCCGGCGGGGCGAGCCACAGCAGCAGCACCGAGACGAGCGTGGCAACGACAACCGCCAGCGCCGCCTCGCGCGAAGCACTCCAGGCTCTTCCCTCCTGCACCCGAGGGCAGCGTATCGCCCCGGCGGGCGAGCGCCATCTCGCTGCGGCTTGTCCTCTCGGAGTGGACGCTTCAGCAGCGGAGCGACCCACGGCCGCCCCTAGCGCACCCCGTCTCTCACCGCCCGGGCGGACTCGGCGCGCTTTTCGCCTCAGGCGCCGTGGCAGCGCTTGAACTTCTTGCCGGAGCCGCACCAGCAGGGATCGTTGCGCCCGAGCTTCTCGTGCTCGGAACGGACGCGCTGCGGCGCGGTCGCGACCGAGGTGGCACCGCCGCCCACGAGACCCGCAGTTACGCCGGCTGCGCCGTTGCCTGCGCCCGCCACCGCCATAGCGTCTGCCCCTGCGAAAGACTGGTGCTCGTACGACAACGACCCGCCGTTCATCGCCTCGGCCTCCTGGATTCGCTGCAGCTCCGCAGCGTCGGTCGGCTCGACCTGAGCATGGAAGAGCAGCATCAGCACCTCCTCGCGGATGGCGCGCCCCAGCTCCTCGAACATCTGGTGGCCCTCGCCGCGATACTCGACGAGCGGGTCCTTCTGCGCCATGGCACGGAGGTGCACGCCCTCGCGAAGGTAGTCCATGTTCTCCAGGTGCTCGCGCCACCTGCTGTCGACGACCTGGAGGATGATCTGGCGCTCGAGCCAGCGCATCAGGCCCGGCTCCAGCTCCTCGAGCTCGCGGTCCTTCTGCTCATAGACGTCGAGGGCGTCCTCGACGAAGTCCTGCCTGAGCCCGTCGCGGTTCAGTTGCGACAGGTCTTCCTGGAGCTCGGCGACCGTGATGTCGACGTTCCCGTAGAGCGTCTCCATCTGCTTCACGAGGCCGTCGAGATCCCACTCCCCACCTTGCTCGGACTCGGTGTACGCAGCCACCGTCCTCGCGACGACATCCTCGATCCACTCTCGAACCTGCTCCGACATGTCCTCGCCCTCGAGCACCTGCCGCCGCTGCGCGTAGATCACCTGGCGCTGTGCGTTCATCACGTCGTCGTACTTGAGGACGTTCTTGCGCATCACGAAGTTCTGCTCCTCGACCTTCTTCTGCGCGCCCTCGATCTGGCTGGAGAGGATCTTCGCCTCCATGGGCTGGTCGTCCGGGAGCTTGAAGCGGTGCATGATGTTGTAGATCCGGTCGCCGGCGAAGAGCCGCACGAGATCGTCCTGACCGGACAGGTAGAAGCGCGTCTCGCCCGGATCGCCCTGGCGTCCCGAGCGGCCGCGCAGCTGGTTGTCGATCCGGCGAGCCTCGTGGCGCTCCGTCGCCAGTACGTAGAGGCCGCCGAGCTCGCGGACCCCCTCCGCAAGCTTGATGTCCACTCCGCGCCCGGCCATGTTCGTGGCGATCGTGACCGCCCCCAGCTCACCGGCGTCCTTGATGATCTCCGCCTCGCGCGCATGCTCCTTCGCGTTCAGGACGTTGTGTGGGACGCCGGCACGCGTCAGCAGCTGGTGCAGGTGCTCGGAGGTCTCGACGGCGATCGTCCCGACGAGGACGGGCTGGCCGGCCTCGTGGCGCTCCTTGATGTCCTCGATGACCGCCGCGAACTTCGCGTCCTTCGTCTTGAAGATCAGGTCGTTCTTGTCGTCGCGGACGACGGAGACGTTGGTCGGGATCTCCACGACGTGGAGGTCGTAGATCTCCACGAACTCCTTCTCCTCGGTCTTGGCGGTGCCGGTCATGCCGGCGAGCTTCTCGTAGAGCCGGAAGTAGTTCTGGAGCGTGATCGTCGCGAGGGTGACGTGCTCCTCCTGGATGTCCACGCCCTCCTTCGCCTCGACCGCCTGATGGAGCCCTTCCGACCAGCGTCGGCCCTCCATGATCCGACCGGTGAACTCGTCGACGATCTTGACCTCACCGTCCTGGACGACGTACTCGACGTCTCGCTGGTAGAGCGCCTGCGCTTTGAGCGCCTGGATCAGGTGGTTGACGAGCTGGACGTTTC
The DNA here is from genome assembly GCA_038237515.1 of Gaiellales bacterium. GTDB lineage: Bacteria > Actinomycetota > Thermoleophilia > Gaiellales > Gaiellaceae > JBBQDZ01. Next base: position 9,681 of record JBBRYP010000013.1, read on the forward strand.
TCGCGTCGTAGAGGTTCTCGACCCGGAGTGCCCGCTCGACCTTCTCGATCGCGCCGGCATGCGGCGAGACGGTCTTGTGCTTCTCGTCGTACTCGAAGTCGGCGCCGGTTTCCTCGGCGGCTCCCTTGGGGTCGCCCGGCTTCGATGCGTACCCCTGGAGCTGCTTCGCGATGCGCGCGAAGTCGTAGTACGTCTGCGCCGCGACCTCGGGCTCTCCGGAGATGATGAGCGGCGTCCGCGCCTCGTCGACGAGGATCGAGTCGACCTCATCGACGATCGCGTAGGAGTGACTGCGCTGGACGGTGCCCTCGAGTGCCACCGCCATGTTGTCGCGCAGGTAGTCGAAGCCGAACTCGGAGTTCGTGCCGTAGGTGATGTCGGCGTCGTACGCGCCCTTCCGCGCGTCGAACGCCATCATGTTCTCGATGTGGGCAACCCTGATGCCGAGGGCCTCGTAGACGGGCCGGTTCCACTCCGCGTCGCGCTGTGCGAGGTAGTCGTTCACGGTCACGAGGTGCACTCCCTCGCCCGGAAGCGAGTTCAGGTACAGAGCGAGGCTCGCAACGAAGGTCTTGCCCTCCCCCGTCTTCATCTCGGCGATGTCGCCCTCGTGCAGGACGATCCCGCCCATCATCTGCACGTCGAAGATGCGCTGGTGGGAAGCTCGCTTTCGAGCCTCGCGGACCGCGGCGAACGCCTCGAAGACGAGCTCGTCGAGCGGCTCTCCGTTCTCGAGCCGCTGCCGGAACTCCGCCGTCTTTCCCTGGAGCTCGGCAGGACTCAGCTTCTCGAACTCGGGCTCCAGCGTCGCGATGTAGGCAGCCTGCTCCTGGAGGCGCTTGAGGCGCCGCCCCTCGCCGAAGCGGAGGGCCTTCTCGAGAGTTCCGAGCTGGGGGGACATGCTCCTAGAGTAGCCGCTTAGAGCGGGCTCACCTCGACCTCCCAGAGGCCGGCGTCCAGCCGTTCCGCCCGAACGACGTAGCTCTCCCGATCACCGGCGAGCCACTGCAGCGCCGGGATGCTTCCGAACGTCGGCTCGCCGTCGATGCGCAGCTCGCGGCGACCCTCGTGCACGGTCAGCTCGAGCGCCTCGCCGTGGACTGAGGGCGGCAGCTCGGCTACCCGGATGGCACGCCCCGCCACCGCCCACCGCTCCCCGCGCCGGACCGCCTCGGCGCGGTACGGCGGCTGGAGGGAGCGCTCGAGGGCAGCCGCGAGCGGCGCGAGCGCGTCCTCCTCGAGCTCCTCTCCGGCTATGAGCGTCCCGTCGGGGAGCGCGGCGAACGCGACGCTCTGGCCCGGAAGGGCGGGAGCTTCCGCCGTCTGGACGGCATCCCATTCGCGCGGCCTCGGAACGCCGTGAATACCCGTCTCACCCCATCGCGGCATGGTGTCGTGTGGGGCTGGCGACAGGCCCAGACTCCCCTCGCGCGCCAGTCGCTCGTGCAGCGGCTCCCGCCGCCGGAAGGCCATCGGCTAGTGCGCTGCCGTATTCGCCGGATGGCGCACCGAGCCCTACCGCGGCTCGATCAGGCCGTAGCCGCCGTCGCGGCGCCGGTACAGGATGTTGACCTCTTCGGACTCGTCGCTGCGAAAGACGAAGAAGTCGTGGCCCACCAGCTCGAGCTGGAGCACTGCCTCCTCCGCGCTCATGGGCTTGATCGAGAACTGCTTCGTCTTGACGATCCGAAGCGTCCCGTCGTCGGGGGAGGCGCGTGCGGCTGCCGATTCGCCTCGCCCGCCGTGCCGGCGCCGCCGCTCGCGGTAGCGCGTCACCTGGCGCTCGAGCTTGTCGACGAGCTGGTCGATCGATGCCCGCATGTCCGTCGCCGACTCGCGCGCCCGCAGGGTCGGCCCATTCGTCCAGATCGTCGCCTCGGCGATCTGGCTGGCGGCGATCGACGGATTCCGCTCGACCGCAAGCTCCAGCTCGACCCGCGTCGGCTCGTGCAGCTGTCGTTCGAGCCGAGCGAGTTTCTCCTCTGCATAGGAGCGGATCGCGTCGCTGACCTGGACGTTCTTGCCCTTGACCTGAAGTTTCATCGCGTCCCCTTCGCCGGGGCCAATCTAACGGACGACTCGCGCCATCGTCACCACCTCCACGTAACGGGCTCCGGCCGCCCTCAGCGCAGATGCGGCCGCTCCCGCTGTCGCCCCGCTCGTGTAGACGTCGTCGACGAGGACGACACGGGGGAGTGCGCGCCCCTGCCCCCGGAAAGCCCCGCGCACGTTCTTGCGCCGCGCGGCGAGCGAGAGACCGCGCTGCCGCGTAACGCGCCGCGATCGGGCGAGCAGCACCTCGACCGGGAGCTCCCAGTGCGCTCCGAGCTCCTCGGCCAGGCGCCGGGCGGGGTGATGGCCGCGTGCGAGGCTGCGTTCGCCGTCCGGGGGTATGAATGTGATCGCGTCCGCGAGGGGGCGCGCCACCGCGTCGACCACGATCTCGGCGGCGGGCACGGCCAGCCGGCGCAGGCCGCGCTCCTTCCAGGCTCCGACAACGGCCCGCACCGCCGCGTCGTAGATCAGAGCGCTCCGTGCCTGCGAAAACGCCAGCCGACGCCCGGAGCAGTCGCCGCACCGCGCCACCGGCCACGCGGTCGGCGCACCGCAGCGCTCGCAGAGCGGCGAGCTCACCCGTGGGAGCCGGAGGAGACAGGGACTGCAGAGCTGGCTGCCGTGTGCGCGGCAGACGACGCAGCGTTGCGGGAGGAGCAGGTCTGCGAGCACTTAGTTGTCAGTATAGACAACAAACGAACCCACCGGCCGCAGCGTCGACTACGCCGTCAGCGAATAGTCCGCTCGTTGCGGCAGACCTTCGCGTGCGCGAAGCCGGTTGTCCGCCTCGAGCAGCTGCTCCGGCGTACCGATGTCGAACCACTCGCCTGCGAGGCGATACCCGAACATCGGACGCCGCGTGTGCAGCCACGCAACGAGGTTCCCCGGTTGATCCGCCGGGTTCCGTTCGGCCAGGTAGACCTCGATCAGCGGGACGTGTTCCCGGTGGTAGAGGTAGGTAGCGGTACCCGCGAGGGTGCTCTCCGGTTCGGCCGGCTTCTCGACGAACGAGATTACGCGATCGGCCTCGTCCAGAGCGACGACCCCGTACTGGCGCGCGAGCTCCCGGTCGACGACGTCGTGAACGGCGAGGCAGCTCGCGGCGCCCTTCCCGCGCCAGAAGGCGACGAAGTCCGCGAGGCTGAAGTCGAAGAGGTTGTCGCCGGCGATCACGAGCAGGTCGGCGCCTTCGAGCCGTTCCTCCCGTACGGCGAGCGAGATGTCCCCGATCGCCCCGAGGCGATCATCGTTCGTCAAGGTGCCGTCGTTCACGATTCGAACGACAGCCGGTTCACTGCGCTGGGTCGCCCAGCTCTCGAAGTCGGCCGCGAAACGGGCGTTTGTGACGACGTGAATCGACTCGACCTCCTCGACATCGTCGATCTTGTCGAGCAGCCGGTCGAGGATGGGGCGGCCGCCGACCGGCAGTAGCTGCTTCGGAACCCGGTCGGTCAGCGGGCGTAGCCGCGTCGCGTAGCCCGCAGCCAGGATGACGGCTCTCACGCCCGCACCTCCCGGGGGAGCGATTCGGAATAGGGCGCTCGATGAATGCCCACCTCGGTGACAATCGCGGTGATCAGTGACGCGGGAGTAACGTCGAAGGCCGGGTTCCTCGCCTGGAAGCGATCGGTGATCTCGCTCGGGCTCCGCTGCTCGATTGGAATCTCCGCACCCGTGGGCGTTTCGGTGTCGAGGGTCGAGGTCGGTGCCACGACGTAGAGGGGAACCCGATGATGGCGTGCAAGGACTGCGAGGCCGTAGGTGCCGATCTTGTTGGCGGTGTCTCCGTTCGCCGCGATGCGGTCCGCGCCGGTGAAGACACAATCCACCTCGCCCGCAGCCATGATCGATCCGGCCGCGGCGTCTGCGATCACCGTGTGCGGGATCCCGGCCTGTGCGAGCTCCCAGGCGGTGAGCCGGCTCCCCTGGAGGAGCGGCCGCGTCTCGTCGACGAAGACGTGGCGGAGCAGGCCTTCCGCCCACGCGGTTCGAAGCGCGCCGACCGCCGTGCCGTAGCCGCCCGTTGCCAGGCCTCCCGCGTTGCAATGGGTCAGCGCGGACGTTCCCGGGGAGAGGAGGGAGGCTGCGTGCTCGCTCATCGTGCGGCAGCGCTCGACCTCCTCGCGATGAATCTCCCGTGCGCGTTCGGCGGGATCGTCGGCTGCGCGCACCTCGTCGAGCGCCCATGCGGGGTTCACGGCGGTGGGGCGCGACGAGGCGAGCACCCTGACCGCCTCGTCCAGATCCTCCCCCCGGGAGGATGCGAGCGCGTAGCCGTAGGCCGCGGCGATCCCGATCGCGGGCGCCCCGCGGACGGCGAGCGTGCGAATAGCCTCGGCGACCTCGGCCACCGACCGGCACTCGAGCTCCACCTCCTCCGCTGGCAAACGGCGCTGGTCGAGGAAGACGACGCAGTCGTCCTCGAGGCGCAGGATGCGGTCGGGCTCCAGCATCGGGCAAGCGTAGACGGTGGACGCCGCGGGATCGCTTCACAGCGGCCGATGCAGCGCGTCTCGAGCGTCCGGGAGGGACGAGGACGATCGAGCCTTGGCCGACCGCGCCGGCAACCCTCCAGTCTCATGACGGGGCCTGACCCTATTCTGAGGCTCGGCAGGTTCCGGCGGGTTCGGCTGGCTCCCCGGGACGGGTGAAGGAGCCTCGACCAGGCTCGACTGCGGGTCGAGGGTCTGCGCCTCAAGCCAGGGCCTGCATCGCGACGAAACCGGTTGCGCCGTCACCGGCCGGTCACCAACCGAGACGAACTTCCGGCGTGTCGCCGCCGGCTGATCGCGCCTTGCAATCGACCTAGCCGACAGGCGTAAGCGACAGCGCGCCCGCCATCTGCGCCTCCTGGGGAAGCTCAGCCGGCCCGTCGGGCTGAGGCCGAGCCCGAGCCGGAGCGGGATCTACTCCCGCTCCGGCTACAACGGCTCTTCCGAAGCCCAAGAAGGGGGCAAACGGGGGAAACATGGTTTCCCCCGTTATTCTCAGGTCCCCTCGTCCCAGGAGGCCAGGTACTTCGCCTGCTCTTCGGTGAGGGTGTCGATGGTGACGCCCATCGTCTCCAGCTTCAGCCGCGCGATCTCCTTGTCGATCTCCTCCGGCACCGGGTAGACACGCCGCTCGAGCGACGCGGCGTTCGCGACCGCGAACTCGGCCGCGAGCGCCTGGTTTGCGAAGGACATGTCCATGACGAGCGCAGGATGGCCTTCCGCCGCCGAGAGGTTCACGAGGCGCCCGTCGGCGATGAGGTAGAGCCGCCGGCCGTCCTGGAGTGTGAACTCCTCCACGAACTCGCGCGCCTTCCGGGTATCGACGGCGAGGGACCGGAGGCCGGGAATCTCGATCTCGACGTTGAAGTGGCCGGTGTTGGCGAGGATGGCTCCGTCCTTCATGCGATCCATGTGGCCCCGCGTGATGACGGCCTTGTCGCCCGTCGCGGTGCAGAAGATGTCGCCGATCTCGACCGCCCGATCCATCGGCAGCACCTCGTAACCGTCCATGACGGCCTCGATCGCGCGCATCGGATCGACCTCGGTGACGATGACGTGCGCGCCCATGCCCCTCGCGCGCATCGCGACGCCACGGCCGACCCAGCCGTACCCTCCGACGACGAACCGCTTCCCGGCAAGCAGGACGTTGGTCGCCCGGATGATCCCGTCGATCGTCGACTGGCCCGTGCCGTAGCGATTGTCGAAGAGGTGCTTGGTCTTCGCCTCGTTCACGGCGATCACGGGGAACCCGAGCGCACCGTCGCGCTCGAGAGCCTTCAGCCGGATCACTCCGGTCGTCGTCTCCTCGGTGCCCGCGATGATGTCGCCGAGCTGCTCGCGGCGGTGCGAGTGCAGGACGCTGATGACGTCGGCCCCGTCGTCCATCGTCAGCTGAGGTTTGTGGTCGACCGCCGCCTCGATGTGCTGGTAGTAGGTGTCGTTGTCCTCGCCCTTGATGGCGAAGACGGAAACGTCATACTCCTCGACGAGTGCCGCGGCCACGTCGTCCTGCGTCGACAGCGGATTCGAGGCACAGAGGACGACGTCGGCCCCGCCGGCCTTGAGCGTGCGCGCGAGGTTCGCCGTCTCGGTCGTCACGTGCAGGCAAGCCGAGACACGCTGGCCGGCCAGCGGCTGCTCACGCTGGAAGCGATCGCGGATGGCCGCCAGGACCGGCATCTGCCGGTCGGCCCAGGCGATGCGGCGAACACCTTCCTCGGCGAGCGCGAGATCCTTGACGTCGAAGCGTTTGGTCGTGGCCATGGGTCCTTCCCTTCGGTCTGGAGAGATACGGATTGTCAGTAGGTCAGAGGCCTAGGCGGCGAGCAGCTGCTCGTGCTTGCGCTGCTCCCACTCGACCCAGGCCGGGACCGGCTCGCCGGCCAGTGTGGGGTCGCTACCGGCAAACCAGGAGTCGAGGGCGCGCCAAAGCTGCGGCTCCCGCCGCAGGCGCGCGGCGAACGCCACCTCCGCCAGCTCGATCGCAAAATGATCCCGGATGCTCCGGAGCGACCGGAGTTGGTTCAGCTCACGAATCCCGTACGTGCGGTATCCGGAGGGCGTTCGCTCCGGCAGCACGAGCCCGGTTCGCTCGAGGTAGCGCAGCATCCTTGCCGACCACCCCGTCCGGGAGGCGGCCTCGCCGATCGGCATCCGTTCCACGTCCCAACCTTAGCATAGGAGTGTCAAGGTTTCTCCATCGCCTCGTCGGCACGCCCGTACGAATCCTCCAGGCGCACCACGTCGTCGAGCTGTGGCGTCGACACCTCCAGAATGGTCGTGTCGTCGATCGCGCGAACCCGGTGCACCGTTCCCGGCGGAAAACGAAAAGCCGCGCCGGCCCCGATCACCTCCTCGTTCAGCACGCCCTCACCCGCCTCGCTCAGCTCGAGGTACGCGCGCCCCTCCTGGACGTACCACGCCTCGTCCTTCTCGCGGTGGAACTGGAGGCTCAGCGCCTCCCCGGCGCGAACGAAGAGGATCTTCCCGCAGTAGGTCTCCGTCAGCGCCCAGATCAGCTCGTAGCCCCACGGCTTCTCCACGCGCCGTGGATCGAAGCCCCAGCCGTCGAGGCTGTTCACGTTTGGGGAGTCCACCCGCCGATCCTATGACCCGAGCCACTCCGGGTGTGCCGCGACGTGCTCCTCCGCGCGCCGCAGGTCTTTCGGGGTGTTCACGGTCAGCCAGAGACCCTCGTGCCGGAAGGCCCGAAGGCGCCCCTCGCAGGCGAGCTCCGGAAACGCAGTGCTCTCGTGGTCGCCGCGCTCGGGAAAGCGCTCGAGCGCCTCCGTCGAGAGCACGTAGACGCCGCAGTTGACCCAGTAGGGGACGCGACCGCCCTCACGGAATCCGGCAACGGCGTCTCCCTCTCCGATCTCGACGAGGCCGAACGGCGAGAGTGGTCGCGCGACCGCGAGCGTCGCGGCCGCTCCCGACCCGCGGTGGGCCGAGAGGAGCGCGGCGAAGTCGACGTCGAGCAGCTCGTCCCCGTTCAGCGCCAAGAAATCACCCTCCTCCGCCCGACGCTGCGCACCGAAGCGGATCCCGCCGCCGCGCCCGAGGCGCTCCGGCTCGGCGGCGGCGACGATCTCCGCACCGGAGCCTTGGAGCTCGCGCTCGAACAGCTCGCCCTGCTCCGCCGCGCAGCTGACGATCACCCGACGGACGCCCGCGCGGACGAGCCGGGCGACCTGGTAGGCGGCGAGCGGCTTCCCCGCGACCGGCACGAGCGCCTTCGGCCACCCGCCGGCTGCGTCGCCGAGGCGCTCGGCACGCCCGCCGGCGAGGATGATCGCCTCCAAGCTGCGTCAGCCCCTAGGGAACGAGCTCGGTCTGCGCCCGCTCCGCCGTCTCCGCGAGCAGGTCCGCGGGAGACATCTGCCTGCCGACACCCTCGTAGACGAACCCGGCCGCGCGCGCCTGCGCGGGGTCGAGGAGGTTCCGGCCGTCGATGATCAGCGGCCGACTCATCGCGTCGCGAATCTCCGGGCGTGCGAGTTCGCGCAGCTCCGGCCACTCGGTTACGATCACCGCCGCGTCGGCGCCGTCGATCGCCTCCTCGTAGGTCGCGCAGAAGGTGGCGCCGTGGATGAGCTCCGTCGCATCGGCAACCGGATCCCACGCCCGCACCTCCGCGCCCTCCGCGATCAGGCGGGCCGCGAGCACGAGGCTCGGCGCCTCACGCATGTCGTCGGTGCCAGCCTTGAACGCGAGCCCGAGCACGGCAATGCGCTTGCCGCGCAGGTTGCCGAGGTGGCGCTGGAGCTTCCCGACGACCCGCCGCTTCTGCAGCTCGTTGACCTCGATCACGGCCGAGAGGAGCTGGAAGTGGTAACCCGAGTTGGCGGCGAGCTGCTTCAAAGCCAGCGAGTCCTTCGGGAAGCAGCTCCCGCCCCAGCCGATCCCGGCCCGGAGGAAATGCGGGCCGAGGCGGTGATCGAGCCCCACGCCCTCCGCGACCTTCACGACATCGGCCCCGGTCGCCTCGCACACGTTTGCGATCTCGTTGATGAAGCTGATGCGCGTCATCAGGAACGCGTTCGCCGCCAGCTTGATCATCTCCGCCGAGTTCGGCTCGCACCGGACGATCGGGCGCCCGAGACCCGCGTAGAGGGAGGCGACCGCGTCGCCGTCCGCTTCCTGGAACGCCCCGATCACGACGCGGTCGGGGCTCATGAAGTCCCGGATTGCGCGGCCCTCGGCGAGGAACTCGGGATTGGAGACGTAACCGACGTCGAGGCCCCGCGTCTCGAGGCCGCTCCGCACCTTCTCACCGGTGCCGACGGGAACCGTCGACTTCATGACGAGGAGCGCGCGCCGGTCGAGCCGCGGCAGCTCGTCGACGACCGTCCACACGCGCGACAGGTCGGCGTCACCGGAGTAGGTCCTCGGAGTGTCGACGCAGACGAAGAGAAAGTCGCCGGCCTGCGCCACCTCCTCGAGATCGAGCGTGAACCGCATCCGATCGCGGTTCTTCGAGAGCAGCTCAGGCAGATCTGCCTCGTGGAACGGCAGCTCACCGGCGCGCAGCTTCTCGATCTTCTCCGGAACGACGTCGCGGACGACGACCGGATGACCGAGCTCGGCGAAGCACGCGCCGGTGACGAGGCCCACCCACCCCGCGCCGAAGATCCCGATCGTCGACTTCTGCGGGTCAGCGGACACCGCGACCCACCTTTCCCTTCAACGGCTTGAGCCCCCGGGCGATCGCGAGCATCGTCTCGTTCGAGAGCTCGTCGTCAAGCGTGTTCACGACCCAGTAGGACGCTTCGGACCCGTGCAACACGATCATGTGCAGGTGGGCTCCGGAGTAGTAGAGGTCGAACTCGCGGCCGTGGTAGAAGCGCCGGAAGTTCCGCTCGCTCAAGATCGGCGCGTCCCCGACGTTCAGCTCCTGGATCCCCCAGTAGTTGCGGGTGCCCGTGCGGAAGGTGAGCCGGAGCGCGCGATGGTTCTTGTCGAGCCTGTAGTCGCGCACCGGCACCTCCGGGTCCGGGATCGAGGATCGCTCGAGCACGGTCGGATACATCAGCCGGAACGGGAGCCTGCGGCGCACCTTGGTGACGAGCGGAAGCGTCGTGTCCACGGCCGCAGCGACCTCGGCCGGCTGCCTTTTGGGAATCACGCGCGGGGGCGTCGGTGCGAGCGTTCCGTGGAAGGTCCTGCCCACGACGATCGTGACCATCGCGGCGTTCGAGAGCGGTGCGATCAGCTTCGTCATCGCGTGTACGTGCGCCGGCTCGAAGAGCCGCCCCACCACCGTTGCGGCGGCCTTCGCCCGCTTGTACCCCGGGTTGTAGTAGACGTCGGTGTCGAAGTGGTTGAAGCTCGGAGCGTTGCCGGTCTGGTCGGGCCGCGGCAGCACGACCTGGTACCCGCGGCCGCGCAGCTGGTCGGTGGCGCGTGCGGCCGACCCCTCGATGTGGTTGCCGTTCAGGACGATCACCGACGTCTCCTCGGGCCGCGGCACCTTCGGCTTGCGCCCTTCGAGCACCTGCGTCGCGGTCGTCGGCGCCTCCACGTCGGGGTTCGCAAAGTCGCGGACGGCCGCGTCGATGTTGGCAGGGTCGGTGTCGAGCTCGTAGTAGCCGGTGAGCCCCTCGATCTTCGCCTGGAAGAAGTGACCTGCGGGAAGGTGGTACACGAGCTGGGCATAGCTCAGAACCTTCTTGCCGCCGAAATTGCCTCCGACCGCGACGTTCCTCGTCAGAGAACCGATGATCGTCGGCAGGTCGAAGATGCTGAAGTTCCTCGCCACCTGTTCCTTCAGCGCCCGCACGAACTGCTGCTGCCGGACGACGCGCAGGAGATCCGAGTCGGTGTGCCGGAAGCGGACGTACGAGAGCGCGTTCACACCGTTCAGATGCTGGTAGCCGGGCCAGAGGTTGATCGTCGCGTAGGTGTATCCCTGACCCACGTTCTTGTTCTGGTTCAGGTAGCGGTGATCGACGTCGATCCAGACGCCGCCGAGGTGGTCGACGATCTCCTTGAAGCCGCGGAAGTTCACCGTGATCAGGTTGTTGATGGGGACCGGCGCGATCAGGCTCTTCACCGTCTGCAGCGTCCCCCGCGCTCCGCAGAGGGAGTACGCCGCGTTGATCCGATCGGTGTACACCGGCTTTCCCGGGCAGTGGATCGGAACCTTCAAGTCGCGGGGGAAGGAGAGCATCGAGATCGCCTTCAGCTGCGGGTCGATCCGCAGCAGCATCACCGTGTCGGAGCGTGAAGGCTCGCCCTGCGCGTCCCCGGCTCTCCGGTCGTAGCCGATCAGGAGGATGACCGTCGCCTCGTGCGGATTCGAGATCCCCGGCAGGTCGCCGCTCTTGATGCCGATGGATTTCGAGTTGTCCTTGACCGCCGCCACACTCTGGTGGAAGAAGAGATAAGCCCCGCCGGCGGTCGCAGCAGCCATCACCGCCACGGCGGTGAAGAGGAACAGGAGGATCCGGCCGACGAGCTTCAGCCCCCGCGGCCGCTCTGGCACCGGCTGCCGGTAACGCCGCATCTGCGTGAGCGTCCCCGGAGGCAGGACGGCGTGGCCGTTGCCGTTCATGACGGCTCCGCGTCCCACACCTCTCTTCAGTGTCGTCCGCAAGTCAGGCTCTCGATCGCGCGAAAAAGCGCCTGCACGAGGCGCTTCGCAGCGAGTCGAGGATAGCCGAGCCGTCGCGCACGAGGATCAACGAGCGGCGCTCGCCAGCTCCTCGTCCGGCTCGTACGCCAGGTTCGGTCTCAGCCATCGTTCGACCTCCCGCACGCTCATTCCCTTCCGCCGCGCATAGTCCTCGACCTGGTCGCGCCCGATCCGGCCGATCGAGAAGTAGCGCGCCTCCGGGTGGGCGAGGTAGATGCCGCTCACGGCGGCTGCAGGAAGCATCGCGTAGCTCTCGGTCAGCTGGAGCCCGGAGTCCGTCGCTCCGAGGAGCTCGAAGAGCTTCCCTTTCTCGCTGTGGTCGGGGCAGGCCGGGTAGCCGAAGGCCGGCCGGATGCCGCGGAAGCCCTCCTGGGTCAGCTCCTCGCCCTCGAGGCGCTCGCCGGGTGCGTACCACTCGCGGCGGGCGCGCTGGTGGAGGCATTCGGCGAACGCCTCGGCGAGCCGGTCGGCCAACGCCGCAGCCATGATCGCGCGATAGTCGTCTCCGGCAGCCCTGGCGGCGGAGGAGACGTCCTCGGCGCCGAAGATCCCGACCGCGAACGCTCCGACGTGGTCTCCGGCGGGCGCGACGTAGTCGGCGAGGGAGCGATTCGGCCGGGAGTCGCCGTACGCCGCCTGCTGGCGCAGGAAGACGAACCTCTGGAACAGGTCGCCGCCGGCGTCGTAGACGGCGACGTCGTCGGTTTCGGACGACGCCGGCCAGAAGCCGTAGACGCCTCGAGCGGCGAGCGCTTCCGCGCGCGTGAGCTCGTCGAGCAGCTCCTGTGCGTCGTCGTAGAGCTCCCGCGCGGCCGGCTGCTCGAGCACCTTCGGGAACCGGCCCTTGATCTCCCACGCGTGGAAGAAGAACTGCCAGTCGATGAAGCCGCGCAGCTCCTCGAGCTCGACCTCGACGGCGCGCTGACCTGTGAACGGCGGCGCGGAGAGCTGCGTGAACTGCACCTGATGCCGGTTCTCGCGCGCGCGAGAGATGGGCAGCAGCGGCTTGCGGACGCGGTCGGCGTGCTGCTCGCGAAGGCGATCCTGAAGTGCCCGGTTCTCGCGGTCGAGATCGAGGCTCCGCCGCGGGTCGAGGAGCGAGGACACGACGTCGACGACCCGCGAGGCGTCGAGGACGTGAACGGTCGACCGGCCATACTCCGGGGCGATCCGAACCGCCGTATGCTGCTTCGAGGTCGTCGCACCGCCGATCAGGAGCGGCTGCTTCATGCCGCGGCGCTCCATCTCCTTCGCGACGTTGACCATCTCGTCGAGCGAGGGCGTGATCAGGCCGGAGAGGCCCACGAGGTCGCATCCCTCGTCCCGAGCGGTGTCGAGCACGCGGTCGGCGGGCACCATCACGCCGAGGTCGAGGACCTCGTAGTTGTTGCAGCCGAGCACGACCCCCACGATGTTCTTGCCGATGTCGTGGACGTCTCCCTTGACCGTCGCGAGAACGATCTTCGCCTGCCCGCGGCCGTTGCCGCCGGCACGCTCCGCCTCCATGTAGGGCTCGAGGTAGGCGACCGCCCGCTTCATCGCCCGCGCGCTCTTCACGACCTGCGGCAGGAACATCTTCCCGGAGCCGAAGAGGTCGCCGACGATCCGCATACCCCCCATCAGCGGCCCCTCGATCACCTCGAGCGGCCGCTCGAATTGCCCCCTCGCCTCTTCGGTGTCCTCCTCGATGTAGTCGACGATCCCGTGGACGAGCGCGTGCGCCAGCCGTTCCTCGACCGGCGCCTCGCGCCAGGAGAGGTCGCGCTCGCGCCTCGTGCCCTCGCCGCGGACCCGCTCGGCGAGCTCGACGAGCCGGTCGGTCGCGTCGGGCCGACGGTTGAAGATCACGTCCTCGACATGCTCCAGCAGCTCGGGCTCGATGTCCTCGTAGACCACGAGCTGGCCGGCGTTGACGATCCCCAGATCGAGCCCCGCCTGGATCGCGTGGTAGAGGAACGCCGAGTGGATCGCCTCGCGCACGCGGTCGTTCCCCCGGAACGAGAAGGAGAGGTTCGAGACCCCGCCGGAAACCTTGACGCCCGGGCATCGCGCCTTGATCAGGCTCGTCGCCTCCATGAAGGCGCGCGCGAACTCGGCGTGCTCCTCGATGCCGGTCGCGACGGCGAGGACGTTCGGGTCGAAGATCAGGTCTTCGGGCGCGAATCCCGCCTCCTCGGTGAGCAGGCGGTAGGCCCGCTCGCAGATCGACACCTTCCGCTCGACCGTGTCCGCCTGCCCCTGCTCGTCGAAGGCCATGACGACGACTGCCGCCCCATAGCGGTGCACCTGCCTCGCCTGCTCGAGGAATTGCGCCTCTCCCTCCTTGAGGCTGATCGAGTTGACGATCCCCTTGCCCTGGATGCAGCGCAGGCCGGCCTCGAGAACCGTCCAGCGGGAGCTGTCGACCATGACCGGTAGCCGCGCCACTTCGGGCTCGGTCGCGATCAGGTTGAGAAAGGTCGTCATCGCCTGCTCCGAGTCGAGCAGGTCGGCGTCCATGTTCACGTCGAGGACGTTGGCCCCGCCGCGCACCTGCTCGAGGGCCACCTCGACTGCTCCCTGGTAGTCGCCCGACTCGACGAGGCTGCGGAACCGCGCCGAGCCCGTGACGTTCGTCCGCTCGCCGATCATCACGAAGCCGGTGTCGGGCCCGATCACGAACGGCTCGAGCCCGCTGAAGCGCGTGAGCCTCGGCCGGGACGGGATCGGCCGCGGGGCTTGTCCCTCGACCAGCTCCGAGATCGCCCTCACATGCTCCGGCCGGGTGCCGCAACAGCCGCCGACGACGTTGAGGAGCCCGTCTTGGGCAAACTCGTGCAGCGCGCGGCTCGTGTCTTCGGGAAGCTCGTCGTAGCCGCCGAAGGCATTCGGGAGGCCGGCGTTCGGGTGGCAGGAGACGTGGGTCGGGGCGATGCGCGCGAGCTCCTCGACGAACGGCCTCATCTGCGTCGCTCCGAGGGAGCAGTTGACGCCCACGATCAGCGGCTGCGCGTGCTCGACGGCGATCCAGAAGGCCTCCACGGTCTGGCCGGAGAGCGTGCGCCCGCTGAGGTCGACGGCGGTCATCGAGATCCACAAAGGCAGCTCGGGCCCCTCGTCGAGCGCGGCGGCGATCGCGGCCTTCGCGTTCAGCGTGTCGAAGATCGTCTCGATCAGCAGCAGGTCGACTCCGCCGTCCCGCAGACCCCGGACCTGCTCCGCATAGGAAGCACGCACCTCCTCGAAGGAGCGCGTCCGGAAGGCCGGATCCTCCACGCGCGGCGAGAGCGAGAGCGTGACGTTCAGCGGGCCCATCGAGCCGGCGACGAAGCGCGGCTTCGCCGGCGTCCTCGCCGTCCAGCCATCGGCGGCCGCGCGCGCCAGCCGCGCCCCGGCGACGTTCAGGTCGTAGACCGCATCCTCGAGGCCGTAATCCGCCTGGCCGATCGAGGTCGCTGTGAAGGTGTTCGTCGTCGCGAGGTCGGCGCCGGCCTCGAAGTAGGCGTCGTGGATGGCGGCGACGATCTCCGGCCGCGTGAGGTTGAGCAGGTCGGGGTCGCCCTTGACGTCCCGCCCGTGCTCGCGAAAGCGCTCGCCGCGAAAGTCGGCCTCCGAAAGGCCGCGACTCTGGAGGAGAACGCCCCAGGCGCCGTCGAGCACGAGGATGCGCTCCTCCATCAGCCCTCTCAGGCGCTCCACGACGCTCATCTCCCTCCTCCCTCCTCCGAAGACAGCCTCCAGCGGAGTCCCAGGGCTAGATGTGCTCTTCGCCGGCGGCCGTGAGCGGCCGTGCGCCGGCGTCGGCGCCGCCCGCTCCGACGACGGCGAGCTGGTTCTCCGCGTGACGGATGCGCTGCTCGAGCTGCCAGCGATCGCCGTCCGACTCCCCGTCCTCGAGCCGCTCGAGCTCGGCGCGAGCGGTTTCGAGCTGCGCCCGGGCGCGCGTCGCGTCGATCTCGCGCGCCGGCACGGCGTCGTCGACGAGCGCGAGGGCGCGATCCTGCTCGACCTTGAAGAAGCCGGGGCCGGTCGCGAACTCGTGCACCTCCTGGTCGCGCCGCACGTGCACCCGGGTCGCGCCGGCTCTCAGGGTCGCGACCAGCGGGGCGTGCCGGGCCAGCACCCCGATCTCGCCGTCGGCACCCGGCACGATCAGCAACTCGGCCTCGCCCTCGAACGCCGCGCCCTCGGGCGTCACGAGCGAGACGTCGAACGTCCTGCGCTCGTCGGCCATCGTTCTACGCCGGGACTGGCTCGGGCTCGGGCTCGCGCGCTTCCTCGGCGACGGCCTCCGGCTCCGGCTCCGGCTCCGGCTCCTCTTCGCCGCCCTGCTCACGACCCTTCGAGACCGCCTCGTCGATCGTTCCGACCATGTAGAAAGCCTGCTCCGAGAGGTCGTCGTGCTTCCCCTCGATGATCTCCTGGAAGCCCTTGATCGTATCCTCGAGCTTCACGTACTTCCCGGGCGTGCCGGTGAACTGCTCGGCCACGAAGTTCGGCTGCGACAGGAAGCGCTGGATCTTGCGCGCGCGCTGCACGACGAGCTTCTGCTCGTCCGTCAACTCGTCGAGCCCGAGGATGGCGATGATGTCCTGGAGGTCCTTGTAGGTCTGGAGCATCTCCTGGACGCGCGTGGCGGTCTGATAGTGCTCGTCGGAGACGACGCCCGGCTGGAGCGCCCGCGAGAACGAGTCGAGCGGGTCGACGGCCGGGTAGATGCCCTGCTCCACGAGCGTCCGCGTGAGCACGACCGAGGAGTCGAGGTGGGCGAACGTGTTGGCCGGCGCGGGGTCGGTGAGGTCGTCGGCGGGAACGTAGATCGCCTGGACGGAGGTGATGGACCCGTGCCGCGTGGACGTAATCCGCTCCTGCAGCTGCCCCATCTGGGTGGCGAGATCGGGCTGATAGCCGACTGCGCTGGGCATCTTCCCGAGGAGCGCCGACACCTCGGAGCCGGCCTGCGTGAAACGAAAGATGTTGTCGATGAACAGCAGGACGTCCTGCCCCTCGTCGCGGAAGTACTCGGCCATCGTCAGCCCCGAGAGCGCCACCCGCAGGCGCGCACCGGGCGGTTCGTTCATCTGGCCGAACACGAGGGCCACCTTGTCGAGCACGCCCGACTCGTCCATCTCCTGGAGCAGGTCGTTACCCTCGCGCGTGCGCTCGCCGACGCCGGAGAAGACCGACACGCCTCCGTGCTGCATGGCGACGTTGTGGATCAGCTCCTGGATCAGGACCGTCTTGCCGAGCCCGGCGCCGCCGAAGAGGCCGACCTTGCCGCCGCGGATGAAAGGCGCGAGCAGGTCGACGACCTTGAGCCCCGTCTCGAACACCTCGAGCTTCGGCGACAGGTCCTTGAAGTCGGGCGGATCGCGGTGGATCGACCAGCGCTTGACGTCCTTCGGCGCTTCCTTGTTGTCGACCGGCTCCCCGATCACGTTCCACACGCGACCGAGCGTGGCGTCGCCGACCGGCACGGTGATCGGCTCGCCGGTCGCGGCCACGTCGATGCCCCTTGCGAGGCCGTCCGTCGTGTCCATCGCTACGGCTCGCACCCGGTCGTCGCCCAAGTGGCCCTGGACTTCCGCCACGAGCACGCCCCGGTCGTCGGGGAGCGTGATCCGCAGCGCCGTGTTGATGCCGGGCAGCTCGCCGGTGAAGACGGCGTCGATGACGACGCCCTTGATCTCGACCACCTTGCCGACGTTCTGAGCGGAACCGTTCTGATCAGGCATTGGTCTCCTGGAGCGAGGGCTGAGGGGCGACACCGGCGGTACGCGGGCGCCTGCCGAGCTTCCTCCGAAGTCTACCGAAGCGCGTCTCGAACCCGCCCTCGTTCAGGAGCCGGCGGGCGTCGTGCTCGAGCGCCGCCACCCGGGCGGCGTGATCGATGGCTCAGCAGTATGAGGAGAGAAGTGACGGAATCATGGTCTTCGATCGGTCAGGGTAAGCCTAACGATCCAGTCTTTCCCGTCGTCCAACTGTTACAAGGGAGTGATGGCGGAGCAGACGACATGGCGTCACTGGGCCCGAGGCCGCGCCTGCGCGCTAGCCGCTCTCGCGGGGATGGCACTGTGCTGCCTTTTCGCGGTCCAACCGGCCGCCGGAGGCGGTGGGCCGGACAACCCCGCCTTCGGCTACGGCGGGCAGGCCCGCGAAGCGCGCCCGGTCCGGTTCTGCGACATCTACCTGCCGCACAAATCCAGCTACGACTCGTGCCTCGCCCGGCAGCTGCTCGGGCTGATCGTCAAGACGGGCGACCCCGCGCGCGAGCTTCCGCGCATCGACCATTTCGTCCACCTGAAGGGCGGCTACCTCGAGGCGAACTGCCACATCCTGATGCACACCGTCGGACGAAACTACGGGCGTGTCGCGAAGGTGACGCTGACACGGCTGCAGGACTACCTCCCGCGCACGAACGACTCGGGCTGCTCCGCAGGCTTCGCTCACGGCGTGATCACCTACCTCGGCCCGCAGATCGTCCGATTCGGGCCCAAGGGAGCGGTCGCGATCTGCCGCGGCGCTCCCACCCGATACCAGCGCTACAGCTGCGTCCACGGTCTCGGCCATGCCTACATGAGGCTCTTCTCCGACACGTTCGCTCCGGCACTCGAGGCCTGCCGGGCGGTGGGCCCGGCCGACGCGGCCGACTGCGCGCAGGGCGCCTACATGGACTACTGGATGTCGCTCGCGGGCTCTGACGGCGCTCGGCGTCCTGCGGCGGCGCTCACCTCCCGTCGTGCCGTTTGCGCGAAGGCCCCGCGCGATTTCGTCCGCGCCTGCTGGTATCGCGCCTTCAGCGACCATCCGCCCGCCAAGCCGATCGCATCCGCGTCCGCGCTCGTGCGCGCCTGTCGTGGCCTCGACTCGTTCCAGCGCTCGGGCTGCCTGAGCGGCGGGGCGCTCGTGCTCTCCGTCGACCCGTTCGAGCAACTCGCCGTCTGCGGTCGACTCGAAGCGGCGGAGGCGGCGAGCTGCATCCGGGGCGTGCGGGTTCCAGCGGTCGCGCTGGTGCCGCTCCGGATCCAGGTGCGGCTCGTGCGCGAGTGCGCAGATGTCGCGCGAGGCGCACAGGGCGAGTGCTATTCCTGGCTCGGAGAGGCGCTGAACGTGGTCACGAACGGGCGCTTCGAGGCCTCAGGCTGCCCTCGACTCCGTTACGCCGCCACCCGCGCCGCTTGCTCGACCGGCGCCCGCGCCTACCAAGGCGCACTCGAGACCTTCAGCTGATCAGACAGACCGGTTCTCGAACATGCCAGGTGAGTCGATCGAGCTCTTCCGATCGATTCACCTACGCCTCAGGCCCGCGGAGCGGGCGCGAGATGACGATCGAAGCGGGGGTACGCTGGGCACGATGGAGGATCTGCAGGTCGCGCAGATCGTCGTTGTTCGACTGTGAGACGCGCGGCTGAGGCGGGCCGACCTGGACGCGCCCGCCGGGGAGCACGAGAACGACGACGAACCCAGCCGCGACTGCCGCGGCCACCATCGCGCCGCCGGCACGCCGGGCATGGCGCGCGGAGCGCAGCGGAAGCTCGATTCCACCCCGGAGCGGCTCGTAGGGGGCGTGGCGGAGCATGAGCGCGGTGGCAGCGGCGTCGTTCGCGAACTCGGCGCACGCGGCGCAGCGCGCGAGGTGCGCGTCGAGGCGCGCGTCCCCGAACGCGGAGAGCTCGCCGTCGAGGCGAAGCGAGACCGCCTCGCGGGCGCGGTCACAACTGGAGCTTTGCAGCCTTTTTGTCCGCATCACTTTGGTCAGACGGTCGTCGCCTCTAGAAGTTAGCTCCTTGTCCCGGACACGCCCACGTGCGACGTGCAAACGTGACTTCGGGACAAGTAGCTGAATATGGGGTTCGCCCTGTGACTCTCGATTCGGGAGCCGCCGAGGATACGCGAACAATCGCGGCCGGAGCCGGGCTGGCCCGGCGGGAGGCCAGGCGCGGCTGGAAAAGCCACAGCGCAGAAGGAGGGGTCCGTGGGGGAACCCTGGTTCCCCCACGTTACAAGAGGCGGTACCGCGAGTCGATCGCGACGCCCAAGATGACGAGGATGAGGCCGATGACGACGAAGATCGCCGACTCGCTCAGCGTCTCCTCCCGCTCCGTGTGCGTCGCGAGGCGAACCATCCGCGTACCGAAGAAGGGCGCGGAAGCGCCACGGAGCCGCGTCGGACCGCGGTTCCCGACGAAGAAGCCCACGACGAGCAGGAAGATGCCGCCGAGCTCGAAGCCCGTCGAGATCGACCGGTTGAGATTCCACTTCGCGAGCGCACCAAGCAGGAGCGAGAGCACGAGCGTCGTCGCGGAGACACCCGCGAGCAGTACGGCAAACCGGCGCAGGGCCGGGAGGAGGAAGGCGGTGACGCGAGTCACAGAGCTATTTCCCGCTGGACCATCGCCTACCGCATTGCCGAACGAGCCGGCGGGGGAGATAGCTCTATCTTCAGGCTGCGCCTTCGGATCTCGGCGGACGCTGTAGCTAGACAGCCGACGCGGAAGCCGGGCGCCGGAGCTCTTCGTCGGTCATCGGCCAGTGCTCGAGCGGGTAGTGGCAGGCCGCGACGTGCCCGTGGCCGAAGGGTCGAAGCTCGGGCGTGTCGACATCGCAGTGGCCCTCACGGAAGCGAGGGCAGCGGGGATGGAACCAGCAGGCGCTCGGGGGGTTGATCGGGTTCGGCACGTCGCCCTCGAGAACGACGGCTTCGCGCGCCCGGCCCACCGTCGGATCGGGAATCGGCACGGCCGACAGGAGCGCGCCCGTGTACGGATGCTTCGGACCGTTGTAGAGATCGTCCCGCTCGGCCAGCTCGACGGCGTGCCCGAGGTACATCACCATCACGCGATCCGAGATGTGCCGGACGACGTTCAGGTCGTGTGCGATGAAGATGTAGGTGAGCCCGAAATCCTCCTGGAGGTCCTTCAGCAGGTTGAGGATCTGCGCCTGAACCGACACGTCGAGCGCTGAGACCGGCTCGTCGCAGACGATCAGCTTCGGATTCACGGCGAGGGCCCTCGCGACGCCGATGCGCTGCCGCTGACCGCCCGAGAACTCGTGCGGGAAACGGTTGTAGTGCTCCGGGTTCAGGCCGACGACCTCCAGGAGCTCCTGTACGCGGCGCTTCACCTCGGCGTCCGTTCCGAGGCGGTGAACCTCGAGCGCCTCCGCGACGATGAACCCAACCCGCTTGCGCGCGTTCAACGAGGCGTACGGGTCCTGGAAGATCATCATCATCTCGCGGCGGATCGGACGCATCTCGGCCCTGGAGAGGTTCGTAATGTCACGCCCGCGGAAGACCAGGCGGCCGGAGGTCGGGTCGAGCAGCCGCATGATGCAGCGCGCCATCGTCGACTTCCCGCAGCCCGACTCGCCGACGACCCCGAGCGTCTCACCCTCGCGAACGGTAAAGCTGACTCCGTCGACGGCCTTCACGGCCGCGATCTGCTTCTGAAAGATGATGCCGCGCGTAACCGGGAAGTGCTTCTTCAGGTCCTCGACCGCGAGGAGCTCTGCGCCGAAGGACTTCCTCGAAGCGGCGGGCGCCTCCGTCGTGGTGGCCATTCAATGCACCGCCCGATGCACTATGCGGCTCCTGCCTGCATCGAAGCCAGAAGCTTCGTCGCCTCGCGATCCTTCGTCTCCTGATCGAGATGGCAGGCGTCGAGGTGCTCGGGCTCGCCGTCGACCGGCGCCAGCGGCGGATTCTCGTTCTTGCAGACGCTCATCACGTAGGGGCAACGCGGGTGGAAGCGGCAGCCGCCCGGCGGGTTCAGCAGCGACGGAGGAGAACCTGGGATCTGCACGAGGCGATCGACGTTGATGTCGAGGCGAGGCAGCGAGCCGAGGAGCCCCCAGGTGTACGGCATCTGCGGCCGTTTGAAGAGCCGCTCGACAGGCGCCTTCTCGACCGCCTCAGCCGCGTACATGACGACCACGTCGTCGGCCGTCTCGGCGACGACGCCGAGGTCGTGGGTGATCATGATGATCGCGCTGCCGAACTCCTCCTGCAGCCTGTTCATCAACCGCAGGATCTGAGCCTGCGTCGTCACGTCGAGCGCGGTGGTGGGCTCGTCCGCGATCAGCAGGTCGGGGTTGTTGACGAGCGCCATCGCAATCATCACACGCTGCCTCATGCCGCCCGAGAACTGGTGCGGATAGTCGTCGATCCGACGCTCCGGACGCGGGATCCCGACCGCCTTCAGCACCTCGAGCGCGCGCGCACGAGCCTGCGCCTTGGTGACGTCGCGGTGGAGGACGACGGCCTCGGAGAGCTGGGCCCCGATCTTGTGCACGGGGTTCAGCGAGGTCATCGGATCCTGGAAGATCATCGCGATCTCGTCGCCCCTGATCGTGCGGAGCTCCTTGGAGCCCATCGTGAGCAGGTTCTTTCCCTTCCACATCGCCGACCCGCTCGTGATCGTGTTCCGCTTCGCGTTCAGGCCCATTATCGACAGGCAGGTGACGCTCTTTCCGGAGCCGGACTCGCCGACGATCCCCAGCGTCTGGCCCTTCTCGACCGAGAAGCTGACACCGTCGACCGCCTTGACCAAGCCGTCGTCGGTCCGGAAGTAGGTCTTGAGATCGGTGACCTCGAGAAGGGGCATCTGATGTCGGCGCCGCGCCGGCTTCCTACGCGAGCCTGATCCGGGGGTCGATCAGGGCATAGAGCAGGTCGACGAACAGGTTGAAGACGATGATCGCAACCGTTGCGAAGACGATGACCCCCTGCACCGTCGGCGTGTCGAAGTTGAAGAGCGCCTGAACGGAAATCCGTCCAAGCCCCGGAAGGCTGTAGACCGATTCGGTGAAGACGGCCCCGCCGAGCGCGAGACCGATGTCCATGCCGAGCATCGTCACGACCGGGAGCATCGCGTTGCGCAGGACGTGCGAGCGCAGGACGCGCGACTCGGGCGCGCCCTTGGCACGAGCGGTTCGGACGTAGTCCTCGTTCAGCGTCTCGAGCACGTTCGCCCGGATCATGCGCACGTAGAGCGCCGCGAAGAGGATCGCGAACGTGGCCCACGGCAGGATCAGGTGGTAGGCCCACTGGATGGGCCCCCCCGGTTCACCCGGTGGAGGATGGATGAAGTCGGCGTAGAGCGTGATCGGCGTGATGTGCCACTTGTAGCCGAAGAAGTACGCGAAGATCAGGCCGATCCAGACCGGGTGGGCGGAGATCCCGATCAGGACGAACGTCATCGACATGCGATCCAGGAGCGAGCGCGGCCGCAGGGCCGACAGGACGCCGATCGGTACGGCGAGCAGCATCCAGAAGAAGGCTCCGCCGAGGACGAGCGAGGCGGTGACGGGCGCGGCGTCGAGCACGAGCTTGTTGACGGGCTGCCGGTTGTAGAACGAGCTGCCGAGGTTCGGCGTCTTGAAGTGAGGCGGCCAGTCCCAGACATTGAACGGCAGCAGCCGGCCGACGAACTTCCCGTACTGGACGTAGATCGGTCGGTCGAGTCCGAGGAAGTGCTTGACGCGCAAGACCTCGGTTGCGCCGCATGTCTGCCCGCACGCGGTCTTGGCCGGGTTCGCCGGAATGATGAAGAAGAGGACGTAGCTG
Source organism: Gaiellales bacterium (assembly GCA_038237515.1). Taxonomy (GTDB): domain Bacteria; phylum Actinomycetota; class Thermoleophilia; order Gaiellales; family Gaiellaceae; genus JBBQDZ01. The sequence continues at coordinate 32,404 of JBBRYP010000013.1, forward strand.
ACGATCGTGACCGCGAAGAAGAGGACGATCGCCCAAAGGAATCTTCTGATCAGGTACCGGATCATGCTCGCCTCCTCCTGGGTGATACCACCGGCAGCGGGATGTTAATCGACCCGACGTGGAGATGAGAACGGGGGCGCCTTGCGAGCGCCCCCGTTCCCGTTGATCGTGCTGCTTGCGAGCTCCTACTTGAGGAAGAATGTGTTGAGGTCGGCGCTCGCGTTGGCCGGCTGGAAGAGATAGCCGCCGGTCCGCTTCGAGACGAACTCACGCTCGTTCCGGTTGTCGTAGGAGGCCCACGGCGCGTAGTTCTTCGTGATCTGGATGTCCAGATCGCCGTACGCCTTGTACCGCTTGTCGCCCGCGAGCTTGTTCGCCGCGTCCATCTGGGCGTTCAGCTTGGGGACGTTGAGGTACGCGAGGTTGTTGTTGTTGGTCTCGTGGATGCTGTTGCCGTTCAGCAGGATGTCGATGAAGTCGTACGGATCGGGGTAGTCCTGGTTCCAGCCGGCGATGGCGGCGTCGAAGTCGGCACCCTTGTTGCCCGCGGCGGTGTAGAGCTGGAAGCCCTGGAAGAGCTTGACGTTGACGTCGCAGCCCATCTGGCTCAGGTTGTACTTGAAGACCTGCCCGAGAGCCTGACCGGTCGTCGAGGTGGCCGTCCAGAGGTTCACGCTCTTGCAGTTGTTGCCGGCGAGCTGCTTCGCCTTCGCAGGGTCGGCACCCTTGATCGAGTAGATCTTCTCGTCGCGGAACCCGCCGATGCCCGGAGGCAGGATCTGGTCGGTCCGCTTGCCGGCGAACGCGCCGCGGACGCGGAGCATCGCAGGCCGGTCGATCGCGATGTTGGCGGCCTTGCGGAGCGCCACCGACCCGAACGTCGGTCGTGCGGTGTTCAGGGCGACGTAGTCGGTCTCGACGAGCTGGTGCACCTGGTACTGACCCTTGTTGACGCCGAAGGCGGATGCCAGGTCGGCGTGCGCCGAAGGCGGAAGCCCACCGATATCGAAGTCGGCCTGGCCCGCCTTCACCTGAAGCAGGCTCTGGTCGAGGTTCGTGTTCGCGGTGATCGTGAACTGGTCGATGTTCGCGGGACGGCTGCCCTTGTAGTTGGGGTTCTTCTTGACGATGATCTGACGTCCGATGTCGCGGCTCGCGATGTAGTACGGGCCGGCCGACGGATACGCGTTGACGCCCTTCGGATCGGTCGCCAGATTGAGCGGCAGCGCCTGGAAGAACGGCATGCCCAGCTTCGCGAGCATTCCGCCGTCAGGCTGAGTCAGCTTGATCGTCAGCTTGTTGCCCTTGACCTGGACGCCGGAAGCCGTCTGGGCCTTCTTGTCGATCACGGCCTGGGCGCCGACGATGTTCGAGATGAACACCGCCGCAGGTGACTGCATCGCCGGGTTGAGGGCGCGGTTGATCGCGAACGCGAAGTTCTTCGCGGTCACCGGCTTCCCGTCGCTGAACTTGAAGCCGCTCTTGACGGTGAAGGTGTACGTCTTCCCGTTGCTGGAGATGGTGGGGAAGCCCGTAGCCGCCTCCGGCTGGATCCTGCCGCCGAGCGGCGGGGCCTTGTCCGGGTAGTTCACGAGCTTCAGGGCAGTCGCGAACTCGATCTGCCAGGAGATCGTCCCGTAGGCGAGGGACGGATCGGTGAAGTCGACGTCTGTCGCGGACATGTTCAACTTCATCGTTCCGCCCTTTACTGATTTGCTCGAAGCCGAGCCCGCAAAGGCCGCTGCCACGAGCAGGCTCGTTCCAACGGCAAGCGACGCCGCGGAAAGCCAGAGCCTTCTACTCATGTGACTCCTTTCTCGATGGAAAGCCGGTGTGAATCTTGCCGGCCGAGCCGCAGTTGCGACCTACCCGCTACGACGAGGATGGAAACGTTTTGTTAGCGGCGGAGGGGCTTTGCTCAGCGGGAGGAGCGAGGGTCGAACGCGTCCCGCAGACCATCGCCGAGCAGATTGAACGCCAGCGTCGTGAAGAGGACAGCCAAGCCTGGCCACACCATCAGCCACGGTTGCGTCAGATAGTAATCCGGCCCGTAGTGGAGAAGACTTCCCCAGCTCGCCGTCGGCTCCCGGATTCCCACCCCGAGGAAGGAGAGACCCGCCTCCGCGAGGATGAACTGGGCGACCGTGATCGTCGAGAGGACGATGATCGGGGCGACGAGATGCGGGAGCAGATGCGAGCGGATGATCCGTGCATCGCTCGCACCCACCATGCGCGCCGCCTCGATGAACTCCTTCTCGCGTAAGGAGAGCACCTGCGCGCGCACGATGCGCGCGGGGTAGTACCAGCCGAAGACACCGAGCACGACGATGAGCGTAATCACTCCCTTGCCGAAGATCCCGAGGGTGATGTTGTTCAGGCGATCGCCGACGGTGCTCGCGAGCGCGATGATGAAGAGCAGGATCGGGAAGGCCATCGTGATGTCGGTGAGCCGCGAGATGATCGTGTCGATCACGCCGCCGAAGTAGCCGGCGATCGATCCCAGCAGGACTCCCACGAGCATGCTCAGGACGGTGGCGCCGATCGCGACCTGCAGCGAGGTCTGGGCGCCGTAGAGGAGCCGCAGGAATTCGTCGCGCCCGAGCTGGCTATCCCCGCCGAGGATGAAGTGGACGGTCGGGAAGTGGCCGACCGCCCCCGGGTACGGCACGTTTACGAAGGTCGTGAAGGGGCCGACCGGAAGCTGGGTCTTGGGGTCGACTCCGCCTGCGAAGATGTCGTTCGGCCCGTGGCCGAGCAGTTTGGCGGCGAGGGGCGCGCCGGCGAAGGCGACAAGAAGGAGGACGACGATGAAGAGCCCGCCGACGATCGCGATCTTGTCGCGCTTGAAGCGCAGCCAGACCTGCTCCCAGTAGCCCCGCGCCCGGACGGGCGCGAACTCACCGAGGGCGGTCCCAGACTCGATCGCGACCGCCGCGGCAAGCCCGGCTCCTGAAGAGAGAACGTCGGGGTGTGTCTCCTGGGACGCCACGTGGCCTAGCGGGAAAGCATAACGGCACGCTCTGGGAGTTGCACCTGCTGAGACGACCTACCCGGCCCAGAAGTTAGTCGAAACATCCGGGGCCGATGACTGCTCTTTCCCCGGCTACGCGCTCAGGGCATCCGCACCGGCGACGACCTCCAGGATCTCCTGGGTGATCTCGGCCTGACGGGCGCGGTTCATCGCCAGCGTCAGCCTGTCGATCAGCTCGCCCGCGTTCTTCGAGGCGTTTCGCATGGCGGTCATGCGCGCGCCCTGCTCGGATGCGGCGGACTCGAGGAGCGCCCGGTAGAGCTCCGTCTCGAGGTAGACAGGAAGCAGCCGCTCGAGGATCTGCTCGGGCTCGGGCTCGTAGATGAAGTCGCCCCGCACGGCCGCCTCGCCGGCGTCGTCCCCGGCCTCCAGCACCCGCTCCGGAATCGGCAGCACGTCCTGCTCGACGACGCGCTGAACCAGGGGCGAGACGAAGTTGTTGTAGACGACGACGACCCGGTCGACCTCGCCCTCCGAGTAGAGCTGGGCGAGCCGGTGGGCGATCGCCTGGGCATCGGCGTACGCGGGCTGGTCGGAGAAGCCGGTCCAGGCCTGGTCGACGGTGTAGCGGCGGAAGGTCAGCGTCGAGCGGCCCTTCTTGCCCGCGACGAGCCAGCGCACGTCCTTGCCCTCCGCACCCAGTGAGCGCCCGAGCGCGAAGGAGGCCCTCAGGATCTGGGCGTTGAAGGGGCCGGCGAGCCCTCGGTCACCTGTGAGCGGCACGATCGCGACCCGCTCGACGTCGCGTCGCTGGAGCAGCGGCAGCCCCCTGACGGAGCTGCTCGCCCGGGCCGTGCCGACCATGAGCTCCTGCATCCGGTCTGCATAGGGCCGCATCGCCTCGATCCGGGCTTGGGCCCGACGCAGCCGCGCGCTCGCGACGAGCTCCATCGCCTTCGTGATCTTGCGCGTGTTGCGGATCGAGCGGATCCGCCGCTTGAGGTCCTGAACGGATGCCATCAGGCGACGAGGCTCTGCTCCTGCTGGACGTTGAAGCCGTTGACGAAGCGCTTCAGCTCTGCGTGCAGCCTCTCGGTCGTCTCGTCGGAGAGCGTCTTCTCCTCGCGGATCTTCTCGTACACGCCCTTCTCGGACCGCAGGTGCTCGCGCAGCTCGTCCTGGAAGCGAGGCACCTGGGCCACGGGAACCTCGTCGAGGTAGCCGTTGATCCCCGCGAAGATCGCGACGACCTGCTCCTCGACCGGCCACGGCTGGTACTGCGGCTGGTTGAGCGTCGCGACCATCCGCTCGCCCCGGGCAAGGGTGCGCTGGGTCTGGACGTCGAGCTCCGACCCGAACTGGGCGAAAGCCTCGAGCTCGCGGTACTGGGCGAGGTCGAGCCTCAGGCGCCCGGCGACGGACTTCATCGCCTTCGTCTGGGCATTGCCCCCGACGCGCGAGACGGAGATGCCGACGTTGATCGCCGGCCGGACGCCGGAGTAGAAGAGATCGGACTCGAGGAAGATCTGGCCGTCCGTGATCGAGATCACGTTCGTCGGGATGTAGGCCGAGACGTCGCCCGCCTGCGTCTCGATCACCGGCAGCGCGGTCAGCGAGCCGCCGCCGAGCTCGTCGTTCAGCTTGCAGGCGCGCTCGAGCAGGCGCGAGTGCAGGTAGAAGACATCGCCCGGGAAGGCCTCGCGGCCCGGCGGCCGGCGCAGCAGCAGGGACATCTGCCGATAGGCGTCGGCGTGCTTGGAGAGGTCGTCGTAGACGCAGAGCGCGTGGCGGCCGCTGAAGAGGAAGTGCTCCCCCATCGCGCACCCGGCGAAGGGCGCCATCCACTTGATCGGCGCGGCTTCGTGCGCCGGAGCCATGACGATGATCGTGTAGTCCATCGCACCCGCGTCCTTCAGGCGCTCGTAGACCTGGGCGACCGTGGACGCCTTCTGGCCGATCGCGACGTAGATGCAGATCACGTCCTGGCCACGCTGGTTCAGGATCGTGTCGACGAGGATCGCGGTCTTGCCGGTCGAGCGGTCGCCGATCACGAGCTCGCGCTGCCCGCGGCCGATCGGGATCATCGAGTCGATCGCCTTCAGCCCGGTCTGGAGCGGCTCCTTCACGGGCTGGCGGTCGACGACGCCTGGTGCCTTGAACTCGAGCGGCCTCGTCTCTGAAGACTCGATCGGGCCACCGCCGTCCAGCGGCTCGCCGAGCGGATTCACGACTCGGCCGATCAGCCCTTCCCCGACGGGGATGCTCGCCACCCGTCCGCTGCGGCGAACGGGCTGGCCCTCCTTCACCTGCTCCCAGGGGCCGAAGAGGGCGGTGCCGACGTTGTCCTCCTCGAGGTTGAAGGCGAGGCCGGTGACGCCGTGCTCGAGCTCGAGCATCTCCATCGCAACGGCGTTCTCGAGACCGTAGACGCGGGCGATGCCGTCGCCGACCTGCAGCACGGTGCCGACCTCGGCGAGATCCGTCTGCACGTCGTACTCCTCGATCCGGCGGCGCAGGATCGAGGTGATCTCTTCGGGGCGCAGCTTCACGAAAGTCTCCTTCTTCTAGAACTCTGCCTGGATGCGTTCACGCACGGCTGCCCTGCACGAGCTCGCGGCGGAGCCGCTGCAGGCGCCCGCTGACGCTGGCGTCGACCCGCAGCGAGCCGGCCCGGAGTACGACCCCGCCGATCAGGCTCGGGTCGACCTTCCGCGTCGCGTCGACGCGCCGGCCTGACGCATGCTCGATCTGCGACACGATCCTGCCCGCCTCCTCGTCCGAGAGCTCGAAGGCCGTCGTGAGCTCCACCTCGAGACGACGCTCGTCGCGTGCGATCAGCCGCTCGAACTCGCGCGCGATCTCGTGGAGCTGCACGATCCGGCTCTTCTCCGCTAGCAGCAGCACGAAGTTCCTGAGGATCTCGTCTCCGGCGCCGAGGATCTCCTCGAGCGCGCGCGCCTTCACGCGCCCATCGAGTTGCGGGTTGCGCAGGAGCGCTCGCAGCTCCGGTACCTCCTGCACCGAGGCGTCGAAGTCGCCGAGCTCCTCGCGCACCTCGGCGAGACGACCGGCCGCGCTCGCGGCGTCGTAGAGCGCCTGCGCGTAGATGCGTTCGGCGACGGCCAAGCGGCTAGCGATCCACTACTACTGGGTCTCGGCGCGCTCGAAGGCCGAGAAGTCGAGCCCGGCGACCGCCTCGTCGATCAGGCGCCGCTGATCCTCCCGATCGAGCACCTTCCCCGTTACGCGCTGGGTCGCGATCAACGTCAGGTCCGCAACTTCGGCGCGGATCAGCTCGAGCGCCCGGTGAGTCTCGGCCTCGATCTGGCGGCGCGTGTCCTCGAGGCGCCGCTGGCGGTCGGCCTCGGTCTCCTCACGGACGCGCTCGCGCTGCGACTCCGAGACCTTCCGGGCCTCGGCCAGGATCTGCTCCGCGTCGCCGCGGGCCTGCGCGATCAAGCCCCGGTGCTCCTCGAGCAGCTTCCGCGCTTCGTCGCGGGCGTTGTCGGCCTCCTCGATCGATTGGCGGATGCGCTCCCGCCGCTCGTCGATCAGCTTCTGGATCGGCCCGAAGGCGTATCGCCGCAGGACGAAGAACGTCAGCCCGAAGGCGACGAGCGTCCAGATCATCAACCCCGGGACGACCTTGATGAGGCCCGATGAGGCGACGGGCGTCATCTAGATGAGGACGTACGCGAGGAGGCCGCCGATCAGGCCGTAGAAGACGACGGCCTCGGTGAGCGCGAAACCGAGCCACTGGATGCCCTGGAGCTCGCCGCGCAGCTCCGGCTGGCGTGCGACCGCCTGGATCATCGAGCCGAAGATGTTGCCGATGCCGATGCCGGCGCCGAGCGAGCCGAGTCCGATGCCGAGCGCGAGAGCGATCGCCTTTCCGGCATCGACCGTCCCCCCCTTCGCGGCAGCTGCGAGTAGTGCGAGCACGTGCTCCTCCTAGTGTTCGGGCTCGATGGCCGAGCCGATGTAGATGGCGGACAGGGCGGCGAAGATGAACGCCTGGATCGTGACGACGATCACGACCTCGAAGAGGTAGAACAAGGTTCCGAAGAAGAGGGAGAACGGTGCCAGATAGAGCGTCTCGAGCACGAACATCAGTCCGATGAACGTGAGGATCAGCATGTGGCCGGCGAGCATGTTGGCGAAGAGCCGGACGCTGAGCGAGATCAGCCGCATGAATTGGCCGAGGATCTCGAGCGGCACGATCAGCGGCAGCATCACCTTCGGAACGTCGGGGATCCAGCTCTTGAAGTAGCGGATTGGGCCGTTATGCCGGATTCCTTCCACGTGCGTGAACACAAAGGTCATGAGCGCGAGCGCCAGCGTCACCGAGATTGCCGAGGTCGCCGCGTAGATGCCCCACGTCGGGACTCCGTGCCACTTCTCTCCGGTCAGCGGCAGCGGGATGAAGCCCAGCATGTTCACGACCCAAATGAAGAGCATCAGCGTCGCGACGTACGGGAACCACATGCCGATCGACTTCGACGGCAGCCCCTGCTCGGCCACCTGGACCTGCGCGATCTCGTAGATCTGCTCTCCCAGGGTCTGGCGGCGCGACGGGTCGGTTCCGAGGCGCACGCGCATGAGGACGATGCCGAGGAGCATCGTGGCGGCGGCTCCGATCAGCAGGTACGCGACCGCCTTGTTGATCGAGAGGTCGAGCGGCCCTAGGTGGATGCCGATCCACTGGTGAAGCTCGAACTCTGCCTCCGGATGAAACTCCCCCTTGGCTAGTGCGGGCGCGGGCAGTGCGAGCGCGAGGCCCGCGAGCACGGCGAAGAGCCGCCTCATGCTGTCTCTCTGCCGAAGTACGCGAGCAGCGAGGTGCCGAGCTCGACGGTGTATGCCAGGCCGTACGTGACGAGTGCGGCGAGGCCAAGCCCGCGATTCGACGCCACGACTGCCACCAGCACCACCATCACGCCCACCAAACGGAACATCATCCCGAAGCCCATCACGCTGGAGGCGGCGAGATTACCGGCGGCCGGGCGCAGGCGCGTCAGCACGAGCTGGAATGCCTGAGTCGCCGCCCAGATCAGCGCAGCGAGTCCCCAACCCGCGATGGGCCAGCCGGCGACGAGGAAGACGGGTAGCGCGAAGGCGACCACGAGCGCCCCGGCCAGCGCGGGCAGCAGCCGGCTCGGCATCGGGCGCGGCGTGCCGAGAACCCCGACCTTCACGAGAACGCTCTCCGGTAGCGGCGGTAGACGGCGAAGACCCCGAGGGGGATGCCGGCGACGGCGCCTCCGAGGATGCCGAGCCCGATCGAGCCGGCCGCCCAGCCGACCAGCGCGCCGGCCCCGAGCGCGAGCGCGTCGACCGCGAGCAGAAGACCTCCGGCGCCGGCTGGATGGAACGACGGCGTCGGGCGCGGCGCTGAGTCCATTCGCCCCGAGCATACCAAACAAAGTGTCGAGCTTGTGACACGCTGAAACGGCTCTTTTCCTGGAAATACGGCCGATATAGACAGAGTTTGTTCCATTGCTAGCCTCGCTCGATCGAAGCCTCTTCTTGGACGATCCGCCGGGGCCGCCCGGACGATCTGCGGCTTGTCGCAGAGGTGATCTTCGCCTGCGACGATCACGACTTCGGCGATCCCGGCTCGATCGAGGCGACGCTTGCCAGAGACTCCGAGGGACGCCTCTCCGGGACGCGACCGGGGACTGTCCCTGGACACGGCCTGTCGCGCCGGGGCGGGAACTTAGCCGCTCGCGCTTCGCCGCTCGCCCTGCTCAGGCCGGCGGCGTCGGATGCGAAGGTTCGCGAGCTTCACGATCTCGAGCAGGTACACCATGTAGACCGATGCGGCGACCGCGAGGAGCCCGAGCCCGCCGGTCGCCACCGTGCGCCACAGGTGCCACTGCCCGTGCGCGTGCGGCCGCAGGAACCTCTCGGCCAGAGCGGTCGCCGCGAGCATCCCGCACCAGGCCCAGATGTAGAGCGCCGACCGCCGCTGCGAGAAGCCGATGTTCACGAACCGGTGGTGGAGGTGCTCGCGGTCGGCGACGTAGATCGGCTGGCGGTGCTTGAGCCGCCTGACGACCACGAAGGACGTGTCGAGGATGGGCACGGCGAGCACGACGAGCGGAAGGAACAGGGTCACGATCGAGGCTGTCTTGAGCAGGCCCTGGAGCGGGATCGTCGCAAGGACGAAGCCGAGCAGGAGCGCCCCCGAGTCGCCCATGAAGATCCGCGCCGGATAGAAGTTGTGCCGTAGGAAGCCCAGTGCGGCGCCGAGCACGATCGCGGACAGGATTGCCGCCTGGATCGCAGACGCGGGCCGGGCGAGCGAGAGGGCGATGACGCAGAACGTGAAGGCGGAGATCGCGGACACTCCGGCTGCCAAGCCGTCGAGGCCGTCGAGGAAGTTGACCATGTTCATGATCGCGACGATCCAGAGCACGCTCAGGGGCATCCCGACGAGTTTCGGCAGGGTGTGGATCCCGACCAGGGGGAAGGTGAAGCGGTGGATCCAGATCCCGAAGCCGATGGGGATCGCGGCCGCGGCGAACTGCCCGGAGAGCTTCTCCCACCAACGCAGGCCACGGAAATCGTCGACAGCCCCCACCGTCGTGGCAACCGCGGCGCCGAGGAGGACGCCGCGCGTCTCGTTGCCGAGGTGGAGGAACGCAAGCGCCGGCACGAAGATCCCGAAGAAGAGGGCGAGCCCGCCCAGGCGCGGGACGGGGCTGCGGTTGAGACGGCGGGTGCCCGGACGATCGACGACTCCGAGCAGCCGCGCCATCCCGCCGACTGCCGGCGTCAGCAGGACGACGATCAGAAGCGCGAGCCCGGCCCCGTAGAGCACCTGCAGGTGGTCGCGGAGGGTGTGGATCACTTCGTGCCGTAGAGCCTGTCGCCGGCATCCCCGAGGCCCGGCACGATGAAGCCGCGCTCGTTCAGGCCACGGTCGATCGCTGCGACGACAATCCGCACGTCAGGGTGATTTCCCGCGATGTTCGCGATTCCCTCCGGCGCGGCGATGATCGAGATCAGCCTGACGTTCGAGGCGCCCGCCCGTTTGACGGTACGGACGGCCGAGGCGGTCGAGTTGCCGGTCGCCAGCATCGGGTCGAGCAGGATCACATCCCGGTCCGCGACGTCCTGCGGGAGCTTGACGTAGTACTCGACAGGCTGGAGCGTCGTCTCGTCGCGATAGAGCCCGATGAAGCCGACCCGCGCACCCGAGATCAGGGCCAGAACCCCATCGAGCATCCCGAGGCCGGCGCGGAGGATCGGGCAGACGGCCACCTTCTTGCCCGAAATCCGCGGGAACGGAGCGTGCTCGAGCGGGGTCTCGATCTCCGCGGTTTCGGTCGGGAGATCCTTTGTCGCTTCGTAGGTTAGGAGAAGGGTCACCTCCTCGACGAGCTTCCTGAAGTGAACGGTCGGAGTGCTCCGATCGCGGAGGTAGGAGAGCTTGTGCTGGACGAGGGGGTGCGAGACCTCCGTGACGGACATCAGAGCCTAGGCCGCATAGCTCGGGTAACCGCGAAAGCCGGGATACAGCGGGCGCCTTTCGCACAGCGTGCTGACGCGCAGGCGGAGCGCGTCGAGGTCGGCCGCCTCGTCGAGGGCGCTCATGATGATGCGCCCCACCTCGCGGAAGTCGTCCTCGTCGAAGCCGCGCATCGTCGCGGCAGGGCTCCCCAGCCGGACCCCTGAGGCGATCATGGGCGGCCGCTCGTCGAAAGGCACGGTGTTGCGGTTGGCCGTGATCTGCACTTCCTCGAGCCGCTCCTGGGCGTCCTTGCCGGTCCACGGAGAGTTCCGCAGGTCGACCTGGAGCAGGTGCGTATCGGTTCCTCCGGTCAGGATGTCCAGGCCGCGCGCTAGAAGCTCGGCGGCGAGCGCATCGGCATTCGCGCGAACCTGGACCTGGTAATCGCGGAAGGCCGCGGATCGCGCGATCGCGAAGCAGACCGCCTTTGCGGCGATCGTATGCATCAGCGGGCCCCCCTGCATGCCGGGGAAAACCGCGCGGTCGATCGCCTTCGCGTGCTCCTCTCTGCACAGGATGAAGCCTGCCCGTGGACCGGCGAGAGTCTTGTGGGTGGTCGAGGTGACGAAGTCGCAGTGCGGCACCGGGTTCGGGTGCAGGCCCGCGGCAACGAGGCCGGAGAAGTGCGCCATGTCGCAGAGCAGGTAGGCGCCTACTTCGTCCGCGATCGCCCGGAAGCGATCGGCCTCCACGACCCTCGGATAGGCGGAGCCGCCGCAGATGATCAGGCGCGGCCGGTGCTCCTTCGCGAGGGCGAGAACCTCGTCGTAGTCGACCACCATCGTCTCGCGGCTGACGCCGTAGTGGACGATCGTGTAGAGCCGGCCCGAAAAGTTGACCTTGAGCCCGTGCGTGAGGTGCCCGCCGTGGTCGAGGCTCAGCGAGAGAATGGTGTCGCCCGGCTTCAGCACCGCCGAGTACGCCCCCATGTTCGCCTGGGCGCCCGCGTGCGGCTGCACGTTGGCGTGCTCGGCGCCGAAGAGTTCCTTGGCGCGGTCGATTGCGAGCTGCTCGATCTCGTCGACGACTTCGCAGCCGCCGTAGTACCGGCGCCCCGGATAGCCCTCGGCGTACTTGTTCGTCGGGACGCTTCCGAGCGTCTCGAGGACGCTCGGCCAGGTGAAGTTCTCGGACGCGATCAGCTCGATCTGGTTGCGCTGGCGGTCGACCTCACGCTCGATCAGGTCCGCGACAGCGGGGTCGACCGCGTCGAGGCCGGCGCTCCGGAGATGCTGGATGGTTTCCTGCGCGACGGCCAATCCGGCCTCCTTTCCTTCCTCGACTGCGTGGGATCGTACTCCCGCGCTCAGCCGAGGAGAGCCGCCCGCCCGAGAGCCTCGATCGCCGGAACCGCGCCTTCGCGCAGGACACGCGGGTCGCCGTCCGTGAAGTCGATCACGGTGGAGGGAATTCCCGGGAGGACTCCCCCGTCGACGACGACGCGGCAGGCCGTGAGGATCTCGTCCGGAACGTCGCTCACACGCCGCGGCTCCGTACCCCCGTGGACATTGGCGCTGCTCGCGATCACGCAGCCGACGCGGTCGAGGATGCCTCGCGCCGTCGGCGGGAGGCTCGGCACCCGGACGCCGATCGTCTCCGGCCGGTCGCCGGTGAGCCAGCGGAAGCGGCGCGCGGGATTGGGCAGGACGAGCGTGTACGGGCCTGGCAGAAGCGAACGCGCGATCATTGCGGCGCGGCCTCGAAGCTCCGGCACGCATTCGAGGAGCATCTCCATGTCGCTGCAGAGGAGCGCGGCCGGCATCGTCACCGGTCGCCCCTTCAGGCGGTACACCTGCAGCGTCGGCGCGTCCCGATAGGCGCTCGCGCAGAGGCCGTAGACGGTGTCGGTCGGCAACACGATGGGCTCGCCCTCTCGGAGGCCCGCCACCGCCTCCTCGATCACGTCGGGCATCGAGCCTCCACGACCCGTTGACGCCCCGCCAGATCGTCCGTCACACGGATCTCCGAGTATCCCGGCGACTGTAGTCGCTGCACAACCTCAGCCGCACGTCCCGGATGCACTTCGAGGACGAGCCACCCGCCCGACTCGAGCCTGCGCGACGCGATCCCCGCGACGCGTTCGACCAGCTCGAGGCCCCCGAGGAGGGCTGCTCGTGGTTCCCAGTCACGAACCTCGGGCTGGAGCCCGGCGAGCTCGTCCGCGGCGACGTACGGCGGGTTCGAGACGACGAGGTCGAAGGCACCGTCTGCGGACTCGAAGTCGCCGTGGAGAAACTCGATCTCCCCCGCGAGGCCACACGCCTCCGCGTTCTCCGCCGCGAGCTCGAGTGCCTCGGCAGAGTTATCGATCGCCACGACGGCGGCTCCGGGATGCTCGTCCGCGATCGCAAGGGCGATCGCGCCGCTTCCCGTTCCGAGATCGAGCACGCGCGGCTCCGCAACCCCTTCGAGGAGCGCGAGGCAGCGCTCGACCACGATCTCCGTCTCGGGCCTCGGTACGAGGACGCGACCGTCCACGCGAAGCGTCAGGCGGCGAAAACCCCATTCGCCGAGAACATAGGCGATTGGCTCCCGCCGGCCGCGGCGGCGCAGGAGCTCACGGCAGGCCTCGAGCTCGGTCTCGGTCAGCGGCCGGTCGTGTCCCGTGTAGAGCTCGATGCGGGAAAGCCCGAGCGCCTTGCCGAGCAGGAGCTCCGCGTCGAGGCGCGGCGTCTCCACTCCCTTTCGGCCGAGGTAGTCGGCGGCGCTCGCGAGGACGGATCCGAGAGTCAACCAGGGCCGTCGAGGCGCCGCCGGCGATCCTCTCCCTCGAGCGCCTCGGTGAAGTCGTCGAGTTCGCCCTGGAGCACCTGATCGAGGCGGTGGACGGTGAGCTTGATGCGGTGGTCGGTGACCCGGTTCTCGGCAAAGTTGTAGGTGCGGATCTTCTCGGCCCTCTCGCCCGTTCCGATTTGGGAGCGGCGGCTCGCGTCGAGCTGCGCCTGCTGCCTGCTGCGCTCTAGCTCGAAGAGCCGCGCGCGGAGAACACGCAGCGCCTTCGTCTTGTTCTGGAGCTGCGACTTCTCGTCCTGCATAGCGACGACAAGCCCTGTCGGCAGGTGGGTGATCCTGACAGCCGAGTCCGTGGTGTTGACGCTCTGCCCTCCCGGGCCGGTGGAGCGGTAGACATCGATCTTGAGGTCGTTCGGATCGATCTCCACCTCGACCTCCTCGGCCTCCGGCATGACGGCGACGGTCGCGGTGGAGGTGTGGATCCGCCCTTGCGACTCCGTCTCCGGGACTCGCTGAACGCGATGGGTACCTCCCTCCCACTTGAAGACCGAGAAGGCGCCGTCCCCCTTGACGGCATAGGTCACCTCCTTGAAGCCGCCGCCGTCGCTCGGACTGCCGCCAAGCTGCTCCCACTCGAAGCCTCTGCGCTCGGCGTAGCGCGCGAGCATCCGGAAGACGTCGCCCGCCCACAGCGCAGCCTCGTCGCCCCCCACTCCCTGCCTGATCTCGACGATCACGTCCTTGCGGTCTGCCGGATCGACCTCGACGAGGGCGAGCTTGAGCTCCTCCTCGAGCCTCGCCAGGCGCTCCTGGGCGTCCGGAAGGAGCTCGCGCAGTTCGGGGTCGTCGAGCGCTGCTTCGACGTCCTCCGAAGCCTCACGCCACTCCTGCGCGAGCCGGTACGGCGTCTCGAGCTCCTTGAGTCGACGACCGACGTCCGCAGCGTCTCGTCGATCGTTGTAGACGGTCGGGTCGGACATCCGCTCCTGCGTCTCGCGATAGCGGCCCTCGAGGTCGACGACCAGGTCGGCGATGCCTGCCATTCGGAAGCCAGGATAGCCCGGCGCTCCGCGGGTCCCCGTGAGACAGCCCCGAGGTGGGCCGGGGGCCTCGGCTCCGAACAGCGTCAGCTCGGGCCGTGTCCAGGGACAGTCCCTGGACACGGCTCGCCAGCACGGGGCGGTCGCAGACATGGCCGGGGACAGCCCTGGCCACGACCTTCTACGACGTCGTCTGCAGAAACGACGCCGCCCCGGCCATGACGAGGGACAGACCCTGGGCATGGCCCGCCAGCACCCGCGAACGAACGCGAACGCGAACGCGCCGCTGCAGCCAACACCTCGACTGTCCGCGCGCGACCTGGCGATCGAGACGATTTCGAAACGATTTGCCGTCGGCGGGCTTCGGGCCACGAGACGCCGCTACTTTCGGTGCCCATGCCGCGCCTGCCTCGCTCCTTCCTGCCCGACGGCTTCTTCCACGTGACGACCCGTGGCGTCGCGAACACCCTGATCTTCCTGGACGACGATGACCGACGGCTGTTCCTGAGCGTGCTGCAGATCGCGGCGCGCCGCTTCGGGTGGGTCTGCCACACCTACTGCCTCATGGACAACCACTACCACCTGATCGTGGAGGCGACACGCGCGGAGCTGTCAGGCGGGATGCAGCTCCTGAACGGACGCTACGCCCAGGCCTTCAACGCGAAGTACGGCCGCCGCGGGCACCTCTTCGGCGATCGCTTCGGGGCGCGCGCGATCGAGGGCGAGGACTATTTCGTCGCCGCCTGCGAGTACGTTCTCGACAATCCCGTGCGCGCCGCCATCTCTGCCACCAGGTGGGCTTGGCCCTGGAGCGGGACGCGCTACTACACGCCGCACCGCGGCAGGTCGTCGCCGTTCAGGTCAGGCCATCACCTCGACGCGCTGCGCCTCCACGGGCCCGTCCCGTACCTCCCGGTCGAGCACCTCGCGCAGCGCTCTGATCGACACCTCGAGCTGCTCGAGGGTGGGCTCGCGTGTCGTCAGCCGCTGCAGCCACAGACCGGGTGCCAGCAGCGTCATGAGGACGCGGTTGCCGGTGTGCTTGCCGGCGAAGCGAATCAGCTCGTACGCCAGGCCCGCGATGAGCGGGAGCAGGAGGATGCGCGTGGCGATCAGCCAGTACCAGGCCGGCCGGCCGAAGAACGCGAAGACGAAGATCGCGATCACCATCACCCAAAGGAGAAAGGCGGTGCCGCAACGGGGATGGATGAGGCTGAAGCGTTGAACGCGCTCCGGCTCGAGCTCCTCGCCCGCCTCGTAGGCGTTGATCGCCTTGTGCTCCGCGGCGTGGTACTGGAAGACGCGACGGAGGTCGGGAAGCAGCGAGATGACGGTGAGGTAGACGACGAAGATCGTCACGCGGATCCCGCCTTCGACGATCACGAACCAGCCGGCGTTGCGAATCGGCAGGCGGTCGGTGATCAGAGCCGGCGTCACCTTGAAGAGCGCGATCGCAAAGCCGATCGCGATCGCGAAGGCGAAGATCAGCTGGCCGCGCGACAGCTCGGTCTTCACGTCTCCCTCCCCGGCGCCTTCTTCTTGCGCCGCATAGTTGGCCGAGATCGCGAGCGCTCGAAACCCGATCGCGAGCGACTCTCCGAGCGCGACGACGCCGCGGATGATCGGGAGGCGAAACGCGGGATGGCGCGCCATCGGGGAGCTGATCGGATTGCAGACCTGGGCAATCGCGCCGTCCGGCTTGCGAACGGCAACCGCCCAGCTGGAAGGGCCGCGCATCATCACGCCCTCCAGGACCGCCTGGCCCCCTATTGCGGCCATGCGCTAGCCCCTGCGGGCGGCGCCGGCCCGCTCGAGTCGGCGCTGGAAGCGCTCGACGCGGCCACCGGTGTCCATGAGCTTCTGCTTGCCCGTGTAGAACGGGTGGCAGTTCGAGCAGATCTCCACGTGGAGCTCGGGCTTCGTCGAGCGGGTCGTGAACTCGTTGCCGCAGGAGCAGGTCACGTGCGAGAGGACGTACTCGGGGTGGATGTCCGGTTTCATCTCGACCCCAGGATATCAGAGGCGGTCTGGGCTACCACGTTGCCTCCCGAGACAACCGCCGCCACCGCCGAACCTGGATCGAGCTCGACCTTTCCCGCCAGGAGCGCTGCCGTCGCTGCAGCTCCGGAAGGCTCGCAGGCGAGCTTGGCTCGGCTGTAGAGGAAGCGCATTCCATCGGCGATCTCCTCCTCGGTGACGAGCACCGACTCGATGCTATGAGCCCGGCACGACTCCAGTGCGAGCGCCCCCACGAACGGAGCGTTCAGCCCATCGGCCACCGAGCTCGGCTCCACCGGAACGGGCCTTCCCGCCCGGAGGGCCTCCCGTAGCGCCGGGGCGAGCTCCGGCTCGACGGCCACCACCCGCGCGTCGACCGCCGCCGAGATCCCGGCAAGCAGACCGCCGCCGCCGACCGGTACGACGACGACGTCGAGCGCCGGCAGCGCCTCGGCGATCTCAAGCCCCACGGTGCCCTGGCCTGCGGCTACGAGTGGGTCCTCGAAGGGGTGCACGAGCGTTCGGCCGGTGTGCTCCAGCAATTCGTGCAGGCGCTCGAAGACGGTTGCCGGGCCCTCGGCCGTGAGATCCACTGTGGCGCCGTACTCCCGCGTGGCGGCGACCTTCTGCGGACTCGCCGTGCGCCACATGACGACCAGGCAGTCGAGTCCTTCGGAGGCAGCACCCCAGGCGAGCGCCTGCGCGTGGTTGCCGGCGGAGACGCCGATCACTCCCCGCTCGCGCTCCTCGGCCGAGAGGGATGCGAGCTTCGTCAGCACGCCGCGCGCCTTGAACGAGCCCGTCCTCTGAAAGAGCTCCGCCTTCAGGTGCACGTCTGCCCCTAGCCGCCGGCTCAGGGTCGCTGAAGAGAAGAGCGGCGTGCGGTGGAGCCGGTTGCCGATCGCCCGACGCGCCGCGTGAACGTCATCCCGCGAGATCTCCGCCACCCGCCGCGATCCTAGACCGGAGCGTCCCGCCGGCGACTGTGGCGGTCGGTACAGGCGCGCGAGCCGCAGACGACGGAGGGGATGATGGCGCCTTGCCGCGGGGATGGAGGATCGGTTCGCTCGTCTCCGTCGCGGCATACATCGCATTGGCGGGCACGGCCGCGTGGCTGGTGCTCGGGCGGGGAGCCTCGCCGCCGAGGTTCGCGGGGCAGCCGCCGTCGCCCCGTGGAACACCCGACGGCCGCTGGCAAGTCGTGGAGAGCGACTCGTACGCCCACACGAGTGTCACGGACGTGAACGGGATCCAAGGGGAGCTCGAGGTCCACGGCCGGCAGATCCGTCGCGCCCATCTGTCGGGAAGCCGCGCGAGCTTCGACCTCTCCCGTCCGGTCGACCTCCGAACACTGCGCGAGGGAAAGGAGGAAGCGGTGGAGATCGCCGGGGAGGCACGCGTGCTCTTCGTCTCACGAACGATCCGCTTCGACGCGCACGTGCTCTGGCAGGGCAACCGGATGCGTATGCGTGCGGGTGGTGATGCGGCTTCGCTTCAGGTTGTACTGCGCCGTGCGTGAGGTTTCGCCACTGCACGGGGATGAGCTGTGGTGCGACTCGCTCGACTTTCCCTAGGTGAGGGTGTACTCAGGCCCGGAACCGCCCTCGGGCGGAGTCAGCCGGCCCCCTTTTGCGGTGATCGCCCCGCACTGAACGCAGTTGGACGGCGTCACCTCGACCGCCGCCTGCGATCCCGCGCCGGCGCCGACCTCATAGACCTGGGCCGGGCAAAGCCGCGCCCACATCTCGGCCAGCTCCCGAGGCACCTCGCGCTGGATGCGGATGTGATTCGGCTGATCGTCCCGGGCTCGGTTGCCCGAGGCGAACACGGAGGAGAGCTTGTCGAAGACGAGCTTGCCGTCGGGAGCCGGGTAGCTCTTCGCGCGATCGGTCCGCAGCAGCTCCTGGTCCGAGTCGCGCTCGGTGCGCATGGGGCCGGGCGGGAAGCGGCCTTTCGTCGCCGTCATCACACCCGCGACCGCGCCGCCTAGCCAGAACCCTCGACCGAAGGCCTGACGCATGTTGCGCACTTCCCGGAGATCGCGCCAGACGAAGCTCTGCTCGAGCGCCTCCTGGTAGGGAGCGAGCGCCCCTCGCCGCCCCGGCGCCTCGCCGCGGCGCAGCGCTGCAAACGCCGCCTCCGCCGCGAGCGAGCCGGACTCGACCGCGTAGTGGATGCCCTTGAGCGCGGGGACGTTGACGAGGCCGGCGCCGTCGCCGCAGATGAGGAGGCCCGGTGCATGCAGACGCTTCGGCAGCGACAGGAAGCCGCCCTCGGGAATGGTCTTCGCCCCCCAGCCGACGCGCTCGCCACCGTCGAGGATGCCCCGAACGAGCGGATGCGTCTTCAGCTCTTGGAGCAGGTCGTGAACGGAAAGCTCCACGTCCCGGTAGTCGAGGCCGACCACCATCCCAAGCGTCACCAGCTCCTCCCCCATCGGATAGATGAACGAGCCGCCGAACTCGCGGTAGCGCGCCCCCGAGCGCAGTGGCCAGCCCATGGTGTGGATGACGCGGTCGAGGGGCCGCGCGACCTTCCACACCTCCTTGACCCCGAGGGCCCAGACCTGCGGGTTCTCGCCCTGGAGGCCGAAGCGATCGAGCGCCGCGCCCGTGAGATGTCCCTGGGTGCCCTCGGCGAGGACGGTTACGCGCGCGACGACGTCCGAGCCCGGTTCAAAGTTCGCGAGCTCCTCGCCGTTGCGGCCGCGGCCCTTGTCTCCCGTGCGGATGCCCCTGGTCCGGCCGTCTCCTACGAGCAGCCGGGTCGCCGACGTCTCCGGGAGGATCATTGCGCCCGCGGCCTCCGCCTCTCCGGCGAGCCATCGTCCGAGCTGCGACAGCGATGCGGCGTAATTGCCCTCGTTGCGCATCGTCGGGGGGGTCGGGATCCGTGCCGCACGCCGCTGAGTGAGGAAGTACACGGACTCGTGGTCGACCCGTCCGTAGAAGGGCATGGCCTCGAGGTGCCTGCGGCCCTTGAACAGCCGGCGCAGCGAGCGTGGATCGACGACGGCACCGGAGAGGAGGTGCGACCCTGGCTGCTTGCCTTTCTCGATGACTGCGATGGGAACGTCACCCAGCCGCTCGGCGACCTCGGGAGCGTTCTCGAGCAGTTGCCCGAGCCGGATCGCGCAGGCCAGGCCCGCCGGCCCCGCGCCGACGATCGCCACGCCCACCCCGATCGGATCCGGATCCGTCGGCGATCCGATCGCCTCCGACGGCTTGAACGGGGGCGGGTAGTCGCCGGGCCTGACGACCATCAGCCCGCTTTGCGCGTCTGGACGAGCTCGGTCAGCTTCGGGAGGATCTGGTGCAGGTCGCCGACGACGCCGAGGTCGCAGAACTCGAAGATCGGCGCGTTCGAGTCCTTGTTGATCGCAACGATCACGCTCGAGCTCTGCATGCCCACCTTGTGCTGAATCGCACCGGAGATCCCGCAGGCGACGTAGAGCTTCGGCGAGACCGACTTACCGGTCTGCCCGACCTGTGCCGCGTACGGATACCAGCCGGCGTCGACCACAGCGCGTGTCGCGGCCACCGCCCCTCCGAGCGCGCGCGCCAGCGCCTCGAGGAGCGCGAAATGCTCGGGCCCGCCGAGGCCGCGGCCGCCGGCAACGATCACCTCGGCATCCTCGATCGAGGGCCCCTCCGACTCCTCGTGCGCCTGCTCGACCATCGTCGCAGCGGTCGAGAACTCCTCGAGCTCGACCGAGAAGTCGATTATCTCGGCCTCCCCACCCGTGGGAGCAGCCTCGAACGAGCCGGCGCGGAAGAGCGCGAGGCGCGGTGTCGAGCGCCAGCCGACGTCCACCAAGATCGAATCCGCGAGCGCGAGCCGTTTTCCGACTATCCGCTCGTCCTCTTCGACCAGGTCGACGAGATCCCAATTCAGTCCGGCATCCAGACGAGCTGCGAGGCCGCCCGCGACGTCCGCGCCGAGAACGGACTGCGCGAAGAGCACCGTGTCGAAGGCGTGCTCGCGCACGAGAGTCGCGAGCGCATCGACCCGTGGTTGTGGAAGTGGCGTGACGAGCGCCTCGTCCTCGGCAACGTATACCTTCGACGCGCCGAACCTACCAGCCTCTCCGGCAATCTCCCGCACCTCGGATCCGACCACCGCCGCGGCCACTTCGCCGCCCAGCCGCACCGCTTTCGAGAGGACGCCGAGAGAGCTCTTCTGGAGCTGCCCCTCGTGGTGCTCGAGGAAGACGAGCGTCGCCATCAGAGGAGCTTCTTCTCGGCCAGGAACGCGACGATCTGCACCGCTGCAGACTCGGCGGTGTCCTCGATCTTGCGGGATTCGCCCCGGGGCGGCGGCGAGCCGAGCGCGTAGACCTCCGTCCGGGACCCCGCAGCTCCGGCACAGTCGGCCTCGGCACCGAGATCGGCCAGCGAGAGGATCTCCTGCAGCTTCGACTTCGCACCCATGATCCCCTTCAGCGAGGGGTAGCGCGGCTCGTTCACGGCATCGGACACCGCGACGACGGCCGGCAGCGGAGCGTCGATGACGTCGTAGCCGTACTCGGTCTGACGCTTCCCGCGAGCGCGCCCGTCGGCGACGGAAAGCTCCGCGACCTGCGAGATGTACGGGCGGCGCAGACGATCGGCGACAGCGGCCCACAGCACCGCGCCGTCGGCGTCGCTCGACTGCTGACCGAAGAGAACGAGGTCGGAATTCTCGCGCTCGAGCGCCTTTGCGAGGATGTAGCTCGTCGCGACCAGATCCGAGCCCGCGGCAGCGTCGTCCGTGACGAGGAGGACACGGTCGGCGCCCATCGCGAGCGCGCGCCGAAGCGAGTCGGCCGCGCGGTCTGGTCCCATCGAGACGAGGACGACCTCCCCCTCGCCGGCTTCTTCCTTCAACCTCAGGGCCGCCTCGACCGCGTTCGCGTCGAACGGGTTGAGAGCACCTTCGACGGATCGGTCGAGTCGCTTCGTCTGCGGGTCCAGCCGCTTCGGCGCCGCAGCGTCCGGGACGTGCTTCACACAGACGGCGATCTTCATCCCGCGGCAACTCTAACCAGGCTGCTGGCGCCGGCCGCCGCGCGGGAGACCGCCGCGAAGGGTGCTAGGGTTCTCCGCTTCGAGCGCGAACCGGAGCCTCGCCCCCTCATGCACAGCCACCGGACGACGATCCGAGCGATCCTTCTGCCGGTCCTGATCGGGCTCCCGGCGGCGAGCGCTGCCGCAGCTCCGCCGCCGGCTCCTTCGGGCAAGCCCGCGAGCGCCCCGATGATCTTCCCGGTCTTGGGATCGACCCAGTACCACGACGACTTCGGCGAACCGCGAGGTCAGGGGCGCCACGAGGGAAACGACATCCTCGCTGCGAAACGTTCGCCTGCCGTCGCTGCGGAGGACGGGCAGGTCAAGTTCTGGACGACCTCCGCGCGAGCCGGCTGCATGCTCTACCTCTACGGTGCGAGCGGTACGACCTACCTCTACATCCACCTCAACAACGACCTCACGAAGGGCAACGACAACCAAGGTCGCTGCGTCGCCGGCACGTCGTACTGGCCGGGTCTGAAGGACGGAGCGGTCGTGAAGGCGGGTCAGCCGATCGGACTCGTGGGCGACTCGGGCGACGCGAACGGTACGCCCCACCTGCACTTCGAGGTACACCCGAGGGACGGCGACGCGACTGACCCCTATCCGTACCTCCGAGGCGCCCAGCACCTCCTGTTCCTCACCGCACCCAGCAGCACCGTCACCCTTTCGATGACCGGCACCTTCCTCTCGAGCGCCGCGGGTCAACTGAAGCTCCAGATCGAGACTCTGCTCGTTCTCCCCGCGAAGACGTCGCTCACGAAGCTCGGTCGTGCGGTCATCGTGACGGTGCCTTCGAACGCGCTCGTCCAGCGGCTGCTCCCGAGCGGAATTGCAGGCGGCACGGTGAGTCTGGCGCGGGCGAAGAGGGGGCAGGCAGTGTCGGTGCTGACGCAGCCCGTGCTCGCTTCGCTCGATGTCGAGCTCGGCCGAGACGGCATCCTCTCGGCCGCCCAGATCCTCTTGCGCTAGGGACTGTCCCCGGCCACGGCCGGAGGGGACGTGACGGCCCGACGCTTGCGGCGGGCTTACCGGCCGCGGAACCGCGGCGCGCGCTTCTCGACGAAGGCCCGCATCCCCTCATCGCGATCCTCCGTGGCGAACAGCGCTGCGAAGAGGGCGGCCTCGTGCTCGAGGCCTGCGTCCTCATCGCGCACGGATCGGTTGAGCGCCTCCTTGGCGAACGCCAGCGCCACCGCCCCCTTCGACGCTAGCGATCGTGCCACCGCCAGCACCACCTCGAGGAGTTCCTCCCGCTCGTGGACGCCGCTCACGAGGCCGCGGCGCAGCGCCTCCTCGGCGTCCAGCTGACGGCCGGTCAGGATGAGCTCCTTCGCGAGGCCGAGCCCGCATACCCGCGCGAGCCGCTGGGTGCCGCCCCAGCCGGGGATGAGGCCGATGTCGATCTCGGGCTGGCCGAGGTGGGCCTGCCTTGCGGCGTAGCGGAGATCGCAGGCGAGGGCGAGCTCGCAGCCGCCGCCGAGCGCGAAGCCGTTGACGGCGGCGATCGTCGGTTTCGGCATCGTCTCGAGCAGCCGACCGCATTCGTGGCCGAGCGCCGCCCAGGCCCGTGCCTCGAGCACCGACATCTCGGACATGGCCTTGATGTCCGCGCCGGCTGCGAACGCGCGATCTCCCGCGCCGGTGAGCACGACGACCCGCACGTCCTCGTCGGTCGAGAGCCCGCGGAGATGATCCCGGAGCAGGCCGAGGAGGTCGTGATTCAGTGCGTTGAGGACCTCCGGCCGGTTGAGAGTGACGAGCGCAACGCCGTCTCGCCGGTCGACCTCGACGCTGCTCAGGCGGGAACCTTGTCGCGCAGGAAGTCGACGATCGTCTTCGTAGGAGCGCCCGGCGTGAAGATCTCGGCCACGCCCAGCCCGCGCAGCTCCTTCGCGTCCTCGTCCGGAATGGTGCCGCCGACGACGACGAGGACGTCGTCGAGCCCCTGCTCCCTCAGGCCGTCCAGAATCTTCGGCACGAGCGTCATGTGGGCGCCGGAGAGGATGGAGATGCCGACCGCGTCGGCATCCTCCTGCAGCGCGGTCTCGACGATCTGCGCGGGGGTCTGATGGAGACCGGTATAGATGACCTCCATGCCCGCGTCCCGCAGGGCGCGCGCAATGATTTTGGCCCCGCGGTCGTGGCCGTCGAGGCCAGGCTTCGCGATCACCACCCGAATCCGCCGCGCCACCGGTCGGCAAGTATATGAACGTGCAGCTGCGCGTCGTCGGCTCCTCCCCGGCATGGCCGAACCCGGGCGATGCCCAATCGGGCTATCTCGTCGAGGGTTCCGGGCGGCTGCTGCTCGACTGCGGCCCGGGAGTGCTCGCGAAGCTCCGCGAGGAGGACGGAGGCTGGCCCCGCGTCGACGCGATCGTCATCAGCCACTGGCACCTCGACCACTGGGGAGATCTCGTCCCCTGGACCTGGGGGGTGATGGCGGGGCCGGGACAGCAGGCTCCCCGCCCCGAGCTCTGGCTCCCCCCCGGCGGGGCGGCGCGCCTCGCCGACTTCGGCACGCGGCTCGGCTGGAACGAGATGTTTGCGTCTCCCTTCCAGCTGCGCGAGTACCGCGACGGCGAGCAGTTCGAAGCCGCCGGATTCACGGTCTTTCCGTTGGAGCTCCCGCACTACACGCTGCACACCTTCGGCTTCCGGGTCACCGACGGGGAGCGCGTTCTCGCCTATTCCGGCGACTCTGGCCCGAGCCCGCGCCTCGCCGAGTTGGCGGCAGACGCCGACCTGTTCGTGTGCGAGGCGACGCTGGAACGCGGGGAGCTCGACGGGCCGGTTCGCGGACATCTGGCCCCCGAGGAAGCCTGTGATGCCTTTCGCAGTTCTGCCGCCAGACGCCTGCTGATCACCCATCGCCCGATCGAGCTCCCCCTCGCCGACGGGCTCGAGCGGGCCTACGACGGGCTGTCGATCGTCCTCTGAGCCGCAGCCATCTCGGCCGCGTAGCGCCGCGTCGCCCGCGACGACCGGTACCAGCCGCGTCCGCCGAGGAACAAGGGAACGGAGAGGAGCAGCGTCCCGAAGAAGAGGATCGGCACGAGAAGCCATCCCGCCCCGAGCCGCGGCTTCACTTCCGGCGTAGAACCGACTGGCCCCTTCGAGATCGCCGACTGCGAAACGCCGAGGCCGGAGGAGGCCCAATAGTCCACGACCCAGCGCCCTCGTGTCGGTTCGCCGAGCCGCTGGAGCTCGATCGACGCCGCCATACCGTTCGCCTTCGACGTCGGCTTCGCGACGAGGGCCACCTTGAGACCAAGCCGATCCTTGAACGAGTAGTCGACCGTGTACTTGACGAGCGCGAGAGCCTCGGCGGGGAAGGGAACGACCGGGATGGTGCCCCTGCTCCAACTTGCGCGCGTGAAGCCCTGGCGCATCGTCGGGGCGATCAGGTCCCAGGAGTCGCCGGTGTGCCGCCGGATCACCGCCGTATAGATGAACTGCTCGGCGACCTGTCGCGCCGCCTCGCGATCCTGCGAGGCGAGCCGAACCGTCCTGGGAGTCGGCTCGACGAGCTGCGGAGGCTCCTTGGTGATCCTCGACTTGAACTCGTGGCCCGTGTTCCCGAAGAAGATTCCGACCATGGCAGCACCCCCGGCAAGGGCGGCGGCGACCGCGCCGGCCGCGAGGCGCCGGCGGCGCCGGGGAGAAGCGAGGAACGTCTTCGCCTGACCCCCCTTTTCCCGCAGCTCCTGCTAACCGACCGGGTTCGCGGGGATCTTGGGACCCACGCGCGGCACCCAGGAGTCGACGACCCAGTGGGGCTTCGCGGCGCCGACACGCTTCAGGCCGAGGTAGAAGTACTGCGGCTTGACGCGGGCTTTCTTCGGCGCGATCAGGGCGACCTCGAGCAGCGCCTGGTTCTTGAACGAATAGTCGACCTTCATCGGCGCAATGGCGAGCTTGAACGGGAAGGGGACGACGGGGATGTTCCCGGTCAGGAACTCCTTGCGGGTCAGCGTCTGCCTGATGCCCGCTCCCGAGATCTTCCAGGCGTCGGCCAGGTTCTTCCGAACGACCGCGGTGAGG
The DNA here is from genome assembly GCA_038237515.1 of Gaiellales bacterium. Classification (GTDB taxonomy): domain Bacteria; phylum Actinomycetota; class Thermoleophilia; order Gaiellales; family Gaiellaceae; genus JBBQDZ01. The sequence goes on from JBBRYP010000013.1 coordinate 57,751, forward strand.
ATGAACTTGCCGGCGATGTCACGCGCCTCCTGCGGGAGCTTGACGGTCGGCGGCGCGTTCGGCGACACGCGGACCGGGTTCTTCGTCACACTCGTGTCGGCCTTCGGGTTCTGGTTCGGAACGAGCTTGACGAGGGCCACGATCACCCCGGCGAGGAGGACGAGACCGGCGACCCACGGCAGCGTGCGCTGTAGCCGACGGGACATGCTGCCTGTTGCCTCCTGATAGCCGAGGTCGGTCACGTTCGCCTATAGTAGACGACGGTCCCGCGGGTTTTGTTAGCCGTTTCCTAGAAGACGGGCGTCTCGCGCCACACGCCCCAGACCGCCCTCAGGGTGTCGCACATCTCGCCCATCGTGACGTACGCCTTCGCGGCCTCGACGATCAACGGCATCAGGTTCACATCCTCCCGCGCGGCCCCCTCGCCCAGCCCTCGGAGAGCGGTTTCCACGGCTTCCTCGTCGCGCCGGGCGCGCAGCGCCTGCACGCGAGAGACCTGCTGTTCCTCGAGCGCCGGGTCGATCCGCAGGAGGTCGAGGGGCGACTCGTCCTCGATGCGATAGCGGTTCACGCCCACGACCACCCGCTGTCCCGCCTCGACCTCCGATTGATACCGGAAGGACGCGTCGGCAATCTCGCGCTGGAAGAAATTCTCCTTGATCGCCGGGATCACGCCCCCGAGGTCGCGGATTCGGTCGAAGTAGTCGTAGGCCTCGGCTTCGAGCCGGCCGGTCAGCTGCTCGAGATAGTAGGAACCTCCGAGCGGGTCGATGGTGTTCACCACCCCGGTCTCGTGCGCGATCACCTGCTGGGTGCGAAGCGCGATGCGGACTGCATCCTCGGTCGGGAGCGCGAGCGCCTCGTCGAAGGAGTTCGTGTGCAGCGACTGGGTTCCACCGAGCACCGCCGCGAGTGCCTCGAGCGCCGTCCGCACGATGTTGACCTCCGGCTGCTGGGCCGTCAGCGAGACGCCGGCCGTCTGCGTGTGGAAGCGCATCAGCCACGAGCGCGGATCGCGCGCCCCGTAGCGGTCGCGCAGCTCGCGTGCCCAGATCCGCCGCGCAGCGCGGTACTTCGCGATCTCCTCGAAGAAGTCGAGGTGGGCGTTGAAGAAGAAAGAAAGCCGAGGGGCGAACTCGTCGACGTGGAGCCCCCGCTCGAGACACGCGTCGACGTAGGCGAAGCCGTCCGCCAGCGTGAAGGCGAGCTCCTGCGCCGCGTTCGACCCCGCCTCGCGGATGTGGTAGCCCGAGATCGAGATCGGGTGCATCCGCGGCAGCTCTTGCGCGCAGAACTCGACCATGTCGACGACGAGCCGCATCGAGGGCTCGGGTGGGAAGATCCACTCCTTCTGAGCGATGTACTCCTTGAGGATGTCGGTCTGAACGGTGCCTCGGAGCTCCTCGCGAGCCACGCCCTGAAGGTCGCCCACACACACGTAGAACGCGAGCAGCATGGCCGCCGGGGAGTTGATCGTCATCGACGTGGACACGTCTCCGAGCGGGATCCCGTCGAAGAGGGTCTGCATGTCCGCGAGCGAGTCGATCGCGACTCCCTCGCGCCCGACCTCACCGAGAGACCGCGGATGGTCCGAGTCGTAGCCCATGAGCGTCGGCATGTCGAAGGCGGTCGAGAGACCCGTCTGACCATGGTCGAGCAAGTACCGGAAGCGCTCGTTCGTCTCCTCGGCGGTTCCGAAGCCGGCGAACTGGCGCATCGTCCACAGCTTCCCGCGGTACATCGACGGGTAGACCCCACGCGTGAACGGGAACACCCCGGGCAGGCCAAGGTCCTCGTCGTGATCGACCGCGACGTTGTCGGGAGAGTAGAGCGGCTCGTTCTCAAGGCCGGAGATCGTGGAGAAGAGCTCGCCCTGCCGCTCGGGCACGGCGTCGTAGAGCTCCCTCCGCCACTCCTCGGTCGGGTTGGCGGCCCGCGGATCCTCTGCCGTCGCCATCCGGCCGAAGTGTAGGGCGCTGTCAGGCGCGCCGGCTCACTTCGCGAGAGGCTGCTCGGCAGGCTCGGCGGCGGCTTCGAGGAGGCGGTTGCCGTTCGACTCGTGAATCCGGAGCGAGTAGGCCAGGTGTCGATGGAGCTCGGGGACGACCGGAGCCGGTTCCGACATCGTCAGCTCGATCACGGCCCGCAGCCCTCGACATCCCTACGTCCGACCTGACGTCACTGTAAGTTAGGATTTTCCTTTCTCCAGGCGAAAGTGGCCTTTCCTTCCACCCTCGAGAACGGCGCGCCCGGGACTCCGGCGCGGCCGGCACCGGCTTCCGCCGGGCCGCCGGGCGAGCGTCGGCAATCGAACCCTTCTGTACGGCCTCCGGCGCGGGAAGCCGCCTCCCCTTCCTGACCGGCTGATGGGGATGGTCGACAGCGGGACGAGCGTCCCGCGGACGAAGCCTTCGGAGGAGCGCATGCACCCACTCGTTCCGCCGCTCGCGCTGGGCGTGATCGCGCTGGTCGGAACGGCGATCCTGATCGGAATCGGCGACGACCGCAAGACCGTCTCCCGGAACCCACTGCCGCCGCCGCCGAGGAGCATCGCCTACGGGGGCGGCAAGACGCTGCCGATCCGCAAACAACCCACGGGCGAGCCGCCGCCGCCGCCTCCGCCCGCACGTCCGGTCGTCGAGCCCGCGCCTGCACCGCCGGCCTGGTTTCGCCGAGAGCTCGGGCTCTCCCGGCCCTCGGCACCGCTTCTCCGCGTCGTGATTCCTGGCTTCAGCGTTCGCCTCGGCGGGCGCAGCTTCGTGATCCGCTACCGGAGCGCGCGCCTCTCACGCACCGTCACGCGCCTCCCACCGGTCGGGGCGTCGCACCGCTTCGAGAACGGCGTCTCCCGCCGAACCCGCTATGGCCAGTCGGCGACGGTGCTGCGCGGCTCGGCGACCACGGCCTATCTCCTCGTAACCTCCCACCGCGGCGTCCGACTCTGGACCTGGCGGCTGTGGACGAACCTGAGGCCGAGCGTGCGGGCCGACGGGGCGCTGCTCCTGCGAGGCCGCTACTCGTTCCTCGTGAATGCCCCGACGGTCTACGACGCGAAGGGCCGAGCGGTGACTCCGAAGGGCCTGCGCTGGCGCCTCGGCCGCGACGGAGATGCGTGGCGCCTGTCCCTGCGCCTCGACGACTCGCGCCTCCCTGTTCCCTACGTCATCTCCGGCTAGCGGGAGGCGCCGGGAAGCCAGAGCGGCTCGTCTCGCCCGCTCGCGGCGTTCGCGGCACGCGCCAGGATGAAGAGGAAATCCGAGAGCCGGTTCAGGTAGGCGAGCACGAGCGGGTTCACGCCCTGGTTGCGGTCGGCGAGCAGCGCGTCTCGCTCGGCCCGTCGGCAGACCGTCCGGCAGACGTGCAGCTGCGACGCGGCGCGCGAGCCGCCAGGCAGGACGAAACTCCGCAGCTCCGGCAGCTTTGCGTTGAACCTGTCGCAGAGCCGCTCGAGCTCGTCCACCTGTTGCTGCGTAACGCGTAGGCGCTGCTCGGCAGGATCCGGCAGGAACGGGACGCACAGATCGGACCCCACATCGAAGAGCTCGTTCTGGATGCGCTCGAGCGGAGGGCGGAATCCCTCGGGCAGATCGCCCGCGAGCAGGAGACCGAGGTGGGAGTTCAACTCGTCGACCGCCCCGAACGCGCCGACGCGGCAGTCGATCTTCGGAACGCGAGACCCGTCGCCGAGGCTCGTCTCCCCGCGATCTCCGCCGCGGGTGTAGATGCGAGTCAGCCGAACCGGCTCGTCCCGCTTGCGGCTCACCCTTGCGCCAGCATGTGCTGCCGGAAGCCGAGCAGCGAGCGAGCGATCACGAGCCGCTGGATCTCGCTCGTGCCCTCGTAGATCTCCGTGATCTTCGCGTCCCGGTAGTAGCGCTCGACGGGAAAATCCTTCGTATAGCCGTAGCCGCCGAGAATCTGGATCGCCTCCGCGGTCTGGCGCCGAGCCGTCTCCGAGGCGAACAGCTTCGCCTTCGCCCCCTCCTCGCTGTGGGGCCGGCCTTCCGACTTGAGCCAGGCCGCGCGGTAGACGAGCAGGCGGGCCGCATCGATCTGCGTGGACATGTCGGCGAGCTTCCATTGGATCGCCTGGAAGTCGGCGATTCGCTTCCCGAACTGCCGGCGTTCGAGAGCGTAGGCGCGGGCCGCTTCGTAGGCCGCCTGGGCGATGCCGAGCGCCTGCGCGGCGATGCCGATCCGGCCTCCGTCGAGCGTCTTCATCGCCACGGCGAAGCCCTTCCCCTCCTCGTGGAGCAGCCGATCGCGGTCGACCGGATAATCGTCGAGCGCGAGGTCGACCGTCGACGACGAGTTGAGGCCGAGCTTCTCCTGCTCACGCGTGACGCGCACGAACGACCGGTCACCGTCGATGACGAACGCAGAGACGCCTCGCGCCCCGGCGATCGCGGGATCGGTGCGGGCGAACAGCAGGATCGTCCCGGCGTGGGCGCCGTTCGTGATCCACTGCTTGCTACCGGAGATCGTCCAGCCGTCCCCGCCCTCGCGACGCCGGGCGAGCGTGCGCAGAGCGCCCGCGTCGGACCCGGCCTCCGGCTCGGTCAGGGCGAACGCTCCGAGGTGGTCGCCTCGCGCGAGCGGGGGGACGAAGCGACTTCGCTGCTCCTCGGTGCCGAACGCGAGGATCGGCAGCGTGGCCGCGCTCGTGTGGACGGCGACCGTGACCCCGACTCCCGCGTCGGCCCGTGAGAGCTCCTCGATCACGAGGATGTAGGCCAGGAAGTCGGCGCCCGCGCCCCCGTACGCTTCCGGAACGCAGACTCCGAGCAACCCGAGCTCGCCGAGCCGCGTGAACAGGCTCCTCGGGAAGTGGTGCTCGCGATCCCACGCCGCGGCGTGCGGCTCGATCTCGGCTCGCGCCACCTCTCGCGCGAGCGTCTGTACCTCGCGCTGCTCGTCGCTGAGCGAGAGGTCCACGAGGCCCCGAGTATAGTCGCGGCGTTCTGCGCTTCCTCGCCGCTCTCGGCCTCGTCTTGGCCGCCGTTCAGGTGGCCGGCTGCGGCGGCGGATCCGCCTCTCCCGAGAGCGTCGTCCGCGCCTGGAGCCAGTCGCTCGACAGCGACGACAACGAGGCGGCCGCCAACCTCTTCGCGCCGAATGCGCGGGTCATCCAGGACGGGCGCCTGCTCGTCCTGCGTACCCATGCCGACGCGGTGGCGTGGAACACGGCGCTTCCCTGCTCCGGTGAGATCGTCTCCATCTCCACCCAGGGCGCCACCGCGACCGCGACCTTCCTCCTCGGCGACCGGAAGCACTCGCACTGCGACGGCCGTCCCGGGTCGAAGGCCACCGCGCTCTTCCGTGTGCTGAAAGGGAAGATCGTTCTCTGGCACCAGACCGACGGCGGCGGCCCGCCTTCCGGCAGCGGCGGCGAGGCCTGAATCGCGTCGGCCGCTCGCCCGCGGCCTCAGGCGTAGTCGTAGAAGCCGCGGCCGCTCTTGCGACCGAGGCGGCCCGCCTGGACGTATTGCCGCAGGAGCGGGCACGGCGCGTACTTCGGGTCTCCGAGGCCGTGGTGGAGCACATCCATGATCGCCACGCACGTGTCCAGGCCGATCAGGTCGGCGAGGGCGAGCGGGCCTATCGGATGGGCGAAGCCGAGCTTCGCAATCGTGTCGATCGCCTCGGCTTCCGCGACACCCTCGAGGAGCGCGTAGACGGCCTCATTCACGAACGGCATGAGGATGCGGTTGGAGACGAACCCGGGAAGGTCGCGCGCCTCGGCGGGCGTCTTGCCGAGGTCGCGGGCGAGCTGGACGATCGCCGTTGCGGTCTCGTCGGAGGTCTCGAGGCCGCGGATCACCTCGACGAGCGCCAGCACCGGTACGGGGTTGAAGAAGTGCATCCCGATGACTCGATCGGGGCGGCTCGTGGCGGCGGCCAGGGAGGTGATCGGGATCGACGAGGTGTTCGAGGCCAGGATCGCCGTCGCGGGCAACCGTTCGTCTGCACGGCGGAACACGTCCTCCTTTACCGCGGCGTCCTCGATCACAGCCTCGATCATCAGGTCGGCGCGGGCAAGCTCGTCGACCGGCTCGATGAGGTTGATCGCCCTCCTCGGGTCGCCGCCCTTCTCGGAAACTCGATCGAGGCTCTTCCGGATCGCGGCGAGGCCGCGCTCGACCGCGCCAGGGTACGGATCGTGGAGGGACACACGGCGGCCCGAAGCCGCGACAACCTGCGCGATTCCCGCGCCCATCTGCCCGGCGCCGACGACGAGGACGTGCTCGAAGCGCTGCACCGACCCGCAGGCTAACGTCCTGCCGTGCTCCATTACGAGCTGACCGGTGCCGGGCCGCCCGTCGTGCTGCTGCACGAGGGCATCGTCGACTCGCGCCTCTGGAAGAAGATGGCGCCGCTGCTCGCGCGGCGCCACACGGTCGTCACGTACGACCAGCGCGGCTACGGGCGCTCGCCGCGACCCGAAGGGCGGTACTCGCTCGCCGGCGATCTCGGGAGCGTCCTGGACGCAGCCGGACTCGATCGGGCGGCGATCGTCGGAGCCTCGCGCGGAGGCGGGATCGCGCTCGACTTCACCCTCGCCTCACCGGAGCGGGTGGAGGCGCTCGTGCTCGTCGCATCGGCACTTCCGGGACATCGATTCGAGGTGGACGTGCCGCCGGAGGTCGAGCGGCGCTGGGAGGACGCCGAGGCGGCGCGGGACTACGAGGCGATGGCCGACCTCGACCTTGCCCTCTGGGCGCCGCTCGGAGTCGACCTCGAGCTGCGGGCGATGACGGTGGAGAACGCCGAATGGTCGAACGGCGACGATCCCGGCGAGTGGGCTCAGCCTCCCGCCGCCGAGCGGCTGGGCGAGATCTCGGCGCCGACGCTCGTCGTCACGGCCGCGAAGGACATCCCCCAGATGTCCGAGATCGGAGACCTCCTCGAGCGCGGCATCGCGGGCGCCCGGCGCGCGGTGATCGAGGACGCGGACCACGTCGTACCGTGGCGGCAGCCACAGGAGCTGACGCGACTCATCGCCAACTTCCTCGCCGCAGCCAGATCGGGCAGCTCGCCCGACCCGTAGACGCCACGTCCGGGGACAGTCCCTGGCGTGTCTTCGCGGCCGCTGCCAAGACACGTCCGCGACGCGTGCCCTCGGGCAAGCGCGTGACGCCTGTCAGGCGCCCTGGTTCACTTTTTGGACAGGCCCTAGGCCTGGACGACGTGCGCGTAGAGCGCGTAGTCGGCGCGGCCGTCCCCGTCCGGCATGAATCGGCGCATCGTGCCCTCGTGCTCGAATCCGACTTTGGCGAGCACGGTGCGCATCTGGAGGTTCGCGACGTGCGTTCCCGCCTGCACGCGTGAGAACCCCTGCTCGTGCAGCCATCGTGTCAGGAGCTCGACTGCCTCGGTGCCGATTCCTGCACCCCGCAGGTCAGCCCAGAGCTCGATCCCGAACTCGCAGACTCCGGGTGGGAGCATCTGCCGGTCCGACCGGACGTCGACCTCGCCGACCAGCTTACCGTCGACTTGGATCGCAAGGTCGAGGCGTCCCTCGTTCCAGGTGCCGGAGGACTCCACGCGGCGCCGAACGGCCTCCCGATCGAGCTCACCAACGGTTGGCGTGCTCCGGAGCCGAGCCTCGTAGAGAGCATCGAGCTCGTCGGTTCGGAACGGCTGGAGGACGACCCTCGCCCCCGCGATGAGCAACGAGTGCGCCTAGACCTCGAGCAGGATGGCGTCGCCCTGGCCGCCGCCGGAGCAGATCGCGGCGAGGCCGAGTCCGCCCCCGTTCCGGCGGAGCTCGTAGATCATCGTGCCGAGGATCCTGGCACCGGAGGCGCCGATCGGGTGCCCGAGCGCCACGGCGCCGCCGTTGACGTTCACGCGCTCAGGATCGGCGCCGAGCAGCTTCGTCGAGTTGAGCACGACCGACGAGAAGGCCTCGTTCAGCTCCACGCGCCGCACGTCGTCGATCGACCGCCCCGCCTTCTCGAGCGCCACCTTGCCGGCCCGGGCCGGCGTTCGTGCGAGATACGCGAAGTCGTCCGCCACGTACCCCTGCGCCACGATCGTCGCCAGGACCTCGAGGCCGCGCTTGCGCGCGAACTCCTCGCTGCAGACGACGAGCGCGCCGGCTCCGTCGTTCACGCCCGGGGCGTTTCCCGCCGTCGTCGTCCCCTCCGGGTCGAAGACGGGCTTCAGCCGCGCGAGCTTCTCGATCGAGGTGTCCCTCCGAGGGCCCTCGTCGACCTCCAGCTCGCCGACCGGGACGATCTCCTCCCGGAAGCGGCCCTCGTCGACGGCCCGGGCGGCGCGCTCGTGCGAGCGGAGGGCCCAGAGATCCTGATCCTCGCGGGAGATGCCGAGCTCGCGGGAGACGAAGGACGCCTGCTCGACCATGTGACGCTTGTCGAAGCTCGACGTGAGCCCGTCGTGGGTCATCAGGTCGATCAGCGACCCGTCTCCGAGCCGGTAGCCGAAGCGCGCCTGCTTGAGGATGTAGGGCGCATTCGACATCGACTCCATCCCGCCGGCGACGATCACGCTGTGGTCACCCGATCGGATCATCTGGTCCGCGAGCTCGACCGCCCTGATCGACGAGGCACAGACCTTGTTGATCGTGTCGGCCGGCACCTGGATCGGGAGGCCGGCCCCGATCGCGGCCTGGCGCGCGGGCGCCTGGCCGGCTCCGCCCTGCAGTACCTGCCCCATGATCACGTACTCGACCTCGTCGTCCCGGATCTCGACGCGCTCGAGCGCGCCGCGGATCGCAATTGCCCCGAGCTCGGTCGCCTCGTGGCCGCGAAGGCCGCCACCGAGCTTGGCGAACGGCGTGCGGACTGCGGACACGATCACTGATCGGGGCACCGCGGCCAGCGTAACAACGCGCCTCGCCTCCACCGGAATCACCCCCCGGAGCTGCGAGAACGAGATCACCCTTTCGGGTTGACGGCGTCAATTGAACCTGCGCTACTCTCAGCCCACGATGACTCTCATCCCTCACATCTGGACGTGGGACTGGCGCGGCAAGCGGGGCGGGAGCGTTCGCTGATCTGAGCCGGACGCCACCCGCACCGCTCGAAGACCTCCAACCGGGGGTCTTTTCGTTTTGCGCACACATGATCGCCTCGACCGTCATCCCCACCGACCTCGTCACCCCGCTCGGGGCCTACCTCCAGCTCCGCCGGACCGGCCGGGCGAGCTTCCTGCTCGAGTCGGTCGAGCAGGGGCGGCTGGGGCGCTACTCCCTCGTCGGCACGGGTTCGCGCATCGTCGGCTTCGAGGAGGCGGAGACGCTCGGGGAGGCCGTGGTCGGCTACCTCGCCTACGACTACGCCGCGACGCTCGAGCCGACCGTCCCATTGCCCGACCGGGGCCCGGGCCTTCCGGAGAGCCGGTTCGTCGTCGCGGAGACGCTCGTCCGCTTCGACCACGCCGCGGGGATGGCGGAGCTCCTGTGCGGCGACCCCGTTGTGGTGACGAGGCTGCTCGAGGTGCCGCTCGGCGCACCCGGCCCCGCCGGCGCCGCACGCCGATCGGCCGGCCCGATCCGTCGCTTCCCCTCGCGCTTCGAGTACGAGCGCGCAGTCGCGGCGGCGCGGGAGCACATCGCGGCCGGAGACGCCTTCCAGATCGTCCTCTCCCAGCGAGCCGAGCGGCCGACCTCCGCGTCGGCGGTCGAGCTCTATCGGGCGCTTCGCCGCGTCAATCCCTCCCCGTACCTCTTCCTGCTCGAGCTCGACGGTCTGGCACTCGTCGGCTCCTCGCCCGAGACGCTCGTCAAGGCCGAGGGCGCGCGCGCGAGCCTCAACCCGATCGCCGGGACCACGCGACCGGGAGAGGGTGACGCGCAGCGGCTCCTCGCCTCCGAGAAGGATCGGGCCGAGCACATCATGCTCGTCGACCTCGGCCGCAACGACCTCTCCCGCGTCTGCCTTCCGGGAACGGTCCGGGTCGAGCGGTTCCTCGAGGCGGAGCGCTTCTCGCACGTCACGCACCTCGTATCGGAGGTCGCCGGGGAGCTTCGCCCCGGCGTCACGCCCTTCGACCTGCTCCGTGCGAGCTTTCCCGCCGGCACCGTGTCCGGGGCACCGAAGGTGCGCGCGATGCAGATCATCTCGGAGCTCGAGAAATACCGCCGCGGCCCGTACGCTGGCGCCGTGGGTTACTCCCTCCCCGGCGGGGCCTTCGACACCTGCATCGCGATCCGGACGATCGTGCTTCACGAGGGAGTCGCCTTCCTCCAGGCCGGCGCCGGAATCGTGGACGGGTCGGACCCTGCCGCCGAGCACCAGGAATGCTTGAACAAGCTGCGGGCACTCGAGACGGCGATCGATCTGGCGGAGGCGCGCGCGGCGTGATCCTGCTCGTCGACAACTACGACTCGTTCACCTACAACCTCGCCCACCTCTTCGAGGAGCTCGGGGAGGAGGTGGTCGTGCGACGAAACGACGAGGTCGACGCGGAGGAGGCCGAACGCCTCGCGCCTTCGCACCTGGTCGTCTCCCCCGGCCCGGGACAGCCCGCTGCCGCCGGCAACACGCCCGCGATCGTCCGCAGCCTCGCCGGGCGGATTCCCACGCTCGGCGTCTGCCTCGGCCACCAGGCGATCGTCGAGGCGTTCGGAGGCGAGGTCGGGCGGGCTCGCAGCCTCGTCCACGGCAAGGCGACGACCGTGCGCCACGACGGACGCGGCCTGTTCATGGGCGTGCCTCAGGACTTCGCCGCGGGGCGCTACCACTCCCTCGCGGCCACGAGGATCCCCGAGGAGCTCGAGGTGACCGCGACCGCCCCGGACGGCGAGGTGATGGCGGTCCGCCACCGGGAGCTCCCGATCGAGGGTGTCCAGTTCCACCCGGAGTCGGTGCTCACACCGCTCGGTGGCGACCTTGCGCGGAACTTTCTCGGGATCGGCCGGTGATCGTCGCGGCGCTCGCCCAGCTCCTGGAGGGGAGATCGCTGACCCGCGCGGACGCACGTGAGGTGATGGGCACGATCATGCGCGGCGAGGCGACGTCCGCCCAGATCGGCGGCTTCCTCGTCGCGCTGCGGCTGAAGGGGGAGACGGCCGACGAGATCGCGGGGTGTGCGGAGGCGATGCGCGAGCACGCGATCGGGGTACACCCACGCCGCGAGGACCTCGTGGACACAGCCGGCACCGGCGGCGACGGCGGGCGCACGTTCAACATCTCCACGGCGGCGGCCCTGGTGGCCGCGGCGGCCGGCGCGGGAGTCGCCAAGCACGGGAACCGGGCGGTCTCCTCGGCCTCGGGGTCGGCCGACGTGCTCGAAGCCCTCGGCTTCGAGCTGAGCCTTCCGCCCGAGCGGATCGAGCGCTCGATCGACGAGCTCGGTTTCGGCTTCCTCTTCGCGCCGACCCATCACCCGGCGATGCGCCACGCGGCGCCGGTGCGCAGGGAGCTGGCCGCGCGGACGGTCTTCAACGTCCTCGGGCCATTGACGAACCCCGCCGGTGCGCGGGCCCAGGTGGTCGGCGTCTACTCGCCCGAGCTCGTGAGGACGATCGCGGAGGTCCTCGCGCGCCTCGGCGCGCGCCGGGCCTTCGTCGTCCACGGCGCCGCCGGCATCGACGAGCTTTCACCGGCCGGTCCGAACCTCGTCTGCGAGGTGCTCGACGGGACGGTCTCGGAGCGGGAGGTCGACCCGCGCGAGCTGGGGATCGGCCGCTGCGGGGCCGAGGAGCTTGCGGGCGGGAGTCCGCAGGAGAACGCCGACCACATCCGGGCGGTCTTCGCGGGCGCCGCCGGCGCCCGTCGCGACGCGATCCTGCTGAACGCCGCCGGCGCGATCGCCGCCGGAGGCCTCGCGCGCGACCTGCGCGACGGGATCGGCTACGCCCGCGAGGCGCTCGACTCCGGCGCTGCTGCTCGTCGGCTCGAGGAGCTCGTCGCCTTTTCGCGGCTGGAGGACGCGGCTTGAGCGGCCGGTTCCGCGATGCCCTTCTCGCGCCGGGCCTCGGCGCGATCGCCGAGGTGAAGCGGCGATCGCCATCCGCGGGTGCTCTGCGCCCCGGCGCCGATCCCGCCGCGCTCGCTGCCGGCTTCGAAGCCGCCGGCGCCGCCGCCGTCTCGATCCTCGTCGACGAGCGCTTCGACGGGTCGTTGGAGGATCTCGTAGCGGCGCGCGGAGCGACGCGGCTCCCGCTCCTCGCAAAGGGTTTCTTCCGCGAGGGGAGCGAGCTGCTCGAGGCGAAGCTCGCCGGAGCCGACGCGATCCTGCTGCTCCTGCGCGACCTCGACGACGAGCGCGCCTATGCACTTCGGCGATACGCGGCCGAGCTCGGCCTCGACGCCCTGGTCGAGGCGCACGACGCGAACGAGCTCGAGCGGGCGATCATGCTCGACGCCGATCCGATCGGCGTCAACGCCCGCGACCTGACGACGTTTCGCATCGAGCGCGACGCCCAGCTCGAGCTGCTCGCGGCTGCCCGTGCGCGGCGACCGGAAGCCTGCCTGATCGCCGAGAGCGGGATCGACTCGAGGGCGCAGGCGGCCTCCGCGGAGCTGACCGGAGCCGATGCCGTGCTCGTCGGCTCGGCACTCATGCGCGCCGACGATCCCGCGGGGCGGCTGCGCGAGCTCCTCTCGCGGCCGCTCGTCAAGATCTGCGGCCTGACGCGTGTCGAGGACCTCGCCGTCGCCGCCGAGGCCGGGGCCGATCTCGCGGGGTTCATCCTCGCGAAGGAGAGCCCGAGGCGGGCGGCGGCGGTGCTGCCCGTGCCGGAGACGATGCTGTCGGTCGCCGTCTTCGTCGGCGAGCGGGGGGAGGCGGTGAGCGACCTCGCGCAGCTCTACGAACGCGAGAACGGCCATCGCAGCCGCGACGCGGTTCTGCTGCGCGACGAGCGAGTGATCGCCCAGGTCGTCGACCTTCCGTGGGAGCAGGCCGACCCGATGCACTTCGAGCGCGCGCGGCGCGCGCAGGGGCGCGTGATGCTGGCGGGCGGACTCTCGCCGGAGAACGTGCGCGAGGCGATCCGGTCGGTGCACCCGTGGGCGGTCGACGCGAGCTCGTCGCTCGAGCTTGCGCCGGGGATCAAGGATCCGGACCGTGTCCGCGCGTTCGTCGAGGCCGCCCGGTGAAGCCTGCGCCCGAGCCGGCTGCGCCCGAGGCCGGCCTCTACGGGGCCTACGGAGGCCGCTACGTGCCGGAGACGCTCGTTCCGGCGCTCGACGAGCTCGAGTCGGGCTGGCGCGCCGCCGCCGCCGACGAGTCGTTCCGCGCCGAGCTGGACGCGCTGGCGGCGAACTACGCGGGCCGGCCGACGCCGCTGACGCTCGCCCGGCGGTTCGCGCCCGGCAAGCGCCTCTACCTGAAGCGTGAGGATCTGCTGCACACGGGCGCGCACAAGCTCAACAACGCGCTCGGCCAGGCGGTGCTCGCTCGGAGGCTCGGCAAACCGAGGATCGTCGCGGAGACGGGGGCGGGCCAGCACGGGGTCGCGACCGCCACCGTCTGCGCGCGCTTCGGGCTCGACTGCGTCGTCTACATGGGCGCCGAGGACATGCGGCGGCAGCGGCCGAACGTCGAGCGCATGGGGCTGCTCGGGGCCGAGGTGCGGCCGGTCGAGTTCGGGACCCGCACACTGAAGGAGGCCACGAGCGAGGCGATTCGCGACTGGATCACGAACGTCGAGACGACCCACTACCTGATCGGCTCGTGCGTCGGCCCCCACCCCTATCCCGAGATCGTCCGCGAGCTGCAAGCCGTGATCGGTCGGGAGGCGCGGGGTCAGTTCCTGTCGGCCGAGGGTCGTCTGCCGGAGGTGGTGGTCGCGTGCGTCGGGGGCGGATCGAACGCGATCGGCATGTTCGCCGGGTTCCTGGACGACTCCGCCGTTCGGCTCCTCGGCGTGGAGGCGGCAGGGGCGGCCTCGCTCGGCGATGGGAGGGCGGGTGTGCTGCACGGGACGCGCTCGTCGCTCCTCGCCGACGCCGACGGCCAGATCGTCGACGCCCATTCGATCTCCGCCGGTCTCGACTACCCGGGTGTCGGGCCCGAGCACGCGTTCCTGCGCGACCTCGGCCGGGCCGACTACGTGAGCGCGACCGACGAGGAGGCGCTCGAGGCGTTTCGCGCGCTGGCGCGCAGCGAGGGGATCATCCCGGCGCTCGAGCCGGCGCACGCGCTCGCGCGAGCGAAGGAGCTGGACGAGGAGCTCGTGCTCGTCTGCCTCTCCGGCCGCGGTGACAAGGATCTCGCCGAGGTACTGGCGCGCCGAGGGGCGGTCTCATCCCAAACCCCCTCCCACCCAGGGGAAACTCGAGGGTAGCTCCCGGGCCTGCACGAATCTGCGCCGGAATCGTGACGAAAGCGAACCCATGAAGACCCTCGTCGTGTACCTGATGGCGGATCCAGACACGCCCGAGTTGGCTGAGGCGGCGGTCGAGGCGGGCGCGGACGTCGTCGAGATCGGCTTCCCGTTCTCGGACCCTCTCGCCGACGGCCCCGTCATCCGCCGTGCCGCCGAGCGCGCGCTCGCGCGGGGCATGCGCACCGGGGCCTGCCTCGAATGTCTCGCGCAGGTCCGGGCCCGCGTTCCTTGCCCGCTGATCCCGATGACGTACTCGTCGCTCCTGGAGGCCTACGGCTACGGGCGCTTCGAGTCGGATGCGCGCTCGGCCGGAGCGACGAGCCTCATCGTCGCCGACCTCCCCGCGGGTGCGAGGCCGGGCCTGCGGCGCGTCCAGCTCGTGGCGCCGACCTCGACGGACGAGCGCCTGGCGCTCGCCGCTACGGAAACGGACGGCTGGTTGTACCTCGTCACCCTCACCGGCACCACGGGCTCACGCGGCGAGCTCTCACCGGCGCTCGCAGGTCTCGCGCGGCGGGCGCGCGCCCTCACCGACCGTCCTCTCCACGCAGGCTTCGGAATCTCGACGCCGGAGCACGCGCGAGCTGCCGCGGAGCTCGTCGACGGAATCGTCGTCGGCTCCCGGGCCGTCGAGGTGGCCGACGAGGGGCCTGCGGCGCTCGGCGCCTACGTCGCAGGACTGCGCCGGGCGCTCGACAGCACCCTCACGCCAGCCTGAGGATCGCCCGCCGCTCGACGATCTGAACGAGCTGGTAGCCGTCCGCGACCGCCTCGTTCAGCGCTGCCTCCCACGCGTGCGCGTCGCCCTCGAGCTCGAGGACGCAGAATTCCTTGTGGGCGGAGCGCGCCTCGACCGTGGCGGCGAGCGAGGGGGCTGAGAGCAGGAGACCTCGCAGCGTCGGCGCGTCGACGCCGAAACTCGAGAGAACCTGCGCGGCCACTCCCTCGCCCTCGCCGCCGAGGGCGACGAGGACGTGCTCGGGCTCGATCCTTGCCAGGCCCACCGCGAGCGCCTCGCGTATGGCGAGCTCCAGCGTCTTCTTCGCGCGCTTCGTGAACGGCATCGGGCCCGGCTCGCGCGCGCCCTCGCCTCGGCCGACCACGCGCTCCACCTCGGCGCGGACGCCCTCGACCTGAATCCCCGAGAGCGAGAGCACCTTCGCCGTGTGCGACTCGAGCACCCCGAGCGCAGCGAGCAGCAGGTGCTCGGTGCCGAGGTAGTCGTGGCCCAGAGCCCGAGCCTCTTCCTGGGCAGCGACGAGAACCCGCCGCCCACGCGGCGTGAAGCGGCTGAGGAAGTCTCCGCCGCCGGCGCTGCGCCGGCGAAGGCCGGGCCCGCCGGCACGGAACGGGCCATGCGCCACCGTGCCCGGCAGGGTGCGGAGGAGCGTGTCTCCCAGGATCGCGATCGCCTCCGCCCCGATCGAGCGACCGTTCTCCTCCGCCCGCAGGCGCAAAGCCTCGTACAGGTGATCGGAGACGTTGCGGGCGTGAAGGGTAGCCACCGGTTTATGCTAGCGCAACGCTAGCGCTCTGCTACAGACGGTAGCCTTCGCAAATGCAGGGCTACGGGGCGCGGACCTACGGCGACCGCATCGCCGAGGTCTACGACGGGCTCTACGAGGCCCTAGACACCGACGCGGCCGTCGAGGCTCTGGTCGGCCTCGCGCGCGGAGGTCGTGTACTCGAGCTCGCGGTCGGCACCGGACGCCTCGCGCTGCCGCTCGCCGCGCGCGGTCTCGAAGTGCACGGCGTCGACGCTTCGGAGGAAATGGTCGCGAAGTTGCGCGCCAAACCCGACGCCGACCGGGTCACCGTTGTCTTCGGCGACTTCGTCGACCCACCCGTCGAGGCGCCGTTCTCGCTCGTCTTCGTCGCGTTCAACACCTTCTTCGCGCTGCGCACGCAGGAGGAGCAGCTCCGCTGCATCTCGAACGTCGCGGCGCTGCTCGGCTCCGGCGGGGTCTTCGCCCTCGAGGCCTTTGTCCCCGATCTGACGCGCTTCGACCGGGAGCAGCGCGTCCAGACGACGCGGGTCGAGCTGGAGGAGGTGTGGCTCGACGTCAGCTCCCACGATCCCGTCGGCCAGCGGGTCACCTCCCAGCACGTCCGGCTTCGCGAGGACGGCATCCGCTTCTACCCGGTCGACCTGCGGTACGTCTGGCCTCCCGAGCTCGACCTGATGGCGCGACTCGCAGGCCTGCGCCTGCGCGAGCGCTGGGGAGGCTGGGGCGGCGAGGCCTTCGACGCGACCAGTGTCCGGCACGTCTCCGTGTACGAGCCCGCTTGATGCGCGAGCGTACGCGTCGCGTGATGACACAGCGAGCTTCGCGTGCGGCCGCAGCAGAGGTGACGATCCTCAATCTCCGAGCGGCGCCCGCCGATACAGGGGCCGATGCCTCGGAAGCGCAAGCTCGCCTCCGCCACGAAGACGATCGTGCCGCTGCTCATGATCGTCGGCGTCGAGATCGCCTGGGTCGGCGGGCTCGTCTATGCCGTCATCCGCCTCGCCCGGCTCTGATCCTCGGCCCGCGCCAAACCACCGGGGAAGTTTCCGCATAGCGTTGACGAACGGCGCGCCACGCGCCGTCGTCGAGAAGGGTCTATGGGCAAGTGGCAGTCGTTGAGGTCCCGGTTGCGGTGCCTGCGCCGCGGGCATCACGATTACCCTGCGCATCCGGTGCGGGGCGTCGTCGTCGAGACCTGCCACTACTGCGGCCGCCGGCAACGTCGCAAGCGAACCTGACGAGGCAAGCTGCCGGAGTGGCCGTCGTGCTCGTCGATGCCTCCAACGTCCGCCGATCGGCCTGGCCGAACATGACCGGCGAGGAGGTGCTCGACCGCTGTCGCGACTGGGCCGCGCTTCACGGGCATCGCGTCGTCGTGGTCTTCGACCGCGCGGCTCCCGGCGGGTTCTTAGGCCACAGCGTGCTCGACGGGGCGGCGACGGTCGTTGGCACTGGCGACGAGACGGCCGACGAGTGGCTCGTGCGCGAGGCCGCGGAGCTGGACGCACGCGGCGAGGATCACTGGCTCGTCACCTCCGACCGCGGGCTTCGAGCCGCGGCGGGCGCCGGTGCCTCGCGCCTCGTCGGCGGCGGCTCCTTCCTGCGGGAGCTTCAGGCGCTGCCGCGGCGGTAGCGCCTCAGGGCGCCGGCGGCCGCCGTTCAGGATGGCACGGTAGACCGTCGTCCGGAAGAGGCTCCCAGGGCGCGGCGTAGGCGACGAACTGCCGGTACGTCGGCCGGATACCCGGATCCGAATCGAAGGCGCCGAGCCGCACCCCGATTGTCTCCGGGTTGTTCGGATCGCGGCTCCAGAGCGCACCGCCGCAGCTCGAGCAGAAGTCCTTCGCGAACCCGTCGGGCGGCTGGAAGCCGCGAACGAGCTCCTCGCCCGTGGTGATCCGGAACGACCCGGGCGCGACGCGGGCAGAAGCAGCCGCGGCTGTCCCCGTCCGCCGCTGGCAGCGGGTGCAATGGCAGTAGCTCGCCGAGACGAGCGGCTCGGAGACCTCGAAGCGCACCGCGCCGCAGAGGCAGCCACCGGTGAGGGGAAGATCGGTCACGATGGGAAGCCTACGGCCTTGGCCGGACCACCGACGTTGCTGCTCGTCATCCAAGCGAGCCGAGGGGTTCGGCGATCTCCGCAAGCTGCGGCCGCCGCTCCGGCTCGAGTTCGAGGCATCCATCGACGACGGCCGCGAAGGGGCCCGGCATCCTGCGTACCGTCCGCAGCCCGGGAGCGCGCTGCCTGTGACCGCGACGGCCCCGCCGCCCGAACGGTGGCTCGCCTGCGGCCGCCTCGAAGAGCACCATCCCCAAGCCCCAGACGTCGGTCGCAGCCGTCGCCTCCCCGGCCCTCAGCTGTTCGGGCGACATGTATGCGTACGAACCGACCTGGCCCGGAAGCGGGCCGGGCGGCCGCCCGACGCTCAGGTCCATCAGCTTCGCGAGCGTCTGCTCGGAAACGACGTTCGACGGCTTCAGGTCGAGATGGAGGAAGTCGTGCCGGTGGAGGTAGCGAAGCGCCGAGCCGAGGTGGAGCCCGAGGTGGACGAGGTCCTGGAGCGGCAGGCGCCGCCCTCGCTCGCGTAGGTCGCGCACGATCCAGGAGAGGGTGGCGCCCGTGAGTGTCTCCAGGATCAGCGCTGGCTGCGCCTCCAGGAACTCATACGCCCGCACGATGTGCGGATGCGTGAGCTCGAGGAGCAGGCGCCCCTCGCGAAGCAGGTGGCGCCGCGGGCCCTCGAGCTCCAGCCGGTCCGGGCGGACCACCTTCGCGACGCACCGGCACCCTCGCTCCTCGCTCCAGACGTCGTACACGTCGAGGTCGCGGGCGCGACTGAGGTGTTCGACAACGCGGTAGCCGGGAGCGAGCTCGGCGCCCACCCGAAACGCCCAGCGCGCCCGCCTCGCCTGCGGCGCCTCCTCCTTCACGCGCTGGCCGGCGCCTCGAGGCGGTGCCGTTCGTACAGCCGCCGGTAGGTCTCGCTCGCACCGATCAGCTCTTCGTGGCTCCCGCGCCCGGTGATCCTCCCGTTCTCGAGCACCAGGATCGTCGTCGCGTCGCGCACGGTGAGCAGATTGTGCGAGATCACGATCGTGGCCCGTCCCTCCATCAGACGGCGCAGCGGCGCCAGGATCCGCTCCGCGGAGTCGGCGTCGAGGCCGGTCGTCGGCTCGTCGAGGAGGAGGATAGGAGCGTCGCGGAGCGTCGCCCTGGCGATTGCGAGCCGCTGTCGCTGGCCGCCGGAGAGCAGGCGTCCCTTCTGGCCCACCAGCGTGTCGTAGCGCTCCGGCAGAGCGAGGATGAATTCGTGCGCGTCGGCCGCCGCTGCCGCCATCACAACCTCCTCGTCGGTTGCATCGGGGCGTCCGTAGGCGATGTTCTCGCGCACCGTGCCGTCGAACACGAGCGTCTCCTGCAGGAGCAGGGCGACGTTTGCGCGTAACGACCGCAGCGTGAGGTGACGAACGTCGTGCCCGTCGATCGAGATCCGACCTCCCTCCGGATCGTAGAAGCGCACGACGAGCTTCGCGATCGTCGACTTGCCGGCGCCGCTCGGGCCGACGAGGGCCAGCGTCTCGCCGGGCGCGACCGCGAGCGAGACGTCCGAGAGCGCGTGCTCGCGTGTCCCCGCGTAGCGGAAGGAGACGCTGTCGAAGACGACGGTCCCGCGGGCGCGCCGAAGCTCGAGCGCCTGCGGCCGCTCGACCACCGAGGGGCGCTGATCCAGGAACTCGATCACCCGCTCGGCGGCAGAGGACGCCGCGAACACGCTGTTGCCGAGCCGGCCGAGCCGCCGGATCGGGCTGTAGAGCTGGTTCAGGTAGGTGAGGAAGACGAGCAGGCCGCCGATCGAGATCCGCCCCCGCGAGAGCTCCCAGGTCCCGACGCCGGCCACGGTCAGCAGCCCGCCCGACTCGAGAAGGTCGATCAGAGGCGCGTAGATCGACTTCAGCCGCGCCGAACAAAGCTCGGCGGCGAGGTTCCCGAGGCTCTCGCGCTGGAAGCGATCGAGCTCGTGATCCTCCTGCCCGTAGGGGCCTGGACGAGCAGCGCGTTCGAGAGGCTCTCCTCGGCGATCGCGCTGATCGAGCCCGAGCGGCGGCACTTCTCGCTCGACGCTTCCTTGATCCGCCGCGTGAAGAGGCGCGTCGCGACCAGGAAGAGCGGCGTCAGGAGTAGCGCGGCGAGCGCGAGCTGCCAGCTGAGGTAGAAGAGCGCAGCGGCGAAGAAGGCGACGCGCAGGCCATAGGCGAGGGCGTCGCCGAGCCCGGAGACGGCGTAGGTCTCGATCGTCGAGACGTCGCCCGTCAGGCGCGAGACGAGATCGCCGAGCCGGCGCCGGTCGAGGAAGTCGAGCGACAGGCCGTGCAGGTGGCGGAAGAAGTGGCGCCGCAACGAGAGTCGGCCACTGAGAGCATGCCGCCCGTCCCGCAGGCCGGGTCGAAGAGCGTCTTGACGATGCCGCGCCTCGTCAGCACGTCCCCGTCCTCGACGACGAGGAGATTCACCATCAGGCGGATCACCTCGCGCGGCGTGAAGTGCTCGCCGGCCGTCTCGTTCGAGAGCTCGGAGAACTTGCGGACGAGCTCCTCGTACAGGTAGCCCATCTCCAGGTTCGAGACGACGTTCGGGTGGAGGTCGATCTCC
>JBBRYP010000014.1:0-70597 GCA_038237515.1 Gaiellales bacterium
CACGCGATCCGCATCCCCGGCCGCGCCTGGCTCCGCATCATCTGGCGCCTCTGGCAAGACCAACAGACCCACCAACCCAGCCGCCACGGCAGCCTCAACCGGCTGCTCACCGCCGAGGGTTGACACAGGACGTCTCATGCGATCTCCACGTACAGCTCGGCGCCCGTCTCCGTGACTGCGTTTCGCTCAGCCTCGAAGTGCTGCTCGTAGTGGCCCTGCGAGATGGTGTGACGCACGCGCGTCACGAAGTAGGAGCCGTTGTACAGGCGACCCGCGCCGCGGATGTTGATGAGGCCGCCGGGTCGCAGCACCGGCACGTCGAGTCCGACCGTGCCTTCGGCGAGGACGGCGCGAGCGGAGCGGTCGACTTCCGACTGGATCGCCTTCTGCAGGTCGGCCGTGCGCGGCAGACCGGTGTCCGCGGGCCGGACGAGAGCGGGCGGGATCTCGCGCAACAGCGTCCCTTCGAGCCCGAGGGGGAACTCGAGCGCCACCGGGGCGAGCGCGGGCTGCGGTGATTTCGTCGGGACGTCCAGTCCGACGCCGAGCGCTGCGGTCGGCTTGGCGAGCTCGTAGCGCACGCGGAAGTCGTGGACGTTCGTCTCTGCGCCGAAGCCGACCGAGAGCACGGCCTGCGGCAGCCCGAACAGGGAGCGTGCCTTGAAGTAACCGAGGTCTAGGCCGGTGAGCGGTTCAGGCTGCACGTAGCAGTCGAAGCCGTTTCGCCGGGCGAGCCGCCGCAGGAAGCGGATGTCCGTGCCGCGCTGGATCGTCGTCCCCTCGGGCTCGATCAGCACCGGCGCGGTGGGGTCGACGTTCGGGACGATCGCGTGCATGCCGAAGATCGCAGCCGCGATCGCGCTGTCCGGCAGGTTCGGCCAGGGCTTGATGGTCTCCTGGAGGTTCATCAGCAGGGTGGCGTCCATCCCGGTCACCTCGAGCGTCGAGCCACCCGCCTCGTCCGCGTACCGGACGTTGTGCTCCGTCACGTAGCCGTTGACGATCGCCTCGGGCGGACCGAGCCCGCGTTGAACGCGAAGCCCGATCGGGACGAACGGCCGGAACGGGTCGAGATCGAGGATGCTCCAGTCGCCGATCAGCGTCTTCGTGACCCCGAAGCGGATGCGGAGGACGCTTGCCTCGTCGAGCGAGCATTCGACCTCGATCTCCTGGACCGCTTCGAGCAGCGGCGGCGGCATCGGCGCCATCGCGATCGTGAGCGTGTAGCCCGCGCCCTGCATCAGCGCACCGCCAGCGGGATTCGGAGCCGCTTCCCGACGACCTCGAGGTCGTCGGGCCGGAGCTCGCCGTTGCCGTCGCAGATCCGCCAGAACTGCTCGGAGTCGCCGTAGAAGCGGTAGGCGACCAGGTCGAGCCGCTCGTAGGCGGTGACCTCGTGAACCTGAACGCTCGGCGCGGCCGGCGGGAACGGACGAAGGCGGACGTAGGGGATCTGGCCTCCGTCGCGTGTGACGTAGATCGCCTGCGGCACGCGTTCGTAGCGGGAGCCGGGCGCGAACATCAGATCCCCCCCGTGAACGAGAAGGACGCCGAGCCCGCGACGTCGGCGACGGCCGCAACCGCCTGGGTGCGGGCGAGCACTTCCTTGGCGATCAGGTTGACGAGCGCGAGCGTGTCGAAGGGCGGCCCGGCGGCCTTCAGCTCCTTCTCGGTCAGCGTGCGCAGGCCGAGCTCGACCTTCGCCCGGATCGGGTTGAGGAGCTGATCGAACGCCTCCTCCGTAATCGACACCGATTCGACGCGGACCGGCACCACCCGCAGCGGGCCCCAGACGAGGAGGACCAGCGGGGCCTTCGCCGGCGTCACCCGCGCCGAGCCGACCGCAGCGAGGATCTTGCCGAGGATGACCTCCGTCGAAGGCGGGTGGAGGAGAAGCTCGAGCGCCGCGAGCGTCGGGTGGAGCCCCGTGGCGATCGCGATCGGGTTCGCCTGCTCGAGCTGGTCGGCCGCGTCCAGCTCGACCGACAAACGTAGGCTCTCCGTCGGGGCCAGGACGTTCTGCGTGTCGCCGGCATTGCGCCGCGGATCCCCGCCGCTCGCACCAGCCTGCTGCTGGAACGTACGGCTGACCGAGTCCGGGTTGTACTGGAAGGCGATGAGGTTCGTCGGGATCGGCGCGATCGTCTCGAAGACGACGAGCGCGCCCTTGAGGAATTTCGGGGTGCCGGGGAACTCGGACGCCATGACTCAATGCTCCCCGCCGGCGCTCGAGCTCATCGGAGTCGGCAGCCGCAGGACACCGCCCAGCGATCCGGCGGACGGAATGAGGAGCCACACTTCGACACGCCGGTTGCGCGCCTTCTCCTCGTCGTTCTTCTCCGGACGGAAGAGAAGCTGCCCTTCGCCGTGGCCCTTGACGACCAGCCGGGAGCCGTCCACGCCGCGGGCGATCAGCGCGTCGCGGACCGCCCCGGCGCGTCGGTCCGAGAGCGGCTTGTTGTATGCGGGCGTGTTCGTGCTGTCGGTGTGGCCGTCGACGTGCACGAGCGCGTCCGGGTGGAGCTTGGTCCGGGCGGCCAGTTGGTCGAGCTTGTCCGAAGCGCCCGGCGGGATGGTGGAGCTGTCCGGGTCGAAGTGGTCGATCGTGTCGGACTGGATGGTCGGGAAGCGAAGCGTGGGGAACGGGAATAGCGGCGGGGCGGTCGTCTTCGGGGCTGGAGCCGGGCCCGGTGTCGGGCCGGGCGCAGGGCGCGGTAGGGGGACCGGTGACACCGGGGGCGCGAGCGCCGGGCGCACGCACTTGCCCTGGATGACGACCTCGTCGGGGCCGCAGCAGCGGAGATCCAGCCCCGCGAGGGCGCGCGGCGGGCAGCACCGGTCAGGAAGATCCCGTCTGCCCTTAGGGCAGCAGAGGCCGGTGAGGGGGCCTGACGTGACCTTCTCGAAATCCGGCACTCGAAGGCTACAGACGTCCCCGGCGGCGCCCCCGCCGCCGCCGAGGGAGGGCACGTTGCCTCCAAGAGCGTCGAGCGCCTGGCGGAGGGTGCTGAGCTTGACCTGCTGGCCGCGCAGAAAGCTCGGCACGCCCGGTACGTCGGGCACCATCACCATCGGATCGAACTCGTCGAACACCGGCATCGGGATCAGCGGCGGCTTCGTCTTCCCTTCGGGCTGCGGCTGGCGCTGCACGAGACGCGGGGAGCGAACGGAGAAAGCATCGGTGACGCCCTTCGCGGCGGCGGCAGCCTCGGCTTCGGCCTCGCTCCGATCGCCGCCGGCGGCGACCCGAAGCTCGGCCGGGTGCTGGCCTCCGACGGGCGCCTGTTGCTTCACGTGCGCGAGCTCGTGGGCGAGCAGGCGCATTCCCTCCCCGCTCGCAGGCGCGAAGCGCCCTTGGTCGAAGACGACGTCCCGGCCAACCGTGTAGGCGAGCGCGTCGACCGCTCTGGCCGACTCTGCCGCGCGTGTGTCGGTGTGCACCCGCACCTGCGAGAAGTCGTGTCCGAGGCGCGCCTCCATCGCCGCCCGAACCGGCCCTTCGAGCGGGCGGCCGCTCGCGCGCAGGACGTCGTGCACGATCGGTGGCGCCAGGTCGGGCACGGCGGCCCGCGCCTGCCGCGGAAGCCGCTTCTGCCTGCACGCGGCGCACTCGCCCCCCGGCCCCACGACGCCGCCGCACGCGCACCTCAGCAAGACCGGGGCCGTCCGGGCTCGCGCAGGCTGACGGACGGCCGCGTCAACCCACACGCGCGTCTCCTCGCGGTGGTGGGAAGTCGCCGATCCGCGGGAGGCTCTGGAGGCGCGGCAGCCACCGGGCCTTCCTCTCGTCGAGAAATCGGTACCGCCGGGGCGAGCGGGCGCGGAGGACGCTCGGCGCGTAGACGTAGGCCATCACCGACTCGGCGAAGTCCTCGCTCGGGCCTCCCTTGACCGCGTATTCGGAGATCGACTGCTCGATCCAGCGCGGCTCGTCCCAGTTGCCCGGCGTGATCGGTGCCGCGGGCGGCGGTGGCTTGGTGCCCGCAGAGACCGCGCTCTCGACCGCCTTGACGCCCATGTCGAACAGCTCCGCAGGATCGGGGGCGGTCCAGCCGACGGCGCGGCGGAAGTCCTTGATCAGATCCCGGTCGACGGCCACGTCCGGCGTCGGCCCCATCGCCGCCTCCGTGAGGCCATGACCGAGTTCGTGCGCGATGACGCGGCGTTTGCTCGGATAGGAGCCGGGACTCATCGGGACAGAGCCGGCACTCTTCGCGCCGCTCTTCGCGACGCTCCGGCCTCCCGGCAGCGGGTAGTCCACGGTCAGGGCCGACTTGAAGACGAAGAGTTGCTTCGCCCCAAACTTCGCGCGGGTGCCCGTCTTGGTGATCCACGCCTTCTGCGTCCCGTCCCAGGCGTATTCGACGTTGAAGAAGAGGATCTCGGTGGTCGTCGGAAAGCCGCCGAAGGCAAGGTCGACGTCTTCAAACGCCTCGATGAGCGGCCGGTAGAGGGGCGACTCGGGTTCGGGCGACCACTGCGCCCAGTTGGGCAGGGCGTGCGGTGCCCCAGCGGTCGCCGGGCTCGACGTGAGATCGGTGATCTGCTCGTCCATCGTTCCCGCGCGGATCGTCATCACGCCGAAGCGCCGGAGCATCGTCCGCTTGAGCTCCTCGAGCGTCATGTCGGCGGCGGCCGCGGGCGCCGCCTGGCGCTGCAAAACCGGTGCCGCGACGCCGACGCGTGAGAAGTCGTGGCCGAACGAGACGCCCGTCGTGTCCGCCGCCGGCGGCGCAACGAGGGCGGTCGGACGGGGTGTCGGAGACCGCCTCGCGGGAACAGCCGTCGCCGTTTCGCGCGTTCTCATGGCGCCTCGTAACGGTTGAAGAACGACTCGCCCGGCCGGGGCTGGCCGGACGCGGCCGGCGGGTTGACGACCACCTTCCGCTGCAGCGACCGCGGCTGCGCGGCCGGCGAGGCGGCGATCCCCGCCGCAGCACGATCCGCATCGGCTTCCGCCGCGCCGGTCGCAGGTGCGATCTGCAGTGCCCCCGACGGGGCAGCGGCCCCCTGCTGCTGAACCACGTGCGCAAGCTCGTGGGCGAGCAGGCTCCGCCCCTCGCCGCCATCGGACTCGAAGCGTCCCTCCGCGAAGACGACCTCCCGGCCAACCGTGTACGCGAGGGCGCCGACGGCGCGCGCAGACTCCGCCGCACGCACGTCTGTGTGTACCCGCACGCGAGAGAAGTCGTGGCCGAGCTGAGCTTCCATCGCGGCCCGGACTGGCAGCTTGAGCGGGCGGCCGGGGGCGCGCAGGACGTCGTGGACGACGGGCGGCGCAAACCCGGGCTGGGCGGTGGACGGGACCCTCACGTGCACGGCGTGATCCGGAAGTCGATCGCGTCGCTGTACCTGACGGTAGTCGCGCCGTCGACGAGGGTCGCAACGGTCGTGAGTCGCCCGCTCTCGGCCGTGCCGACCGTGAAATCGTGGCCGAACTTCGGCGCGAGCGACAGGTTCGGCCCGACGTAGCGGGGGTTGTCGTCTTTCTCGTGCCGCGAATGGGTGAGCCGCCCGCCGCTCGTCCTGAACTCGAAGTCGGCGGTAACGGTGCGGCCGGCGCTCGGCTGGGGATGGGCGCGGCCCGCCCGGTCGGCGAGGAACTCGAGCCAGAACGGAACCCGCGCCGACTGGCAGAAGGGGGGCACGACGGGCGATCCGCAGACGCTGTAGGGGTCGTTTGCCGTCGGGGTCGCGATGCCGAAGCAGTCGTTCCGATCGGAGCTGAGCGTGATCGTGAGCAGGCTCGAGTCCCAGTGCGGGTCACCCCCGGCCGGCTGCCGCTGCAGCACCGGCCCGCGCACCGAGCCCGCGCTGCGCTGATCGGTGTCCACCCGAACCTCGGAGAACGCGTAGCCGAGGTCCTTTGGTGCCGCCGTCTCGGAGACGGTCTCGGAGACGGTCCGCTCGGACTGCGCGCGCTGGAGCCGCTTCGCCTTGCAATCGGCGCACTCTGCGTCCGGGCCGACGATCCCGCCGCAGGCGCAGCGCGCGGGCGGCATCGACCCGCGCGCCGGCTCCCTCATCACCTGCAGTTGCTCCTTCATCGGGATGCCTGCTCGCGGATCGTCTCGCCGACCGCGGCTGCGACGGCCGGCCCGCTTACCCCCCGGGGTCGGAGCGAGGCGCCGATCGCCTGCTCGACCGCCTGCGCCACCAGTGGATCGCCGGGCTCGACACCATCGAGGACGACCTCGTCGATGGTGAGCTCGAGCCTGGCCGGACTCAAGTCCACGCGCGCACCTCCGCGTCGGTCAGCGGACGTCCGAGCTTGAGGAACTCGCGCAGAGCCGCATCCGCCAGATGGCCCATCCCGACGCTCTCGCCCGCCCCGGCGGCGATGAAGGCCGCGGCCAGCGCGATATTCCGGATGTTTCCGCCGGCCATGTTCAGCACCGCCAGCGCCTCGGGGTCGATGCCGGCGGTCGGAGTCTCCGCCGGGAACACCCGGCGCCAGATCTCCGCGCGGGCCGAGGCGTCGGGGAACGGGAAGCGCACGACGAAGCGGAGCCGCCGCATGAACGCCTGGTCGATCGCGTCCTTCGCGTTCGTCGTCAGGATCGCAAGGCCGCGGTACGCCTCCATCCGCTGGAGGAGGTAGCTCACCTCGATGTTGGCGTAGCGGTCGTGGCTGTCCTTGACCTCGCTGCGCTTCCCGAACAGCGCGTCCGCCTCGTCGAAGAGCAGGATCGCGCCGCCCGACTCGGCGGCGTCGAACACGCGCTTCAGGTTCTTCTCAGTCTCACCGATGTACTTGGAGACCACCTGGCTCAAGTCGATCCGGTACAGGTCTAGGTCGAGCTCGCGGGCGAGGACCTCCGCGGCCATCGTCTTCCCGGTGCCGCTCGGACCCTCGAAGAGCACGCCGATTCCGAGCCCGCGGGCGCTCTTGCGGGCGAATCCCCACTCGTCGTAGACGCGCGCTCGGCCGCGGACCTGCGCCGCGACCTGAGCGATGATCTCGAGCTGCGTGGTCGGCAGGACGAGGTCGCCCCAGCCGGCGATGGGCTCGATCCGCTGCGCGAGGTCGTCGAGCTGTGGTCGAGCGTGCGCGCAACACGCCTCCCAGAGCGCCTCGGCGAGGTCCGTGCTCTCGCCCTCGACCTGCGCCGAGGCCGCCCCGATCGCCTCCGCGCCGAGATCGAACTGCGTGACCAGAGCATCGATGGAGCCGTTCAGCGACGCGGCCCGCTCGCCGAGCGCTGCCTCCCAGAGTCGACGCTGCTCGTCCGCGCTCGGCCGGACCACATCGACGCGAACGGCGACCCGCCGGCGCACGCGCACCGGCTCGCGCGCACCGACGACGACTCCCAGGGCGAAGGTGTCGGCGAACGCAGCGACCCGCCACTGGACGTTCGGCTCGGCGCCGTCCTCGACCTCGATCAACAGGCCGCTCCGACCGAGGATCGCCTCTCGCTCCCAGAGGCGGGCGAGGGTGTCGCGCTCTCCGGCCTGGGCGGGTAGCTCGGTGGCCGCGATCGTGTGCAGCTGCAGGCCCGCCGAGGCGAGCCCGGCGGCGGCGACCGCACGCCGGGCCTCGGGGTCGGAGCCGCTCACGAGCACGGCGTGGTCGGAGAAGGGATCGCGCGAGGCAGCCTCGACCCGGGAAGCGGCGCGCTCCTGGGACGGCGGAAGCGATGCGGGCGCCGCAACAGGCTCGAACAGCCCGGCGAGACGCCGGTCGAGGTAGTCGAGGCCCGTGAGGTGGTGGAGTACGCGCTCGTCGATCCTTAGCGGGCTGGTGGCAAGCGTCTCACCCGCGCCGAGCTCGACGAAGTGCCACCGGCGAAGCGGTGCTGCGGGCGCGAGCGCGCTCCAGTGCGCGCCCTGAAGGGCGGCAAGCGCAAGGCCGAACGTCGGCCGGCGAAGCCGCTCGTCGCCACTCGCGCTGGCACACACGTCGGCAAAGTGCGCGTCGAGCTCGACGCCTGCGCAGAGGAGCAGGACGTCCCGCTCGAACGGGGAGAGCCCGAAGGCCTCGACGACCCGCCCGAGCGGGGGCGGGCTCACCCGCTCCGTCGGGTCAGGCGGGTCGCGGCCCTCGGCGTGCGCAGCCAGGTCCGCCGCGATGCGGTCGAGCTCCCCCGCAAGCGCGCGCTTGTTCTCCTCGAGCCAGTCGATCACAGAGTCACCTTCGGGTCGGAGTAGGAGCTCCCGGTGACG
Organism: Gaiellales bacterium; assembly: GCA_038237515.1. GTDB lineage: Bacteria > Actinomycetota > Thermoleophilia > Gaiellales > Gaiellaceae > JBBQDZ01. The sequence goes on from JBBRYP010000014.1 coordinate 8,164, forward strand.
TCGAGCGGGCTGTCGGCCCCGTCCACCTGCACCCGCACGAGGTACTGCCCGGCGACCACGTCGACGGCTCGGATCGTGATCGTGTTCGTGTCGGCGGTCCGCGGCTCGCTCACGAACGTGTACGCGTGCGCGCCGACCGCGACCAGCTCGTTGAAGAGGAACGCGACGCGCTGGGTCTTGCCGACGACCGGGTCGATGATGATCGCCACATCGGCCGAGTCGAACGTGTCCGGCCCAACCACCTTCGTCGTCTGATTCGCGAGAGTGATGTCGTACGTGCCGTTCTTCCTGATCTTCGGCGTCAGCACGAAGGGGAAGACGTTCGAGACGACGCCGGGATGATCGACGCCCGGGGGCGGGACACCCATCTTCCGCGGATGCTGGATCTGGACGCCGTGCACGCCCGCCTTCAGCGCGGGCAACATCGCCGTCACCTCGTTGTCGGTTGCGGTCACCCCCGTCGCGGGCGCACCGTCGACGAGCACGTTGACGGTGTCGCCGGCAAGCCGCTTGCCGCGGATCCGGATCTGCGCGCCCGCGAGGATCGGATCGTCGACTCCGGACGCGGCCACAACCTGCTCGACCAGGGGCTCCCGGAACGTCTCGACGTAGAGGTTGCGCAGCCGGACCGGCAGCGGCGAGGCGAACGGCGCTTCGCTCTCGATCAGCACCACGGTGCCCTGATAGGCGACGGAGAGGTTGTACTTCGTCTGGAAGAAGACCGACCAGAGCTTCGACAACTCCTCGAGGGTCAGCGGCAGCTGCGTGAACTTGACGAGCTCGACGTCGCTCGAGAGGTCGGACGGAGCAAGCACCGAGAACGCGCTGCGCGCATTGTCGATCTGAACTCGCGTCAGGACAGGCTTGGCGTGCATCGTGCGGACGACGCTCCCGAGCACCCGCTGCGGCTCGAACTGGCTGTCCTCGCCGTAGACCGTGAGCAGGTAGTGGAGATCGACGCCGACGCGCGGGCGCTGGACGAGAGCGGCGTCGGCGCGGCGCGTCGGCAGGTCCTCGTTGCGCACGGCCGCGTTCGGCGTCACCTGGTAGAGGAAGACGTTGACTCCTGGGTCGGGAAGCCCGGCGGAGGGGGCGTCCGGATTGACCATCGTCGCGGTCGCGCCGACGACGTCTTTCCCGACGGACTTGTCGAGGAGCTGCTGGAGGGTTGCTGTCACGGTTGCGATCGCGTAGTGGTTGCTCATCGCCGTTCAGCGCGTGAGCCGGTCGACGTATCGGCGCGCAGCCGCGAGCTCTCCGAAGCCCCGGGCCGCAGCCGCCACCGGGGCCGGCGCTGGCTCCGGCCGTGTGAGCGGCTCCGGCGGCCGGGGGCTCCGCACCTCGACGCGACCGATGCGCACTTCGACACGCGACTCGGGCCGCACGGGCGCGAGCGCCGGCAGCGGCGCCTCGAGCGGCCTCGCCTCGACCGAGGCGCGCGGCCTCGGCTCTGTCGTCTCGGTGCGCTCGAGCCCCGGATCCGCGCTCGGCCGGGCGCGGATCGCCGCCTGCGCCGGGGGTTCGGCGAGATGCCGTCGCCGGTCCGGAGAAAGCGCAGGAACGGCGACCGCTGGCTCCACGTGAGCCCCGCGAACGCCGCTGTCGGGAGCGACTGGAGGCGCTGCACTTGCACGCGGAGCGGGCGCGCCGGCTGCCGACCCCGACTCGACCTCGACCGGACTCGCCTCCGCCCGTGCCGGCATCTCGCTCGCCGGTGCGACGACCGGCCGCGCCGCGGTAATGGCAGCGACCGGGGAATCCGCCCGGGCGGCTGCCCGGGGCGGGTCCACCACGGCATACGGGACAGCTTCTGGAGGACGGGGCACGGCCAGTTCCTGCGTCGGCGGGTCCGGTGCCGCCTCTACGTCCAGGAGCGAGAGCTCCGGCGCTCGACGCGGCTGCGGTGCGGGCGCCGGCGACGCGCCCATCGCTCGTGAGACCAGGCCGTGGACGAAGTCCGTCACGGGCGCCAGCCGTCTCCGGCCGAGGTCGCAAGGAGCTCGAGGTACCGCCGCCGGCGACGCAGGTCGAGCTCGAGGATCTCGCGCTCGCTCCAGTGGTAGTGCAGCGCGAGCGCGTGTACTTCACGCCAGAGGCGGCCCGCGCCTCCGGTCAGCTCGGCGAGGAGGATGCTCGCCGCATCGAGGAGAGCGGAGAACCGCCATCCGCACGCCGGACAGTCGAGGAGCAGCGACACCTCGGCCTGCGGATCGAGGCTCGCCATCGCCGCCGACAGCTCCGGGCAAGCCTCGTCGGGGACCCGGTCGACCGCCTCGCCCTCGACCGTGACCTCGTAGACGCAGCGGTCGAGGATGGCTCGCACGCCGGCCTCGACGTCCGCCTCGCGCGCGGCGTCCTCCTGGTCGCACCCGGTAGGAAGCCGAAAGCGGACGTCGCAGCGGGCGCCGTCGGCTCGAAGCGTCGCCTCGTAGCGCTCGCGCGGGTCGGGGTAGGGCGCGACGAGCAGTCGCGGGACCGACAGCTCGACGTCCATCCGCTCGCCGCAGTCCGGGCAGTCAAGGATGCAGGCGAGGCGGTCCCCGAACGCCGCAGCCCGAAGGTGGAGGAGCAACGCCTCGCGATCGCCCGCGGTGAGCGAGCGAACAGTGGTTCCGGTCGCGGTCGCCCCGCCCACTTGCAGCACGCAGCGTTCGAGAAGTTCGCTGACCGTCTCTGCACGAGTCGATCCGTCGGTGGCATCCAGCAAGTGCGCCTCGTCGGCACCGGTCGGCGCCCGCAACTCGGCTTCCCGCCGCGGCAGGCCGCCGGCGAACGCCCCGTGGGGCAGCGTGATCGCGCGCGTCGCGCTCACCGTCAGGGCTCGACGAAACTCGGCTCGGCAGGCTCCGGGATTTCGTAGTCGCGCTCGATTCCTTCGTTCTCGAGCTTGATGTGCTGGATTGCGACCGCGTTGGCGTTGGCGTCCAGGTCGGGCAGCGACTGGTACTCGGACACCCAGCAGCGGAAGACCTTGTACGCGAGCGCGAGCTGGCCGGCCTCGTTGTAGACCTCGATCAGTATGTTCTTGCGGAAGTCCTTGAGCGAGACCTCTGCGCCCAGTCCGGAGCCGAAGTTCCAGACCTTGTTCGCCCACTGCTCGAACTCCACGTCGTGCGTGACGCCGCGCTCGAGCGTAATCGCCTCGTACTTGGTCCGTCCCGGCGACTTCCTTGACGTGCTGGGGTCGCCGCCCTGACGGTGCTCGACCACTTCCGTCGTCCGCTTCAGCGCGGAGACCTTGCTGATTCCGGCGACGTATCGGCCGTCCCACTTGACCCGGAACTTGAAGTTCTTGTACGGGTCGAACCGGGTCGGGTTCACGCTGAACTCGGCCATGGCGGCTCTCCTTAGGTCTCGATCTGCCCGGCGAGCTGCTGGATCTTGATGATCACGAACTCGGCCGGCTTGAGCGGCGCGAAGCCGACAAGGATGTTCACGACCCCGTTGTTGATGTCCGTCTGGGTCGTGGTCTCCTTGTCGCACTTGACGAGGTAGGCCTCGCGCGGGGTCGTGCCCTGGAACGCCCCCTGGCGGAAGAGGTCGTGCATGAACGCGCCGACGTTCAGCCGGATCTGCGCCCAGAGCGGCTCGTCGTTCGGCTCGAAGACGACCCATTTGGTGCCGCGGAACAGGCTTTCCTCGAGGTAGAGCGCGAGGCGCCTGACCGGCACGTACTTCCATTCGGATGCCAGTTGGTTCGAGCCGTCGAGCGTGCGTGCGCCCCAGCTGACGTTCCCGTAGACGTCGAACGTCCGCAGGCAGTTGATCCCCAGCGGGTTGAGGACGCCGTTCTCGGCGTCGCTCAGCCGGTATTCGAGCTTCTGGGCGTTCCGGAGCGTCGCTTCGGTGCCCGCCGGCGCCTTCCACACGCCCCTCGTCGCGTCCGTCCGGGCGTAGATCCCGGCGAGAGTTCCGCTGGCGCCGAACGAACGGGGCCGGAACTCGTTCACCGCGTCGGGGCTGACGATCCGCGGGAAGTAGACCGCTGCGTTCTTGTCGCGCAGGGCATCGAGGGTCGCCGACAGCCACTGCTTGAAGAGCGTCACGTTCGTGCTGTTGCTGGGTGTGTCGACGATCAGGAACGCCCTCCGGTCGTCGCAGTACTTCGTGGCTGTGCTGATGGCCGTGGTCACGCCGCCGGCCGGGAACGCGAGGGCGCTGCTGCCCGGGGGCACGCTGACCTGGGCTACCCGCGGCAGGCAGAGGATGTTGAAGAGGTCGACCTTGTCGAGCGCGAACATTCCGAGCGGAGGATCGACCGCGTTGGTGCCGATCAGGTCGGTCGCGTTCGGGGAGATCCCGTCCGCGCCCGGCCCGTTCGCGCCGACCTGTTGCGCGCTGCTGGCGACCGTCTCGCCGCCGACGGCGTACTCCTGGACGTTGGTCACCACCGCGCCGCCGGTGAGCTTGAGGTCGCCCACGGTCACCGCATCGCCCGCGTTTGCGGCGAACGTCATCCGGACCGCGTCGCCCGGCCCGGCCAGGACCCGGAGTCGGTCGCCCACCGCCTGTACGCGCGCTGCGGCGAAACGAACATCTGTCGGCGCCGCGGCCTGGATCGCTCCTTCGAGGAGTGCGGCAGCGTCGGAGAGCGGGATCGCTGCCATCGGCTTGAATGCGAAGGTCGCAGGCACCGTGGGGCCGCCGACAATGGTGACGTCGGCGATCGGAAGCGACGCCGGGGTCGTGAACGCGACGGTCGCCCCGATCGAGTCCGAGATCGTGCCGTTCTGCAGCGGGATCTTCGTGCCGGTGGCCGTCACCTCGACGAGCTCCGAGGCGTCGAGCACCGTGCCCACGAAGCTCGTGCTCGTCGAGCTCATGACCAGGTTCACGAACGTCTCGGCGCGGACGGGCCGGAGCCGGCCCGCGACGAGCCCGTACTCAGTGACGGTCAGGTTGAACACGCCGTTTGGATCGGCCTTCACCTGGTCGATCCGAACGCGCAGGCTGTTGCCCCAGACTCCGGGGCTCGCTGCCTCGATCGTGAGCGCTGCGGTGCTTCCCCCGCCGATGCCGTTCTTGGCGACGACGGCGGCCGCGGTCGGCGCCTGGGTGACCGCGACGCCGCTTGCATGAGCGGCTGCACTCGTTCCCATCACGCCGCGAGAGCAGCCAAGGAAGTTGGTCGGATCCTTGCTCGTGTAGAGCACGACCTCCGCTTCGATCGTGATCGCGCCGGATGCTGCGAAGCCGGTCGTGTCGGCCACGGGGATCGTCGTGGGGCCGGCGGCCAGCGCGCCGTTGAGGGTCGTCTTGGCGGTGCTGGCGGTGCGTACGACCCAGGCCTGCGAGCCGCCGTTCAGGAAGAACTGTTGGACCCCGTAGCTCGCCTCGCTGCGGTCGTCGAGCCCGCCGAGGGTCCGCTCGAGGTCGGCGAAGCTGAAGATCTGCACGGCTTCGTTCATCGGGCCGCGCCTGAAGAAGTCGACGAACGCGGCGATCGAGGTCGCGACGCCCGTGATCGGATGGACCCCGCTCGGGATCTCCTCGATGTAGACGCCGGGGTACGTCGGTGTGACTGCCACGTGACTCTCCTTCCTAGCTCCGAACTGACGCGATGCCGTTCACGACCAGTCGGTCTTGGCCGACGCCCTCGCTTCCCTCACGATCGCCACGAGCCGCTGCGCGGAGAGCTCTCCAAGCGCCACCCTCTCGGGCCGCAGCTCGTAGAGAGCTGACTCGCGGCCGTCGTCGATCATGGCGAGCACCTTCACGCAAGGGCGGCTCTCGAGCAGTTCTGCAGCCAGGCGCGCGTCGTCGCGCCCGGTGATGACGAAGTCGACGCTGGTCGTCTGCACGACCTCACGAGCGCGGTCGCCGTCGACCTCGCCGACCACGTCTACATCGTCCGCCTTCGAGAGAGCGTCTACGACGATGTCACGAAGCATTCGCGGCATATCGACGAGGAGGAGGTGCGATCTCTCCAATGGGCATCCCAGCCGAGTCTCCACCCCGGCCCGCCTGGCGTCCATGGATCGCCCGGCTCATCTTTGGCCGGACAGGGATCTGGATCCGGCGCGCAAGGGGTCTAGTTCCCAGGCGCCTTGACGCTCCGCGAAGAAGCTGTCATCGTCGGCTCAGCCAAGCCCGGGGGGATCACACGGTGGTGCCGGATGAGCGTGGCTGCGGCTCGAATGACGTGATTCGCGTTTTCGTCGCTGCGCGTGTACGTCTTTATCGGGAGGGACTCGCGGACCTCCTCGATCGCGCGCCGCACATCCAGGTCGTCGGCACGGCGGCAGACGGAGCCGAGACGCTCGGCGAGCTTGCCACTCTCGAGCCGGACATCGTCGTCGTCGACACCGCTCTCCACGACGGTCTGGCGCAGATCCGCGCGATCATCGCCGCCCGGCCGGAGGTGCGCATCGTCGCGTTCGCGGTGCCCGACCGCCCGCAGGACGTGATCGGCTACGCAGAGGCCGGCGTTGCGGGGTTCGTCACGCGGGATGCGTCGGCCGCCGAACTCGTTGAGACCGTGGAGCGCGCCGCGGACGGAGAGATCCTCTGCTCGCCGAGGATGGCTGCCACCCTTTTCCGGCGAATTGGCGAGCTCGCCGCGGAACGCGCTCCGGAGCCGCCGCTCCGGCACCTCACGACGCGAGAGCTGGAGGTCGTGCTCCTGATCGGCGACGGCCTCTCGAACCGGCAGATCGCAGTACGGCTCCAGATCGAGTTGGCGACGGTGAAGAACCACGTCCACAACGTCCTAGAGAAGCTCCAGGTCACGACCCGCGCCGACGCCGCCGAGCGTGTGCGCGCCGAGGCGGCGTTCTAAAGTCGACGCCGGGATGAGGCGCATGCTCGCCGAGGAAGTCCGCGGAGATGATGCGCTTGGCCACCGCGGCTTGCCCGGATGTAACAGGGACCACTTCAGGTCGGCCGCGCCGAGCGAGTGGCAGCCGCCACTCGGGGACTTCGCATTCGGAGCTCCGGGTCGAACGAATCCGGGTCAAGGTCGGGCGCAGCGACGCGATGAAGTTCGACGAGCTTCGCCGAGCGATTTCGCAGTTCGAAAGCCGTCCGCCAAGGGCATATCCTCATGTTAGTCGTCTAAATAGACAACAGACAGCAGGACTAATACAAGCTACCACTAGCGCCGCTACGTCGAGGTCGTGCTCGCCGTGTTGCGGCCGCCGCGCACCCACAGCCCCGCGGGACGCGAGCGGCGCCGAACATCGACACGCTCGCGAAGGGCCTGACGACCGCCAGCGGCAATCGTCGTCGCGCGATCGTGCGAGCTGCGTCTACGGAAGTCGACTGCGCTCTCCGTTCGCGCTTCCTCGCGCGGCTTACGAGGCCTCAGATTCGGCCGCACCCTGCTCCGCGTCCAGTGCGGTGCGGATCCAATCGAGGGCGCTCAGCCGCAGAAAGCCGTAGTGGTAGAAGTCCATCCGGGTCACGCCGAGCGAGCGCAGGAGCGACACCTTCTCCGCCAGGTTCGCCGCGTCGTCGCAGTCCGGCGGCGACGGTCGTAGGCAGACGACGAACGGCGTCTCGTCGCCGATGAGCGCCCGGTACGCCTCGACGTCGAGACGGAGGCGGGCGGGGTCGGCGACGTAGCCGATCGCCTCGATCCCGTGGCACGACCGCGAGACCTTGCGGACGTCGACGCCGAGCAGCCAGGAGATGTCTGCCGCAGGGCCGCCTGTCGGTCGTCCCGTGGCGTAGCCCTTGATCGCACCGGCATGGTCCATCATCACGAGCCGCCGGCCGCGAGCCTCGACCACGTCGGCTACCTCCGCGATGAGCGACGACACGGTCGCCTCGCGAGCATCGAGGTAGCCGAGAAGCTCGCCGTCCGCGATGGCCGCGAGGGAGGCTCGCGTCGGAGCGTCGGCGGACGCATCCTCCCGGCCGTCGGCGAGGGCGCCCTCGAGATCGTCACGGACGAATGCACGCACCCTCTCCGCGTCGACGCCCTGCCCGCGCGCGGCGGCCAGGCAGTGATCGCAGAAGCACAGCCCGAGCAGAAACCGCGTCAGCGGGTCGAGCGAGATCAGATAGCGCTCGTGATGGTACCCGTGCTCGAGTCCGTGGTAGTGGAGCGACTCCGCGAGGATGGACTGGATCTCGTAGCGGCAGACGTCGGCGGCGACAGCGCGGGCGTACGCGCGGGCGTCGGGGTTCGCGGGGCAGAAGTCGCCCTCGTCCCGATCGCCGAACGCGTTCTGCGGCGCGCAGGTGGGGTACTCGCCGGGTCGGTCGACGTGGAAGAAGACGGTCCACGCGTGCACCGCGAGGCCGCGGCCTTCCGCCGCTCGGCACGTCTCCTCCAGAACGTCCCGCTCACGCGCCAGCGGACTGACGGCCGGCTGCACCAGCCCGTCGTAGAGCCGCGGGTCGGGCGGGAAGAAGTGCGCGCCGCGCTCCTGAAGGACGACGCGATGAGCCCGGTTGTGCGGGAATACGTCGCGGGCGGCGTGGTAGACGAAGGCCGGCGTCACGCCGCCGAGCCCAGCTCGCAGCTCGAGATTGTCGAGGACTGTGTCGATCCCCTCGCCGGCGAGATCGGCGGCGAAGAGGAGGCCGGAGGTCTCGCTCACGCGCAGCCTATGGCTCTTCGCCGGCTGCGGCGGCCATGGCGTCCGGCGTGCGGCCTTCTTCGCGGAGGGCCCGCTGCTTCTCGGTGAACGGGATCTGGAAGGGCGGCCAGATCGGCTCCTCCGTCCAGATAGCGCCGGCCGGGAGCAGAACGCGCTCGAGCCGGCGGCCGCCGACGAACGTGGCGCTGTTCCGGAGCAGCTTGTCCGCGTGACGGACAGTGCCGTGGATGTCCTGCAGCGGGAACTCGCCCCGGTAGAGCCTGAACAGCGCGACGTCGGCACGCGACCCCGGCCGGAGCGTCCCCACCTCGCGCTCGAGCCCCAGCACAGCGGCGGGACGGGCCGTCGCTGCACCGATGACGTCGCGCAGCGACATGCCGAGCCCGATGAACTTGCTCATCACGGTCGGAAGGTCGAACGCGGGGCCGTTGACGCTCAGCTGATGCAGGTCCGTCGAGATCACGTCAGGTATGCGGCCGGCGCCCATGAGCGCCTCCGCGGTCTCGTACGAGAACGACCCGGTGCCGTGGCCGACGTCCATCACGACGCCCGCGTCCCACGCACGCTTCGCGGCGTCGAGGAGACCGCCCTCCGCGTCGACGATCCTCATCGGGTGGCCGGTGAAGCAGTGCGTGAGCACGTCGTTCGGCTTCAGGAGCGGCAGCACCTCCTCGATCGCCGGCGGGCCGAACGAGATGTGCACCATCAGCGGCAGCTCGCACTCGTCCGCTGCTCGGCGTGCGCGCCGCAGCGGCTCGAGGACGTCTCCCTCGAAAGGCTCGAGGTTCCCCATGCGCACCTTCACGCCGAGCACGAGGTCGCTGTTGCGCTCGACGAGGCGGCGGAACAGGTCGACATCGAGGTAGTGCGGGTTCGCGCACTCGTAGTCGTCGCACACGAGCCCGATGCTCGAGATGTTGAGGAACGACGTGATCCCCACGCGCGCCGCCCGAACGACGTAGTCGCGGAACCCCGGGAGCGTCAGCGCGCCGACGGAACCTGCGTCGTTCCACGTCGTCACACCGGTGCGCGCCGCAATGGGGTCGGGATGCACGCCCCAGTAGGTCACGCCCGGGAAGACGTGGGTGTGCAGATCGACGAGCCCCGGGGTGACGATCTGCCCGCGCGCGTCGATCACGGCGAACGCCGAATTGGGCGGAATGTCGCGATCGACAGCGGCGATCCGCCCGCGCGACACCGCGACGTCGAGGGATCCCTCGTTTCCTCCACCAGGATCGACGACCTCGCCGCCTCGGATCAGCAGGTCGAACTTCACTCGCCCACGTCCCGCTCCCGGATCCGTATCATGAACGAACGTTCTGGACGCTATCACGCCGCTAGGGAGGAAACGGCATGTCCGCGAGCATGCGGGCGCTGCTCTACACCGAGTCGTTCGCTCTCGAGGTACTCGCAGTCCCCGCTCCGCAGCCAGGTCCGGAAGAGGTCGTCGTCCGGGTCGAGGCGGCCGGCATCTGCGGCTCCGATCTGCACGGCGTCGCGTCGCGCAGCCCGCGCCGCGCACCGCCGCTGATCATGGGACACGAGCTCTGCGGCCAGGTCGTCGCCGCCGGAGGACCGGCAGTAGAAACCTTCTTCGGGGCACGCGTTGCGGTCAACCCGCAGGTCCCGTGCGGGGAGTGCCTCGCCTGCCGCTCCGGTCAGGAGAACGTCTGCGCCCGACGCCAGCTCGTCGGGGGAACCCGCCCGGGCGGCTTCGCCGAGTTCGTCTCCGTCCCGGTGCGCTGCCTCCACCGCGTCTCGCCGGACCTCGCAGCCGACGTTGCCGTCTTCTGCGAGCCGCTCGCCACGTGCGTCCATGCGCTCCGACTCGTGCCCGACAGCTTCACGGAGGTGGCGGTCGTGCTCGGCGCCGGGACGATCGGCGTGCTCGCCGCGCAAGTCCTGCGCGTCGCGGGGACGCGTCTCATCGTCGTCAGCGAGGTCGACGAGAGCCGGAGACGGAGCGCCGAGAGCGTCGCCGACGCCGTCGTCGCGCCGCACGAGGTGTACGAGCTCGTGAACGAGCTGACCGGCGGCTCGGGCGTGAGCCTCAGCATCGACGCCGTCGGCTCCGACGACACCCGTCGAAACTCGATCCGCGTGCTCCGCGCCGGCGGCGTCGCGCTATGGCTCGGCATGCACGAGCAGGGCGCTGCCATCCCGGCGTTCGATCTCGTCGTGAGGGAGCAGCGCGTCCAGGGGTCGTTCGCCTACACGAACCCCGAGTTCGGACGTGCGCTCGGGCTGCTGGAGAGCGGGCTCATCGTTCCCGCCGTGTCGCAGAAGTCGTTCCCGCTCGAGGAGAGCGGCGAGGTCTTCACCGGCCTCCTCCACGGCGCGTCCGACGGCTTTCTCAAAGCCATCGTCAAGCCCGGCTAAACGCGCTCGCTACGGGTAGTCGGTCAGCGAGAGGAGCCGCGTCGGCCCGTCCAGTGCGTGGTAGTGGTGCGGCCTGTCGGCCAGGAAGGTGACGCGGTCACCCTCCTCGATCACGGTCGCCTCGCCATCGGGTCCGACCTCGGCGCGTCCCCTCATCACGATCACGTGCTCGACGATGCCCGGCGGGTGCGGCGCGGCCGTGCGGCGCGCGCCTTGCTCGAGGTCGAGCACGTAGACCTCGAGCCCGCCTCGGCCCTGGCGACTCAGGAGCTGCCTCCCGAGGAACCCCGGCTCGGTCGTGACGACCTGCGCCTCGTCGAGCCGCCTGACCTTCACCGCGTCGTCGTCGGTCTCGTCGATGAGGTCGCCGAAGGCCACGTTGAGCGTCCGCGCGAGCGCCCAGACGGTGTCGACCGAGGGATTCCCGATTCCTCGTTCTAGCCCCGAGAGCGTCGCCTTCGACACGCCCGACATCCGGGCGAGCTCGGACAGCGAGATCGCCCGCTGCAGCCGCTTACGCTTCAGGTTCCGCGCGAGCGCCTGAGCGGCCGTCTGCATTCCACCATCATGCCGAACGAACGATCAGCATGAGGAACGCCGGCGCGCGGCAACGCAGCCGTCAGTGCTAAACGGTTCCGCGCCTCGTTTAGGACGACCCGTTGACGCCGGGGATCCAGTTCGTCCCGGCGAGCGGCACGCGCGCCATCGCCGCCGCCTCGACCGTCAGCGCGACCAGGTCCTCCGGCTCCAGGTTGTGCACGTGGGACTTGCCGCACGCGCGGGCCAGCGTCTGCGTCTCCAGGGTCAGCACGCGCAGGTAGTTCGCGAGCCGCCTGCCGCCGGCGACCGGGTCGAAGCGGGCGGCGAGGTCGTCGTCCTGGGTCGAAATGCCGGCCGGGTCGCGACCCGCCTGCCAGTCGTCGTAGAAGCCCGCGGCGCTGCCGAGCTCGCGGTACTCGCCGTCGAGCTCGGGCGCGTTGTCGCCCATCGCGATCAGCGCTGCGGTGCCGATCGACACGGCGTCGGCACCCAGAGCCAGCGCCTTCGCAACGTCTGCGCCGGACCGGATGCCGCCCGACACGATCAGCTGCACCTGCCGGTGCAACCCGAGCTCCTGCAGCGCGTCTACCGCGAGCCGCACCGCCGGCAGCGTCGGGATTCCGACGTGCTCGAGGAAGACGTTCTGCGTCGCGGCCGTGCCGCCCTGCATGCCGTCGACGACGACCACGTCCGCGCCCGCCTTCACCGCGAGCTGGACGTCGTAGTACGTGCGGGTGGCGCCGATCTTCACGAAGACCGGCTTCTCCCAGTCGACGATCTCGCGCAGCTCGAGGATCTTGATCTCGAGGTCGTCGGGGCCCGTCCAGTCGGGATGGCGCGAGGCGCTGCGCTGGTCGATGCCGGCCGGCAGGTCGCGCATAGCGGCGACGCGGTCGGAGATCTTGTGGCCGAGCAGCATGCCGCCGCCGCCGGGCTTCGCGCCCTGGCCGACGACAACCTCGATCGCGTCGCAGCGGCGCAGGTCGTCCGGGTTCATGCCGTAGCGCGACGGGAGCAGCTGGTAGACGAGCGTCTTCGAGCTCTCGCGCTCCTCCGGCGTCATGCCGCCGTCGCCGGTCGTGGTCGAGGTGCCGACCTCGCTCGCCCCACGGCCGAGGGCCTTCTTCGCCGGCGCCGACAGTGCACCGAAGCTCATACCCGCAATCGTGATCGGGATCTTCAGGTGGAGCGGCTTCTTCGCGTGCCGCGTCCCGAGCACGACGTCGGTGTCGCAGCGCTCGCGGTAGCCCTCGAGCGGGTACCGCGAGACGCTCGCTCCGAGCAGCAGCAGGTCGTCGAAGTGCGGCAGCCGCTGCTTCGCGCCGAAGCCGCGGATGTCGTAGATCCCCTCGCGCGCCGCGCGCTGGATCTCGGCGATCGTCGTGCGGTCGAAGAGGCACGACTCGCGCAGGCCGGGCGGCAGCTCCATCAGTACGCGTTGTCGATCTTGAACGTGTAGAGCTGCCGCGCCGAGCCGTAGCGACGGAACTCAGAGGGATCGACGTCGTCTATTGCCGCCGCCGCCAGCAGCTCGCGGAGCTCGGTGACGTGCTCCTCGCGCAGCTCCTTCTCGACGCAGTCCGCGCCGAGGCCCGCCACGTCGCCGCGGACATAGATGTGCGTCTCGTAGATCGAGTCGCCGAGCGCGTCGCCGGCGTCGCCGCACACGACGAGCCGGCCGCGCTGCGCCATGAACGCGCTCAGGTGCCCGACCGAGCCGCGGACGACAATGTCGACGCCCTTCATCGAGATGCCGCACCGCGCCCCGGCGTCGCCGTGCACGACGACGAGCCCGCCGCGTCCGGTCGCTCCGGCGGACTGGCTTGCATTTCCGTCGACCACGACCGTCCCGGACATGATGTTCTCGGCGAGGCCGGTGCCCGCGTTGCCGCGCACGCGCACCGCTGCCCGCTTGTTCATCCCCGCGCAGTAGTAGCCCACGTGACCGGTGATCTCGACGTCGAGCGGCGCGTCGAGGCCACAGGCGACGGCGTGCACGCCGTTCGGGTTTTCGATCCGCCAGTGCCGCGGCGAGGGGTCGTCGCCGGCGAGGTCGTGCAGCTTCTGGTTGAGCTCGCGCAGCGACGTCGTGGCGAGGTCAACGACCTCGACCGCCGTGTCGACCGCCGTCAAACGAGCGCCTTCTCCCACGCGTAGACCACCGACGGCTCCGGCTCCCAGATCCGCGCGTCGGCAGCGCCGGGAAGCACCGAGATCGCACGGTACTCCGAGGCCATCGCGACCCAGTCGTCCGTCTCGGCGAGCACGGCCGGCTTGCAGGCGATCGGGTCGCGGAGGATCGCGAAGCCGTCGGCGGTGCCGACGAGGAACGTGTAGAAGCCGTCGAGATCCTCGAGGCAGGCCTCGAGCGCGCCCTCGAGCGACGACCCCTCGCGGAGCCGCCAGGCGAGGTATCCGGCGGCGACCTCGGTGTCGTTCTCGGTCTGGAACTCGATTCCCTCGCGACGGAGCTTTCGCCGCAGGTCGTTGTGGTTCGACAGCGAGCCGTTGTGGACGAGGCAGAGGTCGTGGCCGGTCGAGAAGGGATGCGAGCCCTCGGTCGTGACACGGCTCTCGGTCGCCATGCGCGTGTGGCCGAGGCCGTGCGTGCCGTGAAAGTCGGCGACCGCGAACGCGTCGACGAACGCGCGCGGGCGGCCGACCTCCTTGTAGATCTCGATCCCCCGGCCGGCGCTCATGACGCGCAGGTCCGGCCGGTGCGCGCGGATCCATGCGTCCGCCTCGTCGGCCTCGGCGCCCACGAGCACGACCGCGTGCCGCGCGCGCGATTCGAGGTGGTCGGCGCTGCCGAAGGCCTCAGCGAGCTCGCCTGCGACCGCGTCCCACGCCGTCGCGAGGTCCGCCGAGTAGAGCGTCAATTTCGACCAGCCGGCGGGCGCGGGGTCGCGGTAGACGGCGACTCCCGCGCTGTCGGGGCCGCGCTCGTCCATCTGCGCGAGCATCGCCGAGAGGTGGACGCCGAGCCGAGGCTCGAGCTCGGGCGACTTGCAGTAGAGGCCGACGATTCCGCACATCGCGCTAGAACCGCGTCAGGTACTCGCGGAGCTCCCAGTCGGTGACCTGCTCGTGGTAGCGGAACCACTCGTCGCGTTTGACTCTCGCGTAGTAGTCGACGTAGTCCTCGTCGCGCCCGCGGCCGAGCGCCGCGCGCAGGACGTCGTCGCGCTCGAGCTCTCCGATCGCCTCGAGCAGGTTCGCCGGCAGCGTCTTCAACCCGCGCCCGACGAGCTCATCGTAGGAGTGCGCGTAGAGGTTGTCCGAGTTCGGCTCCCCGGCTTCGAGCTCGCGCTCGATGCCGTCGAGGCCGCAGGCGAGCACGGCCGCGGCCGCGAGGTACGGGTTGGCGGACCCGTCGACCGTGCGGTCCTCGATGCGTCCGGCGGCAGGGATGCGCAGCATCTGGGTGCGGTTGTTGTAGCCGTACGAGATCCAGACGGGTGACCACGTCGCGCCGCTCGTCGTCGAGCCGAGCTTCAGGCGCTTGTACGAGTTGACTGTCGGCGCGGTCAGCGCGGAGTACGCGCGCGCATGCGCCTTGAGGCCGCCGACGAAGTTGTAGGCGACCGGCGCGAGACCGAGCCCGCGCGAGTCGCTCTTGTCCAGGAAGACGTTCTCGCCGTCGCGCCAGAGCGACATGTGGAAGTGACAGCCGTTGCCCGTGAGGCTGGTGAACGGCTTCGGCATGAACGTCGCGATCATCCCGTGCTGGTCGGCGAGGGTGTGGACCATATAGCGGAAGAAGATCGCGCGGTCGCACGAGACGAGGGCGTCGTCGTAGGCGAAGTTCTGCTCGAACTGGCCGTTCGCGTCCTCGTGGTCATTCGCATAGTTGCCCCAGCCGAGCTCGTTGCAGTACTTCGACACGGTGGTGAGGAAGTCGTAGCGGCGCGTGAGCCCCGCCATGTCGTAGCAGGGCTTCTCGAGCGTGTCGGCGGCGTCGGCGATCTCGATCGAGCCGTCCTCGCCGCGGCGCACGAGGAAGTACTCGAGCTCGAGCCCGAGCTTGAACTCGTGTCCGAGCTCCTTGGCGCGCGCGAGCTGGCGGCGCAGGATCGTCCGCGGGCAGTACGGCCACGGATCGCCCTCAACGGTGACGTCGCAGGCGAAACGGGCGAGGTCCGGCTGCCACGGCACGGGCGTGAAGCTCGAGAGGTCGGGCATCGCCGCGATGTCGGGGTCGCTCGGCAGCTGGCCGATCTCACCCGCAGCGAAGCCTGCGAAGCCGGCGCCCTCCTCGACGAGGTCCTCGAGGTTCGCGGCCGGGACGAGCTTCGCGCTCGGCCGCCCGTACAGGTCGACGAACTGCGCGAAGAGGAACTCCACGCCGCGCTCCTCGACGACGCGTTTGATCTCTTCGAGCCTCGGATCGATCGCCACGGCCAGCTCCCCTCCTCCCTGCCTCGGTCCCGCCGCCGTGCACATCATCCCAAGCGAGAGGCGGCGGCGCGGCGTGGTCAGGGCTCGATCCGCGCGATCACGTCGCCGACCTTCGCCTCGTCGCCCTCGCGCACGAGCAGCTCGCGCACGGTGCCCGCATGGCCGGCCTCGACATCGAACGTCGCCTTCTCCGACTCGACCTCGATCAACACCGTCGCAGCGTCGACCTCGTCGCCGACCGCCACGCGTACGGCCACGACATCCACCTCCACCGTCGACATACCGGCCTTCGGGATGTGAACGTCGATCACGATCCGCCCTCGGAAGCGGCCGCACGCACGGCCGCGGCCAGCTGCTCGCGTGACGGGAGGACCGCTCGCTCGAGCTCCACGGCGAACGCGATCGGCGCGTCGGCGCGCGTCACGCGCCGCGGGCGCGCGACGAGCGGCAGCTCCTCGGCCGCGGTCGCGACGACCTCCGCCGCGAGGCCGCACGTCCGATTCGCGTCGTCGAAGGCGACGAGGCGCCGCGTGCGGGCGAGCGAGGCTGCCAGGAGCTCCCAGTCGAACGGGTACAGCGTCCGCGGGTCGAAGACCTCCACCGACACCTCGTCCGCCAGCTCGTCGGCGACGGCGAGCGCCTCGTGCACGAGGTGCCCCGCCGCAACCACCGTCACGTCCGTCCCCTCGCGGTGGATGCGCGCGCTGCCGATCGGCACCGCCTCGGGCCTCTCCGGCAGCTCGCCGCGCACCGGCAGCACCGCCGCCGGCGCCAGGTAGAGCACCGGGTCGTCGTCGCGGATCGCCGACACCATCAGGCCGTAGGCGTCGGCCGGCGTCGACGGCAGCACTGTCTTCACCCCGGCGTGTGCGAACAGCGAGTACGGATGGTCGGAGTGCTGCGCCGCGAGCCCGAGGCGTGCGCCCGAGCCGGGCACGAGGTAGACGACCGGCACGGCCGCCTGGCCGCCGGTCATCAGCCGCAGCTTCTGCGCCTGGTTCGCGATTTGCTCGAAGGCGAGGTAGAGCAGCGAGGGAATCTGGTACTCGACGACGCAGCGGCGGCCGGCGAGCGCGGCGCCCGTCGCGAAGCCCGTGAACATCTGCTCCGAGATCGGCATGTCGAGCACGCGCTCCGGGCCGAACTCCTCGAACAGCCCCTTGGTGACTCCCCGGAGGGATGCGCGGACGTCCTCGCCGACAACGAAGACGGTCGGATCGGCGGCCATCTCGTCGCGCAGTGCCTTCCCCATCGCCGGGAGGTAGCGGATCGCGCTCACCGCGCCACTCCACGCCGCGGCAGCGCACCGCTCGCGTAGACGAACTCGAGCGCGTCCGCCGGATCGGGACGCGGGCTCTGGCGGGCGAACGCGATCGCCGCGTCGAGCAGCGACTCGAGCTCGGTGTCGATCGCGGCCCGCACGTCGGGATCGAGGCGCGCACCGCTTGTCGCGACCGGGTCGCGCTCACGCCACCGCTCGATCTCGTCGTCGGTGCGGTAGGAAAGCTTCATCGTGCGCTCGGCCGTGTGGTGGCCGAAGAAGCGATACGTGCGGCACTCGAGGAACGTCGGCCCGCCGCCCGCGCGCGCTCTCTCGACCGCGCGCGTGGCCGCGTCGAGCACCGCCTCGACGTCCATGCCGTCGACCTGCTCGGCCGCCATGCCGTAGGCCGCCGCGCGGTCGACGACGGAGCCGGCGGTCGACCGCTCCTGCGGCAGCGTCACCGCGTAGCCGTTGTTCTCGCAGACGAAGACGAGCGGGAGCGTCCAGAGCGCCGCGAGGTTCATCGCCTCGTGCAGCACGCCCTGGTTCACGCCGCCGTCCCCGAAGAACGTGACCGCCACGCGGCCCGAGCCGTCGACCGAGAACGACCACGCCGCCCCGGCGGCGAACGGCGCGCCCGCGGCGACGATGCCGTTCGCGCCGTAGATGCCGAGGGCGAGGTCGGCGACGTGCATCGAGCCGCCGCGGCCGCGGTTCAGGCCGTCCACGCGGCCGAGCAACTCCGCGAACATGCGGCCCAGGTCGGCGCCTTTGGCGATCAGGTGGCCGTGGCCGCGGTGGGTCGACGTGATCACGTCGTCAGCGTGGAGCGCCGCACAGACGCCGACGGCGACCGCCTCCTGGCCGACGTACTCGTGCGTGACGCCGGCGATCTCGTTCGCGTTCACGAGGTCGACGACTCGCTCCTCGAAGCGCCGGATCGTGCGCATGGTGCGGTACAGGTCGACGACGCTCACCAGAAGAACAGCTCCAGCGCGTTCTCGCCGCGGACGCGCCTGCGGTTGGCGTCGTCGAGCTCGGGCAGGAGCGCGTCGACCGCGGCGAGCGTCTGGCGGTACCCCGGCTCCGAGCGGATCCACGGGAAGTCAGAGCCGAGCAGCAGGCGCTCGGCGCCGAACGCCTCGCAGAGCGCCGCCGTCACCGGGCGCAGATCGGCGTACGGCCACGGCTCGACGGCAAAGGCGTACATGCCGGCGCAGAGCACGAAGACGCGGGGGAACCGTGCGAGCCGCATGACCGCCTCGAGCCCCTCGGCGGTGTAAGGGCCCTCGAAGCGGATGCGGCCATGAACGTCGGCGTGGAATGCGGCGGGCCAGTAGCCGAGGTGGTTGAGCACAACCGTGAGCTCCGGCAGCTCCTCGAGCGCGAGCTCGAGCAGCGCCATCTGCTCTCGGCCGCCGTAGAACCAGAGCTTGTCGCCGACCCGCGCCAGCTCGGCGAGCAGTGCGAAGGCGTCGAGCCCCCCCGGCCGCGTCGTGCCCGCCTCACCGAGCGAGTAGAGGCGCAGGCCCTGGAGCCGGCTCCGCTCGCGGCGGCGCCGGTAGGCCTCGACGTCGACCGGCCCGGGCGCCGGAACGCCGATCGCAGCGAAGCGTCGGGGCACGCGGTCGAGGCAGTCGCGCACGTACTCGTCGTGGTGCGACAGCGGCACGAGCACGGCGCGGTCGACGCCCGCCGCGTCCATCTCGGCGAGCAGCTCCTCGCTTGTCGCCTCGAGCTCGGCGGGGAAGAGCTCGTGCACGTCGCGCGGGTACCGGTCGGAGACGGCGGCGAAGACGTGCGCGTGCGCGTCGACAACCGTCATGCCGCCTCGACGTAGCGCCGCGCGGCAAGGGCGTAGAGCTCGGCCGCCTGAACGATGCCGGCGACCGGCGCCGACTCGTTCGGCGTGTGCGCACGCGGCAGGAATCCGGGGCCGAACGCGGCCAGGGTCGGAATCCCCGCGGTGAGCTGGAAGAACGGCGCATCGGTCGCGCCGGGGAAGACGCCGAGGGGCCGCTCATCGCCGAGCACGATCAGGCTCGCCTCGCGCACCGCCGTGACGAGGTCGTGCGCGGGGTCGATCTCGCTCGCCGGCACCCACAACTCGACGTCGAGCTCTGCGTCCAGCGCGGGGTCGTCGGCAGCGGCCTCGCGCAGAAAGGCCTCCAGGTCCTCGACGAACTCGTCGCGCGTCATCCCCGGCAGCGTGCGGACGTCGCAGCCGAACTCGGCCTCGCCAGGGTAGACGCCGTAGAAGACGCCGGCGCGCGCGGTGACGCCCACGTTGACCGTAGGCACGGCGGTCCCGGCGGGCCGCCGCAGCCGGCCGAGCAGCTCGCGCTCCATGCGGTCGACGAGGCGCGCCATCTGCACCGTCGCGTTCACCGACGGCAGCCGGTCGGAGATGCTCGAGTGCATCTGCGTGCCGCGCACGCGCACCTTGAAGAGCACGGCACCGCGCGACACGGTGTCGATCGTCTCCCACTCGCGGACGATGCCACACGGCTCGCCGAGCAGCGCTGCGTCCGCGACGAGTCGCCCCGACTCCGCGAGCCAGCGGCTGCCGAACTGTGATCCCGCCTCCTCGTCGGCCGTGAGCACGAGCGTCACGCGGTCCCGGTCGAGCCCGTGCTCCTCGAGCGCGGCAAGCGCGAACACCATCGCCGCGACCGCGCCCTTCATGTCGCCCGAGCCGACGCCGTGGAGCTCGCCGTTCTCGACCGCGGCGCCGTACGGGTCGCGCGCCCACTCCGCCAGGTCGCCCGGCGGCTTCGTGTCCAGGTGGCCGCAGAGGATGAGCGTGCGCCCGCCCTCGCCGCCGGCGTGCGCGAGCAGGTTCGGCCGCTCGGGTTCCGCTGCGGCGGTGTCGACGCGCGCGATGCCGAGCTCCCGCAGCTTCGCCTCGACGAGCGCGGCCACTGCGCGCTCGTCGCCGGGCGGGTTCGGGCTCGGCGTCGCCACGAGCTCGCGCGCGAAGTCGATCAGCTCGTCGCGCCGCGCCCGCACGAGGTCGACAAGCGGCTCGTCCGCCGCGGTAGTGGTCATGCCGCGAGCGTCTCGACCGCCTGCGCGAGCCGCGCCATCCCCTCCGCGAGCACGTCCGCCTCCACCGCGAACGAGATCCGTACGAGCCCGTCGCCGCCCGGGCCGAAAACCTCGCCCGGCGCGACCGCCACGTGCAGCTCGTCGAGGGCGCGCAGCGTGAACTCGCGCGCGGAGAGACCGGAGGCCGAGACATCGACCAGCATGTAGAAGGTGCCCTGCGTGCGGAACACCTCCAGCCCGTGCGTGGCGGCGGCCTCGACCGCGCGGTCGCGCCGCTCGCGGTAGGCGTCTCTCATCGCGTCGAACTCATCGCGCGGCCCCGCCAGCACTGCCGCCGCGGCGTGCTGCGAGATCGCCGAGGGGCACGAGACCTGCGGTTCCTGAAGCTTGCACAGCACGTCCGCGAGCTGCGTGGGCGCCGCGCAGTAGCCGAGCCGCCAGCCCGTCATCGCGTAGACCTTCGAGAAGCTGTAAACGGAGACCACGGGCGCCTCGGGGACGAGCGCCGCGGCCGCGACGTGGGGCAGGTCGTCGAGGATCAGCTCGTCGTAGACCTCGTCCGAGATCAGCCAGACGCCCCGCTCGGCCGCGAGCTCGGCGAGGCCGCGGACGGTGTCGGTCGGGAAGACGGCGCCGGTGGGGTTGCCGGGTGTGTTGGCGAAGATCGCCTTCGTCCGCCGCGTCACGAGCGGCTCCAGCTCGTCGCGCGCCGGCAGGTACCCGCACGCGCGGTCGAGGCGGTAGAAGACGGGCTCGCCGCCCAGCAGGCGAACCATCTCGTCCATGTTCGGGAAGCCCGGCGTCGGCAGCAGCACCTCGTCGCCCGGCTCGAGCAGCGCGAGGTAGATCGAGAAGAGTGCGTTCATCCCGCCCGGCGTCACCACGACCTGCTGCGGCTCGACCGCGTAGCCGTCGACACGCTCGAGCTTCTCGGCGAGCGCTTCGCGCAGGCTCGCGTAGCCGCCGTTCGGCGTATAGCCGGTGCGGCCCGCCGCGGCCGCCTCGAGCGCGGCGTCAACGACGAACCCTGGCGTGCGGAAGCTCGGCTCGCCGATCTCGAGCCGGATCGCGTCGGGCAGCCGGTTCGCGGCATCGAAGACCTCGCGAATGGCCGAGCGCCGCGCCGCGAGCGCCCGCGCCGCGAGCGCCGCCCTCTCGACGCCCTGCCTAGATGTAGCCATGCCGCTGGAAGCTCGACCAGGGCGAGCTACCGTCGCGGACCTCGTCGCGCACGCGACCCTCGCCGCCGACGATCTCCTCCGCGCGCTCGAGCACCGCGACCGCGTCCGTGCGCGGCACAACGAGGATCCCGTCGAACTCGGCAAAGACGATGTCGCCGGGGTGCACCGTCACGCCGCCGATCGCGATCGGCTGCTGCGACGCCGTCATCTCCCATCGGCCGATGCCGTTCAGCGGCGAGAGGTCACGGTAGAAGACGGAGAAGCCGATCGCGCGCAGGCCCTCGATGTCGCGCACGTTGCCGTCGAGGATCGTGCCGACGCACCCGTGCGCGCGCGCCGCGTTCGCGGTGAGCTCGCCGAAGTGACCGACCTTCCCGCCGGGCGTCGTCGAGACGAAAACCGAGTCGGGAGTCAGCCGCTCGAAGACCTCCAGGTACGGCCGCATGCGCTCGATGCCATCGTCCCAGCCGACCCGCGGGATGTCGTGGCCCTCGATTGTGAACGCCTCGCCGACGATCCGCGATTCCGGGAACAGCGGGCGCAGCGTGCTCGGCAGCACCTGCTCCTCCATGCCCAGGTGGAACAGCGCGTCGCAGACCGCGGACAGGTAGAGGCGGCGGAAGCGCTCGCACAGCTCCGCGAGCGGCGGGGCGTTGACGCCGGCGCCGCTCACGATGACGCCGGCGCCATGCCGGCCATCAGCGCCTCGAGCTCGGCGCGCTGCTTCGGGTCGAGGTACCGCTTCGCCCAGCCGACGCCCTGCCACGTGGTCATGCCGCCCTCCACCGGATCGAGTCGGACGAGGTAACGCTCCCACCCGTACGAGAGCTTGAGCCCCTCGCGCCCCGCCTCGCCGGAGTAGCGCCCTGCCATCTCGTCGGCGACCTCGACCCACTGCGAACCCTCGGCGACGACCGGCCCCTCGACGACGGTGGCGAGGCAGCGGCAGAGCACCTTGCGCAGCCCGCCCGCCGGCGGTGTCGCCTCTTCGTCGATGCACACGAAGCAGCGCGGGTCGCGGCTCACGTCCTGCACCCACGCCGACCGCCTGCGGCCGACGACGTAGAACGCGCCGCCGCGCCACTGGTACCACATGGGCGTCACGAAAGGCCAGCCGTCCTCCTTGAGCACGCCGAGGCGGCAAAGCCAGGCGCTGTCTGGGCTGCCGAGGAACGCGCCGATTTCCTCGGGTGACATGCCGCCGCAGTAGGTCGGGTCGTACCACTGCTTCTGCTTCGCTGCGGTCGGAGCTTCGGACATCGCTTCCTCCTTATGCGGTTGGTTCCTGCGCGCGCGAGTGAGGAACCAATCGTTTCACTAGTCGGCGAGCCAGACGTCGCCGTAGAGCGGATAGAGATCGTGACGGTTCGGGCGCCAGTTGCGCACGCGGCGGTGGTGCGCCCAGACCGCCGCCGGCGCGAAGAGCGGTAGCAGCGGCAAGCTGGCGGCCGCGCGGAGCTGGATGTCGCGCGCAGCCTCGCGGAGCTGCTCGTCGTCGCGCGCCACCTCCCACGCGCGGCACGCGCGGTCGAGCACTGGGTCGCTCGAGCGCTGGAAGTTCGGGCCGCCGTCCTGCCCCCACGTTGCGATGAAGCCGACGATCGCATCGACAGGCTCCGGCCAGAACCACTTCGAGATGAACGCCGGGGGGTGTGCGTTCAGTCGCGCATAGAACTCGTCGAACGCCGGGATCACCTCGAGCTCGAGCCTCACACCGATCACCGCGAGCTGGGCGGCGATCGTGCCGGCGACGCGGCGGACGGTCGCGTCGTTCACGACCACCGTGGGCAGAACGAGGCGCGCCCCGTCGGGCCGTGGCGCGAATCCAGCGGCGTCGAGCAACCTAGCAGCCTCGCGGGGATCGAAGCGCGTCGCCGCCTCGACCTCGGGGGCGTACCACTGCGAGTGCGACGGGATCGGCGAGGCGGCGGCCCAGCCGTGGCCGCCGAGGTCGCCGTCGACGAGCGCCTGCCGGTCGATCGCGAGCGAGAGCGCGCGGCGCACGTGCACGTCGCCGCTGCCGAGCGACTCGGTCTCGTGGTCGAGCCCCATGTAGACGAGCGCCGACTGCTGGAACTCGATCAGGTTCAGGTCTGGATTCGCCTGGAGTCGATCGACGTCGAGCAGGGAGGCGTTCTGGATGCAGTCGACCTCGCCCGCCTCGAGCGCTGCGGCGCGCTCGCGGTCGTCGAGGATCGGCACCCAGCGGATGCCGTCGACGTACGCGGGCCCGCGGTTCGTCTCCCAGCTCGTGCGGGTGCCGCCGTAGTCGTCCCAGCGCGCGACGTCCAGGTGCGAGCCGGAGACGGACTCGACGAACGTGAACGGCCCCGTGCCGTCGGCCGTCGTGCGGCCGAACTCGTCGCCGGCGCCGCGGCGGCGCGCCTGGTTGTGGATCGCCGCGTGCCAGGACCGCAGCAGCCGCGGCATACCGACGCTCGGCTCGTGCAGCTCGACGAGCACCTCGTCGCCGTCGGCTCCGACGCCGGCGACGTTCCGCCAGAAGAAGGCGTTGATCGGCGCCTCCGCCGGGTCGCCATGCAGGCGCAGCGCGTCTGCCACCGCCTCGGCGTCGCAGGCGGCGCCCGACTGGAAGCGCAGGCCCGGCCGGATGCGGAAGCGCCAAACCTCCTCGCGGTCGGGATCCTGCCGCCACGACGCCGCGAGCATCGGCCCCAGCTCGCCGTCGGGACCGGCGGCAGTCACCGTCTCGTAGATCGCGCACCACGCGGGGTCGACGTGCGCGCCGGTCGGGTCGCAGCGCGAGAAGTCGTAGTCGTAGCCCTCGCGAAGCATGCCGCGGCGCCGCGGCGTCTGGTCGGTGGGAGTCGTGGCGTCGGACATCGGCGGAAGGCGGCGGCCGGCCCTGACCGGCTCCTTGACCGCGGGAGGCGAGTGTCCTAAGGTCACCGCGATTTGTCAACAGTTCTCCAATACGACCCGCTACCGGCAGCGGTCGGGCAGCACGGCGTCAAGCTCGCCCGCAGCGTCTACTCCGGGCGGATCGCGCGGCTGCTGCGCGAGTCGATCGTGAGCGGCGCGCTCGCCGAGGGGACGCCGCTCGTAGAGACGCAGCTGGCCGCCGAGCTGTCGGTCAGCCGCGGCCCGGTGCGCAGCGCGCTCCAGGTGCTGCAGGGTGAGGGGCTCGTCGAGACGCGCGCGAACGGCCGCATGATGACGGTGCGCTTCGGCCCCCGGGACCTGGACGATCTGCTGTCCGTGCGGCACGAGCTCGAGTCGTCCGCGGTGCGACGCGGGGCCGCCGAGCGCGCGGACGTGGAGCCGGTGTGGCGTGCGTTCGAAGCATTCGAGCAGGAGGGCGCCACAACCGAGCGTCTCGTCGACCTCGACATCGCATTCCACCGTGCGCTCGTCGAGCACGGCGGGAGCCGCTTCCTGCTCGGGGCGTGGCTTTCGCTCGCCCCGGTGCTCCAGGCAGTGATCACGATCGGTAACCGGCGCCTCGCTCGGCAGGACCCGAAGACGCACTACCGGCGGATCATGGCCGCGCACGAGCCGATCCTCGAGCCGCTCTCCCGCCACGACGCCGAGCCCGTCGCGCGGATGCTCGCGGACCAGTTCGAGCTCACGCGGTCGCAGTTCTTCCCCACGCCGCGGAAGTGACGGCCGCGCCGGTGCTCGGCGGCCGCACCGTGATCCTCACTGGCGCGGCCGGAGGGATCGGGCGGCACGTCGCGCGGGCGCTGGCCGGCGCGGGCGCCCGCGTCGGCCTCAGCGACCTCACCGCGCACGGCCTCGAAGCCGTCACGCGCGAGCTCGACGCAGCGGCCGTCGCCGAGGCGTTCGACGCGACCGACGAGGAGCGCTTCGCCGCGTTCCACGCCCGAGTGCACGACGAGCTCGGCGAGGTCGACGGCCTGATCACGTGCGCCGGCCGCTGGGCGCCCAAGCCGTTCGCGGAGGTCTCGACCGCAGACTTCACCGAGATGCTAACGGCGAACGCGACGACGGCGTTCGTCGCCTGCCGCACCGTGCTGCCGTCGATGATCGCGCGCGGGAGCGGCTCGATCGTCAACTTCGCCTCGACCGCCGGCGAGTACGGGAGCATCACCCCTGCGTCGCACTACGCGGCCGCGAAGGGAGCCGTGATCGCGATGACGAAGTCGCTCGCGCGCGAGGCGAGCCCGTACGGCGTCCGCGTCAACGCGATCTCGCCGGGGCCGACGGACACGGTCGCGCTCGGCGCGGCGACGCCCGAGCAGAAGGCCGCTGCGGGGGCGCGCACGCTGTTCAACCGCCTCGGCCGGCCGGAGGAGATCGCCGCCGGCTGCGTGTACCTCGTCAGCGACATGTCGTCGTTCGTAACGGGCACAGTGCTCCAGGTGAACGGCGGCTCGCTGCTGTGAGCCGCGCCGACGCGCTCGTCGAGCTCGCCGAGGACACGCCTGAGGTCGTGATCGACCTCGACGTCGTGCGCGCGAACGTGGAGCGGGCCGCCGCGGCGGCTCGTGACGCCGGCGTCGACCTGCGGCCGCACACGAAGACGCACAAGCTGCCGCAGATTGCGCGGCTCCAGTTGGAGGCGGGCGCGGTCGGCGTGCAGGTGGCGAAGCTCGGCGAGGCCGAGGTCATGGCCGACGCCGGAATCGCGGACATCCTCGTCGGCTATCCGCTCGTCGGCGAGCGGAAACTCGCCCGGCTCGGAGAGCTCGCGGAGCGCGCCGCGATCACGGTGACGGTGGACTCGGAGGAGGTCGCGCGTGGCGTCGCGTGGGCGGCGCGGAGGCGTGGCCTCATGATCCGCGCGCTCGTCGAGCTCGACACGGGCATGCATCGGCTGGGGGTCGCACCGGGCGCCGCCGGGGTTGAGCTCGCGTCACTGGTCGCGCAGCTCGATGGCCTCGAGCTCGCCGGCGTCTTCGCGCACGAGGGGCACGTGTACACGCAGGCGCGCGACGATACCGAGCGCGAGCGCATGACGCTTGCGTCGTGCAGCGCGGCGTTCGAGACGGCGGAGGCGATGCGGACGCGCGGCCTCACCGCTCCCGTGGTCTCGGTCGGATCGGCGGGCACGTTCCGCTTCGCGATCCGCGCGCCGGGCGTCACCGAGGTGCGGCCGGGGACCTACGTCTTCAACGACCGCAGCCAGCTCGCGGCCGGCACATCACCGGGCAGGATCTGGCGGTCGACGGAGGGCAGACAACCGTCTGACCCGACGCCCTGAGAGTTCGTAGGCCGCCTACCGCTGCTTGGCCGGGAGCGAGCGGGCGTACGCCGTCCCGAGCTTCACCCACTTCTCGAGCTGCCGCTTCGTCCGCACGTCCTCTGCTTCGAGGCGGAGCCAGCCGATCAGGAAGGCGAGGCGGCCGAACATCTTCCGCTCGCTCAGCGCGGCCTTCGCCGCGAGCAACTCGCGGAGGCGGTCGGCCAGCGCCTCGTCGTGCGCCATCTACGAGCCGAGCAGGTAGCCGCCGTCGACGACGATCTGCGCGCCGTTCACGTACGCCGCTAGGTCGGACGCGAGGAAGACGACGACGCGGGCGATCTCGTCGGGGTCGGCCCACCGACGCATCGGGACGCGCCCGGCTGCCTGCGCCCACTGCGTTTCGACGTCGATCCCCTCGGGCGCGCCCGCCTGGATGTACTCGATCGCGCCCTCGGTCAGCGACGGACCGGGCGCTACGGCGTTCGTGCGTACGCCGTGCGGGCCGAGCTCGAGCGCGAGGCACTTCGTCAGGCCCCAGAGGGCGTGCTTCGACGCCGTGTAGTGGGACATCCCCTTCGACGTCGGATGGAGCGCGTCGATCGACGTGACGTTCACGATCGCGCCGCCGCCCGCCTGTTCCAGCATCCGCCGCGCCGCCTGGCGCGCGCACCAGAAGGCGCCGTTGACGTTCACGTCGAGCACGTGCGCGAACGTCTCGAGCGGCAGCTCGTCGATGCGCACGTTCGAGTAGGCGGCGGCGTTGTTGACGAGCACGTTGAGCCGACCGAAGCGCGCAACCGCGTCCTCGACGAGCGCGTCGACCTCGTCGCGCACCGAGACGTCGCCGATCGCCCAGCCGATGCGTTCGCAGTACTCCTCGAGGCGTCCCGCCGCAGCTTCGAGCCGGTCGCCGCGACGGTCCGTGAGCAGCACCGCCGCGCCGGCCTCGGCGAGGCGGCGCGCGCACGCGAAGCCGAAGCCCTGCGCGGCGCCGGTGACCAGGGCGACTCGGCCACTGAGGTCGAGCAGCTCGGCGATCGACGGCGCCGCGTAGGCGTCCGTGCCGGTGGCGGGCGCCGCCATCAGCCGCACCAATCGACGAGCATCCGGGCGTAGACCTTCGCCGCGAGCGCGAGCTGCTCGGTCGCGATGTACTCGTCGGCGACGTGGCACTGCGCGATGCTGCCGGGCCCGCAGATGACCCCCGGCAGCTTCTGCTCCCCGTACCAGGCGAGGTCGGTCGCGGCGAGGAAGCCCTCCGGCGCGGGGTCGAGCCCAACTTCGCGGAGGCACTCCGCGAGCGTGCCGACGGCCGGGTGGTCGAGCGGGACGTCGAGCGGCGGGAAGTAGATGCTGCCGAGCTTCCAGGTAAACCGCGGCGGGTGCTCGCGCAGCCACGGGTCGGTGCGGGCGACGCCGTCGACGGCCTCCTCGACCTCGGCCTGCACGTCCTCGAGCGACTGGTCCGGGTAGAACCACATGTTGTATTCGACGGAGCAGTAGTTGGGCGCCGTACCCGCGTTCGAGAACAGGTTCAGCCGGCCGTCGCGCCCGCCGCCGGGGCCGCCCACGATGATCCCCGGAGAGAGCGTGTCGTAGCCGGGCGGGAGGATCGGGTGCGACTTCGCGTTTGCCCACTGCCGCTCGAGCTCCTGCAGCGCGACCACGATCTTCAGCATCTTCTCGATCGCGTTGACGCCGCCGCCCCCCTTGCCGCCGGCGTGCACCGAGAGGTACCGCGTGGAGGCGTGGGCCTCCTGGCCCTCGACCTCGATGCGGAAGTGGACGAGCCCGCCCTCCCCGGCGCACAGCCGCAGCTCCGTCGGCTCGAGCGAGATCGTCACGTCGGCCGCAGGCATGCGCCGAACGATCTCGCGCGTGCCGTTGCCGACGACCTCCTCGTCGCTGACGATGTGGAAGACGACGTCGCCGCGGGGGCGGAGGCCGGCCTCGAGCGCGACCTTCGTCGCCCACATCGCCGCCGCGAGACCGCCCTTCATGTCAGCCGCGCCGCGGCCGTAGAGGCGGCCGTCGACGACCTCGCCCCCGTACGGCTCCTGCGACCACGCGCTCCGATCGCCCACCGGAACGACGTCGACGTGCGCGTTGAACGCGAGCGAGCGGCCGCCGCCCGAGCCGGGCAGGCGCGCGACGACGACGGGGTGCGCCGGGAACGTGGCCGACGGTCCGACGTCCCAGCCGTCGAGCTCGAAGCCGAGGCGGGATAGGAATTCGCCGACGTAGCCGGTGCAGCGCCGCGCCTCCTCAGGGAAGTGCGTCGCCTCCTTCGCCTGGCTCTCCGTGCGGAAGGCGATCAGCTCCCGGAGCAACGCCTGGAGCTGCGCTTGCGAGCCGTCGACGACCTCGACGACTGCAGCCCGCGAAGCCACCGACTAGGAGGCGGCCTGGACCAGCGGCGTCTCCGACCCCACTGGGGGCGCGTCGCGGCGCAGGTTGTGGCCGTCCGCGCCGAAGACGTGAACCCGCCAGGGGTCGAAGTGGAGCGTGACGGCATCGTCCGGCTGCGCCGGCGAGTCGGGATCCGTCCGGACCTGCACCGTCGTCCCGGCCGCCTCGACCGTGAGGTAGAGGTCGGAGCCGACGGGCTCGAGGAAGCGGACACGGCCGGGGATCCCGCCCTGGCCGGCTTCGCCGATCCGGATGTGCTCCGGGCGCAGGCCGAGCTTGACGTCGCTGTGCCCCGCGATCTCCTGCTCCAGCTCCGGGGTGCTGAGCACGTCAGTCGACAGCAGCACGTCGGCATCCTGGGCCCGGACCCGCCATGCGCCGTCGGCGGACTCGAGCGCGCCGTCGATGAGGTTCATCGGCGGGGCGCCGAGGAACGTCGCTACGAACACGTTCGCGGGTCGGCGGTAGACGTCCTGCGGCGTTCCGATCTGCTGGAGCACGCCGTTGCTCATGACGGCGATGCGATGCCCCATCGTCATCGCCTCGACCTGGTCGTGGGTGACGTACATGGTCGTGATCCCGAGCCGCGCGTGCAGCTGGATCAGCTCTAGGCGGGTCTGGATCCGGAGCTGCGCGTCAAGGTTCGAGAGCGGCTCGTCCATCAGGAACGCGTCCGGCTCGCGAACGATCGCGCGCGCGAGCGCGACGCGCTGGCGCTGCCCGCCGGAGAGCTGTCCGGGGTAGCGGTGGAGGAGCTCCTCGAGCGCCAGGATCCCGGCCGCACGACGGACCGCGCGGTCGATCTCGTCCTTCGGCCGCTTCGCGATCTGGAGCGGGAAGGCGATGTTCTTGAACACCGTCATGTGCGGATAGAGCGCGTAGTTCTGGAACACCATCGCCACGTTGCGCTTGACCGGGTCGATGAAGTTCACGAGCCGGCCCCCGATCACGATCTCGCCCGAGTCGGCGTCTTCGAGCCCCGCGACCGCCCGGAGGATCGTGCTCTTCCCGCACCCGGAGGGGCCGAGCAGGACGACGAACTCTCCGTCGGCGATCCGCAGCGAGACGTCGCTGACTGCCTCCACCTTCCCGAACCGCTTGACGAGATGCTTGATCAGGATGTCCGCCACGCCACTCCTTTCGGCCCCGTGCGGGGCCGCGGGTCATTGCTTCAGCGCGCCTGCCATCGAGGCCTGCACGAACCAGCGCTGGAAGATCAGGAAGACGACGATCACGGGGGCCATCGTCATCACCGCCGCGGCGGAGATGACGCCCCAGTCGGTCACGAACTGCCCCTGCAGCGAGGCGACGCCGACGGTGAGCGTCTTCATGCTGTCGGTCGTCGTGATCACGAGCGGCCAGAGGAAGTTCACCCACTGCATCATGAACGTGAAGATGCCGAGCACGACGATCGCCGGCTTGATCAGGGGCAGCACGATCCTGCGAAAGATCTGGAACTCGCTCGCACCGTCAAGGCGCGCCGCCTCGACGAGCCCTTCCGGCAGCGTCGAGATGAACTGGCGCATCATGAAGACGCCGAGCGGGCTGCAGACCATCGGCAGGATCAGCCCGAGGTAGGTGTTGACGCCGGCATGCGTCCACGCCGGAAGCCGCGAAATCATGATGTACAGCGGAGCGATGATCGCGGCCGTCGGGATCATGAGCGTCGAGATGACCAGCGCGAAGAGCGCCGTCCGGCCGGCGAAGCGGAGCCGTGCGAAGGCGTATCCGGCAAGCGTGTCGAGGACGAGGGTGATCAATGTCACAGCCGTCGCGAAAATGAATGTGTTGAGTCCCCAGCGGTAGTAACTCGTCTCGTGCAGGACCCTGCCGAAGTTGCCCCAGTAGACCGTGTGCGGGATCCACTGCGGCGGATAGGTGAAGAGCTCGTAGCTCTGGCGGAGCGACGGCGAGAGCAGGTAGACGAACGGCCCGACCGCGATCAGCGCGAAGAGGACCAGCACGAGGTAGGAAGCAACGCTCTTGCCGGCGCGGAAGCCGCGGTTCCGCCGGGCGGCCCCCGCGTAGTCGGCGTGGGCCTCTGCGCCGCCGAAGTCGTCGAGCGCCGCCCCTGGTGCGGCCATCACGCAGCCCGCTCGTGCCGTCGTCGCGACCCGAGCAGCCAGAACGAGATCGCCGTCAACACGAGGATGATCCCGAGCAGGAGGACGGCGGCCGCATAGCCCTGGCCCGTCTGCTGGAACTGGAACAGCCGCTTCCAGATGAACCAGACGAGCGTGGAAGTCGACTGATACGGCCCACCCTGGGTGAGGACGTAGACCGTGTCGAACACCTGGAAGTTCGCAATGATCGCGATCACCGCCGCGAACAGCAGCATCGGACGGAGCATCGGGATCGTGACGCGCCTGAAGCGCTGCACGCCCTTCGCACCGTCGACTCTGGCGGCGTCGAGCAGCTCCTCGGGAACGCTCTGCAGGCTCGCGAGGAAGTACAGCGTCCAGAACCCGAGGCCGCGCCAGACCTCGGCGAACACGATCGTGAGCAGGGCGAGCGTGCCGTTGCCGAAGATGTTCACCCGGCCGAAGCCGAGCGACGTGAGGATCAGGTTGAACAGCCCGAAGTCGTAGTTCGTCACGAACTGCCAGATCAGGCCGACGAGGACTGCGGGGGCGAGCAGAGGGACGTAGAGCGCGAGCTTGAAGACGTTGCTCCCCTTGCGGTAGCGGTTGAGCAGGAGCGCCAGCAGCAGTGCGAGCGTGAAGACGAGGAGGATCGCCTCGACGGCGTAGATCGCGGTGTTCTTGATCGAGCCCGTGAGCTCTGTGTCGCCGGCGATCTCCCGCCAGTTCTGCAGCCCGACGAAGTGCGGCGAGTCGAGGATCCCGCCCTTGTTGAAGCTGAGCCAGATCGACCAGAAGACCGGGACGACGAGGAACGCGAGGAAGGGGATGAAGTACGGAAGGATGAAGAGGTACGCGGCACTGCCGCGCCGCCGCCGGTAGCGACTGCTCGCCCGCCGGAACTGGTCCGGGCTCAGCGTCAGCCGGTTCCAGGCTGCCTCTGTCTCCTCCGCAGACATCCTCCTTCGCTCGCGCTCGTCGCCTCGAACCGGTGAATCAGCTCTTCAGGATCGAGGTTCCGTCCTTCTGCGCCTTGGCCAGTGCCTTCTGGACGGACGACTTGCCCGACGCGGCGGCCTCGATCGCCTGGCCGTACACGTCCGTGAGCTGGGCCATCCTCGGGCCCGTCGGGAGCCCGTCCCAGCTCGAGAGCACGTACTTGTTGACCCGCGTGACCATCGGGTCGCCCTTGGACGTGTTGACGTCACTCCGGACCGGCGCCCAGCCGTAGTGCGCGCCGAACTCGTTCGCGAATGCGGGCGAGGACAGGAACTTGACGAGCTCCCAGGCCGCGTTCTTGTTCTTACCCTTCGAAGCCATGACCCAGTGCCCCGTGGTCGAGAAGATCGTGCGCTTCCCGTTGGCGCCGACCGGGGCCATGAAGTCCCACTTGAACGGGAGCTTCTCCTTGCGGAAGACGGCTAGCCGGAGCGGCTCGTCGTGGAGGAACCCGACGCGGCCGGCCTTGAAGAGCGACACGCCTGCTTCGCGGTCGTACTGCCCGACCGGCGGCGAGACCTTCCACTTGTTGACCAGGTCGGCGTAGAACTGGAGAGCCGAAACCGCCTGCCGCGTGCTGAAGGTG
The DNA here is from genome assembly GCA_038237515.1 of Gaiellales bacterium. Classification (GTDB taxonomy): domain Bacteria; phylum Actinomycetota; class Thermoleophilia; order Gaiellales; family Gaiellaceae; genus JBBQDZ01. The sequence continues at coordinate 40,762 of JBBRYP010000014.1, forward strand.
ATTTTCGACTGGTCCTTCGAGATGATGTCCACGCCGCGGTTGTGCAGGCCGTGGTAGAGGAAGTACCAGGTGAAGTCCTTGTTCGAGAGCGGGACGATGTGGCCCCAGACGCCGCCGCCGAGCTTCTGCACCTTCTGCGCCGCGGCGGCGAGCTCGCCTTCGTTGGTCGGCAGCTTCGTGACGCCCGCCTTCGCGAGCAGGTCCTTGTTGTAGTAGATGACGGTGCCGCCGATGATGCACGGGAGGCCGTAGAGCTTCCCCTTGTAGGTGCTCTTCTTGATCGTGTTCGGGATGAACTTCCCTTTCGTGCCCTTGAACGACGGCGCGTCGAGCCACTTGCTCGTGTTCAGCACCTCGAGCACGCCCTTCGAGCCGAGCCCTGTCAGGTCGGTGCTCGTCTGGTAGCTCACGTCGAAGGGGTTCGGCCCCGCGTAGTTCGTCGCGTACGTGGCACCCTCGACGTTCCAGGGCACGACCGAGTGCACGACCTTCGCGCCGGTCTTGTCCTCGAAGGGCTTCAGCAGCTTGGCGATGACGTCCTTCTCGTCGGTGCCGAACGGGGCTTTCGCGAACTGGAGCGTGACGCCGTCGAACGGCTTCGCACCGCTTCTGAGGCCGGCCCATGGAGCCGCAGCGGCCGACCCCGCCAACGCACCGGCGGCCGGGAGTCCGATCGCGACGCCTGCGGCCTTGGTAAGGAACTCGCGCCGACTGTGCTTGGCCGGCGCGGGCTCCGGGTCAGTAGGGAGCGGCTTGCCGCCGCGTTCACCCAAATCGTCCACAGCTACCTCCTTGTTTCATCCGGATTGACCCGATGCCCGGGCCGGAGCGCATGCCGAGCCTCATTGCTTGCGGGGGAGGCAAGTGGGCGATTCTAGGCAGATGTATCCAGAGAAATCAACGTTCGTTCGAACGAAAATGGGTTATAAACCCGCGTTCGTGCCCCCTGTCCGCGACGCCTCCAGCGCCCTGCTCAGCAGCCTCGTGGCCCTGTCGGGGCGGGTCGCGGTGGTCACCGGCGGAGCTCGTGGAATCGGGCGTGCCTGCTGCGCGCGGCTCGCCGAGGCGGAGGCGACGGTGGTCGTCGCCGACGTAGACGAGGAGGCCGCGCGAGAGACCGCGGGTGTGATCGGCGCGCGCGCAGTCGCCGCTCGCGTGGACGTCCGCGACGCAGGCGAGGTACGCGCGCTCGTCGAGGCGACGGTCGCGGGACGCGGACGGGTCGACGTCTGGGTGAACGCCGCCGGGATCTATCCCACGTCCCCTCTGCTCGAGCTGTCGACGGCGGAATGGGGGAGCGTGGTCGACGTCAACCTGCGCGGCACGTTCCTCGGAGCAAGGGAGGCGGCGCGGGCGATGGTCGCGCGCGGCGAAGGCGGCGTGATCGTGAACGTCTCGTCGACGGCCGCCTACCGCGCGAACGCGCCGGGGGCGGCGCACTACGTCGCGTCGAAGTTCGGCGTGCGCGGTCTGACGCAGGCGCTCGCGGTCGAGCTCGGCCCCCACCGCATTCGCGTGCTCGCGGTCGCGCCGACGGTCACGCTCACTCCCGGCCTCGAACGGGAGCGGGCGGCGCTGCAGTCGGCGGGATTCGCGCTCGAGGAGCTCGGCCCGCAGCTTCCGCTCGGGCGCGTAGCGGTGCCCGACGACGTGGCGCGGGTCGTCTTCTTCTGCGCGAGCGACCTCTCGCTGCTCATGACCGGCAGCACGTTGCTCGTCGACGCCGGCGAGCTCGTGTGACGCGTGGCTACTGGCGCGCGGCGTAGCGGTCGGCGTCCGCGAAGACGTCGATGCCCACGTAGTCCGGCGAGATGACAGCGCTGTGGACGACGGAGCCGGGGACGTAGTAGGTCTCGCCGCGCCCGTAGATCGTCGTCTCGCCACCGATCGTGAACTCCACCGTCCCCTCGAGCACGACGCCCCACTGCGCTCCGTGGGCATGCTCGGGGACCTGGACGCCGTCGGGAATCTCGTAGAACATCGCGAGCCCGCCTGCGGCCTGGAGCATCCAGCCGCGCAGCGACTCGAGCGGGCTGTCGACCATCGGCAGCGCGCGGATGAACTCCGCGAAGGGCTCCGGATCTTCCGTCGTCACGCCGCGAGCAGGCCCCCGTCGACGACGATCTGGGCGCCGTTCACGTACGCGCCGAGCTCGGAGGCGAGGAAGAGGGTCGTGCGTGCGACGTCGTCGGGGTGCGCGAGCCGCCGGAGCGGGATCCGGGCCGCGTACGCGGCCCACTGCGCCTCGACGTCGATGCCCTCGGGAGCGCCGCCCTCGACGAACTCGACCGCGCCCTCCGTCAGGGACGGCCCGGGCGCCACGGCGTTGACGCGGATGCCGTCCGGGCCGAGCTCGAGCGCCATCGTCTTCGTGAGCCCCCAGATAGCGTGCTTCGAGGTGCCGTAGTGCGAGAGGCCGGAACCGCTCGGGTGGATCGCGTCGATCGACGTGATGTTGACGATCGAGCCGCCGTCTCCCTGCTCCCGCATGCGCGCGGCGGCGGCACGGATACAGAGGAAGCCGCCGCCGAGGTTGACGCCGAGGATCCGCCCGAACTCGTCGGGGGTCAGGTGCTCGAGCAGGAAGTTCGAGAAGACGCCCGCGTTGTTGACAAGCACGTCCAGCCGATCGAAGGTCGAGACCGTGGTCTCAACCGTCCGCTCGACGTCGGGCTCCGACGCGACGTCGCACTCGGCGGCCGCGACGTTGTAGCCCGCCGCAGCCAGGCGCGCGCGGGCGGCGTCGAGACGATCGGCGCGGCGGTCGGCGACGACGACTGCGGCTCCCGCCTCCGCGAGCCGACGCGCGCACGCAAAGCCGAATCCCTGGGCCGCGCCGGTGACGAGCGCCACCTTGCCGCCGAGGTTGATCAGCGAGGACAGGGGCGGCAGCTCCACGGTTGTAGGTTATGACACCCCCGGGAGCGCACGACTTCCGCTCGCGCACGGACACCTCATGGCGACACTGCTGATCGGCTACGACACGGAGTCCGCCGCGGTGGGCGAAGGGCTTGCGCGCTTCATCGGGCCGGACGTCCCCCAGTACCGCGCCGCGCTCGACCCGGAGACGACTCGCCGCGGCGTCTGTCTGCTTCGCCGGCTGCACGAGGAGCTCGACGCGCCGTGCACATTCTTCGTCTGCGGTCGCACGCTCCTGCACGCGCTCGACGCGATCGAGCCGCTTGCAGCCTCGCCGCTCTTCGACCTCCAGCAGCACACCTACAGTCACGTGGTCTTCCGGGACGTGCGTTACCGCGCCGAGGGCAGCGAGGCCGAGGCGGTCATCGCGGAAACGCCGCCGGTCGCGCTGCGCGAGGAGCTGCGGCTCACCTCCGAGCTGATCGAGAAGTATCTCGGCCGCCGGTGCATCGGAGTGCGGACGCCGTTCGGCTACTACCGCGGCCTCCGCGACCGCCCCGACCTGCTCCAGATCGTACGCGAGACGGGGCACCGCTTCGTCACGTCGTGGGGCCGAAACGAGCAGAACGGCAATCCGACGCCGTGGGTCCAGCCGTTCACCTACGCCGACGAAGGCTTTCCAGACCTCCTGGAGATTCCCTTCCAGTTCTGGCTCGACGGAGTCTGGTTCGACGCCCACGGGTACGGCGAGGGGCGCGCCTTCCGCCGCGCGCTCGAGGGCGCGGTGGACGAGATCGCGGAGCAGGACCTGGTCTTCGCGAGCGCGTTCCACGAGTGGTGCGCGGTCGAGGCCGACGAGGAGGGCACCGGGTGGATCCGCGGCCTCATCGAGCACGCGCGGAAGCGCGGCGTCGAGGTGATGAGCTACGCGGACTACTGGTCGCGCGGCGCGCGGGAGCCTGCGCCGCCGGCCTAGACGCCGACGGGCGAGGCGGCCGGGCGCATCGCGTCCACCACGACCTCGCCGTCGACGATGACGGGCTCGTCGTCGAGGAAGAGCGAGCAGTTCCGCATCGGGATGTCGAGGTGGCACGGCGTGTGGTTCGGTCCGCCGACCAGGTCGTTCGGACCCGTCGAGAAGAGCACGTTGCCGCAGAAGGCCCGCAGCTCCATGCCGTGGCCGCGACTGTCGGTCGCAAGCGCTGCCCACTTCGCGCGCTCGTCCAGGCCCCACCCGATGTGCGAGAGGCCGTACGCGTCCGGGTCGTCGAAGTCCGCCATGTACGTCCGGACGAGCTCGGCCTGGTAGCCGTCGCCGCGGATCTCCACGACGCGGCCCGCCTCGATCGCGAACTCGATCGGCTCGACCACGTACTGCTTGAACGGCAGCAGGATGTCGCCGCGATCGACGACGACGAGCCCATCGATGCCGTCGTCGGCACCACAGGTGAGCACCATCCCGCCCGACGGCCAGTGATCCCACTGCCCGGGCCGATCGACGTAGCCGTACTGCGCCTTGACGGGGTAGCCGATGCGGTAGGCGACGTCGGTGCCGGCGCGGTTCGTGAAGCGCAGCGTGCTCGCCGCCGCGAGCGCCTCGACCGCCGCGTCGGTGCGGCGCTTCAGATCCTCCGTCGGGAACATCCGCGCGAGCAGATCGACCGGCTCGATGCACGTGAGGATCCGCGTGCCGGCACTCTGGAGCTCCGTCAGCTCGTCGCTGAAGAGGAGGAACAGCGTCTCCACGACCATGTCGGCGCCCTTGAGGCTGTCGACGGCAGGTTGATTGCCGGAGAGAGGCGTCTTGCCCACCGTCCACACGCCGACCTCGCCGGAGGTCGCCGAGGACGAGTACGGCAGGCGCAGGTTCATCGCCTTCGCGCCGAGGCGCTGGCCGGCGGTGAGGAACGCGTCGACGTACTCCGCGCGCTCGTTCCCCTGCGACAGCACGACGAGGCTCTCGCCCTCCGAGACCTTGCAGAGCCGCAGCATCCGCTCGCACAGATCGGTGAACATCGCCTGGCTGAACGAGGAGCCGCTCATCGGCCGCTATAGCGTATAACGCTCCGGTCCCCGCGGGTTCAGCGGATGAGCGAGCACCCAGATCCCCACGTCGCGCGCCTCGCGGCGCTGCCCGTGTCCGTCGTGGCGGACGTCCTCGACCGGCTCGGACACCAGGCGCAAACGATGGAGCACACGGTGCGGCCACTCCCCGGCACGCCGCCGCCCCTCACCGGCCGAGCGTTCACGATCGGCGCGGGGCCGAGCGACGTCGTGCTCGAGAACCCGTACGAGCACGAGCTTGCGGCCGTCGACGCCACGCCGGCCGGAGCAGTCGTGCTGCTCGCCACCGGAGCACTCCTCGACGTGGCGGCCTGGGGTCAGCTGCTGACGACGCGGATGCTCGCGCGCGGCGGCGTCGGCGTCGTCACCGACGGCGGCATCCGCGACGTCGCCGGCATCCGCCGACTCGGCGTCCCCGCATTCGCGGCGTCGGTCACGCCGCGCCCCTCGTTCGGCCGCGCGCTCGTCACCGGCTTCGGCGAGCCCGTCAGGTGCGCGCGCGTCGAGGTGGCGACGGGCGATCTCGTCCGCGGCGACGAGGATGGCGTCGTGGTCGTGCCCGCCGCGGTTGGCGCCGCCGCGGTTGGCGCCGCGGAGGAGAAACTCGGGCTGGAGCGCGCCGTCCAGGAGGCGCTCGCGCTCGGCGAGACGGCGGCCGGTCTCTACGAGCGCTACGGCGTGCTCTGACCGCCGTGGGCGACTGGCGGACGTTGCGCCTCGACCGGCTGCGCCCGACGCCGGTCGCATGCCGGCTGTGCGGCAGGCCGCTGTTCGCCCGCGTCTGGAGCGCAGAGCCCGGCGACTTCTGCGACCCGGAGTGCGAGACGCTCTTCGTCCAGTACTGGCTGCCGCGCCACGGCGGCCTGCCGCAGCCGGAGGCGTGATCGGTGCCGCTGCACGTCGGCGTCGACACCGGCGGCACGTTCACCGACCTCGTCGCGCTCGACGACGTGACTGGGCGGCTCGTCTTGGCGAAGCAGCCCTCGACGCCCGCCGCGCCCGCGCAGGCCGTCTTCGCGTGCTTCGAGGCCGCCGGTATCGATCCGGCCGCGGTCACCTCGGTCACCCTCGGCACGACCGTCGGCACCAACGCGCTCCTCGAGCGCCGCGGCGCGCGGGTGATCCTGCTGACGACGGCCGGCTTCGAGGACGTCCCGGCCATCGGCCGTATCGACAAGGCCGACCCGTACGACCTTCGCGCGCCCAAGCCGGAGCCGTTCGTCGCGCGCGCGGACTGCCTCGGCGTCCGTGAGCGCGTTGCGGCCGACGGCGCGGTGGTGACGCCACTGACCGACGACGAGCTCGAGCGTGTCGGGGGCCTCGTCACGCCGCTCGTCCAGAAGGCCGAGGGCGACGTCGCTCTCGCCATCAGCCTGCTCTTCGCATACGCGGAGCCCGCGCACGAGCGGCGACTCGCCGCCTTCCTCGAGCGCCGCTTCCCAGGCTTGCCGCTCTCGGTCTCGCATCGCGCGGCACCGGTCTGGCGCGAGCACGAGCGGACGACGACGACCGTCGTCGACGCGTACCTGACGCCGGTCGCGCGACGCCTCGCCGGCGAGCTCGTCGACGGCCTTGGCCGGCGCGGCTGCTCCGGCCGGGTCTCGATCATGAAGTCGAACGGCGGCCGGATGCTCGCAGTCGCCGCGGGCGACCAGGCGGCGCAGACCGTGCTCTCGGGCCTGGCCGGCGGCATCGTCGCGGGACGCCACTTCGGGCTCGAGGCAGGAGCGCGCGACATCGTCACCTTCGACATGGGCGGGACGAGCGCCGACATCGGACTCGTCCGAGACGGCGAGATCCAGTCGGTCCCGGGCTTCGAGCTCGAGTTCGGCCTGCCGATCGCGACCCCGGCGATCGACCTCGTCACGATCGGGGCCGGCGGCGGCTCGATCGCGTGGGTCGACGACGGTGGGCTGCTGCGCGTCGGGCCGCGGAGCGCCGGCGCGGCGCCCGGTCCGGCCTGCTACGGCCGCGGCGGCAGCGAGGCGACGGTGACCGACGCGAACGTCGTCCTCGGGCGCATCGACGCGCGCTCGCTGCTCGACGGTGGCCTGCCGCTCGAACCGCGCCTCGCGCGGGAGGCCCTCAAGGCGCTCGGCGCTCGGATCGGCCTCGATGGTGTCGCGGCCGCGGAGGCGGTGATCGAGATCGCGAACGAGGGTATGGCGGGCACGATCCGGCGCGTCGCCGTTGAGCGCGGTGTCGATCCCCGCGATCTCACGCTCGTCGCGTTTGGCGGCGCGGGGCCCGTGCATGCAGCCGAGATCGCAGCGTCGCTCCGGATGGCCGGCGTGATCGTGCCGCCGCACCCGGGGCTCGCCTCGGCCTTCGGAACGCTGCTCGCGGAGCGCCGCGTCGACCGCCGTCTCACCCACGTGGCGCCCGCCGACACCATCGACGTCGCCGCCCTCGGAGCACGGCTGGAGGGGATCGAGCGGGACGCGCGGAGCGCGCTCGCCGCGGAGGGGTTCGCCGGCGCGCCGACGGTCGTCCGCACGCTGAGCATGCGCTACGCGGGCCAGAACCACGAACTCGACGTCCCGCTGCCGGCGGGACGGCTCGTCGCGGACGCGTTCGCAGGCGTGCTCCGAGGCTTTCACGAGCTTCACCACCGCGTTTACGGCTCCAGCCTGCCGCAGGAGGCGGTCGAGCTGATCCACGTGAACGTGACGGCGCTCGGCCCCGGCCTCCGCCCCGGCGCCCCCGTGCTGGAAGACGGCAGGCTGCCGCTGCGGCGCGCCATGCGCGACGTCCGCTTCGCGGGCGGGTGGCACTCGACGCCCGTCTATCGCCGCGAGCACCTGCCGGCGGCAGCCGTGCTCGTCGGGCCGGCGGTCGTTGAGGAGCTCGACTCGACGACGCTCGTCCTCCCCGGGCAGGAGCTGCGCGTGCTCCGCACCGGCATCCTGCGACTCGCGGGCACGGCGGCGGCGCGGCCGCGGAGCGAGGTCGACCCCGTCACGGTCAGCGTCCTTGGCGACCAGCTCGTGCAGATCGCGCAGGAGATGGGTACGCACATGATGTGCGCCGCGTACTCGCCCATCTTCAGCGAGTCGCGCGACTTCTCCTGCGCCCTGTTCGATCGCGACGGCAGGATGATCGCGCAGGGACGATTCAACCCGGCGCACCTCGGCGCGATCGGCGAGACGGTGCGGTGCGTGCTCGAGGAGCTCGGCCCCGAGTCGTTCGGGCCCGGCGACGTCGTCGTGCACAACGACCCGTTCCGCGGCGGATGCCACATGCCCGAGCACATGCTCCTGCGCCCGATCTTCCACGAGGGCGAGCGCGTCGCTTTCGCCGCAACCGTCGGCCACATGGCCGAGATCGGCGCCGTCCACGTCGGCTCTTTCGCGGCCACGGCGACGGAGGTGTTCCAGGAGGGGCTGCGGCTCCCCCCCGTGAAACTCGTCCGGGCCGGCGAGCCGGTCGAAGACGTCTGGAAGATCGTGCTCGCAAACCACCGCACGCCGCGCCTCTCGTGGGGCGACCTGCACGCGATGATCGGCTCGCTCGAGCTCGCAGAGCGGCGGCTGAACGCGCTGCTCGTCCGCTACGGCGCGCCGCTCGCGCTCGCCGTGTGGAAGGAGCTGCTCGCCCACGGCGAGCGCCTGATGCGCCGGCGGATCGATGCGATTCCCGACGGCGAGTGGACCTTCGAGGACGTAATGGAGGGCGACGGCCACTCACGGGAGCCGGTGACGATGCGCGTGCGGCTCGTCGTCTCGGGCGACCGCGCGATCGTCGACTGGACGGGCTCCGACCCTCAGGCCCGCGGGCCTATCAACGCGACGTACGGCGTCACCGTCTCGGCCACGTGCAATGCGTTCCTGCAGGTGAGCGGCGCCGAGATCCCGCGGAACGCGGGGACGTACGGCTGCATCAGGACGATCGCACCGCCCGGGTCGGTCGTGAACGTGCGCTTCCCCGGCCCGTCCGTCGGCGGCAACACCGAGACTCAGCCGAAGCTCGTCGGGATGCTGCTCGGCGCGCTCGCCTCGGCGATGCCGGACCGCGTCATGGCCGCCGAGGGCGCGACCGCGTGCAACTTCCTCTTCGGCGGCACACACCCAGACACGGGAGAGACGTACGCGCACTACCACTTCGAGGCGAGCGGCTGGGGCGGCCGGGCCGACGGCGACGGGCAGAACGCGCAGAACCATGTGCACGGCAACTGCCGCAACACGCCCATCGAGGTCTTCGAGACGCGGTTCCCGTTCCGCACGATCTCGTACGGCCTGATCGCCGACTCGGGTGGGCCGGGCCGCCACCGCGGCGGTCTCGCGGTGCGCCGCGACCTGGAGGTGCTGGCGCCGGAGGTGACGGCGAGCGCGATGCTCGACCGCGTCGAGCGGGGTGCGTGGGGCCTCTTCGGCGGCCGGCCGGGACGCTGTGCAGCGCTGCTGGTGCGCCGCGGCGGCGACGACCGCTTCCGCGACTTCTGCGACGCGTTCGGCACCGTCAGTCCTTCGAAGCTCGCGGGCGTCAAGCTGCGCGGCGGCGACGTCGTCCGGATCGAGAGCGCGGGCGGCGGCGGCTTCGGCGACCCGCTCGAGCGCGAGCCGGAGCTGGTCCTCCGCGACGTCCGCGAGGGCTTGGTCAGCCCCGACCAGGCCGAGTGCGCCTACGGCGTCGCGCTCGCGGCGGGGCATCGAGCCAGGGACGACGCCCGGACCGCAGATGCCCGGCCCTAGGCGATCTCGAAGATGGCCTCGATCTCGACCGGGATCGCGAACGGGAGCGCGCCCATGCCGATCGCGGAGCGGGCGTGGGGCCCGCGCTCAGGGCCGAACACCTCGATCAGCAGGTCGGATGCGCCGTTCGCGACCTTCGGCTGCTCGCCGAACTCCGGGTCGGAGTTCACGAGCACGAGCAGCTTGACGACCCGCCGCACGCGGTCGAGCTCGCCGATCTCCGCCTTCAGGCTCGCCAGCAGGTTGAGGATCGTCAGCTCTGCCGCCCTCTGCCCAGTCGGGACGTCGACCTCGCGCCCGAGCTTGCCCTTGAAGACGTACTCGCCTTCGCGGTAGGGGCCGTGCCCGGAGACGAACACGATGTTGCCGACGGTGACTGCGCCGACGTAGCTGCCGACGGCCGGGTTCGGGGCGGGGAGCTCGTGGCCGAGCTCGGCGAGGCGCTCTTCGGGGGTCATGTGGCTCCTTCGCGGTGGGTCAGCGCAGCTTGCCGCGCGCGGCGACCGGCCACAAGCCGACGAGCCGGCCGCTGCGGTGCACGGCGACGTCGTCGTGCATGTTCGTGCAGCCGCACGCGTGGTTCGGGATCACCGTCACGACCTCGCCGATGTCGGGCCGCTCCGCGCATGCGGAGAAGTCGACGTGGCCGTGTTCCTCCGACAGCGTGTAGACCCGTGCGTCGGGGTACTCGACGATCAGGCCGTGGCCGCCTCCGCTCGCTTCCTCCGCGGGGTCGTTCGTCAGCGTCTTCGAGCCAGCGTCGAGGATGCCGCGCTCGGCCGTCGGGCGGCTCACGACGGTTGCCCGCACGCGGAGCGCGCAATCCTCGACGGGCACGGAGCCGTTCGCGATGCACGAGCGGTCGCCGTACACGTACGTGCCGGCGCGCACCTCCGTCACCTCAGGCAGCTGGTGGTTGGAGAAGAACGTCGGCGTGCCGCCCGCGCTGACCGTCTTGACCTCGAGTCCGCGCGCAGCGATGGCGTCGATCGCCACCCGGAGCCTGAGCCCCGTGTCCGGCAACGTCGGGTACGTCATGAGCCCGTCGAAGCGAAGGCCGGGCAGCGAGTCCGCGAGCGCCGCCAGCTCGGCGGCGTCCTCCGGCGTCTGCACACCGGTGCGCCCGAAGCCCGTGTCGACCTCGACGAGGAATCCCACCTCGACTCCCGCTGCGGCGAGCACCGGCGAGAGGCCGCAGACGACGGCCGTCGAGTCGCCGACGACGGCGACCTCGGCCTCGCCCGCGAGCGCCGCCAGCCGCTCGGCCTTCGCGGCACCGACGAGCGGGAACGTGAGCAACACGTCGCGCACCCCCGCCTCCGTCATCACCTCTGCCTCGCCGAGCTTCTGACACGTGATCCCGACCGCCCCCGCGCGAAGCTGCATGTGCGCGACGGCGGGCAGCTTGTGCGTCTTGATGTGCGGCCGGAAGGCGAGGCCGTGCTCGTCGCAGTAGGCCTGCATCCGCGCGATGTTGCGCTCGACCGCGTCCAGGTCGACCGTCGCGACCGGGGTGTCGAGGAAGGCGAGCTCCACTACTCGCCGAGCCAGACGACTGCGTCGCCCTCGACGTCGAACCCGACGAGGTTGGACTGGATCGTCGTCCGTGCCGGCATCGGGTCGGAGAAGAACCGCCGGTACTCCGCGTCCATCTCGTCGAAGTGCGCCATGTCGCTGATGTACATCCCGCAACGCACCGCGTTCTGCAGCGAGCCGCCCGCCGCGCGCGCGACCGCGGCGAGATTCTCGAGCACCTGGCGCACCTGCTCTGCGATCGAGTCGCCCGTCCGGTTACCGGACCCGTCGAACGGGCCTTGCCCGGCGAGGTAGAGGAAGCCGCCGGCGACTATTCCCTGCGAGTAGCCGCCGGACGGCTGCGGTGCCTCCCGGGACAGGACGGGCTTGCGGGTCACGTCTGCGAGACCTCCTTCGCTCCATGGCGTGGGAGCCAGTAGTCGCGGTACAGCCGCTCGTGCTCCGGCGAGCAGAACGTGTGCTCGACGCCGCCGACCTCGGCGGCCCAGTAGCGGATCGCGATCGGGCGCCCGCAGAGCGCGCAGGCGGCCCGGTTCGCCTTCAGGTAGGAGATCTCGCCGCGCGCCCACTCGCCCATCTCAGCCCTCCAGGCCGTAGACGTCGCGCGCGACGGCCTCGCTGACGAACCCCTCCTCGACGTCGCGCCGCACGAGCGCGCGGTCACGGCGCTGCGGGTCGCCGTAGCCGCCGCCGCCGGGCATGAGGATCTTCACCTGGTCGCCGGCGCGCAGCGTGACGCCCGAGAACTTCGAGGGGGACATCGTCCCGAACTCGTCCACGAACGTCCGCCACTCGTCGTTCCCTGCGCAGCGCACCCACAGTCCGCCCACGGCGCCGTAGCCGCCGCCGAGCACGCCCCACGGCTCCGTCTTCATCCGGTTCAGCAGCGCGCTCACCGTCACCTCCGGCACCGTCACGGTGAAGATCCGCTCGCCGCCGAGGCCGCCGCGGAACTCCCCAGGGCCGCCGGAGTCCTGCACGAGCCGGTACGACTCGATCCGGAACGCGGGGTACCGCGTCTCGAAGACCTCGACGGGCGTGTTGCGGCAGTTGCCGTTGATCGTGACGACCATGTTGTTGCCGTCGAGGCCGCGCCGCCCGCCCCAGCCGACGCCCTCGAAGTGGAAGTGCGCGTACGGCTCGTCGGTGCGCGGGTCGGTGCCGCCGAAGAGGAAGGGCGACGACGTGCCGCCGCACGAGGCCGCGATGCGGTCCGGGATCGCGTCCTGCAGCGCGCCGAACACCATGTCGGTGATGCGCGGGCTCGTCTCCGTGTTGCCGCCGGCCACGGGCGCCGGGAACGAGCAGTTCACGATCGTCCCCGGCGGCGCGATGATCGTCAACGGCCGGTAGCAGCCCTCGTTGCGCGGGATCGTCGGGTCGGTGAGGTGGAGGAACGCGTTGTAGATCGCGGACGCCGTGACCGCATAGATCGCGTTCACCGGGCCGACCGCCTGCTTCGCCGAGCCCGTGAAGTCAGCGATCACCTCGCCGCCGTCGACGGTCAGCACGAGTTTGATGGGATATGCGCGGTCGGTGATGCCGTCGTCCTCGATCGCGTCGGTGAAGGTGTAGGTGCCGTCGGGGATCGCCTCGATCTCGGCGCGCATCCGCCGCTCAGCGATCGCCATCAGCTCCGCCGACATCACCAGGAAGAAGTCGAGCCCGTAGTCGGCGATGAACCTGTGGATACGGCGCTCGGCCAGGTCGAGCGAGCCCATCATCGCGCGGAAGTCGCCGAGCGTGACTCGCGGCGTGCGATGGTTCGCAAGGATGATCTTCCAGACGTCGTCGACGTCCTCGCCTTGCCGCTTGAGCTTCACCGGAGGAAGCAGCAGGCCCTCCTGGTAGACCTCGGTCGCGTCGCCGCTGAGGCCGCCCGGCGTTTTCGCGCCGACCTCCGACATGTGCGCCACGTTGGCGACGAAGGCGACGATCTTGCCGTCCCAGAACACCGGCTTCAGCAGCATGTGCTCCGGCACGTGGCCCGAGCCGCGGTACGGGTCGTTGTGGAGGACGACGTCGCCCTCCTCGAACGCGTCGAGCCCGAGCTCCTCGATCGTCCACTCGACCGTGAACTTGATCGTGCCGATCTGCGACGGGCAGAACTCGGCCTGGGCGAGCATGTTCCCCTGCGGGTCGAAGATGACGCACGAGAAGTCCAGCGACTCGTTGAAGATCGGCGAGTACGCGGTGGTCATCATCGTCACGCCCATGTCGCGGCAGCAGCTCGTCAGGTAGTTGTCGACCATCGTCAGGGCGACCGGGTCGAACGTCGTCGTGCTCGCCGTCGTCATGCGGCTTCCGTCTCGATCACGAGCGCGCCCTGAGCGGTGCGCTCGAGCGTCATCCCCGGCTCGACGAAGAGCGTCGAGCCCTCCTCCTCGATCACGGCCGGCCCCGCAACGCGCTCGCCGGGCTCGAGTGACACGCGGTGCGCGACGAGCGCGTCGACCCAGCCGTGTCCGCGAACGTAGACCTGGCGCTCGGAGCGGGCGAAGCCGCCTGCGCCCTTTGCGCGCGTGAAGTCGAGCGGCGGCCGCTCGCCGATCACGCTCACCTTGAAGCTGACCAGCTCGATCACCTCGCGCTGAATCGCGTAACCGTAGCGCTCGGCGTGGAGCTCGTCGAACCGCCGGAACGCCCGCTCGAGCGCCGCGTCGTCGAGGTCGCCGCCGTCGATCGGGACCTCGTGCTCGTAGTTCTGGCCGAAGTAGCGCATGTTGATCGCGCGCTCGACCTCGGGCTCGCCAGCGAAGCCCTCCTGCCGTAGCTCGACGAGCGCGCGCTCGGTGATCCGCTCGAACTGGCGGTTCACGACCGGCGCGTCGACGTTGTTCGAGCGGAACGCCTGCGTCCAGACCTTGTCCACGCGGATGTCCGCGAGCAGCAGGCCGAGCGCCGAGAAGACGCCGGGGTGCTGGGGCACGATTACCCTCGGAATGCCGAGCACGCGCGCCACCGCGGCCGCGTGCAGCGGCCCGGCACCCCCGAACGCGAGGAGCGAGAAGCGGCGTGGATCGTGGCCGCGCTCGAGCGAGACCATCTTGATGGCGCTCGCCATGTTCTCGTTCGCGATTTCGACGATCGACGCCGCCAGCTCGAGCGGCGCGAGCCCGATCGGCTCGCCGAGCGCCTCCATCGCCTCCGTCACCACCGACGGATCGAGCCGCATGCGGCCGGCCAGGAAGTACTCGGGGTTGAGCCGGCCGAGCAGCAGGTTCGCGTCGGTGACGGTCACCTTGGTGCCGCCGCGGCCGTAGCAGATCGGCCCCGGATCGGCCCCGGCGCTCCGGGGGCCGACACGGAGGAAGCCCCCCGCGTCGACCCACGCGATCGAGCCGCCGCCGGCCCCGATTGACTTGATGTCGATGAGCGGCACCGCCGCCGGGAGGCCCCATTCGATCTCGTACTCGGTCGTGTGCCGCTGCGCGCCGCCGACGAGGATGCCCACGTCGGCGCTCGTTCCGCCCATGTCGAGCGTGAGGACGTTCCCCTCGCCGAGCGCGCGCGCCACGTGCTCAGTCGCGGTCAACCCGCCCGCCGGCCCCGACATCACCGTCTGGATGGGCGCTTCGGCCGCCGCGGCCGCCAGCATCGCGCCGCCGTTCGACTTCATCAGCGTCCACTCGCCGGTCATGCCCGCGTCGCGCAGCGCGCCGTCGAGGCTCGCGACGTACCGCCCGAACAGCGGGCGGAGGTACGCGTCGGCGATCGTCGTCGACGAGCGCTCGTACTCGCGCCAGATCGGCGCCACCTCCGACGAGACCGACACGGGAATGCCCGGCAGCTCCTCGGTCAGGATCTCCTTCACACGGTCCTCGTGGTCGGTCGAGACGTACGAGAAGAGCAGGCAGAGCGCGACGGCCTCGGCGCCGGAGTCGCGGATCGTGCGCGCGAGCTCGCGCACCTCGGCCTCGTCGACCGCCCTCACCTCGTTTCCCTCGGAGTCGAGCCGCTCCTCGAGGCCGAGGCAGAGCCGGCGGCTCGCAACGAGCGGCGTCGGCTTCGTCCAGCGCAGGTCGTAGAGCACCTTCCGGTTGATCCGCTGGATGAACGGGGTATCCTCAAAGCCCTTCGTCGTCACGTAGGCGACCTTGCAACCGGTCCGCTCGATCAGGGCGTTCGTGCCGACGGTCGTCCCGTGCGTGAACGTTTCGAGCTCGGACGCCGCGATGCCGCCCTCGTCGAGGGCGTTGACGATCGCGCGGCCGGGCGTCGACGGCGTCGACGACGTCTTCAGCGAGTCGACCGCGCCCGTCGCCAGGTCGAACACGACCATGTCGGTGAACGTCCCGCCCGTGTCGATGCCGACGACGACGCCCATCAGTCGGCCGAAGTCGCGGTCGGCACGCGGAGCACGGCCGTCTCGCCGAGCCCGCAGAGGTCCGCGCGCGCGGCCCAGACGAGGTGGTCGCGCATGGCGTCGCCAGCGGCGCGCTCGTCGCGCGCGAGGATCGCGTCCGCGATGCGCCGGTGCTGCTCGGCAACTTGCTCGGTGTCGGTCGCGTCGAGGCTCGAGAAGCCCCACAGCGTCCCGATCACCTCGCGGATGTCGCGGCTGACCGCGGCCAACACGCGGTTGTCGCTGGCACGGGCGAGCAGGTTGTGGAACGAGCGGTCGACCGCCATCACCTCGGCCACCGACGCGTCCGCGTCCACGAGCTGCTCCATGGCATCGGCGAGCTCGCCGAGCGCGGCCAGTTCGCCGTCCGAACCGCGGTCTGCCATCCAGGCTGCGGCCTGCGGCTCGATCAGGATGCGGAACTCGTAGAGGTCGTGCAGCAGCGGCTCGGCCTTGCTCTCCCGGCGAAGTGCCTCCTGGAGGGTCGCGCTCAGGATGTCCCAGTCCTCGGGCGGGCACACCTTGGTGCGCTTTCCGTGCTGGATGTTGACCATGCCGAGCATGCCGAGCGCCTGCACCGTCTCGCGTGCGACGGTGCGGCTGACGCCGTAGGTGATGACGATCTCCTCGGAGGACGGGAACGCCTCCCCGAGGCCGATGCGACCCGAGACGATCTCTGCCGCGAGCAGCGTCGAGAGCTGCTCGCTCAGGCGTTGCGGCTCGCGCAGGCCCTCTCGGATCGTCGAGCGCCCTTCAGGCGACACCGACACCGTCCTCGGCGCGCCGGATGCCGGCGAGGTGCCGCTCGAGCAGCTGCTCCGACGCGCGGCCGAGCGCGCCCGCCGGCGGGCGGAGGGCGTCGTGCTCGAGGACGCCGCGCTGCACCAGGATCCGCTTCGCGCAGGCGTTGTAGTGGTCGATCGAGTGCTGCATCTCGAAGACGAGCACGGGCAGCAGCTCGCGCAGCAGCTCGTCGGCGAGGGTCGAGTCGCCGCGGGCCTCCGCCTCGTACACGCGCACGAGGAAGTCTACGAGGTCGACGCCGGGGATGATCCCCGCGGCGCCGCTGCGCACGCAATCGAGCAGGTACATGCCGCCGTCGCCGCCCCAGACCCCCCAGTCGCCCCCGAGCTCGTCGAGCCAAGAGCTCAGCTCCGCCGGACCCGCCTCGAGCTTCACGAGCCGCACGTTCTCGGCGCGACTCCCCACTTCGCGCACCACGCCGACGCCGAGGCCGAGGCCGATGTAGGCGGGCGCGTCCTGGATCATCACCGGCACGGCGACGGACGAGGCGATCCGGACGAAGTAGTCGACGAGCGCGCCCGAGTCGACGGCGCCGCTCATCGGCGCAGGCACGACGACGCAGCTCGCTCCGGCGACCTCCGCCTGGCGGGCGAGCTCGATCGAGAGGCGGGTGCTCGGAGCGCCGACGCCCACGAAGACGGGCACCGCCCCGGCGACCTCGTCGACGATCGCGTCCATCAGCTCCCTCCGCTCGTCCGCCGCGAGCTTCAGCACCTCGCCCGCGAGGCCGAACGCGACGATCCCGTGCGAGCCGCACTCGAGCGCGAAGCGGACGACGCGCCGCTGTGCGTCGAGGTCGACGTCGTCGTCGGGCGTGAACGGCGTGCAGATGGCGGGGTAGATCCCTCGCCACGTCTTGATCGCCGACGCCGTCACCCTCCACCCCCTCCACGGGAAACCACTCCACCCGCCCCGGCCCGGGCACCGGCGACAGGAGGGGCCGGTGGCGACGCGGGTCGGCGCGGGCCGAGCTTATCATCCGAGATTACAAGTGTCCGAACCGACTACTCCACGGCTCGACGGACGGGTCGCGATCGTCACCGGAGCCGGCCGCGGGATCGGGCGGGCGATCGCCACTCGCCTCGCCGCGGAGGGCGCGGCCGTCGTGGCGACGCAGCGGACCGTGGACGAGGGCGAGGAGCTCGCCCGGTCGCTCGCGGAGCAGGGGCTCGAGCTCGCGTTCGTGCCGGCGGACGTGCGCAGCGAGCGCGACGGCGCGCGCGTCGTCGACTGGGCGCTGGCGCAGTACGGGCGTATCGACGTGCTGTGCAACAACGCGGGCGTCGGCCTGCTCAAGTCGGTGACCGAGACTGAGCGGGAGGAGTACGACCGCGTGCTCGACACGAACCTGTGGGGCCTCTTCACCGTCTCGCGGTACGCGATCCCGCACATGGTCGCCGCCGGCGGCGGCTCCGTGATCAACATCGGCTCGGTCGCCGCCACCGTCGGCTTCGCGACCGACGCCGCGTACTGCGCTTCGAAGGGCGCCGTCCATGCACTCACCCGGCAGATGGCGCTCGACTATGCGAAGTACAACGTGCGCGTGAACTGCGTCGCGCCCGGGTTCATCGAGACCGAGCAGGTGCGCGTCTACCTCGACAGCCACGACGACCCGGCAGCCGCGGAGCGGGAGACGGTCGCGCTGCACCCGCTGGGCCGCCTGGGGCGTCCGGAGGAGGTCGCGGCGGTCGTGGCGTTCCTCGCCTCGGACGACGCGTCGTTCGTCACCGGCTCGTCCTACACCGTCGACGGCGGCCTGCTCGCCTGGTAGGAGGGACCTTCATGGCAACGATCCTCGTCGGCTACGACGTGGAGACGGCGGCCGTCGGCGAGGCCCTGTCGCTCTTCACCGAGAGCCCGAACTTCCCGCTCTACGAGCTCGCCCTCGACCCCCAAACGTGCGCCGACGCGCTAGAGCTGCTGATTGAGGTGCACGCCGACGTCGGAGTGCCGGCGACGCTCTTCGTCTGCGGACGCACGCTCTTGCACGCGCTCGAGCCGGTGCGAGCGGCGCAGGCGAGCGGACTGTTTGACGTGCAGCAACACACGTTCACGCACGTCCCGTTCAAGGACATCGTCTACTCGCCCGGCCCCGGGCTCGTCGGCACGATCGCGGCGTCACCGCCGGTAGCGCTGCTCGAGGAGCTCAGGGCGACGTCGCGCGTGATCCACGAGCAGCTCGGCGGCGACCCCGTCGTCGGCGTGCGCACGCCCTTCGGCTACCACCGCGGACTGCGTGAGCGCCCCGACCTGCTCGAGGTCCTCCGCGCCGCGGGCCTGCGCTACGTCACCTCGTGGGGCCGGAACGAGGAGAACGGCAACCCGACTCCGTGGGTGCAGCCCTTCGCCTACGAGGAGGAGGGGTACGGCGACATCCTCGAGCTCCCGTTCCAGTTCTGGCTCGACGTCGTCTGGTTCGACCAGCACGGCTACGACACCGGCCCGCAGCTCCTCGAGACGCTGAAGGGCGCGGTCGACGAGGTCGCCGAGCGCGACCTCGTCTACGGCGCGTGCTTCCACGACTGGGTCGCGATCGCCTCGGACGAGCGGCGCGTCGGCTGGCTGCGCGGCTTCTTCCGCTATGCGAAGGAGCGCGGCGTCGAGGTCACGACCTACACGGACTACTGGCGGCGCGTCGCCGGCGGTGACGTGCCGCCCGCGTGACGCTCAGAACGCGGTCTCGATGACCGGGAAGTGCGGGCCGTGGATCGGCTCGCCCGGCTGGCACTCGAGCTCGTCGTCGGTGTAGTTGTAGGGGAACCGGAGCGCGCCGAGCCACGTCGTCCCGCCCGCGACGTAGCGCGGGATGAAACCGCGCCGCGGGGTCTGCTTCGTGTTCGGGCCCGAGGCGTGCCAGATCAGCGCGTGGTGGAAGCCGCACTCGCCGGCCTTCAGCTCGTAGCCGACCGCCTCGAGGCCGATTTCCTCGGGCGGGCGCACCTCGCCGAGGCCCGGCCGCTCGTCGTGCATGAAGGAGCTGCCGTCGCCGAACTCGACCGGGAGCTTCTCGCCGAGCTTGTGCGAGCCCTCCGCGACCTGCATGGCGCCGTTCTCCGCGCTCACGTCGTCGAGCGCGATCCAGCAGGTGACGGCAGCCGGCGTAGCGATCGGCCAGTAGGCGAAGTCCTGGTGCCACCCGAGCTCGCCGCCGACGACCGGCTTCTTGATCACGGCGCCATCCTCGAGCAGCACGACCTCCTTCGAGCCGAGGAGCTGCCGCGCCATGCCGGCGATCACGGGGTTCGAGTCGATCTTCCAGAAGCGATCGTCTCGCTCCCAGAGGTTGAACAGGAACGGCACCGAGTGCGGCTTCTTCTCGACCTCCTTCTCGGCCTGCTCGAGCACTACGGTTCCGGAGCCGACGGTCGCCTTCGTCTCGCCGTGGCTCGAGTCGACGATCTTGTCGGTCAGCTCGTACTGCTGCGAGTGGCGGCGGCCCTCGAGGTGGTCCTCGAGCGCCGCCCGCGCCTCCTCGACCTGCTCGTCGGTGAGGACGCGGATCGGGAAGAGGTAGCCGCGCTCGTGGTAGCTCTTTATCTCGTCGGGGGTCAGCGGGTCTGTGCGAACGTCACTCATTGCACCTTCTCCTCGTCGTCGGGGAGCGGGACGTAGCCCGCCTGTTCGATGCTCCCGGCACCGCCGAAGGCCCACAGGATCACGCAGTCGTCGTCACGGGAGGTGCCGGTGATCCGGTGCGGAGTCGCGCGCGGGATGAAGCAGATGTCACCGGGGCCGAGGTCGAGGCTCCGGTCGCCGATCTTCTGCGTCCCGCGCCCGCTCACGACCATCACCACCTCCTCGGCGTGCGGGTGGTGGTGGTTCTCGTGCGTCGCACCGAACGGGTACGTCGACTGCCCGAAGGCGATCAGCGATGCGCCAGTGTGCTCGCCCACGACCCAGCGGACGTCGAGGTGGCCGAATGGCCCTGACCGCGCGTTCCGCGGCGTGCGATCGGCGCGGAGGACGCCCGGACGCCTTTCGCCGGCGGCGGTCGCGACGACCTCGACCTCGCGAACGAACTCGAGGATCGCGTCGGCCGTCGCCTGCGGCGCCTCGAGCGGGATCGAGTGGCCGGCCTCCGCGAACTCCACGAGCCGCGCGTTCGGCAGCGACGCCACAAGCTCGCGGCCGTGCTCGGGCAGCGTGCGGTTGTCGAGGCTGCCGACGACGACGAGCACCGGCTGACCGATCTCGCCAAGGCGGCGGGAGAGGGGCTCGGCACCCGCGATCGCGCGGCACTGGCGGACGTAGTCGCGGGCGTCGTTCTCGAGCAGCAGGTTGCGGTACTCGTCGAGGATCGCGCCGTCACGCGCGAGCGACGGCGCGGCGAACGGTGGGTTTCTCGCCCAGACGTCGTCGATCCAGCGCTCGAGGCCGTCGCTTTCGATCCGCTCCGCGGAGGCGAGCATGCGCGGCGCGAGGTTCGTGAGATCCGCCTCGGTTCCGATGAGCACGAGCGCCCCGGGCAGCTCGGGCCGCTCGAGCGCGAGCTTCAGGGCGATCGCCGCGCCGAGCGAGTGGCCCACGACCGTCGGCCGCTCGAGCTCGAGCCGCTCGATCATGGTCGCGAGGTCGGCTGCCCAGCGCGCGAGCGTGAGCTCACCGCGCTCGGTCTCGCGCGAGCGGCCCGCGCCGCGCAGGTCGACCCGGACGATCGTGTGCCCGCCGCCGAGCGAGTCGGCGACGCGGTTCCAGAGCGCACCCGTCAGGCCGAGCCCGTGGACGAGCAGGAGCGGCGGCCCCTCACCGTCGACCTCGAGGTACAGCTCGGCCCCCCCGACGTCGAGCAGCTGCCCCGCCTTCGCCGCAAGTCCCCGGGTCGTCGTCGTTCCTTCCATCTGCGCTCCTCCGATCAGGCGAGGGTGTTGACGGCGTCGACGATCGCCGCCACGGTCGGGGCGTAGACCTCCTCCAACGACGGCGTGAAAGGCACCGGAGCGTCCGGCGCCGTCACCCGCCTGACGGGCGCGTTGAGGAAGTCGAACGCGTTCTCCGTCACGACCGCGGCGATCTCCGATGCGACGCTGCACCGAGGCGGGCTCTCGTCGACGACGACCATCGTGCCCGTCTTCGCCACCGAGGCAACGAGCGTCTCGAGGTCGAGCGGCGAGAGCGTGCGCGGGTCGATCACCTCTGCGCTCGTCCCCGCCTGAGCGAGGAGCTCCGCGGCCTCGAGCGCACGGCCGACCATCGCGGCGATCCCGACGATGGTCACGTCGCTCCCGGCGCGGCGCACCTCCGCGACCCCGAGCGGAATCCGGTACGGCTCTTCCGGCACGACGCCCTTGGCGACGTACAGCTTCAGGTGCTCGAAGAACATCACTGGAGCGTCGTCGAAGATCGACTCGAGCAGCAGGCCCTTCGCGTCGTACGGCGTCGAGGGAACGACGACCTTGATCCCGGGCAGGTGCGTGTAGATCGCGTAGAGCGTCCCCGAGTGCTGGGCGGCGGCGCTGAGGCCGGAGCCCATCGCGACGCGGAGCGTCAGCGGCAGCCGGGCCTGGCCGCCGAACATGTACGACATCTTCGAGGCCTGGTTGTAGATCTGGTCGAACGCGAGGCCGGTGAAGTCTGCCCACATCACGTCGACGACCGGCCGCAGCCCGGCGGCGGCCGCTCCGACGCCGGCGCCGACGAAGCCCGCCTCCGAGATCGGCGTGTCGCGCACCCGGTTCGCGCCGAAGAGCGGATAGAGGCTCTTCGTCGCGCCGAAGGAGCCGCCCATCGTGTTCTCCTTCTCGCCGCCGCGGCCGGCACCACCGACGACGTCCTCGCCCATGACGATCACGCTCGGGTCGGCCTCCATCGCTTGCCGCATCGCCTCGCCGACCGCGTCGACGAGCGAGAGCGTGCGCTCGACCGCGACCGCCATCAGGCCTCCACCCGCTCGAGCGGCTCGGGGTAGACGAAGCGGCCGACGTCGGCCGGGTCGGGGAACGGGCTCGAGCGCGCGAACTCGACCGCGTCCGACACCGCGGCCTCGAGCTCCGTCCGCATCGCCTCGAGCTCTCGCTCCGGGACGCCGGCGTCGAGCAGCGCCGCGCGCAGCCGTTCGAGCGCGTCGTTGCCCCGCGTCAGCCGCCGCTCGTCGTCGTCGCGGTAGCGGTCGGGATCGCCCTCGAAGTGGCCCCTGAAGCGGTACGTCTTGACCTCGAGCAGCGTCGGCCCCTCGCCCGCGCGCGCCCGCTCGACCGCCGCGCGCGCGGCCGAGTAGACGTCGCGCACGTCGGCGCCGTCGGCGACGACCCCGGGGATGCCGTAGGCGAGCGCGCGGCTCGCGACGTCCGGGACGCTGGTGGCGTACGAGGCCGGCGTCGACTCCGCGAAGCCGTTGTTCTCGCAGACGTAGAGCACGGGCAGCTTCCAGATCGCGGCGAGGTTGAGGCTCTCGTGCAGCACGCCCTGGTTCGCAGCGCCATCGCCGAAGAACGCGACCGCGACGTGGTCGCCGCCGCGCACCTGCGACGCCAGGCCGGCGCCGGTCGCGAGGGCGATGCCGCCGCCGACGATCGCATTCGCGCCGAGCATCCCGCGCGAGAAGTCGGCGATGTGCATCGAGCCGCCGCGACCCTTGCAGAGCCCGTCCTCCCGGCCGTAGATCTCCGCCATCATCGCGCGCAGGTCGCAGCCTTTGGCGATGCAGTGGCCGTGACCGCGGTGCGTGCTGGTGATGTAGTCCGCGTCGTCGAGGTTCGCGCAGACGCCCGCGGCGACGGCCTCCTCGCCGATGTACATGTGCACGAAGCCCGGGATCTCGCCGGTGCGGAACTCCTTCGCCACGCGCTGCTCGAACAGCCGGATCGTGAGCATCGTCCGGAAGAGGCCGAGCACCGTGTCGCGCTCGATCTCGGTCACGACCTGCGTCTCCCTCATGCGGGGTGCTCCGAGAGCCGGGCGAGGTATTCGGCGAACGTGCCGAGGAACGCCGCCGCCGGGCCGCCGTCGACGGCGCGGTGGTCGAAGGTCAGGCAGGCCTGCATCGTCGGCCGCACGGCGATGCCGCCGTCGGCCGTCACTACCGGGCGGTCGCGGATGCGCCCGATCCAGAGGATCCCGACCTGACAGGGGTTGAGGATTGCCGTCGTGATGTCGACCGGGTGGATGCCGCCGTTCGAGACGGTGAACGTGCCGCCTTCGAGGTCGTCGGGCGCGATCGAGCCGTCGCGCGCCCGGTCGGCCAGCTCGGCGATGCGCGCGTTGATCCCCTCGAGTGCGAGCCCGTCGGCACCGGCGACGACAGGCGCGACGAGGCCCTCGTCGGTCTCGACGGCGACCGCGACGTTGACCTCCTGCAGCAGCTCGACGTCCGTCTCCGTGACGCGCGCGTTCAGCAGCGGATGCTCGCGCAGCGCCGCCGCGACGAGCTTCACGACGATCGCCGTGACGCCGATCCGCGGGCTCGCACCGGCGTCGTTCAGGCGCGTGCGGAGCTCGACCAGCGGCTTCACGTCGAGCTCGAGCACCGACGTGAGCTGGGCCGCCGTCTGGAGGCTCGTGACCATGCGCTTCGCGATCGTTCCGCGGCGCCCGCGCAACGGAATGCTGCGGACGACCGTGGGCCCACTCGCGATCGCCGTCACTGGCTCCGTCTCCAGTGCCGCCGCCCACGCCGCGACGTCGCTGTCGACGATGCGGCCGCCGGGGCCCGAGCCGGCGATGTCGCGGACGTCGTCGACCGAGAGGCCGAGCTGCTTCAGCAGCGCACGTGCGCGCGGCGAGACGAGCGGCGCACCCGGCCGCGCGGGCTGCCGCTCAGCCGCCGGAGCTACCACCGGGCGCCGAGGGGCCGCCCCGCCCGCCGTCTGCGCGACGGTCGCTCCGCCGCCGTCGCCGATGTAGCCAAGGAACGGGTGGCCGTTCTCTCCGCCGTCGTCCTCGACGGCGCGCTCCCCGCCGCCGCCGACGAGCTCGTCGTACTCCTCCCGGGTGGCGATGATCAGCGCCACCGTCGTGCCGATCGCGAGGCTCTGCCCGGCCGGCACGAGCCGGTGCACGAACCCCGGGGCGTCAGCCTCGACCTCAGCGGTCGTCTTGTCGGTCTCGAGCTCGAGAACGGCCTGCCCAGCCGCGACCTCATCACCCTCGTGGACGAGCCACTGCGCCAGCAGGATGTCCTCGGTGTACGCCCCCAGTTTGGGCATGAGCACCGGTGTCGCGGCGGCGCGCGCCCTCAAGGCACGAGCACCAGCTTCGCATCGCGGCCGCGCGCCTGACGCGCCCACGCCTCTGCGACCTCCTCGAGCGGCACCGTCTCCGTCTCGAGCCGCAGACGCCCAGCAGCCGCATGGCCCACAACCTCCGCGTAGCCGCGCGCCAGCGCGTCGAGCGGGACCGCGAAGTTCGAGTAGCCGAGGATCTGGAGCTGCTTGCCGCGCACGTGGCCCGAGACGAACGTCGCCGTCGGCGCGGCCGACTGGCCGACGTGGGCGATGCGCGCGCCGGGCCCGGCGACCGCAGCCGCGGCCTCTAAGGCCGGGCCGCACAACAGGTCGAGCACGAGCGTCGGGAGCGCCCCGTCGACCGCCGCTGCGAGCTGCGACTGGAAGTCCTCCGCCTCCAGCGAGACCGCCGCGTCGGCGCCGAGGGCAGCGACGGCGTCGAGCCGCTCACGGTCGCGTCCGACCGTGACCACCCGGCCGGCGCCCAGCAGCTTCGCGACCTGCACCGCGACCGCGCCGACGCTCCCGGTAGCGCCGAGCACGAGCACCGTCTCACCGGAGCGCACGGGCGCGAGCCATGAGAGTGACATCCAGGCCGCGAGCCCGACCTGCCCGAGTGCGGCTGCGACGAGGTCCGTCGCGTCCTCGGGCACCTCGACCAGTACCTCGTCCGCAACGGCGAAGCGCTCGCAGAACGCACCGTCGCGCACGACGCCGAGGCCGCGGCCGGCCGCCCACACGCGCTTCCCTGGCGAAAAGCGCCCGGAGCTGACGACGCGGCCGACGCCCTCGATGCCGGGCACGTACGGAAGCGGCGGGCTGCCGGCGGGGAAGCGCCCGGACGCGATCGCGAGGTCGGCGGGGTTGAGCGCGGCGGCGAGGAGCTCCACGACCGCCTGGCCCTCGGCCGGCTCCGGCTCCGTCCGCTCCGCCGCCTGCGGCGGGGCGCCGTACTCCGAGACGACCGCGGCGCGCAACTAGTGCGCTGTCCGGTGAATAGGGTGGTGATCCTGGCGAGCGAAAAGTAAGCTGGGCAAGGACGCAGGGAGCGTCGATATGCCTGCATATCGGCGCGACCGAGGACGCAGATCCAGCGCCGCTTTGCAGCCGCCAGGGCGCGCCCTATTCGCCGGACGGTGCACTAGGCCGCAGCGGGGCCGTCGTCGGGGGTGAAGGCCTGGCGGACCGCGAGCGCGGTGCGATCGAGATGGCGCTGAAGAAGCTCGACCGCCCGTTTCCCGTCGCGGCGCTCGCAGCAGACGAGGAGCTCGCGGTGGTCGGTCATCGCGTCCTCCACGGTGTAGCGCGGGATCGTGTCGGTTGCGGTCGGCTCCACTCGCGCACCCTCGCTCGGGAACGGGGCGGCTATAGCATATAAGGCTGCAGCGAAAGCCCCGCCTAGAGCGGCGGCCGCACCGCCTGGAGCTCGGGCGTGGCCGCAAAAAGGCCCTGCGCAGCTCGCAAGACGCGCCCTTCCAGCCAAGGCGGTGCGGTGAACTGAAACCCGACGGGGATCCCCAGCGCATCGAAGCCCGCGCGCACCGCGCAGGCGGGCAAGCCGACCAGGTCCTGCGGCGTCGTGTAGCTCATCACGAGCTCGCGGAAGGTCAGCTCCTGCCCCTCGTGTACGAGCGTCTCCTCGCCAATCGGAAGCGGGGATCCCGCGCTCACCGGCGTGAGGAGCACGTCGCACGACCCGAACAGGCGGGCAAAGCCGGTGCGGACGCGCTCGCGATCGGCGCTCGCGCGGAGGTACTGCTCGAGCGTCACCTCGGTCGCGAGGTCGAGGCGGCTTAGCACGTCGGTGCCGTACTCACCCCGGCGCGCCGGGAAGAGGCCCGCCCGCCGGTGCGTGTCGATCGCCTCGGCGCTCTGGATCGTCCTGAACGCCGGGAAGACGAGCTCGGCCTCCGGAAGCGCGACCTCGACGAGCCGCGCCCCCGCCGCCGCCAGCGTCTGCAGCGTCTGCTCGTAGACGTCGCGGACGTCGCGCGCGAGCGGGACGAGCAGCAGGTCCGCGCAGGTTCCGACGACCAGCCCCTCGAGGCCCAGCCCCAGCTCGCCGCGCACGTCGCCGAGCGGGACGTCGACCGTCGACGGGTCGGTCGCGTCGACACCGGCGATCGCCTCGAGCAGCAGCGCCGCCCCCGCGGGCGTCGTCGCCATCGGCCCGGGGTGGTCGAGCGAGCGCGCTAGCGGCCACGCACCCGCGGCGCTGATTCGCCCGTACGTCGGCTTCAGCCCGACGACGCCGCAGAAGGCGGCGGGCACGCGAATCGAGCCGCCGGTGTCGCTGCCGAGCGCGAGCGGCACCTCGCCCGCGGCGAGCACCGCGGCGGAGCCTCCGCTCGAGCCGCCCGTGAAGCGGTCGAGCGCCCACGGGTTGTGAGCCGAGCCGAGCGCCTCGTTCACCGACGTGATCCCCCACGCGAACTCGTGCACCTGCGTCTTGCCGACGAGGATCGCGCCGGCGCCCCTCGCCCGCCTCACGGCCTCCGCGTCACGCGAAGGCACGTGCGAGTCGAACATCGGGGAGCCGTACGCCGTGCGGACGTCCTGGGAATCGAAGAGGTCCTTCGCCCCGAACGGGATGCCCTCGAGCGGGCGAGCATCACCCCGCCCCCACGCGGCCTCGGCCGCGAGCGCCTCCTCGAACGCCCGCTCGAGGCACAGCGCGGTGAAGCCGCCCACACGCCCGTCGACCGCCTCGACGCGCGCCGCGCACGCGTCGAGGACTTCGACTGGTGACAGCCGTCTCGCTTCGAACTCCTGCAGGAGCCCTTCAACGCTCTGCTCTGCGTGCTCGTTCATCGGGTGCTCGGCCGCGGCGGAACGGTGAGCCGGCAGCGAGCATCTCACAAGAACCGAGCCTCACTATCCGGCAGCCGCGGATGCGGCGGACGTGGGGCGAGGCACATGGCTACCGGGGGTCGCGATCGATCCTGGTTCGGACGGCGGGCCCGCTGATGCACGTGTCCGAGCGGAGCCCCGAAGCTGAGGATCGAACAGCCCGAGGTCAGCGTGAAGCCGTGGCCATGAGCCGCCCACGAACACCCGGGATGCCTAATCGGCCACCGCCTCGGTGCGATGACGCGGCAAAACCCGGTCCGGACGTGGAAAGTAGCAGGTGTATCCGTTCGGAGACCGCTCGAGATAGTCCTGCTGCTGGGGCTGGGCCTCCCAGAACGGCCGCGCCGGCGTCACCTCGGTGACCACCTTTTCCGGTCAAACACGAGGAAGACGTTGTCTTCGCCGACCATCCCGACGAGCTCGAGCGCTTCACCGAGGCGCTCCGTCACCCGCCGAAGAAGATCCCCCTACTCGGACTTTCTCCACCTTCGCATCAAGGGAGGAGCGCCCCTCGAGCGGGCACGTGCGGAACGCTAGGGAAGTAGCTGCCGCGCCGCAGCTCCGGGATCGCCAGCTCGAGCTCCCCCCGCGCGCGTGTCCCAGCGACGCGGCCGATCCCCGTTTCGGTGCTCAACCGCTCCCTCGGCGCCCGCTTACCGAGCTCTGCACCGACCAGCTCACTGACCTCCGCCTCCATCAGCTGCTGCACAACCCAGAGCAAGCTCTCGCGCAAGAAATCGACCCCTCCTCCTCCAGCAGGTAGCCGACGACCTGCTCAGCCGTCATCCTCTTCATCTCGGCCATCGCGGTGCTCGTTTCGTCGATCCTTGGCAGGAACCGACGAGTCTGAGCGCCCCCGGTGGCCGCACCTCTACCCAGCCGTCCGACACGCTCCTACACCACGCTACGGGACGTGACCCGGGGCTCCCGCCGATCGGCCTCAGGCGGACGCGAGCAAGTCGGCGAGTTGGTGATGGCGGCGCACATAGTCGCCGAACAACGGCGCTGTGAAGTCGATGAGGCCTCGTTGAGGACTGTAAACCAGACCCTTGACGTCGATGAGGTTCTGACGTTGTACGGCCGTCTGCTGCTGCGTCATCCTCAGCCGCGCGCTGACGTCGGCCGTCGGCTGTGCGCCGTCACCGATGTCCGCCAAAGCGGCTAGATAACGCCGCTCGGCGGGAGTGGCGCGATTCCAACGGCTTCGATGGAAGCCGCTATCGAGCTGATCCTGGGCGATGCTGTCCGCCGATCGGGCCGCAGCCATGTCGATCGGAGAGCTAGGCGCCACCTGCCACGCGTACTTGCCGTAGGTCTGTATGAAGAAGGGGTAGTGGCCCGTGCGTTCAAGGAGGTATTCGAGCGCGTCCGGTGCATAGGCGACGCCCTCCCGTTCCGCCGGAACCGCGAGTGCTGCGGCAGCCGCCTCAGACGAGAGCTTGCCCACTTCGTGGTAGCTGAAGAGTCGTTCGGCGTAGCTGCTTGCCTCGACTAGGCGGGAGGCGAGCTGAGGCAGTCCGGCGCACACAGCCGCAATCGGAAGCTGACGTTGCCCCACACGATGGAGAGCGGACAAGACGGCGCCGAGCTCTGCCGTGTCGGCAAACTGCATCTCATCGAAGAACAGGGCGACGCCGGTTCCAGCTTGTTGAGCGGTGTCGCCCAGTTCGAGGATTTATAGACGTATATAGAACGTTAGCCACGATCGAAAAGCTCGAGACAGAACGACGGTTGGGCTTTCGTCTCGGGGCGCGGTCGAAAGGGCAGAGCGGGATTCGAAGCTCGAGTGAGAAAGGAGGCAACGGGATGGTCCAGCACAGGCAGGGACGCGCGAGGAGTGGCGGGCCGCTCGGAAGGAGTTGCTCGAGCGAGAGTCCGAGCACGCAGAGCGTGGGAGCGGCGAGAGCTCCCCTGGGTGCGGGTCGAGGAGGAGTACGGCTTCCAGACCGAGCAGGGGTGAAAGCCCTTGACCGCGCTCCTCTAAGCCTCAATCCACCGTTTTTTCCGCGGTGGCGACCGAGGTCGGCGTGTTGGGCGCCGGATCGGACGGGTGGGAGGAAGAGAGCGGTGTCCACGCAGACGGGATGACGCGCGGGGAGCCGGGAGGAGTGTTTCGCGAGGGTTGGGGGAAAGGCCGGTCGTGCCGGTGATCCGGCGGGATGCGGCGTGAGGGTGCGGACGTTTTAGACGGCGGCGGGGAGCGCCCGGATCTTGGTCAGCGCCTCGCTGAAGCTTCGCTGCCGGGGCCAGCGGGCGGGCAGGTGGAGCGTCCATCGGCGTGCTGTGCGGGTGAGGCGCCCGGGGATCGCGAGCAGCCAGCGGCGGATCGTCCGCGCCGTGCGTCGGGTCGGGTCTTCGAGGCCGAGCATGCCGGGGCAGCGTTGGAGGTTGTGAGCAAGGCAGGCGATCACGCTCCAGGCCGAGTTGGCGGCGAAGGACCCGGAGGGGAAGTGCGCGAGCGCCTGGTCTTTGAGGTCGCGGATCGCGAGCTCGACCTCGGCGTGCTGTCGATGCTCGCGGTCGACCAG
>JBBRYP010000015.1:0-67866 GCA_038237515.1 Gaiellales bacterium
CTCGCTTTCGTCGTCACCATGTGGGTGACCTCCTGACGGCAGGACCCGCGGCTGCCGATACAGCCCGTCTTGCCTGCTCAGGAGGTCATTTTGCCTACGGCCCCGGACAGCGCCTACCCCGGAAAACGGTGGATCGAGGCTAAGCTCCCGCCGTCACCAGTCCTTCATCGGACGTTCACCAGGAGCTGCGGCATGCGACTTCGACTGACCCCGCAGAAGCGTGAGTTCTTCGACCTCTATGCGCGTGCGGCAGCGAACGCCGTCGACATCTCCAGGCTTCTGGTCGACCTGCTGAACCGGTTCCCGGATGCGGGCGGCGAGCTGATCGGAGCGATCAAGGAGCGCGAGCACACGGGAGACCAGTTGACCCGGCAGGTGGTCGACCTCCTCAACCGCACGTTCGTCACGCCCTTCGACCGCGACGACATGTACCGGCTCGCCGGAGCGCTCGACGACATCTGCGACCACGTCGACGAAGCGGCCGACAACCTCGGCTCCTACGGCGCCAGCCGCGTGCCGGAGAAGGCGAAGTCGCAGGCCGACGTCATCCTCCGGGCCGCGATCAAGCTCGACGAGGCCGTGCAGCGGCTGGAGGGCTTCAAGGACTCGAGCGACGCGTTGCGCGAGCTGCGCGACCTCGAGGACGAGGGCGACCGGCTGGTGCGGGACGGGATCGCCGAGCTCTTCCGCTCCGGCGACGACGCGATCTCGATCATCCGCTGGAAGGACATCCACGAGCGCCTCGAGCATGCAGTCGACGCCTGCGAGAACGCCGCCGACGTCCTCGAGGCGATCCTCGTCAAGAACCGTTAGCGGCCGCCGTGAACGACGTCCTGCTCGTCGTCGTCATCGCCGTCGCGCTCGGGTTCGACTTCACGAACGGCTTCCACGACACGGCGAACGCGATCGCCACATCGGTGTCGACGCGTGCGCTCTCGCCGCGGGCCGCGGTGTTCATCGCCGCGGCTGCGAACCTCGGAGGCGCCTTCGTCACGACCGCGGTCGCCAAGACGGTCGGAAAGGGCATCATCGACACAGGCCTCGCCAACACCAAGACGATCCTCGCCGCCCTGATCGGGGCAATCGCCTGGAACCTCCTCACGTGGTGGTTCGGCCTCCCCTCGAGCTCCTCGCACGCGCTGATCGGAGGGCTCGTCGGCGCCGCGATCGTGCAGTCGGGCTCGAAGGGAGTCGAGTGGCACGGGATCGCGCACAACGTGCTGTTCCCCGCCCTCGTGGCCCCTGCCCTCGCCTTCGCGGCGGCGTTCGTCCTGCTGCTCGCGATCTTCTGGATGGTCGCCGGCTGGCTCGCCCCGGGACCCGGGAACCGAGGCTTCCGCCTCGGCCAGATCGCCTCGGGTACCTGGGTCGCCTTCACCCACGGCGCGAACGACGCACAGAAGACGATGGGCGTGATCGCGCTCGCGCTCTTCACGCACGGCTCGATCGACCACTTCTACATCCCCACCTGGGTGAAGATCGCGGCCGGCCTCGCAATCGCCGCCGGCACCTACGTCGGCGGCTGGCGGATCATGCGCACGCTCGGCCAGCGCCTGTACAGCATGGAGCCCGCCGGCGGCTTTGCCGCGCAGACGACGGCAGGCTTCGTCATCTACTTCGCGACCAGGTTCGGCTACCCGCTGTCGACGACGCACGTCATCTCGGGCGCCGTCCTCGGGGCGGGAGCGACGAAGCGCCTCTCCGCCGTCCGCTGGGGCCTGGCCGGCAACATCGTCGTCGCCTGGATCCTGACGATCCCGGCCGCAGCGCTCGTCGCGGCCGCGCTCTACTGGCCCGTCGCGGCGATCTTCTGAGCGGTCGGCCCGGCGGGGGCGCCGAGCAGGCGCCGCCGCCGGGGACGGTTGAGGCTTTCGCAGCTAGGACTGAACCTGCTTCAGCGTCTTCTCGGAGGAGACGAGGACGACCTTGGGAATCGGCGCGAAGAGCAGCTTCGCCCCGAACTTCTGTCCTCCGGTGAGCGCGTAGAAGACGAAGCGCCGCAGCTGCGGGGCCTTGTCGGTCTTCGCGGGGACGATGACGTAGGTGAAGGTGCAGATCGGGTAGGCGAGCTTGTCGCCCTTCGGGGGGTTGACGATGTGCAGCTCGTTCGAGGACGGCACCTTCTTCACCGTCGACGCGGCCGCGCTGATGGCGCGGAGCCCGGGCGTCGCGTACTTGCCCGAGTTGTTCTGCACGGCCATGAAGTGGATCTTGTTCGCGAGCGCGTAGGCGATGTCGACGTACCCGATCGCGCCCACGGTGCCCTTGACGCTGCCGGCGACGCCGGAGCTGCCCCTGGCACCGTCGCCGGCGGGCCAGCTGGCGTTGACGCCCACGCCGACCTTCGACTTCCAGTCGGCGCTCTCGCCCGACAGGAAATCCGTGAAGTTGTAGGTGGTGCCGCTGTTGTCGCTGCGGTGGATCGGCGTGATCTTCGTCGAGGGCAGGTTGACGCCGGGGTTGATCGCCTTGATCGCCGCGTCGTCCCAGCGGTCGATCTGGCCGAGGTAGATCTTCCCGAGAACGCTTCCGGTCATGTGCAGGTTGTTCTTGACGTTCGGGAGGTTGTAGATGATCGACGTGGCCGACAAGGCCCACGGGATCTGGACGCAGCCCTTGCAGGCTGCGAACTGATCCGGCGAGAGCGGAGCGTCGCTCGCTCCGAAGTCGACGGTGCGGGCGGTGATCGCTGCGATGCCGCCGCCGCTCCCGATCGGCGAGTACTGGATCTGCACGCCGGTCTTGTGGTCGTAGTCGGGCGTCCATTGGTCGACGAGCGGCTTCACGAACGAGCTGCCGGCGCCGACGAGAGTGTCACCGTTCCGCTTCGCTCCCGCCGCACCGACGGCCGCCAACGCGACGACCAGCGCGACACTCACCGCAGTTGCATTCCTCAGCATCTTTCTCCTCTCCTGGTGTCGCTCCGAGTGTGCCGCGAGGAACGCCCGAGGTGGGCTGAAACCCGGTGTCGGTCCTGTGACGAACTGGTGAAGAGCCCCCGGCCGCGTCAGCAAGGCGTCGCATTCGCGTCCGTCCCCCGTTACTGCCTCTGAGGTCCCTCTGGGGTTCCTCTGAGCCGCCCCAGAGGCGCCTCAGAGGCAGATCACGGCAGATCGCCGAGGCGGCTGCGGCTACGCGCGAGCAGGACGCGGGCGGCGAGGCTCGTGACGAGGACGAAGGCGATCAGCACGAAGGCCGCTGCCCACGCCTGCTGGTGGAGAGCCGGGTCCGGCTGCTCCGAGTAGGTGAAGATCGTCACCGGGATCGAAGGCAGAGCCCGCCGAACATCTGTGGTGACGAGGTTGCCCGTGATCGAGGAGGTGAAGAGGAGCGGCGCTGTCTCCCCCGCCGCCCGAGCGATCGCGAGAGTCGCGCCCGTGAGGATGCCGCTGAAGGTCGTCGGCAGGACGACGCTGACGACCGTCCGCCAGCGGCTGACCCCGAGCGCGAGACTCGCCTCGCGCAGCGAGGCCGGGACGAGCGCGAGTACCTCCATCGCGGCGCGCGCGATCAGGGGCAGCATGATGATCGCGAGCGCGACCGAGCCGGCGTACCCGCTCTGCAGGTGGCCGACGACGAGCAGCGCGAAGACGAAGATGCCGATCACGATCGACGGGACGCCGTTCAGCACGTCGAGCGTCACCCGGACGACCCGCCCGAACGTCGGCCGAGCGAACTCGGTGACGAAGAGCGCAACGAGGACGCCGACCGGAAGCGACATCCCCGTCGCCATCGCGACCAGCAGGCCCGTCCCGACGAGCGCGTTCGCGATCCCGCCGCCGGACTGCCCGAAGTAGGCGGGGCCCTTCGTGAAGAAGTCCCAGGAGAGCGCGGGGACCCCTTTCAGCAGGACCGAGACGACGAGGAGGCCGAGAACGGCGATCGCCGCGACCGAGGCGATGGTCGCCGCGCTCTCCATCAGGCTATTGACGATTTTCCGCCGGCGCACGCGGCCGCTCGCTTGCAGCTTGTAGGCGACCGCCATCAGCTCCCCCCGGTCCGCTGGAACTCGAAGCGGCTGACGATCACCTGCGCGCCGACGTTGATCAGCAGCGTGAAGACGAGCAGGATCGCCGCGAGGTAGACGAGCGATGAGATCTGGAGGTTCGACGCGGCTCCCTGGTACTCGCTCGCGATCCGGCTCGCGAGGGTGTCGCCGGCTGCGAAGAAGGACACGTGGATGCCGGACGATGCTCCGATCACCTGCGTCACGGCGATCGCCTCGCCGACCGCACGGCCGAGACCGAGGGCGATCGCGGCCACCACGCCGCCGCGCGTGTACGGCAGCACGACGCCGCGAACCATCTCCCAGCGCGTGAGCCCGAGGCCGAGCGCGCCCTCCTCGATCTCCCTCGGTACGCTCAGGAACAGCTCTCGGCTGATGCTCGAGGTGATCGGCACGATCATGATCGTGAGGACGATGATCGCGGGCAGCTGTCCCGCCTGGTGGGGGTCGCCGTTGAAGATCGGCAAGAATCCGAACGCCGAGTGGAGGGCCGGCTCGAGGTGGTGCGCCACGAAGGGCCCGAGCACGAGGATTCCCCAGAGGCCGATCACGACGCTCGGCACCGCCGCGAGCATCTCTACGAGCGATCCGACGATGCCTCTCACTCCACGCGGGGCGAGCTCGCTCAGGTAGAGCCCGATCGCGATCGAGACCGGCGCGGCGATCAGCAGGGCGACGAACGAGGTCAAGGCCGTCCCGTAGATGAAGTCGAGCGCGCCGAAGTTGCCGCGGATCGGATCCCAGGTGCGATGGACAAGGAACGAAAGGCCGTACTTCGAGATCGCGGGCCAGGCCTGCGCGAAGACCTTGTAGGTGAGCAGCCCGACGAGAGCAAGTGTCCCGACCGCGGCCGCGCCGGTGAGGGCATAGAGAGCGGCGTCGCCGAGACGGCCGCCGAATCGCCGCCGCCGCGCAAGCGCGTCGGCAGGCTGCCGCACGGAGGACGCCTCCACACGGCAAGCTTGCATCTTGCGGGAGGGGTGCCCAGGGTCGGTTCACCAGACCGTCACCAGACGTTCACGCCCTGTCACCCCTGGCCGCGGAATGCGAGGATGACACTCCCAGCGCGGAGACCATTGTGGCGCCTCCCCAGATAGCCCTCCAGACACCCCCGCGCCTTCCGCCCGCCAGCACGCGGGAGGTGGTCTTCGACATCCGCGATCTGAGCGTTGCCTACGGCAGCTCGACGGCGATCTCCGGCGTCACTCTCGAGGTGTACAGAAACCTGGTGACCGCGGTGATCGGCCCGTCCGGGTGCGGGAAGAGCACGTTCATCCGCTGCCTCAACCGGATGAACGACCTCGTTCCGAGCGTCTCGGTCAGCGGGGAGCTCCTCTACCACGGCGTGAACCTCTACGGGAGCGACGTCGACCCGATCGAGGTTCGCCGCAGGATCGGGATGGTCTTCCAGCGGCCGAATCCGTTTCCGAAGTCGATCTACGACAACGTGGGGTTCGCCCCACGCGTGCTCGGGATGAAAGCCGGCCTGGACGGCCGGGTGGAGCAGGCGCTACGCCGCGCCGCCCTCTGGGACGAGGTGAAGGATCGCCTGAAGGCGAGCGCTCTTCGGCTCTCCGGCGGACAGCAGCAGCGGCTCTGCATCGCGCGCGCGCTCGCCGTCGAGCCGGAGGTAATCCTTCTGGACGAGCCAGCCTCGGCACTCGACCCGATCGCGACCGCGGCGATCGAGGATCTGATGCACGAGCTGAAGAGCGAGTACACCCTCGTGATCGTCACCCACAACATGCAGCAGGCGGCGCGCGTGGCCGACGTGACGGCCTTCTTCAGCCTCGAGGTCGAGAACGGCGACCGCCGCGGCGTCCTGGTCGAGTACGACGAGACGGCCAAGATCTTCACCCAGCCTGCCGACAAGCGCACGGAGGACTACGTCACGGGTCGCTTCGGGTGAGAGTCACTTTCCAGGAGGAGCTCTCGCAGCTCGAAGCGACGCTTCTGGAGGAGGGCGAGCTCGTCCGGCGTGCCTTGCGCGGCGCTGTCAAGGCGGTGGCCGACAGCGATGCGGACCTCGCGGACGAGGTGATCGACTTCGACGACGAGGTCGACCAGCAGTATGTCGCGATCCAGGACGGGATCGAGTCGCTGCTCGCAAGGCAGACGCCTGTCGCGATCGACCTGCGGCTCGTCCTCGCGATGCTCCACATCAACCTGCACCTCGAGCGCATGGCCGACTACTGCGTGACGATCGCGAAGCTCGTGAAGCTCACCGCAGAGCTGCCCGGCGAGCCGCGCATGGTCGAGGCCTTCGAGGAGATGGGAGAGCGCGCCGAGGAGATGCTGCGCGTCGCCCTCAACTCCTTTTCCGCGAGAAACGTCGTCCGGGCGGAGTCGCTCGTCGAGCTCGACGAGCTGATCGACCGTGCCAACCGCCGTGCGGTCGAGCAGGTGCTTGCCCTCGGGGGCGACCTCAGCCTGCACGAGTGGAGCCTGCGGATGCTCGTCGTCTCGCGCTGCCTGGAGCGGATCGGCGACCACGCTGTCGACATCGGCGAACAGACCGCGTACCTCGTCACAGCCGAGTTCCGCGAGTTCACCGACGCGTCGCACCCCGAGAACGCCGGCCGCCCCAGCCCCTAAGATGCAGCCGTGCAGCGGAACCGGCTCCTGACGCTCGCTGCGGTCGTGCTGGCGATCGCGCTGATCGTCGTCGCGGCGCTCTACTGGGCGGAGCCGGCCCGGTCGCTGCCCTCCTTCTTCCCGGGCCACGAGAAGGGCTCCGGTCACCATCACGTCAAGCACGGCATCGCGGCCTTCCTCCTCGGCCTCGCCGTGCTCGCCTTTGCCTGGTTCCGGAGCGGCGATCCGGCGCGGCGCGGCGCCGCTCGCGCGTAGCCTCCCGCCCGGCGTGCTGATCTCCTACGGACAAGCCGTCGTGCTCGGCCTGCTCCAGGGCTTCGCGGAGCTCTTCCCGATCTCGAGCCTCGGCCACAGCGTGATCGCGCCGCGCCTCCTCGGCTGGCACATCCACCAGAACGACAAGTTCTTCGTCACGTTCCTCGTGGCGACCCACCTGGCAACGGCTCTCGTGCTGCTCGGCTTCTTCAGGCGCGACTGGGCCCGCATCCTCAAAGGGCTCGGGCGCTCGATCCGGGAGCGTCAGATAGCGCCCGACGACTCCGACGCCAAGCTCGCCTGGCTGCTCGTCGTCGGCACGATCCCCGCCGGCATCCTCGGCCTGCTGCTCGAGCACCCGCTCCGGCACGCGTTCGCCTCCGCGCGCTCGGCGGCCTTCTTCCTGATCCTCAACGGCTTCCTGCTCTACGGCGCCGAACGGCTCCGCCGCCGGGCGCCCGCGAGCGAACAGGGCGACCCCGACGCCCGGATCGCGCGGCGCCTCGGCTGGCGCGACTCCGTGCTCGTCGGCGGCGCCCAGGCGCTCGCGCTCATCCCCGGCTTCTCACGCTCGGGCGCGACCATGGGCGGCGGCCTGCTCGCGGGGCTCTCGAACGAGGACGCTGCGCGGTTCGCCTTCCTGCTCGCGACGCCGATCATCGGCGCGGCCGCCCTGCTCAAGCTACCGGAGCTCTTCGGCCCCGACGGGAACGGCATCCGCGGCCCTGCACTCGTGGGCTCTCTGTGCTCGGCCGTCACGGCCTACTTCTCGGTGCGATTCCTGATGCGGTTCTTCGAGACGAACCGCCTTGACCCGTTCGCTGTCTACTGCGTCCTCGCCGGCGTGGCGGCGACGATCTACTTCGTGACGTAGCTAGCGAGGCCGCCCGACCTGGACATGATTAGGTCGAAGAGTCGCGGGTAGAGTCGGCGCCGTGTCCCTCGCGCCCCAGAAGACCCTCGTCCGGGTGCTGGCATCGGGAGCGTTCGGCTTCGGCGCCCTCGGCGTCAGCCGCCCCTCGAGGCTCGCGGCCATGATGGGCTCCGACGAGGAGACGGCGCGAGAGGTGGGCTTCCGGGACATCGGCAGTGCCCTGGTGCTGCTCGGCAGCGAGCGCCCCCGGGCCGCGATCGCGCAGAGGATGCTCTACGACCTGAGCGATGCGTACCTCTTCGGCCGCGGGCGCCCGAAGGTGGCCGCGGCCGCCCTGGCGTTCGCCGCGCTCGGAGCCGTCGCCTTCTTCTCCGACTAGCGCCGCGCTGGCCTCCCTCCCGACTCCCCGGCCGCTTCGCAGCGGCGCCGAGGTGCGCGTCACTGGCGAAATCGGCCGGCGCGCCGTCGTCTGCGTGAACGGTGGCTCCGGCCGCGACGTCCCCGGAACCTGGAGCGCGTCGGTCGAGTACCTCGTTCGACGGCTTGCGCCTCGCTTCCCCGAGATTGCGTTCCTCGAAGTTCGGTATCGCATCAAGTCGTGGAACCAGCTCGAGATGTGCGCGGAGGACGCCGCCGCCGCGATCGACGAAGCTGTGGCGGGCGGCGCCCGCGAGACGATTCTCCTCGGCTACTCCATGGGCGGTGCCGTAGCGATCAAGGTGGCCGGCCACGCGTCCGTCTCGACGGTGATCGGTCTCGCGCCCTGGATTCCCGACCGGCTCGGCCTCCGCGGCCTCCACGGCCGGCGTCTCACCGTGTTCCACGGCGCGCTCGATCGCTATCTACCGGGCATCCCCGGCGTCAGCCCGGCGAACTCGAAGCGCGGCTTCGATCGGGCGGTTGCGGAGGGCGTGGAGGCCACTTACACGCTGATCCGCGGCGGGATCCATCCGATTGCGCTGCGAGCTCCTTCGGGCGAAATCGTCTCCGCACCGAGGGCGCGAAGGTGGGCGAGCCTCGTCGCGGAGGAGCTCAGGCGCCCTGCACGGACAGGTCCATAGCTCGTTGTCCCGTCGCTACTCGACCGCGGCGGCCGGCGCCATGCGGCGTCGCTCGAGCTGCGAGCGAGTCGGGCGGCGGACATCCCAGACGAGGCCGGCTTTCTCGAGGCCGTGAATCACGAGCCAGGACAGGTCCACCTGAAACCGGCCGAGGCCGTGGCGGGCGGAGCTCGGAAAGGCGTGATGGTTGTTGTGCCAGCCCTCGCCGAAGACGAGCAAAGCAACGAGCCAGTTGTTGCGAGCCTCGTCGCGCGAGCGGTACTCCTGGCGGCCGAACATGTGGCAGATCGAGTTCACGCTGAAGGTGGCGTGCTGGTAGAGGAAGATCCGCAGCAGGCCGCCCCAGACCATCGCCTCGAGCCCGCGATCGACAGAGCCGCCGACGAGGTAGCCCACGAGGAACGGCAGCCCGAGCGTCAGCACCACCCACAGGAGGTAGAGGCGGTCGATCGTTCGCACGAGCCGATCCTGGTAGAGGTCGCGGCCGTACTCGCGCCCGCGCTCCATCCCCTTGAGCGTGAAGAGCCAGCCGACGTGCGCGTGCGCGAAGCCCCGGAGCGCTCCGAGCGGGCCGTCGCCGTGACCGACGTGCGGCGAGTGCGGATCCCCCTCCTTGTCGGACAGCGCATGGTGCTTCCGGTGGTCGGTGACCCACTGAGTGAGCGGGCCCTGCATGGTCATGCAGCCGAGGATCGCGAGCAGCGCCTTCACCGGCGCGCTCGTCTCGAAGCCCTTGTGGGTGAAGTAGCGGTGGAAGCCGATCGTCGTACCGAACGCGATCACCGTGTACAGGACGACGAGCAGGACGAGGTCGACGAGGTGGAAGGCGACGCCCCAGAGGAGGCCCATGGCCGAGACGAGACCGATGGGCGGCGCCGCGACGGCGATCAGCGTGACCACCTGGCTCGCCAGGCTCGTCTGGCGGCGAACCGTGGCGACCCGTGACGGGGCGTAGAGAGCGTCGTCCATCGCGGCGGCACTGTAGCCGCTCTCGACAACCACTACTCCAGCCTGGTCGAATAGCGAGTGATGACTTTCGCCCGGATCACGACGTGAGGATCGCGGTCGTCGGCGCCGGCGTCTCCGGCCTCGGTGCCGCATACCTGCTTTCGCGCGCACACGACGTCGAGGTGTTCGAACAGGCCGCGCACCCGGGGGGACACTCCCACACCGTCGACCACGCCGGGCTCCGTCTCGACACGGGCTTCCTCGTCCACAACGAGCGCAACTACCCCCTGCTCACACGCCTCTTCCGGGAGCTCGGCGTCGAGACCCGGCCCTCCGAGATGTCCTTCTCCGTGAGCTGCGGGCACTGCGGGCTCGAGTGGTCGGGCCGGCGGCCCTTCGCCCAGCGCCGGAACCTCCGGGACCCTCGCTTCGCACGGTTCCTGCTCGAGGTCGCGCGCTGGCTGCGGACAGCACGGCGCTCGCTCGAGCAGCGCGACTACGAGCAGCACACGCTCGAACGCTACGTCACCGAGCGCCGCTATTCCCACCGCTTCAGGACGCACTTCCTGATCCCACTCACCTCCGCGCTCTGGTCAACCGCTCCCGAGCGGGCGCTCGACTTTCCCGCCGCCTACGCGATCCGCTTCTTCGAGCACCACGGGATGCTCGGCTTCGGGCGCTTCCGCTGGCGGACGGTCCACGGCGGGAGCCGGGCCTACGTCGCCCGGATCGCCGAGCACCTCGGGCCTCACCTGCGAACCGGACTGGGCGTCCGTTCGATCGAGCGGCGCGCCGACGGTATCGAGGTGCGTACCGAGGACGGGGAAACGCGGGGGTTCGACAAGGTGGTCGTCGCGACCCATGCTGACCAGGCACTCCGGCTCCTCGCCGACCCGAGCGACGAGGAGCGGAGCGTCCTCGGTGCCTTCCGGTACACCTCGAACGAGACCGTCCTGCACACGGACGAGCGTTTCCTCCCGCACGCGCACGCCGCCCGTGCCTCCTGGAACTACCAGGTGAACGGATCCGCGCGGCCGACGATGACCTACTACCTCAACCGCCTGCAGGGGCTCGAGAGCGACCGCGACTACTGCGTGACGCTCAACCGCTCGGACGAGATCGCCCCGGAGAAGGTCCTCCGCAGGCTCGTCTACGAGCACCCCCTATACACGCTCGAAAGCCTCGCGGCGCAGCGCCCGCTGACCGCTCTCTCGGGGGTGCGGCACACACTCTTCGCAGGCGCCCACCACGGCAACGGCTTCCACGAGGACGGCCTCGCCTCCGGTGTTCGCGCGGCCGCGCTCCTCGGAGTCGACTGGTGAGATCCGGCCTCTACACCGGCACCCTCGTGCACTCGCGCCGCGAGCCCGCGCGAAACAGCTTCCGCTACCGGATGTCCTTCTACTGCCTCGACCTGGACGAGCTGCCGCAGATCGAGCGCCGGCTGCGCCTCTTCTCGGTCAACCGGCCGAACCTCTTCGCGCTCTACGACCGGGACCACTTCGACGACGACGGGCGCCCGCTAAAGGAGAAGGTGGTCGCCTTCGCCGGCGATCCGGGCATCGAGCGCGTGGTCTGCCTGACGCAGCTCCGGGTGCTCGGGTACGTCTTCAACCCCGTCTCCTTCTACTGGTGCTACGGCCTTGCTTCCTCGGCTGGCGCCGACTTATGTTCGGCGGAGCCGGCATCCGCCGACGCCTCGACTCCGGAGGCCGGAGAGTCGAAGCTCGAGCTTCGATGCATGATCGCCGAGCTCAACAACACCTTCGGCGAGCGCCTACCGGAGCTGCTGCGAGGCGACTCGCTCACCTACGAGCATGACAAGCGTCTGCACGTGTCGCCGTTCTTCGGACTCGACCACCGCTATCGCTACACGTTCTCGGAACCGGAGGAGCGGGTGTTCGCCCGGATCGACGTGCTGAAGGACGGGCGCCGGCCCCTCGTTGCCGTCCTGCAGGGCCGCCGCCGCGAGCTGACCGATGCGGCGCTGGCACGTGCTTTCGTCCGCTACCCGCTCATGCCCGTCCAGGTGATGGGCCTCATCCACTGGCAGGCGCTTCGCCTGTGGCTGAAGCACGTTCCCTTCCACCGCAAGCCGCCGTTCGTACCGGGCGCGGGATCGGTGCGCTCGTGAGCACGTTGCTTCGCGAGGCTCCCCCGGCTCGCGGGTCGGCGCTCGAGCGGATCTCGGTGACGTTGCTGGAGCGCGCGCTTCCCCACCTCGAGGGTGGAACGCTCGAGGTTCGGCTCCCGGACGGAACGACGCGCCGCTTCGGATCGGGCCCCCTCGTCCGGATCGCGATCGACAGCAGTCACCTCTTTCGCAGGCTCGCAACGCGCGGCAAGCTCGGGCTCGGCGAGTCGTATACGGCGGGCGAGTGGCATGCCGACGACCTGGTCTCGTTCTTCGAGCTCCTGCTGCGAAACGCCGAGGCGGCGACGGAGCGCCACCCGCGGATCCGGCGTGTCCTCGACGCGCGGCCGACGTTCCGGCGCCGAAACGGGCTGCGCGGCGCGCGGCGCAACATCGGCTACCACTACGACCTCGGCAACGAGCTCTTCGCCTCGTTCCTCGACGAGACGATGACGTACTCCTGCGCCGTCTTCGAGTCTCCGGACGAGCCGCTCGCACGTGCGCAGGAGCGGAAGCTGCGGGGGGTCGCCGAGAAGCTGCGCCTACGCCCCGACGATCACCTGCTCGAGATCGGGTGCGGCTGGGGGAGCTTCGCGATCCACGCGGCGCGGGAGCACGGGGCACGCGTGACGGCGCTGACGATCTCACGCGAGCAGGCAGAGCTCGCGCGCCGGCGGGTGGTCGCCGCCGGGGTGGCCGACCGCGTCGAGATTGTCGAGCAGGACTACCGGCTGCACCAGGGGGAGTACACGAAGCTCGCCTCGATCGAGATGATCGAGGCGATCGGCGAGGCGCAGTGGCCGACCTTCTTCGCGGCGTGCGACCGCCTGCTCGCCCGCGACGGGGTCGCCTGTATCCAGACGATCCTCGTGCCCGATCGCCGCTTCGCCCGCTACCGGCGTACGCCGGACTGGATCGAGCGCTACGTCTTCCCCGGCTGCCTGATCCCCTCGCTTGCCGCGCTCACTCGTGCGATGACGCGGTCGTCGCGGCTGATGGTGCACGAGCTCGAGGAGATCGGGCGCCACTATGCCGAGACGCTTCGCCGCTGGCGCGAACACTTCCACGCAAATCTTGGCCCCCTCCGAGAACTCGGTGCCGACGAGCGCTTCGAACGGACGTGGGACTTCTATCTGTCCTATTGCGAGGCAGCCTTTCGCACGCGCGTCCTGCGGGACGTCCAGCTCGTGCTGACGCGGGCCCAGAACGAGCGTCTGTGATCCTCTACGAGCTGCTCGAGCGCATCGGCTTCCGCGCCGCGGCGAGCCGTCTGTACCGGGTCGAGGTGGCGGGCGCGGACCGGATACCCCGCGGCCCCGCGATCCTGGTGGCCAATCACGAGTCGATGATCGACCCGTGGATCCTGGGTCTCGCCACGCCCCGCCCGATCCGCTACATGGCCAAGGCCGATTTCTTTCAGAACCCACTCCTGCGCGCGGTCATGAACGCCTTCGGAACCTTTCCGGTGGAGCGGGGGACCGGCGACACCGGCGCATTGGGTCAGGCCGGGCGCCTGCTCGACGAGGGGCAGGTGCTCGGAATCTTCCCCCAGGGGACCGTACTTCCGTACCGTCGGCGGCCCTGGCACCGCGGAGCTGCCCGGCTCGCCCTGCTGACCGGGGCCCCGGTCGTTCCCGTGGCGCTCGTCGGCACGGAGCGGGCGCTCCGCCCGGGGCGTCCCAAGGTCGGGCTCCCGAAGATTCGCGTGCTCGTTGCGCGGCCGCTCGAGGTCATCCGGCAGCGGCCGACGATCGCGGCGGCGAAGGCCTTGACCAGCCGGTTCGAGGAGACGATTTCCGAGCTCCGAGCGCCCTACGGGCCGCCGGCGCACGCGTGGCTGGACTAGCCGCGTGATCGACGAGCGCTGGCTCCTGCTCCTCGTCGGCTGGGCCGTCGCGTCTGCGCTGCTGTGGGCGCTCTAC
This sequence comes from Gaiellales bacterium, assembly GCA_038237515.1. Lineage (GTDB taxonomy): Bacteria > Actinomycetota > Thermoleophilia > Gaiellales > Gaiellaceae > JBBQDZ01. The sequence continues at coordinate 13,796 of JBBRYP010000015.1, forward strand.
GTGCTCCAGCGCCGAACGGGCGACGCGACCGCCGTGGACGCCGGCTGGGCGACGAGCCTCGTCGTCGTCTCGATCCTCTACGGCTGCCTGGGGCCTGGCGCGCTCTGCCACCGGGTGCTGATCGCGACGCTCGTGGGTCTGGAGAACCTGCGGCTCGCGCTCCTCGTCCTGCGCCGTGTCGGCGGCAAGGAGGACACGCGCTACCAGGAGCTGCGCGCGCGCGGGCGCGCGCGGGGGCGAGAGCAGCTCTCTTTTGCCGTCTTCTACCAGGCGCAGGCGGCGCTCGCGGCCCTGCTCTCGGTGCCGATCCTGCTCGCCGTCTTCAACGGCCACGACAACCTCGAGCCGCTGGAATGGGCAGGGGCCGCCGTCTGGCTTCTCGGCGCAGGCTTCGAGGCGATCGCCGACCGGCAGCTCACCCGCCACAAGGCCGACCCGGCCAATCGGGGCAAGACGATGCAGAGTGGCCTGTGGCGCTACTCGCGCCACCCGAACTACTTCGGGCAGTGGCTGACCTGGGTCGGGTATGCGCTCGTCGCCTGCGCAGCCCCGTGGGGCTGGACGGCGTTCTTCGCGCCGCTGCTGATGCTGTACTTGATCCTCTTCGTCACCGGCGTGAAGCCCTCGGAGGAGGCAGCCGTCAAGAGCCGCGGCGAGGACTTCCGCCGCTACCAGCGCGAGACCAGCGCCTTCGTGCCCTGGTTCCCACGCAGCAGCTCGTGAGGACGGCGCCCCTGTCCGCTGCGGCCAGGTCCGGGAGCCTGACCCCGGTACATGTCCCGCCGGCCGATCGAAGCTGCGGCGCAACGCGTCGGGTCCGCGCCTCCAGAACGCTTCTGCAGGCCTTTTCGTTGCATCTGTCCGTTTGGGACCAGTCCGGCGGCCTGACCCCAAGTCATGGCTCTTCGGGCCGGTGGGCGAGCGCAGGAAGGTGACCGCTTTGGACACGTTCCTCGACCCGCTGCTCGCGCGCCGGCTCGTGCCCGACCCGCTCGTTCGCCTCGGCATCCGCGCGAACTGCGCGATCCGCCTGCGTCGGGAGGCTCGCGGGGGTGTGGAGGCGCAGGAGCGGCGGCTGAACGAGCTCCTGCGCGAGCTCCGGGCATCGCCGATCGCCGGCGAGGTCGACAAGCCGAACGAGCAGCACTACGAGCTCCCGCCCGAATTCTTCCAGCTCGTCCTCGGGCCGCGGCTCAAGTACAGCTGCTGCCTCTGGCCGGAAGGCGTCCGCACGATCGAAGAGGCCGAGGAGGCGATGCTGCGGCTCACATGCGAGCGCGCCGGAGTCGAGGACGGTATGGAGCTCCTCGACCTCGGCTGCGGCTGGGGCTCGCTCTCGTTCTGGCTCGCGGAGCGCTATCCGCGGGCCCGGATCCTCGCCATCTCCAACTCGCGCGTCCAGCGCAGCTACATCGAGGCGGAGGCGAAGCGCCGCCACGTCGAGAACCTCGAGGTCGTGACGGCGGACGTGAACGCCTACGACACCGGGCGGCGATTCGACCGAATCGTCTCGGTGGAGATGCTGGAGCACATGCGCAACTATGAGGCGCTCCTGGCGAAGCTCGCTTCCTGGCTCACAACCGACGGCAAGCTCTTCGTCCACGTCTTCACGCACCGCCGGTTCGCGTACCCGTACACGACCTCCTGGATGGCCCGACGCTTCTTCACGGCCGGGACGATGCCCTCGCACGAGCTCTTGCTCCACTTCCAGCGCGACCTGCGGCTCACCGAGCGCTGGGCGGTGGGAGGACGGCACTACGCCCGCACGAGCGAAGCCTGGCTCGGTGCCCTCGACGCAGCCGTCGACCGCATCCTCCCGATCCTCGCGCACACGTACGGCTCCCGCCGCGCCGCCGTCTGGCTCGCCAACTGGCGGATCTTCTTCCTCGCCTGTGCCGAGCTCTGGGGATACCGCGGCGGGCAAGAATGGCTCGTCTCGCACTACCTCTTCGAGCCGCGCTAGCGTCCCCTCGGTGCACGAGCGCGTCGCCCCGCCCGACCCCCCGCTGCACGAGGGGGACATCGTCCTGCGGCCGGCGCGCGAGGCCGACCTCTGCGCGATCGCCGAAGAAGGCGCCGACCCGGAGCTCCAGCGCTGGCTGAACATTCCCGTTCCATACACGCCCGAGGCCGCCCAGGCCTACCTCGACTACGCCCGCCGGACCTGGGAGGGCCCGCCGAGTGAAGGGCTCGCGTTCACGATCGCCGACCGCGCGACGGACGAGTATCTCGGAGGGATCATCCTCTTCGTCGCGCGCCACGAGATCAGCGAGGTCGGCTACAGCGTCAAGCCCTCGGCGCGCGGCCGTGGCGTTGCGACGCGCGCGGTCGCTCTCGTCGCCCACTGGGCGTTCCGCGACCTCGGCGTCAAGCGCATCGAGCTTCGTACCCACCTTGAAAACCGAGCATCCCAGCGAGTGGCCGAGAAAGCGGGATTCGTGAGAGAGGGAGTCGAGCGGAAGTCGCGGTCGCTGCGAGGGGAGCGTTACGACGTCTACTGCTTCTCGCTCTTGCCCGAGGACGGAGATTGAAGGACGCCCTTCTCCTCGTCGACCTCGTCAACGACTTCCACCACGAGGACGGTGACAGGCTGCGCGATTCCTTTCGTGCCCGCCATGACGGGATGCTCGCCGCGATCGCGGATGCCCGCCGCCGGGAGATCCCGATCATCTATGCGAACGACGACGGTGGCGGCTGGGACGGCGACGCGCTCAAGCTCGTGAAGAAAGCTGTCCAGGACAGCCGTGGCGGCGCGCTGATCGCGGCGATCGCGCCGCAGGCGGGCGACCGATTCATCGTCAAGCCCCGCTACTCGGCCTTCGACCACACGCCGCTCGTCCTCATCCTCCGCCAGCTCGAGGTCGAGCGCATCCTGCTGGCGGGTGCGGTGACGGAGATGTGCGTCGTCCAGACGGCGATCGACGCCCGGGAGCTCGGCTTCAAGATCACCGTCCTCCCCGACGCCTGCGCGTCTGTCGACGAGCGGAACGAGCAGCTGGCGCTCGAATACCTCGAGCGAGTCGTCGGCGCCTTCCTCGAGCGTTCCACTCGGTAGTGCATCCGCTCGCCTTCCTTCCCGCTCTCGCCGGCCTTGCGCTCGCCGCCGCGCCGGCCGGTCACGCGACGGCGTTCCACCGGTGCTTCGATCCACCGATGACGTGCGCGACGGTGCCGGTCCCGCTCGATCGCGCCCGCGCCGGTGGGCGGAGGTTGAAGCTGATCGTCGAACGGAGGCCGGCGACGGCGCGGCCCCGCAACGGAGCCGTGTTCGCGTTCGCAGGCGGCCCCGGTCAGGCGGCGACGTCCTTCGTCGATTTCTTCACGCGGGCTCTCGCGCCGGCGCTTCGCACCCGCGATCTGATCGTGTTCGACCAGCGCGGCACCGGTCTGTCGGGGTTCCTGCGGTGCCGCGGCGATCAGGAGGCTCGACCCCTCGGCATCGCCTGCGCCAACGCGCTCGGGAGCCGCGTGCACCACTACGGGACGGCGGCGACCGTCGACGACATCGAGGCGGTCCGGGAGGCTGTGGGCGTCGAGAAGATCACCCTGTACGGGGCGTCGTACGGAACCTTCGTCGCCGAGTCGTACGCCCGCCGCTACCCCGACCACGTCGAGTCGCTCGTCCTCGACAGCGTCGTCCTCCCCACCGGTGACGACCCCTTCGATCGCAGCACCTACCGGGCTATCCCCCGGATCCTGGCCGACCTCTGCGCGGACGGGGGATGCGCCGACGTGAAGGGCGACCTCGAGGCGGTGATACACAGGATCCTCTCCGGCCGGAATCGCGTCGACACCGTCTCGTACACAGGTAAGGCGCGAGCGGCACGCACCACCACGGCTGGCCTCTTCGCCGCGCTCCAGTTCGGGCTCGCGTTCGATCCGGTCATGCGCTCCCGCTTCCCGGCCGCGCTGCACGCCGCCGTCGCGGGCGACACGTATCCGCTCGGCCGTCTCCTCGTCGCGGTGAACGGGGAGGGGGCGGCGGCCACGCGCGGAGACGACATCGGCTTCAGCCGCGCGCTCAACTCCGCGACGACCTGTGAGGACACGATCCTTCCGTGGGATCGAGCGGCTTCGATCCCGTCGCGGCTCGCGCGGGCGAGGTCGCTGCTCGCAGCGGTTCCGACCGAGACTTTCGCGCCCTTCGACCGCGCCTCCGCATTGCGCAGCGACATCATGAAGACGTGTCTGCCCTGGCCGACGGTCTCGCAGGCACCGGCCGAGCCCGCTCTCGAGCCCGACGTGCCAGTCCTCGTCCTCGACGGCGTCGACGACCCGCTCACGCCTCTCTCGGACGCGCTGGCGGCCGCGGCCGAGTTCAGGCACGCGAACGTGGTCGCAGTCCCCGACAGCGGTCACAGCGTCTTCACGCCCTCCTTCGGCGGCCCGAGATCGAACGGGACACCTTGCGTCGAACGCTCGGTCCGGAGCTTCTTCGCCCACCGCCCGGTCAGCCCGTGCGCTCGGGTCCCTCACCGTCTGCGGCCGGCGCCAACGCCCCCTCGCTCGCTGCGTGCGGTCGTGCCCTGGCCGGGAATCGCGGGACGGGTCGGGCTGACCCTCCGCGCGGTCGTCCTGACCCTCGACGACGTGACCCTCTCGGCGCTCTCGCCGCTGGCGCCCCTGACGGGACTCCGCAGCGGAACCTTCGGAGGGGTCGACACCTCGTTCACGCTCGAGCATGTCTCCTACGTCCCCGGTGTCATCGTCTCCGGGCACGCAAATCTCGCTCGAGGCTCGGGGAGCTTCAGGATCTCCGGCAGCGGCAGCCTGGGTACGCTCACCATCGGGGCCCGCGGTCGGATCGTAGGCGTCCTCGACGGCCGCCCGATCGACATCCGGCGCCCGTGAGCGCGACGTTCCGGCAGACGGCCTTCGACGACGCAGACGGCGTTGCGACGCTGCTCGAGGCTCGCGAGCTCGAGGAATTCGCGCAGACGGGCAGCCACACCGGAACGCAGGTCCGCGGCTGGTGGAGCGAGGACGACCCGCCCCTCGAAGGCCGCTCCTGGGTCGCGGTGGGCGACGGACAGATCGTCGCATTCGGACGCATGCGCCGCGAGGGCGCGACCGCGCGCTGTGGCTCGAGGGTTACCCCTCGGTCGGTCTCGAGGTGGACGCGTCGAACGAGACGGGCGCGACTCGTCTCTACGAGCGCGCGGGCATGCGGACTACCCGCCAGTACGACGTCTTCGAGCGCCGGCTCGCCTGACGTCGCGCCGATACCGGGCTCCGTCCAGCCGACGCCTCTAGAAGTCACGCCGCGCCCTCCCGCGCCCGCGTCGCGCGACGGGCGGTTCGCGCTCCAGACACGGCGACGGATGCCCGTTCTCGACCCGTAGACGCTCGATCGTGGCGGACGCGTCGTCGCGCGTTCGAGGGAACTCCTCGCCCGCTCGCTCGCAGAGCGCCACCGTCAGCGCGTAAACCTGGCGAACCGTCGGTGAGCTCCTGCGCGCCCCGGATGAATCGAGTGCCTCTCTCTCCTCCACCTCTCGGAGTGAAGCAGCAGGGGTGTAGCGCGCGTGTGACGGGTTCGAGCCGAAAGTGCACCGCCAGACGGGGGCGCCAGGACTACGCAGCGGCGACCGGGCGCCGCGACTGCACGATCCGGAACCGGCCAGCGACGAACGCGGCGTCGGTGAGGCAGGCGTTGGCGGCGGGATTCGCCCCCGTCGCGTGGAAGTCGGAGAACGCCGCCGACTGGTTGACGAAGACGCCGCCCGTCAGGTTGCACGAGAGCGCGACGCCCACCTCCATCGCCGCCTCCTCGGCCGCCGCCAGCACGTCCTCGCTCGTGGAGTAGACGGCGGCGGTGATCGCGCCGTGCTCGATCCCGGTTCTCCGGAAGATCTCGACGCTCTCTTCGGTCGACGCGGTCGCGATCAGGAACGACACCGGGCCGAAATGCTCCTGCCCGTACACCTCCTCGTCGGCGGCGTCGACCCGGATGAGTGCCGGGGTGCGCACGATCGCGTGCGGGAAGCGCGGATGCTCGAGCGAGCGCGACTCGAGCACGACCTGCCCGAGCGACGGCGCGCGCTCGACCGTCTCCAGCACACCCTCGTTCACGATTGCGCCAGTGACCTCCACGGCGCGCTCGGGGTCGCCGAGGAGCTTCTCGATCGCGCCGCCGATCCCGAGGGCAACCTCCTCGAAGCTCTTGTGCCCCTCGTCGGTCTGGATCCCTTCGCGCCGCACGAGCAGGTTCTGCGGAGTCGTGCACATCTGGCCGCTGTAGAGCGAGAGCGAGAGCGCCAGGTTGCGGCACATCCCGGAAAACGACTCGGTCGAGTCGATGACGACGGAGTTGACGCCGGCCTTCTCGGTGTAGACCTGCGCCTGCCTCGCGTTCGCCTCGAGCCACTCGCCGTTCGCCGTCGAGCCCGTGAAGTCGATCACCCTCACCTCGGGGCGGGTAGCGAGCGAGGTGGAGAGTCGGTCCTCCGCGCGCCCGACCGCCAGCGTCACCACGTTGGGGTCGTGCCCCGCCTCCGCCAGCACCTCGCGGGCGATCTGCACCGTCAGCGCGAGCGGCAGGACGCACGCGTGGTGAGGCTTGACGATCACCGGGTTGCCGGTCGCGAGGCTCGCGAAGAGGCCCGGATAGCTGTTCCAGGTCGGGAAGGTCGTGCAGCCGATGACAAGCCCGACACCTCGCGGGACCGTTCGGAAGGTCTTCTCGAGGACGAGCACGGTGTCCCTGCCGGCCGGCTTCTCCCACCGTGAGTTCGTCGCGTGGCGCGTCAGCTCCGCGAACGAGTAGGCGAGCGCCTCGAGGCCCCGGTCCTGGGCGTGCGGGCCGCCCGCCTGGAGCGCCATCACGAACGGCTGGCCGGTCGTGTGCATGACCGCGAGCGCCAGCTCGCCGCTGCGCTCGTTCAGCCGGTGGAGGATCTCGAGGCAGACGCCGGCGCGAGCCTCCGCGCCGGCGTCGCGCCAGCCCGGCCGCGCCGCCTCCGCAGCCTCCACGAGCGCGTCGACGCTCGCCCGCGGGTAGATCGTGCGAAGCGAGATGCCGTAGGGCGAAGGTGCGGCCTCGACCGTGCCGTCCGAGCCCGGCTGATCGAGCGGAAACTCGCCCGTCGCGTAGCGGTCGAAAGCCGCCTTCGCGGCCTCGTGGTCGTACGCCTTCGGGGACTCGGAGTACGCGCTCCAGTAGGTGCGCGCCCCGATCGCGGAGAGCGCCTGCTCCAGCGTTCCGCGGTGGCGTTCGTAGAGCTCCTGCGTCATCCGCTGCCTCACTCCTTCGGTCGATTGTCGACGATGCGCTGCGCCTTGCCGGGCGAGCGCCCGACGCCGCCCGGGTCGACGACCTCCACCGCCACGCGCACGCCGGCATTCTCCTTGACGAGGCTCTCGAGGCGCTGCGCCGAGCTCGCCCGCTCCTCAGTGGCCGACGCGCCGGCGCGCGCCTCGACCCACACCGTCAGCTCGTCCAGACGGCCGGGCCTGCTCAGGATGAGCTGGAAGTGCGGCGAGAGGCCGGGCGTTCGCAGCACGAGCTCCTCGATCTGCGTCGGGAACAGGTTGACGCCGCGGAGGATGATCATGTCGTCGCTGCGGCCCGTGATCCGCTCCAGGCGGCGCATCGTCCGCGCCGTCCCCGGGAGGAGGCGAGTGAGGTCGCGCGTGCGGTACCGGATCACCGGCATCGCCTCCCGCGTGAGCGAGGTGAACACGAGCTCGCCCGGTTCGCCGGCGGGCAGCGTCGAACCGGTTCGAGGGTCGACGATCTCGGGATAGAAGTGATCCTCCCAGACGTGGAGGCCGTCCTTCGTCTCGACGCACTCCTGCGCGACCCCCGGTCCGATCACCTCCGACAGTCCGTAGATGTCGACGGCGTGCAGGCCGAGCCGCCGCTCGATCTCACGGCGCATCTCCTGCGTCCAGGGCTCGGCGCCGAAGATTCCGATGGCGAGCGCAGTGTCGGCCGGATCCAGGCCCTGGCGCTCGAACTCGTCGCTGATCGCGAGCATGTAGGACGGCGTGACCATGATCACGTCGGGCTCGAAGTCCAGGATCAGCCGCACCTGCCGCTCCGTCATCCCGCCCGAGACGGGTATGACCGTGCAACCGAGGCGCTCGGCGCCGTAGTGGGCGCCGAGGCCGCCCGTGAAGAGGCCGTAACCGTAGGCGACGTGCACCCGGTCGCCCGGCCTCCCGCCCGCCGCGCGAATCGATCGCGCGACGACGTCGGCCCACACGTCGAGATCGCCGGCCGTGTAGCCGACGACCGTCGGACGGCCCGTCGTCCCGCTCGAAGCGTGGATCCGCGAGATCCGCTCGCGCGGCACGGCGAACATCCCGAACGGATACGCCTCGCGCAGGTCGTCCTTCGTCGTGAACGGAAAGCGGCGTAGGTCGTCGAGGCTTCGGCAGTCGTCCGGGTGAACACCGGCAGCGGCGAAAGCGTCACGGTAGAACGCGACGCTCCCGTAGGCGTGGCGCAGCGTTCCGCGCAGTCGCTCGAGCTGGAGGGCCTCGAGCTCGTCCCGGGAAGCGGTCTCGATGGGCTCGAGGTCGCCGGGCCGGGGCGACAGGTCTCGCGTGCGCGGAGGTCTCGTCACCGGTCTCTCACCGCCTGCACGACTCGCGCGGTCTCCGGCGCGCGGCATAGTCTCCGGCCATGGACGAGATCGATCCCACGAGGATCGCCATCCTCGGCACCGGGCGCATCGGCGAGTCGCTGCTCTCGGGGCTCCTCAGCTCCGGCTGGCGCACCGCCGACCAGATCGCCGTCTCCGTGAGACGGGAGGAGCGGGTCGAGGAGCTGCGCGAGCGCTACGGCGTCAGCCCCACGCTCAGGAACGCCGACGCGGTCGAGGGGGCGGCGCTCGTCGTCGTCGCGGTCAAGCCGCAGGACATCGACGTCCTGCTCGAGGACGTGGGCGGGCTGCTCACGCCCGAACAAACCGTCCTTTCCGTCGCCGCAGCCATTCCCACAGCCGCGATCGAGCGCCGGATCCGCGCCGCCGTGCCGGTCGTCCGCGCGATGCCGAACGCACCGGCGACCGTGCACGAGGGGATGGCCGGGATCTGCGCCGGCGCCCATGCGGGCGACACCCACCTGGCGCTCGCGGAGGAGGCGCTCTCGCACCTCGGCGCCGTCGTCCGCGTCCCGGAGCGGGCGATGGACGGGGTCACTGCGGTCTCCGGGTCGGGTCCGGCGTACTTCGCGCTCCTCGCGGAAGCGATGATCGAGGCAGGGATCCTGCTCGGCCTGTCCCGGGAGATCTCGACGAAGCTCGTCGTCCAGACGATGCTGGGCACCGCCCACCTGCTGCGCGACCAGAAGATGCACCCGGTCGAGCTGCGCGAGCTCGTCACCTCGCCCGGCGGAACGACGATCCGCGCGATCCAGGAGCTCGAGAACGCAGGTGTCCGGGCCGCCTTCTTCAGCGCCATCCAGGCGGCGATGGAGCGCTCGCGCGAGCTTGCCGCGGGCAAGGAGTAGCCCGCGCTGAGTCACGCCTCGAGCGGCCGGTTCGCCCGGCGGCGCAGGAGCAGCGCGCCGACGGCGAGAAGCGCCGCCTCGACGAACGTGATCGCGACGCGGTTCAGGACCGTCGCCCCGAGTGCGGCACCCTGCGGCGCGACGGCGAGCAGGAGTCCGTACATCGAGGCTTCTCGCGGCCCGAGGCCCGACGGCGCGACGATCGAGATGACGGCCACAATCGCGCCGACGGCGGCAGTACCACCGAGGAACGCGATCGACGCCGCGCCGGTGCCGCCGCCGACGGATCGAAGCAGGAAGTAGAGCGCCGCGCCGCCCACGAGCCAGGTGAAGGCGTAGTAGGCGACGAGGAAGAGGAGCGTCCGCGGCGGAAGCGGCGGTGGCTCCTCGGCTCCGAAGCGCCGGAACACCTTCCCTGCGAACCAGCCGAAGACCCGAGGGTGGAGCAGGGCGGCGACGACGGCCGCGAAGGCCAGAAGCGGCGCCAGGGGTGCGTCGACCCCGTGCACCCACGCCAGGCTGACGACGAAGACGAGCACTCCCGAGACCGCAGAGAGGCCCGCCTCGACGAGAATCGATGCGGTCACGAGGGCGGGAGCGTCCACCCCCGCACGACGCAGCGAGAGCACGCGTGCCGCAGGCGTCCAGACGCCGCCGGGAACGTACTTCGCGAGCATCGAGAGCATCTCGGCCCGCAGTGCAACGCCGTAGGAGACCTTGATCTCCCAGGCGGCGAGGATCCGCATCCAGCCGATCACGAACAGGAGGTAGTAGGCGCCGAGAACGGCACACCCCACTCCGAAGTCGAGGAGGTTCGCGTCGCGCAGGCGCTCGGCGGCGCCCTTCCACGACCCTCGCACCGCCCACACGAGTACCCCGATCAGAAGGAGGCCGAGGACGACCTGCAGCGCGACGGCGAGCCGGCGATGGCGGCGAAGCCAGGCCGTGGTGGAGTGGACGAGCGCGATCAGCCGCACGCGCCCATCGTGCTGGGTGCCCCCGGCCGCGTCAATCCGGCTCGCGCTCGAGGAGGTGAGGCGTCGCCCCACCCGGGTAGACGAGAGGGGCAGGGAAGCGAGGGGCAGGAGTCAAGCGCTTCGCTTTCCGGGGGCCCTCGCCCCCTCCGCGTCCCCCATTACCCCCCGCGGCACAACTGGACCGGGCCTTCGGCCCGCAGATACCAATGGGAGCCTCCGAAAGGCAACGCCCCCAGAGACGAACGGCCGGGCTGCCGTAAGCCGCAGCGATACCTCCCTAGAACTGGTACGGCCGCCGGAGGTCTCGGCGGGCAAAGCAAGCGGCCGAAGCCTCGCTTGAGGACGTCGCGCCCGCCGACGCCGCAAGCTCCAGGAGGTCGTCGAGCGGCAGCTTGGCGAGAGAGGGGACGACGAGGTCCGCCTCGTCGAGCCCGAGTGCGGCGGTGACGCCGTTGGGAACGGCGACGCAGAAGAGTCCCGCCGCCTTCGCCGCGCGGATGCCGTTCGGTGAGTCCTCGAAGGCGATCGCCTCGGCCGCGGCCAGGCCGAGGCGCTCGAGCGCCTCGAGGTAGAGCGTCGGGCGGGGCTTCGCCCGCTCGACGTCGTGGTCCGCGGTGACGATCGCGTCGAAGTCCTCGGCGCGCTCGAGCCGTGCGAGGTGACCGTCCACCCAGCCCCGGGAGGAGCTGGAGACGATCGCCGTCCTGAGGGAGCGCTTGCGCGCGCCGTCGAGGTAACTGAACACGCCGGGCAAGGCCTCCTCGATCTCGAGGAGCGCGAGCTCGCGGTCGCGCCGTCGCAGGCGGACCGCCTCGCGGTCGAGGGGTCCCGCCAGCCCCTCGAGGTGCTCGAGCGGGTCGAACGCGCCGATCGTGCCGACGATCTTCGCCCATCGCTCGAGCGGCAGCTCGTGCCCGTGCTCGCGGTAGACCTCCTGCCACGACGCGAGCGATGGTGTCTCGGTGTCGAGGATCAGGCCGTCGAAGTCGAAGAGGAGCCCCCGGATCTCCAAGCCGGGGCAGCCTAGTCGCCGCCGCGGGACGCCCGGACCCGGGATGTTCGACCGGCAAACTCACGCGAGCCGGGTGGTGCCTAGACGCGGCGCAGGATCAGCAAGCCCGCCCACCGTCCACAGCTCTGCTACGAACGGCGGGCGGTCGCACTGCCCCGCTGGCTGTGGGCCATCCGCACAGTGCGTCCATCCGCACAGTGCGTGAATCACCGATCGACCATCAACGCTCCGCCGCGCGCACGGCCGCCCTGATCTCACGATCGCTGAGGCCGTCGCGCACCAGTCGCTCCACCAGGGTCCGGAGGTGGGAGTCCGCCGCCGAGCCCTCGTCGACAGCGCTGCCGGCGATGTCCGCCCGGACCGCGGCGCCGGTTCGGATCATGGTGAGACCCGGCAGGGGCGGCAGACGCTCTCGCTGCAGCCGAGGTAGTCGCGGGACGGAATCGGCTCGCTGCACCTCCGGCACGCGACGGCACCGATCCCCGTCATCGCCCGAACCACGTTCCACACTGTCAGCACCAATGCCGACACCTCCTCTCTGTTTCTTCGCAACGCTACGTTGCGTCTACCATAGCAGCTCCGCCCGTCTGTGCAACGATACGTTTCGTTCGATGGCGACCACCCCTCAGACGAGCGCAGCAAGGTCGCCGCGTCCCAGCCGATCCGAGCAGGCCATTCTCGCGGCCACGCGCGAGCTGCTGGCCGAGGGGAGCGTCCAACGGCTGACGGTCGAGGGCGTGGCGGCGCGGGCCGGTGTCGCGAAGACGACGATCTACCGGCGCTGGCGCTCCAAGGACGAGCTGGCCCTCGCCGTTCTGATCGACATGGTCGAGCAGGTCGTGGCGGTGCCCGACCTCGGGGACACGAGGGCCGAGCTCGTCGCGTTCGTGGACGGGGCGGTCAAGATCCTCGGCTCGACGCTCATGGGGCGGGTCATGCAGGGTGTGGTCTCCGATCTCGCAGCGGACCCCGAGCTCGCGCGGTCCTTCCGCGAGCGCGTGGTGGCCGTCCGCATTGCCGAGGTCGACCGTCTCGTCACGAGGGGAATCGAGCGCGGCGACATCCGGACCGACGTCGACCACGAGCTCGTCCACGAGCTGCTCTTCGGCCCCGTCTACTATCGACTCCTGCTCAGCGGAGCCCCGTTGACCGACGACCTCGCCGAGCGCATCGTCGCCGCCGTGCTGCCTGGGTTCGCGACTCCCGGCGCAGAGAGGAAGCGATGACCGAAGCGAAGATCGTCGGCACGGAGCATGGGGGACATTCCTGCCGCGCCGAGGAGAATCAGGAGGGAACATCTCGATCTCACGGGGTGAGCGGGTCCGCATCGGGGCCCGCGGCGCGGCCTCGTCGATTCGTTTCAGCGGCGCGCGCTGCAGCTAGAGAGCGGTCCAGCCGCCGTCGACCATCAGGTGGGCACCGGTCACGAACGAGGCTTCGTCGGATGCGAGGAAGAGCGCCGCGTAGCCGATCTCCCGCGGGTCGGCGATCCGCTTCATGATCTGCTCGACGCCGAGATTCGGCTCGAGTGCGGCCTGCTCGCGAGTGAGACCGCGCTCGGCGACCATCCGCTGTACCTGCGAGGACCAGACCGCGCCTGGGCAGACCGTGTTGACGCGGATGCCGTCCTGCGCAAGGTCGAGCGCCATGCAGCGGGTCATCTCGGCGATCGCGGCCTTCGTCGCGTTGTAGGTCAGCGTCCCCTTCTGGGCGATGAAGCTCGAGACGGATCCCACGTTGACGATCGCGCCGCCGCCGGCGCGGCGGATGTGCGGCACTGCGTGCTTGGTCATGAGCGCGGGGCCCATGATGTTGACCGCCATCACCCGCTGCCAGTCCTCGACGCTCGCCTCGATTCCCTTGAGGACGAAGATCGCCGCGTTGTTGACGAGGACGTGAAGCGCTCCCAGCTCGGTGACGACGCGTTCGACCGCCCGCTCGACGCTCGGCTCGTCACTGACGTCGCCCTCGACGAACAGGAGTTCGGACTCCGACGCCGTGGCGGTCCCTGCCTCGACGTCGCGGTCGACGATTGCGACGAGAGCGCCAGCCTCCGCGTACACCTCGGCGATCCCGCGACCGATCCCCTGCGCGCCGCCGGTGACGACGGCGACCTTCCCGCTCAGCCTCCCCGCAGCGCTCAACTCACCCGTTTGCGTGCGCGCTGCACGACCGCGCCGGCGGTCTTCTCATACGAGTCCGGCTTCCCCGCGCCGGGGAAAGACGGTGGAAACGGGTCCCGGCGTCGCCGTAACCCCAGCACGGCATCTCGACGTCGAGTCGTCGCTGCTCGGCCACATCGCCTCTGCATGCACCAGAGGAGTCTGAACGATCTTCGCTCCGACTGATTTCGGACGTTGCGTTGACAGCTTTCGGAGTGCGACGTAGGGTCGCCGCGAATTGCGCGACCTGACCGGGACGCAGCAGAGGCAGCGGATCCTCGAACTGCGGGAGAACGAGGGGGGGCGCACGTGTCGAAGCCAGCGCGGCAGCGCCTCGTAGCGCGCGTCCCGGGCGGAGTCTCCGCCGGCCAGCCGCGATGACCGAACCCGGCGGTACGCCTCTGCTGGAGCTGCGCGGCGTCACCAAGACGTACGGCGGCGTCCAAGCGCTCGCCGACGTCGGCTTCGCAATTCAACCTGCGACGGTTCATGCGCTCGTCGGCGAGAACGGCGCGGGCAAGTCCACGCTCGTCAAGATCGTCACCGGCGTCATCCACCCCGACGACGGCGAGCTGCTGATCGACGGGGCTCCGACCCGTGTGGGCGATCCACAGGCGGCGCATCGGCTCGGCATCGTCGCGATGTACCAGGAACCGACGGTCTTCCCCGATCTGACCGTCGCCGAGAACGTCTTCGCGGGGCGCCATCCGAGGAGCGGGGTGCGCACGGTCGACTGGCGGGCGCTGCGGATCGAGGCGTCGCGCATCCTCGACGAGCTGGGTGTCGACTTCGGCCCCGACACGCCCGTCCGCGGCCTGGGGGTTGCGGATCGCCAGCTACTCGAGATCGCGAAGGCGCTCTCCTCGAGCGCCCGGCTCCTGATCATGGACGAACCCACGGCGGCGCTGTCGCCGAACGAGGTCGAGAACCTCTTCGCCACGGTGCGCAGGCTCCGGGAGCGCGGCGTCGCGATCGTGTTCATCAGCCACCGGCTCGAGGAGGTGACCCTGATTGCAGACACGGTCACCATCCTTCGCGACGGTCGCCACGTCGCGACGCAGCCGGCCGCCGAGCTCTCGCACGGCGCGATCGTCCGGCTGATGGTAGGCCGTTCGCTGGACGCGCTCTTCCCGAAGGAGGAAGCGGAGATCGGCGACGTCGTCTTCCGGGCTGGGGGCCTCTCGCGCGGCGGCGTCTTCTCGAAGGTGAGCTTCGAGCTGCGTCGCGGCGAGATCGTCGGGCTCGCCGGCTTCGTCGGCTCGGGACGCACGGAGGTCGCCCGCAGCATCTTCGGCATCGACCCGCTGGACACCGGCCGCCTGTGGATCGAGGGAGAGGAGTTCAGGCCGCGCTCGCCGAGGGCGGCGCTCAGGCGGGGCCTTGCCTACCTCCCGGAGGACCGCCTGCACCAGGGCCTCGTCCAGCCGATGTCGGTCGGGAAGAACGTCTCGATGGCGGTGCTGCCGGAGCTCACGCCGGGCGGCTTCCTGCGACCGCGCCGGGAACGTGCCCTCGCCCGGCGCTTCATGAATCAGCTTCGGATCAAGGCCACGTCACCCGCGCAGATCGTCCGCAGCCTCTCGGGCGGCAACCAGCAGAAGGTCGTCCTCTCGAAATGGCTCGCCGCAGACCCGAAGATCCTCATCCTCGACGAGCCGACGCACGGCGTCGACGTGGGAACGAAGGCCGACGTCCACCGGACTATCTCCCACCTGGCAGCCCAGGGGCTGACCATCCTTCTCATCTCGTCGGAGCTGCTCGAGGTCCTGGGCATGAGCGACCGGATCCTCGTCATGCGCGAAGGGCGACTCGTCGCGGAGATCGGCCGCGCGGAAGCCACCCAGGAGCGTGTGATCGCCGCGGCCGCCGGGGTCGCAGAAGCCGCCGCATGAACTTCCCGCTCCGACGCACATCCGCGCAGAGCCTCGCCTCGGCCGTGTTCCGGCTGCGCGAGATCGGAATCCTCTTCGCCCTCGGTGCTGCGGTCGCGTTCTTCGCGATCCGCGCGCCGAACTTCCTCAGCACCGGCAACTGGCAGGGGATCGCGCAGAACGTCGCCATCGTCATCGTGGTCGGCGTCGGCGAGACCCTGGTCGTCCTGACGCGCAACATCGACCTCAGCGTCGGCTCGATCGTGGGGCTGACCGCGTACCTCTCGGCCGCGACCTTCGCCCACCACACCGGCGCGTCGGTTGCCCTCGTGGCTTTGATCGCGATCGCGATCGGGTTCGGGCTCGGCCTCGTGAACGGGCTCCTCGTCGCCGTTGCGCGGGTTCCCGCGATCATCGCCACGCTCGCAACGCTCGCGATCTACCGGGGCGTCGACGTTCAGATCACCGGCGGCGGAAACATCACGGCATACCAGCTGCCCGACCGCTTCCTGAAGCTCGCATCGACGAAGCCGGTGGGAGTTCCTACGCTCGCCTGGATCGCCGCCGGTGTTGCGATCGTCGGCGCCGCCGCCGTCCGGTGGGCGCCCTGGAGCCGCGACTTCTACGCGATCGGCTCCAACCCGGAAGCGGCGCGATTCGCTGGGATCCCGGTCGGGCGGCGCGTGATCACCGCGTTCGCGATCAGCGGCGCGCTCGCCGGGCTCGGCGGCTTCCTGTTCGCTTCCCGCTTTCCGACCGTCGACGCTGTTGCCGCGAAAGGGTTCGAGCTCGACGTCATCACGGCGGTCGTCATCGGCGGCGTCAACGTCTTCGGCGGGTCCGGGACGATGCTCGGAGTGGTGCTCGGAGCGCTCCTCGTCGCGACGATCCAGGATGGGTTCACACTCCTCCGGATCTCGGAATTCTGGCGGCTCTTCTTCAACGGCTTCGCGATCGTGGTCGCCGTCACGATCGACGCACTCGTGACGCGCCGTCTGCAGGAAGCGCTGCGGCGGCGGCGCGCCGAGGCGCTCGCGGCTAGACACCTCGAGGCCGGCACATGACGGCCGCCAGGGCGATCGCGCTCCGTCTGCTCGCCCGGTGGGAGACGCTCCTCGTCGTCGCCATCGTCGGAGCGGGCATCTGGAGCACGACGCTCTCGCCATTCTTCCTCAAGCGCGCGAACCTGCTCGACCTCGTCACGCCGTACATCTTCATCGGGCTGATGGCATTCGGATTGACGTTCGTCGTCGTCGCCGGAGAGATCGACATCTCGATCGTCTCGAACATGGCGGTCTCGGTCGTCTGCTTCGCGCAGGTGTTCGACGCGGGCGTCAACGTCTGGCTCGCCGCGCTGATCGGGCTCGTGGTCGCCACCGTTCTCGGACTCGTCAACGGCGCCCTGGTCAGCGTGCTCGACCTCCCCTCGCTCGCGATCACGCTCGGAACGATGGCCGCATACGCGGGCCTCGCCTACGTCATCCTCTCGGGCGAGGGCGTCGCGTCCTTCCCGTCGGGCTACACCAAGATCGGCGGCGGCTACATCGCCGGGAACGAGCTCCCGATCGCGCTGCCCGTCATTCTGGCGGTCGCGGTCGTCCTCGGGATCGTCCTGCATGCGACGCGGTTCGGACGCTACGTCTTCACGATCGGGTCGAACCGTGAGGCAGCCCGCTTCTCCGGGATACCCGTGATGCGGGTCAGAATGGCGGTCTTCGCGGCCTCCGGGCTGATGGCCGGGCTCGCCGGCGTGGTCTACGTCGGCTACTTCGGCTCGGCCCGTGCGGACGCCGGTACCGGCTCGCTCCTTGACGTCGTCACCGCGGTCGTCCTCGGAGGGGTCGACATCTTCGGCGGCGCCGGGTCGATGCTCGGAGTCTTCCTCGCACTCGTCCTCGTCGCCGAGCTTCGAAACGGGATGCAGCTTGCGAACATCCAGGGCGACACGCAGGACATCGTCATCGGCGGGCTCCTTCTGGCGGCGATCGTCGCCGGAAACCTGGTTCGCCGCGCCCAGACCGGCCGGTTCCGCGTCAGGCCGCTCCGTCTAGGCCGAAAGGAGGTGATCGCACACGACGCTGCCGACGCACTCATGCCTTCGAAATTGGCACCCCAGAACCTGAAAGGACGGTAACAAATGCATAGACGGAGACTCGCCGTCACCGGGATTGTCGCCGGCGCGGCCCTCGTGACGATGCTGGCCCTGACGCTCTCCGCGGGCGCCCGCACGAGCAAGGGCTACAAGATCTTCTTCCTACCGAAGACGACCACGATTCCGGTGTTCACGCAGAACGCCCTCGGAGCAAAGGCGGCCGCGAAGGAGCTCGGCGACACGATCACCTACAACGGGCCGACCGACGTCTCGGGGCCGAAGCAGGTGCCGTTCATCGACTCCGCGGCCCGGCAGGGCTACAACGGCATCGTCATCTCCACGTCCGACCCGAATGCCGTCGCCCCGGCGCTCAAGCGCGCCGCGGCCAAGGGCGTGAAGGTCGTCTCTTACGACGGCGACACCGCGCCCGACTCGCGCACCATCTTCGTCGCGCCCTCGTCGAACAAGCTGATCGGGGCGATCGAGGTGCAGTGGGCATCGGACGAGACACACAACAAGGGTGAGGTCGCCATCCTCTCGGCGACACCGACCTCTCCCAACCAGAACACGTGGATCAAGTTCATGAAGCAGGAGCTCGCGAAGCCGAAGTACAAGAACATGAAGCTCGTCAAGATCGCGTACGGCAATGACGACCCGACCGAGTCCGCGAAGCAGACCCAGGCGCTCGTGCAGGCCTACCCGAACCTGAAGGCGATCATCGCTCCGACGACCGTCGGCATCCAGGCCGCGGCGCAGGAGCTCCAGCAGGAAGGGAAATGCAAGAAGATCCAGTTGACCGGGCTCGGCCTTCCGAACGACATGCGCAAGTACGTCAAGGCCGGTTGCGCGAACAAGTTCGGCCTGTGGGACGAGCGCGCGTTCGGCTACCTCGCGACCTACGTCGTCCACAACGTGATCGCCGGGAAGCTGACCGGGAAGCTCGGCCAGACGCTCAAGGCCGGCAAGCTCGGCACCTTCAAGGTCGTCGTCAGCGACGGCAACAAGCCGGTGGTCGTCCTCGGCCCGCCGCTCGCCTTCACGCCGAAGAACATCGACAAGTACCACTTCTAGAAGGGGCCGGACGGAGGGCGGACGCAACGAGCTTCCGCCCTCCGTCCGGAGAAGCGAAATTGTGCCCAGGCACGCATTCCCGCCATCGAGACGTCGCGTGGCGCCTACGCTCTGTTCACGACGATCGGTGACGGGGAGTAACCGCGCCTGGTCTTCGGTACCGCCGACCTGCGGGAGGATTCTCTAGTCCGGGTTCGCCGACGGGCTGCAGGGAGGAGGTCGCCGCCGGAAGGATCGGCAGCTTCGGCGTCTCGAACGGGACGCTGCCTCGGGTTCGGGAGCCCGAGGATCATGTGAGGGGAGCCGGGAGCGCGAGCAGCCTCGTCGCGTTCAGCAACCACTTCTCGCTCGCCGAGATGGTGACGCCGACGTGGCCGGGGTGCCGGGCGGTCACGACGGAGGAGCTCACCGAGCTGGTCGAGTCCGGCGTCGAGATCCTCGCCTGGGCGAGCCTCGCCATGGGCTACTTCGCCGGCCGCGATGCACCCCACTGGCCGAGCGCGGAGAACGCGGAGCGCCGAGCGCGGGCGGCGGAGCTCGCCGCCGGGCTTCGCACTACCGCGCATGCCGCAGCGCTTGCCTACGTCCTCCACCAGCCTGACAGCGTGCGGCCCGTCATCGGCACGCGGTCAGAGGCTCACCTGGACGAGGCGCTGTCGGCAACCGGAATCCACCTGGACGAGGAGCAGCTCGCGTGGCTCGAGGCAGGCTGACCGCGCAAGGACCGCAGTCGGGGAGCTGCGACGAGGAACAGAACCGCGAGATGTCCGGACGGACGAGCCGCGCGCCCTGGAAACCAGCACGCGCGAGACGGGGTAGCGGAGACCGAACCCGAGCCTGTTTCCCAGCAGGGGCGAATCCGGGGTTAGCGGCTCACGACCTGACGAGCCGAAGCCGGCGCAGCCGCCTCGCGTCGGGCACGATCGGCCCCGCGTCGACGTCGAACGACTGCTCGAACGGCCCGTCGTAGGTCGGGATCCCCACGGTCACCCTGTTCGGGTTCGATGTCTCACGCGTAATACAATGGTGGGTATGGAGCGAGTCACGATCAGAGAGCTCAGAAACAGGGGTGGCGACATCGTCGACCGAGCCGCGCGCGGCGCGCGCGTGACCATCACCCGAGCGGGCAAGCCGGTCGCTGAGTTGCGAGCATTGCGCCCAGAAGCCGTTCCCGCCGCCATCCTGCTCGAGCGCTGGCGGCGGCTGCCGCGCGTGGATCCTGCGGCGCTGCGCCGGGATCTCGACGAGACGCTCGACCCGCGCCTGTGCCCCGGACCGAGACCGGGCTTCTCGATACAAGCACGCTGATCCTCCTGCCACGCCTGGCCGACGCGTCCGTGCTCCCGTCGTACCCGCTCATCTCGACGATCACGCTGGCGGAGCTGAGCGTCGGCCCGCTGGTCGCGCACAGCGACAGGGAACGAGCAGCCCGTCAGGCGCACGTCCAGCAGGCCGAGGCGGACTTCGAGCCCTTGCCCTTCGACGCGCAGGCAGCGCGCGCCTTCGGCGGCGTCGCAGCAAGCCTCCACAAGGCCGGCAAGAAGACCTCGGCGCGCGCCTACGACGCCATGATCGCCGCGGTCGCGGTCGCCAACGACCTCCCGGTGTTCACCTGCAACCCAGATGACTTCTCAGGTATCGACGGGCTCACGCTCGTGCCCGTGCCTCACCCGGATCGGCACGGAGCCCCGACCGGCTCATACACACCTTAGTAGTCCAACTTCAAAGGAAAGCCGGGCAGCGACACCCTCACCGACGGCTGGGATACGGTCTCCCGGTGGTCTCGGAGGAGCTGATCGAGCTCGCGGGTCGGAGGCTCGCTGCCGCCGCCGGTGCCGCCGCCAAGGTGATTCTCTTCGGCTCGCACGCGCGCGGGGATGCAGGACCGGACAGCGACCTCGACTTCCTCGTCGTCGAACAGGAAGTTACCGACCGCCACGGCGAGATGGTGCGCCTCAGCCGCGAGCTGCGCTCACTCGGAGTCCCGGTGGACGTCGTCGTGGTGAGCGAGCGCTACCTCGAGGAGTGGGGCAGCGTCGAGGGAACGATGATCCACAGCGCGCTTTCGGAGGGTCGTCTCCTCGATGCCGCCGCGTGACGGCCGTGATCTGGCGCGCGCTCTGCTCGAGCGAGCGCGCGGCGACGAGGCGCTCGTCCGCAAGGTGCTCGGCGACGCGACCATCCCGGACGCGATCGTCGGCTTCCACGCTCAGCAGGCGGTCGAGAAGGCGCTCAAGGCGGTGCTCGCAGCGCACGCGATCCGGTTTCCGAGGACGCACGACCTCGGCTTCCTGATCAGCCTCGTCGAAGCGACCGGCGTTCCCGCACCGCCCGGACTCGCCACAGCCGACGTGCTCCAGCCCTGGGCGGTCGAGTTCCGCTACGAGACTGCATCGGAGCCGTCGCTCGACCGCAGGGGGGCTCTCCAGCTTGTCGAGGAGATCACGACGTGGGCGACCAAGCTGGTCATCGGTTAACCCGACCGGCTCCGGCCACCGCGCGGCAGAGGAACGCCGCAGGCCGGAGTCCCATCTGTGCCCGGTACCGCGCCGTAGCCCGAGCCGCGACCCCTTCGGCGTCCGCCCGATCGGCGACCGCGACGACGCATCCGCCGAAGCCGGCCCCCGTCAGCCTCGCCCCCGCGGCGCCCGCATCCTCGAGCGCGGCGGTCAAGGCGTCGAGCTCCGGCGTCGAAACGTCGTAGTCGTCGCGGAGGCTGGCGTGGCTCTCGCTGAGCAGCCGGCCCAGCACGGACAGGTCGTCGTCCTCGAGCGCGCGGGCGGCCTCGAGGACCCGTGCGTTCTCGGAGACGACGTGACGCGCCCACCGGTGGCCGGCGATCTGCTCCGGCGTCGCGTCGCGCAATGCAGGTAGGCCCAGCCGCGCGGCGACCTTGTCGCAGGTGCGGCGCCGCTCCGCATAGGCCGTGTCGGCAAGGGAGCGCGAGACGCCCGAGTAGACGACGAGCACCGCCGCCTCGGGCGGCAGCAGGACCGGCGACACCTCGAGCGTGCGGCAGTCGATCAGGAGCGCACAGCCGGGCCGGCCGCCGATCGAGCTGAGCTGATCCATGATCCCGCTGGGCACGCCGGTCGCGATCTGCTCGGCCTGCTGGCACGCGAGCGCGAGCTCGACTGCCGGAAGCTGGAAGCTGGCGGCGTCGCAGAGGGCAAGCGCGAGGGCGACCTCGAAGGCCGCGCTCGAGGAGAGCCCGGCGCCGATCGGAATGGTGGTCGAGACCACCGCGTCGATCCCGGCGGGCGGCCTTCCACGCTCTGCGAGTGCGCGAACGACTCCGGCCACATATGCGCCCCACCCCTGCACCTCTCCAGGATCCGTGCCGCCGTCTGCGGGAACCTCGACGTAGCCCTCACGGTCGGTCGAGGTGACTCGGACGATGCCGTCCGAGCGCGCCGCCGCGTGCACGACGCACTCCCGGTCGATCGCGATCGGCAGGACGAAGCCCTCGTTGTAGTCGGTGTGGTCGCCGATCAGGTTGACGCGGCCGGGGGCCCGAAAGACGCGCACCTAGGCCGCCCAGGGAAGCGGCGCGGGCTGCTCGAAGGCGGAGCCGATCGCGATCGCTTTGCCGGTCCGCGGCGACTCGGCGATCGCGTCGAGAACCTCGACCACGTGAGCCGCGTGCTCCGCGCTCGCGCGGTGTGGGCGGCCCTCCTCGAGCGCCTCGGCGAGCTCGACGAGCGCCCGGCTCCAGTCGATCCCCCGGTAGGGCGGGCGCACGAGCGGTGCAGGCGCGTACTCGCCCCCCCGCGCCTGCAGCTCGAGCCGTGCGTCGAACGCGTCCCACGTCGCGAGGTACAGCGAACCGAGATCGCCGTGGAACTCGAGCCCGCGTTGCTTGCTCGGACCGACGTAGAAGCTCGCGGTCAGCCGCGCGGTCACGCCGTCTGGAAGCTCGAGCAGGGCGACCACGAGGTCGGGGCTCCCCAGGCGGAACGGCGCACCGTCGAGGGCCACTCGGTCCGGCTCGAGCAGGGCGCCGTAGGAAGCCACGCGCTGCACCGGCCCGAAGATCGCCGTCAGGATCGCGAGCGGATAGATTCCCACGTCCACCGCCGGCCCCACCGCGTAGAGGCTCGCTGGGCTCGGGTGCCACGACTCGATCCGGCCCCAGTTCGCCTCCGCATAGACCGCTCGAACGCGCCCGATCGCGCCCTCGCGGACGAGCTTCCAGGCGGTCTGCTGCGCCTCCCCGAGCAGCGTCGCCGGCGCGCAGCTGAGACGGACCCCCTGTCCCACGGCAAGCTCCACGAGCTCGCACGCCTCCGCATGGTCGAGCGCAAGAGGCTTCTCGGTGTGGACGTGCTTCCCCGCGTCGAGGGCTGCGGCCGTGACCGCGGCGTGAGCGTGCGCCGCGGTCAGGTTGACGACGGTGTCGACCTCGTCGGACGCGAGCAGAGCTTCGAGCGACGGGTACTGGATTCCGCCGAACCCCGCGACGAGCTCGGCCGCACGGGCCGGAACCGCATCAGTCGCCCCGGCCAGCTCGAGGCCGTCGGCGGCCACGATCGACCCCGCGTATCGCCCCGCGATGTTGCCGCAACCGACGAGCGCGACCCTCATCGCAGCCAGCTCTCGAGCTGAGCACGCATCGCGCGGCAGTCCTCGCTCGGGTCGCAGTACTCCGGTTCGTGCTCGACGGTGAGTACGCCGGCATACCCGAGCCTCTGGAGGGCGCGCACGCAGCCTTCGATCGGGACGATGCCGTTGCCCCAGCGACACGTGTCGTGGGATCCCTGCGCGAGGACGTCCTTCAGGTGGACGTGCAGGATGTGATCGCCGAGCTCCTGGACAGCGCGCACCGGGTCGTAGCCGTGCGTCGCCCACCAGCCGGTGTCGACGGTCGCTCCCAGCATCCCCTCCCCCACCTCGATCTTCGCGAGCAGCTCGTCGGGAGTTCGCTCCGGGTGGTTCTCGACGCCGAGCCGGACCCCGTGGGCGCGCAGCACCGGGACGAGCGCAGCCGGATCGCCGGAGCTGCCAGCGCCGATGAGGCTCGTGCCGATCCCTAACGCGAGCTCGCACGCGCGTGCGACGTTCGACGGGTCGATCCAGGCGGCGTAGGTCGCGACGCCGATCCCGCGCCTCGTGAGGAGGTCGCGCACGATCTCGACGTGCTCCTCCGTCGCCCACTCCGGGTTCAGGTGCGCACCCCAGACATCGATCGTGTCGAAGCCGAGAGCGCGAACGTCGCCGAGGATCTCGTCGAGCCGCTCCCCGTAGGTGGCGAGAGGCCTGAAGCGGTCGTTCGTGGCCCGGTCGCCTTGTCCCCAGCCGCGCATCGACCAGCCGGTCTCGCGGGCGACGAAGTTCGCGGTCGTGAAGGCGATCACGCCGCCAGCACCTGCCCCGAGTCGCGGAGTGCCTGCTGGAGTTCCTGGACGCGGACGTCCTGCACCGCGACGCCGCGCCTCGCCGCCTGCGCGGCCGCCTCCCCCGCTGCCTGGCCGAGCAGCATGAGGGTCGGTTCCATCCGCACCGAGCCGAACGCCACGTGCGAGGCGGACAGGCACACCGGCACGAGCAGGTTCTGGCAGTCCTCCCTCGCCGGGGTCAGGCAGCGGTAGGGGATCGGGTACCGCGGCACGGCGACCGAGAGGTAGCCCTCGTTGAAGACGGCGGGCTTGGGTTCGTACTCGGGCAGGTACCTCCAGGTGCGCTCGACCTCGCGGAGGTCGATGTTGTACGAGCCGAGACCGACGACGTCGGGCTGGGCGCGCGCGTCGAGGAGGTCCGACTCGCGCAGGATGTACGCGCCGAGCATGCGCCGGCCCTCGCGCACGTACAGCTGGTGCGGCCAGCCCTCCGAGTCGACGAACTCGTCCGCACAAGGTCCCCACCGGCCCATCTCGGAGCGAATGTGCGGCGGGCTCTCTGTCGCGAGATACCTCAGGAACGACCGCGCGTAGAGCAGGTGGCGCTCCCGGACGGCCTCGCGGTCACCGTCCAGGTACTCGCGGTTCGACCCGTCGAGGAGGTTCAACGAGAACGGGCCGATCGAGTTGACGTCGCACTTTCCGTTCGGGAGGAGATCATCGACGAGCCCGAGGAGGTCTCGCGCCTCGACGCAAACCGCGTCGAGGTAGCGCCTCAGCAGCTCGAACTCGCCGGGGTCGTAGCCGAGCGGCTCCTCGAGCGGCAGGCGGTTCTCGGGTCGGTCGGTCAGGCAGAGGCGGAACTGGAATGCCTGGATTCCGCCGTCGCCCTCGCCGAGCCGATCGGCGGGCCACCCGCGCCCGTCGAGCTCGGGCTCCCTGACGAGCGGGAGCAGCGAGCCGTCCTTCCGGAAGGGCGAAAGTACGACCGGGAAGTTGTGCTTTCCAGGCCTCGTGGCGGGTTGGCGGCCAGCCCAGGTCTCGCCGTAGAGCTCGCGCGGCTCGCGGCCGACGGCATACGGGACGCCCATCGACGCCATCAGGTCGCCCTCGTAGCTCGCGTCGACGTAGACGGCGGCGTCGGGTGCCTCGCGAACGCCCAGGCGAACGTCGATCCCGCACTCCTCGAGCATTCTCGTCAGCAGCTCCTCGGCGACGTGCGGCTCGGGCCCCTTCACACCCCACAAGGCTGCGCCGTAGTGGTCGGCGACGGCGGCATGGAAATCACGGGCGAGGCCGCCGGTCGCGCGAGCGTCGCCCACGTCTGTCCAGCTCAGGCCTCCGGAGACCATGCCGCCGACGTGCACGTCCGGACCGAGCAGGACCGTCGCCGCCCCGGCCCGACCGGCCGCAACCGCGGCGGTCACCCCGGCGGCGGTCGCGCCGTAGACGGCGACGTCGGTCACACGAACGGCTCCAGCAGCGCAACCGCCGTCGGCGCGTCGACGCCCGGCGCGAGCGCCTCGGCCAGCGCCACGACGTCAGTGGGTGCCTCGATGGGCGCGGGCGGCACCGCCAGCGCGTCGGCGACCTCCGCGCCGTACGCGCGAAGCGCACCCTCGAGCGAGGCGATGGGATCGTGCGCATCGGGATCGACGGCGAAGTCCGCGATCGTCGCGAGCGGCAGCTTCGAAGGCACCGCCTGGAGCATCCCGTTCGTCACGATCCCGAGAAGCCGCCCGCCCGCGAGGCGCGCGTCCCGCCCGCGAAGCGGCCCGAGGAACAGGCGGGCGCGGTCGAAGTCGTTGACCGGGTAGTTGTCCCAGAGGAGCAGCTCGTGCCCGAACGCGCCACTCGCGGCGTCGAGATCCTCCCGAGTGATCGAGCGGGAAACCACCTCCGGTCCTGTCCAGTAGACGGTTATCTGGGGGTCGAGCAGGGCGCGAAGCGTCTCGCGATACGGCGTCGGCCCGTTCCCGGCGTACCCCATCGGGCACACGACCGGCAGCCCGACCCGGTTGCTCAGGAACGCCTGCGCGGCTGCACTCGGGGACGGTTCGCTGCCGAAGCGATCGACGTCGCCAGCGCAGCGGAGCTCGTGCTCGACGTCGTCCCAGAGAAGGTGGAAGGTGCGGACGCCGGCGCCGCGCAGCTGCTCGAGCTTCTCCTCCAGCGCAGCGAGCTCACGGTCGTCGGAGTAGCAGACGGAGAGGCCCGGGGCGATGGCATAGAAGAACTCAACACCGCTGCGCCCGGCCGCGCCGACCAGGTCCGCGAAGCGCGCGAGCTCGTCGTCGGGGTAGGGGTCGCGCCAGCGCTCGCGGTGGTACGGGTCGTCCTTGGGCGCGTGCACCCACGTGTTCAGCGCGTGGCGCCCGCAGAATGCCAGCAGGTCGAGCCGCTCCGCGTGCGTCCACGGCGGCCCGTAGAACCCCTCGATCACGCCGCGAACCCTCACGCCTTCTCCCGCCACGGCCGCCCGTGCGCGTCGACGATCGCCGCGAGCTCCCGGAGCCGCGGCACCGCATGCTCGCGGAGCAGCGCCGTCGGGTCGTCGGCGGCGAGCGCCGCCATCCAGATCGCCCGTCCGGCGAGCATGCCGGAGGCCCCACCGCGGCACGCCGCCTCGACGGCGGCCGGAAACCGCTCGGGATCGACGCCCTGCGAGAGGACGACCCACGGGCACGGGATCGCAGCGTCGATCTTCCGACACCACTCCGTGATCTCGGCCGGCGAGCCCGCTCCGTGCGTCGGGACCTCGCACTTGTAGAGATCGCACCCCGTCGATGCGAGCTCCCCTGCCGCGACCACGATCGCCTCCTCGCGCCCCGGTGCGCGGACGACGCCCTCGAGCACCGACAGCAGCCCGTGCTCGCGCGCCAGCCGGACGAACCGCCTCGACGTCTCGAGCCGCCGCTCCCGCTGCCCGTCGTCCCGCCAGATCACGAGCAGCTTCAACGCCACGGCCGTCTGCGGGTCGATCTCCTCGTCCAGATCGGTGTCCTCGACGATCCGGCCCGGCGCCTGCTCGAGCTCGTCCACCGCGAGGATCAGCCCGCAGGACGGCGGCACGAGCCGCTGCGCGACGATCTGGTCGAAGGCGTAGTGCCGGTCGATCAGGAAGCCGGATGCGCAGGGTGCGAGCTCGCGCGCCACGGCGAGCTTGAAATGCACCATCCGGCCGTCGTCGGCGTCCTCGTGGTGCTGCGCGAGCATCGTCCGCAGCGACTCACGCTGGTCCATCGCGACCATCAGGAGCGTGCCCGTCTCGCGGGCGAGGGCGTCGAGCGTCACAGCGCGAGCTCCAGGGCCGCCTCGCAGCCGTAGAGGAGGACGCCGACGCTCCAGGCGTGGGACAGCGGCAGCAGCATGCCCTTGGCCTCGAAGCAGTCGGTCTGGTAGTACCGCTCGCTCGCCATGCCCCGATAGGCGCCGAAGTCGCCGTCCTCGCGGGCGATGAACTGCCGGAAGCAGGCGAGGTTCTCGCGCGTGCGGCCGAGGTAGTAGTCGTCGCCGGTCGCCCGCGCGAGCTGCACCATCTCCGGCAGGCAGATCAGGCCGAAGGCGTGCAGATGCTGATTCGCGGGCGAAGCCTGGTCGGCGCCGCGGGTGCGGAAGCCGTAGCGACCCAGCAGCGTCTGCTGCGAAAAGCTGACGTCGTAGGTGTAGCGGAACGTGAGCATCCAGTCCGCGGCGCCGCGCGCGGCCTCGAAGTCGCCGAGCGCGACGAAGGCCATGACAGCGGCGTAGCCGTCCTCCGAGGTCGGCGCGAGGTCGACGTCCTCAGGCGCGCCGTGGAAGACGTCGAAGCCTTTGTAGTACTCGCCTGCGCGCCGCGCCTCCGCGACGTGGCCCGCCTCGACGAGCGCCGGAATCCAGGCAAGTCCGGCGGTTCCCTCCCACGAGACTGCTTCGCCCGTCTCGACGTGGTGTGCCACCGGCAGGGCGCCGTCGTCACGCTGCGTCCGCAGCGCCACCTCGACGTTCGAGCGCGCCGCCGCCTCCCAGCGCCCGCCCGCGCGCAGCATGAAGAGGGTCGCGTCGGCGAGCGTGCGTGCGTGCAGGCGCGTCCTGTCGGGATGCCAGCCGGTCGTCCACCCGCGCGCGGCCGTCCACTGGGCCCAGAACGTGCCGGCCGGCGTCAGGTTCTCCGCGATGTGGTCGAGAACGGCCTCCGCCGCCTGCACGTAGGCCGCATTCCCGACGCGCCGGCCGTGGAGCAGCAGCGCGTAGGCATAGGGCGCGCCGCTGACCCACGAGACGTGCATCGCATCGCGATCCACGGTCCGGTCGAACGCCACCGTCTCCAGCAGCCGCGGCGGGTCATCCCGGTAGTGCCAGCGATGGAGGCCCCACGCCGCGAGCCGGGCAGCCTCCTGGATCGAGACCCAGCCTGGATCGTCCTCCTGAGAACGCCACAACCGGCGCAGGACGCGCGCGTGGTCGTCGTGGTCGAAGATTTCCAGCGGCAGCTCGGCGCTCTCGCCGGGCTCCCATCGGTGCACCCGGACGTCGGCGGGCGCAGGGGCTTCGGAGCCGTCGTAACGAAGCGGCTCCTCACGGTAGGGGAAGTCGAGCCACACGAGGGGACGCCCGTCGCGGTACGCGAATCCAACGCCCGACTGACCGAGCGCCGTCTCCTCGATCGTGAGCAGCCCACCGCCGCGGGCGAAGACCGCCGGTGTCGCACAGCGGTCGGCCCTGAACGACCAGGCAGGCGACTCCATCCGCTCGACGTCGACGCGGCCCGGCACGAAGCGCGGGTAGATCCGCGTGCAGCTCTCGGGCCGGTTCTCGCCATAGAAGACGCCGGGCACGAGCCAGCGCGGGTCGTCGGTCGGGGGAAGGCGAAGCTCCGCCCGGATGCTTGCATCCACAGGCTCGGATCCCTCGTAACGCACCTTCAACGCGCCGTCGAAGGTGAACCCGCCGACCGCCGACCCGTCGGCGGCCAGAGCGCTAACCGCGAACATTCCAGCCCTCGACCGGCCCATCGGCTTCGACATCCCACGACTCGCCGGGGAGCAGGTCGATGACGTCACCGAGGACGATCCCGATCGCGACCGGGCCTCGACATGCCTGAGTATCCCGCCGGCGAGCTCCACCCGCGCCGGCGGCAGGTCGAGCAGCGGGGCGAGGCTCTCGGTGCGGGTCATCACGTAACGGTTGGCACCGAGGTCGAGCAGGAAGACGTCCGACCGGAAGGCGTGGAGCGGCGCGGCGATCACGCCCCCGCGCGACTAGGCGAAACCGGTTCCGTCGAGATCCACGAACCGGGCCGGCGCGGACACGGTCGCCGACGCCTCGCGCTCGCCGCCCCAAGCAGACGTGGCGAACCGGGGGCTGGGCGCGCCGCGGTAGGCGCGGGAGACGCCGTAGTACGCCGGCTTCGGCTCGCCGTGGTAGTCGACCGCGCAGGTGCACCAGGCATTCGGATAGGACTCGTTGAGCTGCCAGGGGATGACGCCCGCGCCGCGCCGGATCGTCGCCTCGACCGCGTAGCGCAGGCCCCCGTACTGGAGCCACTGGCTCGCGCGCCGCATCGTGTCGAGGTCGCCGATCCTCCCGCCGAACGCCTCCTGGACGAGCGCGGCGTTGTTCCACCAGCCCCCGAGATGCTCGTAGACGGGGTTCCCGGAACCTCGACCGAGAACGGCGTAAACGCACCCTCGTGCCACGCAGCCTCCTCGCCGTCGACGAACACGGTGGCCTCGTGGTCGACGCCATCGAAATCGATCGTGCCGCCCGGCACGCGGCGGCGGTAGATCCAGGAGCGTTGCGGAACCCACTCGACGAGCCGTGAGTTTCGCTCGTGGTAGGGATCCGGTACCTCGCCGGCACGCTCGAGATCGTCGAGGACCTGCCCGGCACGCGCGCGGGCAGCCATCCTGCCGCGTCCCATGGTTTGTTCACGTGCCAGCGCCACTCCTCGCCGAGGCAGCCGCGCAGCTGCCACCCGCCGCCGCCGAGCGAGGTCACGACTCGAGCAGGTTCGTCTCGACGGCGGGCGCCTCGGGTTCGCGCGGCACGCGGAAGGTCTTGATCTCGGACGGGCCGAAATCCGCTTCGATCCTCCGGCCCGCGACGGGGAGGTCGAACGTCGCGTGCACCGCCCGGCCGGCGGACTCGTAGGCGCGAACGACGAGCGAGCCATCGCGGTCCTCCGCCTCCTTGAGGACAGAGAGGACGACGGGACCGCCGCCGTCGGAGGCGTAGGAGGCCTTCCGGGGGAGAGGCCCGGGATGGTACGACTCGAGCAGGGCGAACGGAGGCTGGTTCAGCTCCGTAGCCAGGCGGACGGTGCCGGCGTCGCGCCAGTCACCGGCATGCGGGACGAGGCGGACGGTGAAGTCCTGGCGCCCCTGGTCCATGAACTCGTACGTCTCGGCGGCAACGAGCTCGCGCGGCTCGTGCCACGCCCAGACCGGGCTGCGCACCGCGCTGATGCCGATGTCGCCGCCACGGACGTCGCAGCCGTGCTTCCCGTCGTTCACCACGGAGAGGCCGCGCCCCGTGGCGGAGACGTCGATCCACGCCTGGCAAGGCTCCTCGTCGCCGCCCGCCGGGCGCTCCACGTAGCCGTAGGGGATCTCGAACGTGGCGCGGTCGGCGTTCACGCTCGTCGGGTAGCGGAGCTTCAGGAGCTTGAGCTGCTCACGCCAGTCGACCGCAATCCGCACGTCGACGTACCGCGCTTCGGCGCCCAGCACGTAGTCCTCCCGGAGCGTCGAGGCGCCGTACCGGCTCTCGACCCGCAGCACGGAGCGCACGGGCCCGGTCTCGACGAGACGTACATCGCCGCACTCGAACTCGCCGAGCACGTCGTCGTAGGCGCGAACACGGTGGCCCCAGGTGTCCGAAGGGTCGTCCACGACGACGGAGTGCATCCGACCCGCAGCGGCGAGGTCGGCCCCGGTCGCCTTAACCACGAAGCGGGCGATCCGGCCGGTTGACGGATCGAGCTCGAGCAGGAGGTGTTCGTTCTCGAGCGTGGTCGCGCCCGCTGCGGCGCGCGGCGACGGCTCGCCCCCGGGATGGATCCGGTAGACGCGGTAGCCTAGAGCGGGTACGTCCGCCTGGAGCACGAGCCGCGCCCTCTCGCCGGTCAGAGCCGCCGTTCCGAGCGCGCGCTGCACTCGCACCACCGCGCCCTCGTCGTCGGTCATCCGCGGCTCCTCGTCCCTGTAGCCGGCGAACTCGAACTCGACGTCGGCACGCAGCGGCCACGGGTGCGGGTTGAAGACGACGAGCGGGGTCATCCGCTCCTCCGGCTCGATGTCGATTTGCCGCGCGATCGACTGGACTGCGCGGTTGAAGCAGAGCGAGGCGAGCGACGACGCGTGGCCGATCTGATCGCGTGCGTCCTCGTAGGCAGGAGCGATCGACGTGCCGGCGAGCGTGTCGTGGAACTGGTTGAAGAGCAGCAGCTTCCACGCTTCGGTCAGCTCGGCGAGCGGGTACGGCTGGGCATCCAGCGCGGCGGCGACGGCGCACCACTTCTCGGCGCGCTGGAGCAGGTTCTCCGCGCGCCGGTTCCACCGCTTGATCCCCGAGTGGGACGTGTAGCAGCCGACACCGTGGTGCTGGAGCTCCCCCGCCTGCACCGGCAGCCCCTCCGCGCAAGAGACGCTGTCGAAGAACCGGCGTGGGGAACTGAGCTCGATCCTCGGCAGGCAGTTGCTCGCCTGGAGGCGCACGATCGAATCGAGGTTCGCCCTCGTCGGGCCGCCGCCGTGGTTCCCCACGCCGTAGAAGACCATCAGCTCCTCGTGATCGGCCGGGAGCTGTGCGAGCGCCTTGTCGACGTGGTAGCCGAGATCCGCCCGCGGGGCGCAGTACTCGTGGGGAATCCGGTACGCGAGGACGCGCGAGCCGTCCGGCGACTCCCACCAGAAGGTCGGACCGGGCAGCGCCAGCTCGTGAGGGCCCGGCCGCAGGAACACGTAGGAGTCCATCCCGCTCTTGCGCAGGAACTGGGGGATCGTCGCGTTGTGTCCGAATGAGTCCACGTTCGCCCCGGTGGTCGCGGTGATCCCGAAGCGCTCGAGGAGGTAGCGCTGCCCGTAGAGCGCCTGGCGGACGAACGACTCTCCCGCGGGGATGTTGCAGTCGGGCTCGACCCACCAGCCGCCGATCACCTGCCAGCGGCCGTCGGAGATCCGCTCTCGGATCTGCTCGAACAGCTGGGGATCGGTCTCCTCGACCCACTGGAAGAAGACGACGGAGTCGGAGGTGAAGACGAAGTCGGGATACTCCTCCAGGCGGTCGATCGCCGAATGGAAGGTCGCGCGCACCTCCTGGTAGCCCTCCGGCCACTGCCAGAGCCAGACCGGATCGATGTGAGCGTTGCCAACGAGATGCAGCAGGCGCCGCTTCGGGTCGCCGCTCACAGGCCCGGCGAACCTGCCGCCCACGCATCCACCTGCTCGACGACGAGATGGAGGAGCAGCAGGTGCATCTCCTGGACGCGAGCCGTGCTCGTCGAGGGCACGAGCAGGACGTGGTCGGCGTGGCCCGCGGCCGCGCCGCCCTCTCCACCCGCGAAGAGCACGGTCGTCGCGCCCCGCTCGCGGGCGGCTGCCAGGCCGTTGACGATGTTCGCGGAGCGGCCGCTGGTGCTGAACGCGATCGCCACGTCGCCGTCCGACACGTGGGCCTGCACCTGACGAGCGAACAGGTCGTCGAAGGAGTAGTCGTTGCCGATGCACGTGAGCACCGACGGGTCGACGCTGAGCGCACTCGCCGGCAGGGGGCGCCGGTCCCGGAGGTACCGGCCGACGAGCTCGGCGGCGAGATGCTGCGCGTCGGCCGCGCTACCGCCGTTCCCGAACGTGAAGGCGCGCCCGCCGGCCTCGAAAGCAGAGATCAACCGCGCGGCCACCGCGTCGAGCGCCGGGAGCAGATCTTCGATCCGGGCGGCGAGGTCGAGGTGCTCCGCTATCGCCTCCGCGCGCGCCTCAGCCATGCGGCTGTATCAAGGGCCTGTCCGGAAAAGTGGCCACGGTGGATGACGCGCGGCAGCGTCTCGAGGCAAGGACGCAGGGAGCGTCGATCTGCAGGCATATCTGCGCGACCGAGGACGCCGCATCGAGGCGTGTGAAACCTGTCAGGCGCCCTGGTTCACCTTTTGGACAGGCCCTCAAGCCGGAACCGCGCGGTCGTAAACGATCGCGGCCGCGCCGACCACGCCGCTGCGATCGCCGAGCGCGGCCCGCACGATTCGCGCCCCCGCTCCGGCAGGGCGCATCGCGCTCGCGGCGACCGACTCCCGGACCGGCCCCAGGAGCTGCTCTCCGGCCGTGCTCACCCCTCCGCCGACGACGACGAGCTCCGGCTCGAAGAGATTGACGATCGAGGTGAGGCCGCAGGCGAGCGCTTCGAGCGTGGCCTCCCAGACCGTGAGCGCGAGCGCATCCCCATCCCGGGCCGCGGCGGCGACATCGGCGGCGGTCAGCTCGTCCACGGCCGCCAGGGTCGACTCCTCGCCGGCACCGTCCGCTCCGGAGAGCGCCTCGCGTGCCCGTTCGACGATCGAGGTTCCCGAGACGTAGGCCTCAAGGCAACCGAGACGGCCGCAGCCGCGGCAGGGTCGCCCGTTGCAGTCGACGGTGACGTGGCCGAGCTCGCCGCCGTTTCCCATCGCGCCCCGATAGAGGGCGCCGTCGACGATCACGCCACCGCCCACCCCCGTCGAGATCGTGAGGTAGACCATGTGGCGCGTCCCGAAGCCGGCGCCGTAACGGTGCTCGCCGGCGGCGGCGGCCGTCGCGTCGTTCTCGAGGACTGCCGGCCGGCCAAAGGCCTGCTCGGCGAGCTCGATCACGGGGATGTCGCGCCAGCCCGGGAGGTGCGGCGGAGCGAGCAGAACGCCGCGCTCGGTGTCGAGAGGCCCTCCCGCCCCGATCCCGACCGCCCCGATCTCGGACCAGTCGAGGCTCGATGCGGCGACGGCCTGCCGCCCGAGCTCGAACAGCCGCTCGAGGCCCTGCTCGGGCCCTTTCGAGGCGTGGCTCGGCACGACGAGGAAGGAATGAACGCGCCCGGCGTCGACGACGCCGGCTGCGAGCTTCGTCCCGCCGATGTCGAGCGCGAGCACCGGACCGTGCCGCGGGGTCTCCGACCCGTCGGTGCCGAGCACCGACGGCGCACCCGCCGAAGTCGACGTCAACCCTTGCGCCCCTGGGTGGCGATGCCCTCCAGGAAGAAGCGCTGGAACACGCCGAAGATGACGATCATCGGGATCGTGGCGATCACCGTCGCGGCAATCACG
Organism: Gaiellales bacterium; assembly: GCA_038237515.1. Lineage (GTDB taxonomy): Bacteria > Actinomycetota > Thermoleophilia > Gaiellales > Gaiellaceae > JBBQDZ01. Next base: position 48,044 of record JBBRYP010000015.1, read on the forward strand.
ATCTGCCAGTCGCCCTGGCCGCCGCCGCTCTGACCGAACGAGTCGAGGATCGTCTTCAGCCCGAGCGGCAGCGTGTAGAGAGCGCTGTCCCGCAGGTAGATCAGCGGGGTCATCAGGTCGAACCACCGGGCCTGGAACTCGAAGATGAAGGTGACGATCAATGCCGGCTTGGCCAGCGGCAGGGCGATGCGCCAGAACATCGTGAAGTAGTTGTCGCCGTCGACGCGCGCCGCCTCGAAGAGGTCCCGCGGGATCCCCAGGAAGAACTGGCGCTGCAGGAAGATGTAGAAGGCGCTGCCGAAGAGGTTCGGGACCCAGAGCGGGTACTGCGTGTTGATGAGCCCGAGCTTCCGCCAGATCAGGAAGACCGGGATCATCGTCACTGCCGGCGGCAGCATCATCGTCGCGAGCATCAAGCCGAAGAGCAGGTTCCTCCCCGGGAAGCGGAAGTACGCGAATCCGAAGGCCACCATCGCGCTCGAAAATGTCACGGCGAGCGCGGCCAGCACCCCGATCCACATGCTGTTGAAGAGCCACGTGAGCATCGGCGCGTCCGCGATGTTCCAGACGTCGACGTAGTTGGACGGATGGAACACCTTCGGGATCAGCCTGTTGTCGAAGACGTCCGACTGCGGCTTGAGCGACGCGCTGATCGCCCAGATGAACGGGTAGACGAAGAGCACGGTGAGGCCGAGCAGGACGAGCAGGTAGAGCAGTCGCTTGAACCGGCGGACCTCGAACCGGGGCCACCGACCGGGAGCTTCCACCAGCACCGGCGGAGCGGGCGGGGCGGTGACGGAGCCGGTCTCGATCGCCGTCACGAGTTCTTCGCTCCCTGGTAGAAGACGAAGCGGTTGCTGACCTTCACCTGGACGAGCGTGATGATCATGATGATCACGAAGAGCAGCCACGCGAGCGCTGCGGCGTAGCCCATGTGGAAGAACTCGAAGGCCTGGCGGAACAGGTAGATCGCGTAGAAGAGCGCCGCCTCCGTCTGATTCGTCTTCGTCCCGGCTCCGAAGAAGGCCGTGTAGGCCTCGGTGAACGCCGTCAGGCCGGCGATCGTGAGGATGATGAACGTGAAGAAGAGGGCCGGGCTGATCATCGGCAACGTCACGTCGCGGAAGCGTCGCCATGGAGACGCCCCGTCCATCGACGCCGCCTCGTAGAGCTGCTGGGGCACCCCCTTCAGGGCCGCCAGGTAGATGACCATCGTTCCACCCACCGACCAGAGCTGCATCAGCACGAGGCCGGGCTTCACCCAGCTCGGGTCGGTCGTCCAGAACGGCCCGGTGATCCCGATGAGCTCGAGCGCCCGGTTCACGAGCCCGATCGCGCCGTTGAAGAGCAGCAGGTAGAGGATCGCAACTGCCACCGGCGGCGTGACCTGGGGCAGGTAGAAGACGGTCCGGAAGAAGCCGGCCGCCCGCCCGACGCGAAGCAGGATCATCGCCATCGCGAGCGCGAAGATCATCGTCCCCGGCACCATCATCACCGTGTAGACGAGCGTGTTCCGGAGCGCCGTCGTGACCTTCGGGTCGTGGAGCAGCTCCGAGTAGTTCGCGGATCCGACCCAGTTCGTCTGCTGAATGACGCTGTAGTCGGTGAAGGAGAGGATCAGGCTCGCGACCATCGGGCCGGCCGTGAAGACGACGAAGCCGAAGATCCAGGGCAGCAGGAACCCGTACGCAGCCCAGGTCTCCGGCTCGCGAAAGCCGGACGCCCAGCGCCGGACCCTCAGGAGAGGGCCCGGCGCTCGAGCGGTGATCGAGACGGTCGCCACGGCGCCTGAACCGCGGCTCGACCTACTTCTTGGCCTTGTTGATCGCGGCCTGCGCCTCCTTCTGCGCCTGCTTCAGCGCCTGGGCGGGAGACTGCTTGCCGTCGAGGACGCGCTGGACGCCGTCCATCCAGGCCTGGTTGAACTCGGCACCCGCCGGCGAGGCCGGGACGGTGAAGGAGTACCGGTTGACCCGCACGAGGAGGTTGACCGCGTCGTCGAAGTCCTTGCGGCCCATCGGCTGGTAGATGTCCTGGTAGATCTTCAAGTCCGCTGCGGAGTTCGCGGTGTAGAGGCCGGTGAAGGGACGGTTCCGGCGCTTCTGGGCGTCGAAGCGAACCTTGGCCGCCGCCACCCAGCTGCTCGTGGCGGTGATCGTCTTCATCCAGGTGCACGCGAGGGCCTGGTTCTTCGCGCCCTTGGGGATCGCCCAGCCGCTCCCGCTGATGTAGTTGAGCGGCCCGCCCTTCTTGTTCGTGAACGGGAGCGCGGTGATGTTCACCTGCGGAGAGTTCTGCGCGAGCGTGCTGTAGTAGAAGCTCTCCATCGGCCACGCCCCGATCTCGTCCTCCGCAACCTGGTTCTTCGCGCCGAAGAAGTCCCACGTGTCGCGGAACGCCTTGAACGGGCCCCAGCCACCGTGGTCCTTGATCAGCGAGTACGCGAAGGCGAGCGCCTCGATCGCCTTCGGGCTGTCGAGCTGAGCTTTCAGCCCGTCCTTGCTCAGGATGTCGGCGCCGTTCGCCTTCACCCAGAGAGGGAAGAACTCGGGCAGCTTCGGATCGAAGCCGATGCGCGTGACCTTGCCGTTGTCGATCTTGAGGACCTTCTTGCTCGCCTGGCGGAGAGCGGCCCATTTCGTTGCGCTCATCGCCGAGGGCTGGAGACCGGCGGAGGCCATCACCTTGTCGTTGACGATGATGGTGCGCGGGTTCGTGAACTCCGGGATCGCGTAGACGGCGCCCTTGTACGTCACTTCCTGGAGCGCGGCCTTGCGGTACTGCGCCACGTCGATGTTCTGGCTCTTGATGCAGCTGGTCAGCGGCACCAGGGCACCCTTGGCCGCATACGAGGCGATCTTGAACCGGTCGAGGTAGATGACGTCCGGTACGTCACCCGAGGCCAGGGAGGCCAGGAACTGCTGGTCGTTGAACCCGCCTCGCGGGTTGTCGACACTGCCGCCGACGGCCGTCGTGGCCAGGTCGGCGCGGGTGTTGGCGATCTCGTCGCCGGGCCCGAATCCGTAAATCTTCAGCGTGGCGGAGGGCTTGGCCGTCGCCAGACCGGCCGCAACCATGAGAGAGAGCGCTGCCACGGCCAAGAGCAGCGTGCCCCACTTCCAACGACCCAGCATCTATGTCCTCCTGCGTGAGAGTGAGAGCCTCGTCTTCGGCATGACAGCGTTACCACAGTCGACGAGCGGAAGTCAAGGAAAGGCTCTCGCCCGGCTACCGGGGTGGCGGCCCCGTCGACCGGCGGACGAGGAGCGAGGGCTGCAGGCACTCGATCGTCGGCGGGGCGGCCGGAGCCTCAAGCCGGCGCAGGAGCAGCTCGGCCGCGCTGCGCCCCATCTCGGCCATCGGCTGGGCGACCGTCGTGAGGCCGGGATCCACCATCTCCATCCAGGGCAGGTCGTCGAACGCGACGAGCGAGACGTCCCGCGGAATTCCGAGCCCCCTGCGGCGGAGGACGTGCCAGGCCTGCTCGGCCAGCAGGTTGTTCGCGGCGAAGATCGCCGTCGGGGCGGCATCACGCAGCAGCGCATGGATCAGGCGCTCCGCGCCGCGCGCGTGGAAGCCGATCGGGACGACGAGCCGCTCGTCGACGGCCACCGCGGCGTCGGCGTGGGCCGAGCGATAGCCGCGGAGGCGGCCTGCGTCGGTCGTCCACTCGGTGTCGGCCACGAGCAGTCCGATGCGGCGGTGCCCGAGGTCGAGGAGGTGCGCCGTCGCGTCGCGCGCGCCGCGCTCGTTGTCGATGACGACGGCGTCGCAGGGCAGGTTCGCGAGCCTCCTGTCCACCTCGACGACGGGGATGCCGTGCCGGGCCAGCAGCGGCGCCGCGTCGTAGTCGACCGGGGCCATGATCACGCCCGCCGCGCGGATCGCTGCGAAGGCGCGCGCGCCGGCCAGCTCCTCGGCCCGCTCGCTGTTGTCCGACAGGAGGAACATCTGGTAGTCGGCCTCCCTGAGCGTCTCCTCGACTCCTGCCGCGAGGAGGGCGTAGAACTGGTTGCCGAGATCGGACACGACGACGCCGATGACGCGGCTCGTTCGCTGCTTCAGCGTGCGCGCCGACGCGTTGGCGACGTATCCGAGCCGCTCAGCCGCCGCCACCAGGCGCTCGCGCGCGGGCGTCGAGACGTAGCCCCGCCCGCTGAGCGCGCGCGAGGCTGTCGAGGGCGAGGTGCCCGCCTCGCGAGCGATGTCCGCGAGCGTGACCGGGCGGCTCCGGAGCTCGTCGGAGGCTTCTCTGCCGACCGATCTCAGGCGCTCGAAGGGGATCGACTCCGCTTCCATGCCGCCCACGTTCTCCCAAGGGCCTGGTAGTCGTCAAGAGCGAGAGGCTCGCCCGTCGCGTCCAGGTGAGTGGCGTAGTACAGCGACGGGACGCCCAGGCTTGGCTTCACCCGGAGGTACGACCGCCATGCCTCGAGATGCGGAGCGCACCAGTCGTCGGTGTCGATTAGGAGCTCCGGGCACGCGGCGCGAACGACCTCCGCGCGATGACGCATCTGGGCTTCGAGCGACGGCGCGGCCGCGTCGTCGCTGCGCACCATGTCGTTCAGACGGATCATGTCGGTGACGTCGGCGAAGCCGGAGTGAGGTGTGTGCGTGATCACGAGCGCATCGGGCTTCGCCGCCTTGGCCGCGCCGTAGACGACGGCGAGCAGCTCGTGGAGCAGGACGATCCCCCAGGAGCCGCCCCGACTCGAAAGCGCGCGGCCGCTCGGCGTGCGCGCGGTGAAGTCGACCTTCAGGCCGTCGGCGTCGAGCCCGCCCGGCCCGAGCATCCGCGTCACGATCTCGCCCAGCGCGTGCCGGGCGGCGGGATTCCCGGGGTCGATGGCGAGGGGCACTCCGTCCGGGTTCCGGATGCAGAGCTCGACGGGAAGGCCCTCCGGGTCCCACGCCTTCCACCACAGCAGCACGTGCTGGCCGCGCGCTCGCCTCGCCGCGATCCACCGCTTGAGGTCGGGCCACTTCTCGCGGTCGGGCATGCAGGTTCCGTACGACTCCTGCCACTTGTCGTCGAGGACGACGGTGCCGGGAACGAGGCCGTTCTGCTCGAGGTGATCCAGGAAAGCGTCGTAGTCAGCCTGCGTGGCGCGATCGGACGCCATTCCGCCCTCGCTGGCCGCAAGGTGACGCTGCGCCCCCCAGCCGCAGAAGATCGGCTCGCTCCACCAGGCCGGGCGCGCGCACCCGTCCGGAGGCGGAGCCAGCCCGCGGGCGGCGAGCTCCTCGCGATGGCGCCGTAGCCCCGCGTACGGATCGGCGGCACCCGGTGTCAGCAGCACCGCCGGCGCGTGAAACTCGCCGTCCACAGATGTGTGGCCCTCGTACTCGAGCGAGAGGCTGAACGCGGAGCCGGCGGGGCGGTAGGCGAGCTCGACGAATCTCAGCTCCTCGATCGGGGCCGCGATGCCGAGGCCGAGCCCGTCGCCCGCGGGGCTCGCGAGCGAGAACCAGAGCGGCGCGGGCGTGAAGAACCAGTGGCCGCGCCCGGGCTCGCCGTCGCCGGAAACGCCGATCACCGCCGGCTCCGTCGCCGGGCGGATCGGCCGATCGGGGTCTTCGGGGTTCGGGGAGAAGAGCGTGCGAAAGCTCGACCCGCTCGGCAGGAAGCCGCTCGGCGCGCCCGGGATCAGCGAATGCCCGCCGAGCAGGTGGACCGTGACGAGGTCGCCCCGTCCCCGCACCCAGGCCCGCACCTCGATCCCATCCTCTCCGCAGGCGAGCGTCACGCCGGCGCGCTCCCAACGGGTCGAGCGCCGCTCGATCTCGAACGTCGCGACCGGCCCGTCCACGGCTCGCGGCGCGAGCATCGAGAGAGTTTCGTCCGGCCCCTCGACCGTGTCGAGGGCCGCGAGCGGGCGCAGCGTGAGCCAGTGCTCGCCGGCGCGCGAGGAGAGGGTGGCGCGCAGGCCGTCGGGGGAGAGCTTCAGCCGGTAGGCCGCCGCCTCGACGCTCAGTCCGCTCACTCCACGTCGACCAGGGCCTCGGCCTGCTGCCCGAACGCCACGTCCCCCACCGTCAGGTCGGCCGCGACGCGCGCGCGCCGCACCGGCTGGGCATCGACCGGAGGCGTGACGGCGAAGGTGAGGCTCGCCTCCGCGTGCTGCCCGAGCTCCACCGCGCGGCGCTCGGGAGCTGTAGTCCACCCGGTGGGCACGACCAGACGCACACAGGTCCGCTCCGGGCGGTCGAAAGGGTTGCGGACGGCGACGTCGAGGTGGAGGGCCGTTCCAGGCCGCGCCGTCGACCGGTATGGCTCGATCCTGGCCCCGAATCCCTCGCCGCCGAAGTCGACGTCCTCGAGCGGCAGCAGCTCGCGGTGCAGCTCCGCCAGCCGCGTCCCGTCCGCGAGGAGACGCTGGAGGTACTCGTCCGTCACCTCCCGCGGGGGCCAGTGGCCGCTGAGGATGATGTCGGGCCGCAGGGATTGGTAGAGCTCGGCGCTGCGCACGTAGTCGTCGATCCGGAAGCGGTTCCGATACTGGTAGTTGAGGACGTCGCGACCCGCCGCGCCGCTCGCCGCCTGCTGGTCGCCGGTGGCGAGGATGCGGCGGCCGTCGACCTCGAAGGAGACCGCGGCCGCGTAGAGCGTGTGACCGGGCAGCGGGTGGGTCGTCAGCTCGTACTCCCGCCAGGGAAACGGAACCCCCGATGGCAGCGCCCGGTCGACGCCCACCGGGTCGTACCAGAGGCAGGGGAGGTCGTAGCGCCGCGGATCCTCGAGGACGGCCGCGACGTTGTCGGGCGACCACACCTCGGTTCCCTCCACCTCCCGCAGGAGATTGATCCCGGCGACGTGGTCGTCGTGGTAATGCGTCGGGACGACCACCTCGATCCGCTCGACCCCGTGGTCGCGCCGGAGCGAGTCGAGCGGCCAGAGCAGCGGCCTGCGGGCGCTCCGCTCGGTGCTCGGGGTGGCGCCGGTCGCCAGGTCGTAGCCGAAGTCGACGAGGAGCGCCGCGCCCGACTCCGAGAGCAGCGCGTAGGTGGTCGCGAAGCTCGTGCGGCTGCGAAGCAAGTGGGGCGTCACAGGCTGCCACGGCTGCCGCACCCATTCCTCGAGGTCCCATGGCGTCTCGAGGCGCAGGTCGACGAGCTCCTGGAGGCGCGCTCGCAGATCTCCGAGTGCCTGCTGCGGCTCGCGAATCGGGTCGCCGTGGGACGGGAGCAGGAGCTCCGGGCCCTGCTCGGCGAGCACGGCGCACGACACGCTGGTCGCGACCTGACCCTCGACGCCCGTGTACGACCACTGCGTCGCAGCGAGCGACCACACCTTCCCGACGCCGTAGACGAGGTCGCCGGTAAATCCGAGCAGCTGCCCCTCCACGTCGACGAGATAGGTGACGGAGCCGACGGTGTGACCCGGGGTGGGAAGCGTGTAAACGTCGAAACCTCCGTATCTCCGCGTTCGGTACTCCGCGACCTCCCCCGCGACCGGCACGGGTTCCACCAGCGAGAACCGATCCTGCCTGAGGTCATAGTCGTTGTCGATCTGGCGACACGCCCACCGGCGGTCGACATCCACGACGAGCTCCCGCTCGACCGGCGGAACCCAGATCCGGATTCCGGCCGCCGCCGCCCGCTCGAGCCCCTGGAGCTGATCGCGATGGTGGTGGGTCAGCAGGACGTCGGTGACTCGCTCGATCCCGAGATCGGCGAGCTGGTCGAGAATCGCTCCCGCACCGAAGTCAACGAGAATCGCCTCGCTGCCCGATCGGAGGGCGTAGACGTTGCAGGTGTCGCGGAAGGAGTGGACGCCGGCTGCTACCTCGACAGGGCGCGAGCCGGGCATCGGAGGGCGAGTCTAGCCCCGGTTCCGGGCGATGTGGGAACGATTGCATCCCACGCTCCGGCCGGGTTAGATTGCAGCGATGGGCCAGATCGTGATCGAGAACGTGCGAAAGGAGTTCGCCGGGGGCGTGGTCGCCGTGGACGATGTCAGCCTCGCGATCGGTGAGGGTGAGTTCATGGTGCTGGTCGGTCCGTCCGGCTGTGGTAAGACGACGCTGCTCCGCTCGATCGGAGGGCTCGAGAAGGTCACGGGGGGCCGGATCATGATCGGCGATCGGGACGTGACGAGGGTGGCGCCCGCCGCCCGCGATGTCGCGATGGTCTTCCAGAACTACGCCCTCTACCCGCACATGACCGTGCGCAAGAACCTCGGCTATGGGCTGCGCGTGCGGCGGACGCCGAAGAAGGAGATCGCGCAGCGGGTAGGCGAGGTGGCGAAGATGCTCGGGCTGGACGAGTTGCTCGATCGCCGGCCCGGAGCCCTCTCGGGCGGCCAGCAGCAGCGGGTCGCGATGGGGCGCGCGATCATCCGCGAGCCCGCCGCGTTCCTCATGGACGAGCCGCTGTCGAACCTCGACGCGAAGCTTCGCGTCACCATGCGCACCTCGCTGCAGAAGCTGCACTCGCAGCTCAAGACGACCACCGTCTACGTCACCCACGATCAGGTCGAGGCAATGACGCTCGGGGAACGCGTCGCGGTGATGCACGACGGCCGGATCCAGCAGGTCGACGTGCCGCAGCGTCTCTACGAGGAGCCGACGAACATCTTCGTCGCCGCGTTCATCGGATCGCCCGCCATGAACCTCGTCAGCGCCACGCTCACGGGGGACACCGTTTCCTTCGGGAGCATCACGCTCCCGCTCGACCGCGACCGCCGCCCGCCGGCCCCGCCGGACGGGCGGGTCGTGCTCGGCCTGCGACCCGAGGCTTTCGAGGACACGGCCTTCGCCCAGCCCGACCTGCCCCAGGTCGAGGTACGCGTCGAGGTGGTGGAGGAGCTCGGATCGGATGCCTTCCTCTTCTTCGAGGTCGACGCCCCACCCGTCATCGTCGAGGAGGCCCTGTCGGACGAAGGCGAGGAGGAGACGACGCTCCTCGCCGACGGACGAGATCGCGCGCTCTTCGGCGCGCGGGTCGACGCGAGGACCGCGGCGAAGGTCGGAGATCCGATCAAGCTCGCAGTCGATCCCTCGCGCTTCTACTTCTTCTCGTCGGAGACGGGCGAGAGCCTGCTCGGCCGCGCGGCGCCCGCTGTGTGACGCCGTACGTAGTCTGCGTGGGCCTCGCCACGCGCGACACGATTCTCGCCGTACCGCGACATCCGGGGGCCGACGACCTCGTCATGGCGACCGATCTCGCCGTCGCCGGCGGCGGTCCTGCGGCGACTGCCGCGGTCGCCCTGGGCCGGCTCGGCATCCCCACCTTCTTCGTCGGAGCCGTCGGCGACGACGATGCTGGCAGCTTCATTCGCGAGGGGCTGGAGCACGAGGGGGTCGACGTTTCGGAGGTGATCGTCGTCCCCGCCGGACGCTCGGGCCAGAGCGCGATCCTCGTCGGCTCGGGGACGCGCTCGATCGCGGCCTTCCGCGGCCGGCCGGCCGGGTTCGAGCTGGGTCCGCGGGCGCGGGAGCTGTGCCTCGGCGCCGCGTGGGTGCACGTCGACCAGACCGGCTACGGGCCTGTGTGCGAATTGCGGGGCAGGATCAACCTCTCGATCGACGGCGGCAACGAGATCGAAGGGCTGGACCTGCGCGACGTCGCCCTCTACGGGCCGACGGAGTCGAGCCTGCGGGAGCGATTCGGCACCGCCGACGGAGCTCTCGCAGCGGGTGCAGGGCTCGTGGTCGTGACCCGCGGGGCTCGAGGAAGCGTCGCGTACACACGCGACGGGCAGGTTGTCGTCGCGCCCGCCCGACCAGTCGCTGCGGTCAGCACGCTGGGCGCCGGCGACGTCTTCCACGGGGCGTTGCTCGCCCAACTCGTGCAGGGTGCCCCGCTGCGTGACGCGCTCGCTTTCGCGAACGCGTGCGCAGCGCTTTCCTGCCGGGCGCTCGACGGCCGTTCGGCGATCCCGAGGGCGGACGAGGTCGAATGACTCCGTGGTGGCGCAGCGCCGTCTTCTACGAGATCTACATTCGCAGCTTTGCCGACTCCGACGGCGACGGGCTCGGCGACCTTCCCGGGATTCGCTCGCGCCTCCCCTACCTGCGCGAGCTTGGGGTCGACGCGCTCTGGCTGACGCCGTTCTACCCCTCGCCGGATGCCGACCACGGCTACGACGTCGCCGACTACGTGGACGTCGATCCGCGCTTCGGCACGCTCGCCGACTTCGACGGCCTGATCGGAGACGCACACGACCTCGGCTTGCGCGTCGTCCTCGACGTCGTCCCCAACCACACGTCGAGCGCACATCCGTGGTTCCGGAACGCAATCTCGAGACCCGATCACGAAGACCGGTCCCGCTATGTGTTTCGCGCCGCCCGGGAAGGCGGGCCTCCCAACAACTGGCCCTCCGTCTTCGGAGGCTCCGCCTGGACGCTGGACGAGGCGAGCGGCGACTACTACCTCCACCTCTTCGCGCCAGAGCAGCCCGACCTCGACTGGCACCGGGAAATCGTCCGGACCGACTTCGAGCACGTCCTCCGCTTCTGGCTCGACCGGGGCGTCGACGGCTTCCGGATCGACGTCGCCCACGGCCTCTTCAAGGATCCAGAGCTCCGCGACGAGGCCGAGCCCTTTCCGGAGACCGTCTTCTCGTCTGACTGGCGGCGCGCGATCGACCGTCCGGAGCTGCACCCGCTCTACCGCGGCTGGCGGCGGCTCGTCGACGCGTATCCCGGCGAACGGATGCTGGTCGGCGAGGTCGTCTTCTCCGACCCGGCGCGCGTCGTGGCCTACGTGCGCCCGGACGAGCTGCACCTGGCGTTCAACTTCACGCTGCTGTTCGAGCCTTGGGACGCAAACGGGATGCGCGAGGCGATCGACCGCTCCCGCGCCGCGCTCGCTCCGGTCGGCGCGACCGCCACGTGGGTGCTCGAGAACCACGACGTCGCGCGGCTGCCGACGCGCTACGGAAGCCTCCGGCGGGCCCGCGCCGCCGCGCTGCTCCTGCTCGCGCTGCCCGGGCCGGCCTTCCTGTACGCCGGCCAGGAGCTCGGGCTCGAGGAGGTCGATCTGCCGGACGAGCTGCGCCAGGATCCGGTGTTCTTCCGCACCCATGGAGGCCGCGAGGGCCGTGACGGGTGCCGCGTGCCGATCCCGTGGACCGAGAACATGCCGGGTTTCGGCTTCACCGACGGCCGACCGTGGCTACCGATACCGGAACGGTGGGCGGGCGCGAGCGTGGCCGCGCAGGCAGCGGACGGCGGCTCGACGCTGATGCTCTTCCGGTCGGCTCTGGCGCTCCGGCGGGCAAGCGAGGCGCTCAGCGGCGAGAGCTTCTCGTGGTGTGAGAGCTCCGCCGGCTCGCTCGTCTTCGAGCGTTCGGCGGCGGGCGAGACGATCGCCTGCGCGGTCAACCTGGGTGCCGGCCCACTCAAGCTGCCGGCCGGTGAGCTGTTGCTCGGCAGCGAGCCGGCGATCGACGGCCGGTTGCCCCCGGACGCCTCAGCCTGGGTGCGGACGTAGCGAGGCTGGCTGTCGCCGAACCCTTCGGCGGGCATTCGATCGATCGCATGCCGAGCTGGTCACTCCTCGAGCCTGCGTCATTCGCATGCAGCGATAGCCGTGAAAGCCGACGGCGAACCCTCCGATCAGGACGAACTCGGCCCCGTGTACATGAAGCTCGAAGAACGTCGAAGAAGCGCGGGGGCGTGTGCTCGCGGGGTAGATCTTCAGGTCTCACGCACACCCCGAGATCTTCCGTATGCGGCGGCCCCGCCGTGGGCCGATGGGACGACCCGTGTAGCTGAGATTGGCGACCTCGTGCTGGCGCTCGTCCCCGGTCGTCCGGCGAAAGCCTCGCGAAGCTCGCGCGCCGACTGTTCGGCCGCAGCTTGCGCGGCAGCCGCGCGGTTTCACTCCAGCTCGCGGGAACGCCGCCGAAAGCAGGTTCATGTTGTCTCGGATTTTCGGCACCGCAGGAACGTCGGCAGAGCCATCCAGGCAGCGCTCGTGCCAGGGTGGCTGTTCATCCATCGCGACGTCGGCAGTCCGAATCCTTCGCGCCTCGATATCCGTCGCTAGAGTCGCCGAGTGAGCTTCGATGTCGCTGCGGAGGCTTACGACCGCTTCATGGGGCGGTATTCGGCACGGCTGGCGCCCAAGTTTGCGGACCTCGGCGGCGTGCATTCCGGACTGAAAGTGCTCGACGTCGGCTGCGGGCCGGGCGCCTTGACGACTGAGCTCGTCCGGCGGCTCGGGGCCGACGCGGTGGCGGCCATCGACCCGTCCGAATCGTTCGTTGCGGCGGCACGCGAGCGACATCCCGGCGTTGATGTTCGGCTCGCTGCGGCGGAGGACTTGCCGTACGCCGACGGCATGTTCGATGCGACTCTCGCGCAGCTGGTCGTGCATTTCATGACCGATCCGCTTGCCGGGCTCTCCGAGATGGCCCGGGTAACGCGTGTGCAAGGCGTCGTCGTAGCGTGCGTATGGGATCACGCCGGTGAGCGAACCCCACTCTCTGCGTTCTGGCAGGCGGCTCGCGAGCTCGACAGCAGCGCACAAGACGAGTCGGGACTGGCGGGTGCGCGTGCGGGTCATCTCTCCGACTTGTTCGAGGCAGCGGGGCTGGACGACGTTGAAGAAGCCGCGCTTTCGGCGTCTGTCGAATATGCAAGCTTCGACGAGTGGTGGGGGCCGTTCACGCTCGGTGTGGGACCGGCAGGCGCATACGCACGAGCTCTTGGCGAAGCTGAACTGTCGGCACTTCGCGAGCGCTGCCGGCACCTGCTGCCAGAACCGCCCTTCACGCTGAACAGCTTTGCCTGGGCCGCACGCGGCCTCGCTTGAACGTGTCTTCACGACCAAGCCCCCGGACGCCATCGTGTATCCCCAGAGCGACAATCGTCGGCTCGGCGGACGTTCGGGGATGTCCAAGGTCGTAGGCGGTGTCGCACGGTATGACGATCCGTGGGAGCGGCGGACGAATCCGAAGGCTGCGAAGATCCGCCGTGGAACCATCGTCCCCGAGCGACGTTTTGGTGCAGATGCGACCCGATGCTGACGATCCGACACCGACACCTGACGAGGCCGCAGTCCGGGCTCGGCTCACCGAGATGCTCTTCGGGTTCATGCGGACCCAGGCTCTCGCCGTGACGGCGACGCTCGGGGTCGCCGACACTGTCGGCGACGAGGCGCGTGACGTTCGCGACATAGCTCACGAGGTTGGCGCGCACGAGGCATCGCTCTACCGCCTCCTCCGCCTCCTCGTCAGCGAAGGCGTATTCGAAGAAGCCGAACCACGGCGGTTTGTGCGCAACCGTCTCTCGGATGGCCTTCGCGACTCGGCACCGCTCACCATGCGTCACATCGCGATGGCGATGGGAGCGGAGCAGTACCGCGGTTGGGGTCGAGCGCTTCATTCCGTCATCACCGGCGAACCGGGCTTCGACGAGGAATTCGAACTTCCTTATTTTGCTTTTCTCGCCCAGCATCCGGCGGCAGGTGCCGTTTTCAATCGCGCGATGGCGGCCGGCACTCGCGCACGCGTGGACGCGCTTATCGCCTACGACTGGAGCCCCCACGAGCGAGTGGTCGACATCGGGGGCGGCACGGGAACGGCGCTCGCTTCGGTGCTCGCGGCAAACCCGCACTTGAGCGGCGTTCTCTTCGACCTTCCGAACGTCGTGGGCGAGGCGCACGGGGTCCTCGCGGACGCGGGAGTGGCCAACCGTTGCGAGGTTGTCGGCGGCGACTTCTTCAGCGATCCCTTGCCGCCCGCCGACGCGTACGTGCTCGCGCAGATCCTGCACGACTGGAACGACGAGCGTGCAGGCGCAATCCTTCGGAATTGCCGGCGGTCGATTGCCGAGCACGGGCGCGTGCTGATGGTCGACGGCGTCGTACCCTCAGGCCCCGAACCGGGCTTCCTCAAGCACATGGACCTCCACATGCTCGTCATGCTCGGCGGCAAGGAGCGAACCGAGGAGGAGTGGCGCGATCTCCTCGCCGCGGAGGCATTCGAGATCGTGCGCGTGAGCCCGGCCGGGCCGACGAACCTCATCGAGGCGCGGTCGGGCTGACCCTCGGACACTCCCGCGGAGGCCGACCCAACAGTGCTCGGCGGGTCGAGTGCCCGCCGCTTCGACCAGGTGGTGTTAGCGTGCCGGCAACTGGTCGACCTACTCCAGCACGTCTCCGATGTCGAGCGCGAGCAGGCGGTGGTCTCGCTGCGCGATCATCTTCTCGCGGGACGGTTGACGCTCGACGAGTTCTCGGAACGAGTCGAGATTGCCTATCGGGCACGGATCGGGCAGGAACTCGTGCGTGCCCGGGAACATCTACCGGACGCTCACTCTGAGCCCGCCCGCTCGCGTCGCAAACCAACCCGTCTCACCGCGGCGCTCTTCGGACATGTCGCTCGCCGCGGTCGGCTGAGACTGCGAGGGTGGACGTTCGCAGTCGGTGCCTTCGCGGACGTCGACCTTGATCTGCGCGAAGCCGAAATCGAGGATCCACGGACAGCCGTGACCATCCTCGTCGCCTTCGGCAACGTCGATGTTTACGTGCCGGAGGGGATCAATGTCGACCTCCGCGGTCTCACGATCTTCGGCCACCGCCGGGAGTGGGGTCGCGACTTCGCGCGGGCGGACGCGCCGACCGCGCGGGCGGACGCGCCGACGGTGCACGTCCGGACCCTGGGGTGCTTCGGGACGGTCGATGTGTGGCGCGTGCCGCATCGGATGCAGGGCGGCTACGGCGAAATCCTCCGCCAGATGACAGCGCAACAGCCACAGCTTCCGGGTTGAACAGCCGGCGCTGGCTGGGGCGAGAGTGCTGTGCCAGAGTTCAAACGAGCCTTACCGTGTCGTGGAAGCTGCAACGATCTCCCCAGCGGCAGCTACCGAGGAAGCGAATGCACCGCAGCCACGATCTCGGCAGCCCCGGCAACGTCGCCACCTCGAGGTCCTCCTGATACGGGACCGTGTGCGAGGACGGCGTCGACGCGGACGACGGGTGCGTCGAGGTCCCAGAAGCAGTGCTGCGCGACGTGAGCCGCAATCTCGGAGCCGAAGCCGAGAACTGGACGGCCTCGTGCGCGACGACGAGTCTGTGAGTCTTCTCGATCGACGCCGCAATCAGAGCGGTGTCGAGCGGGACGAGCGTGCGCGGGTCGACAGGAGCTTCTGCTCGAGGAAGATGACCGGGTTGTCATCTCGAACAGCCGCAGAGAGTAGACCTTTCGCGTCGTAGGGGGTCGAGGCCATAGCGACGACGAGGCCCGGGATGTGCGCGAAGAGCGCCTCGAGGCTCTGCGAATGCTGCGCGCCGAGCCGGACGCCGCCGCCCGAAACCATCCGGATCACGAGCGGGATTGCTCGCGGTCCTGCCCATCATGAAGCGGAGCTTCACAGCCTGATTCATGATCTGGTCGAAGGCGACGCCGGCGAAGTCCGAGAACTGCAGCTCGACCATCGGTGGCGCGAAAAATCCCGCCGACGTTGCCGATTTCCTCGCCCATGACGAACACGCTCGGATCGGGCTCGAGCTCGAGGTCGAGCGCCTCGCGCAGTGCGGCGACGAAGCCGACCTTCCGCTCCGCCTCCGGGGAAGGCGCCGGGTAGCTCTGGTACGGGCCGCGCCGCACGCATGCGGGATCCCGGCGCCCACGATGCCGTTGCAGCCGAGGATGTCGAGCGAGAGGTCGGCGATGTGCATCGAGCCGCCGAGACCCCTGCAGTAGCCGCTCCGCTTCCCGAACGGGACCGTCCGAGCGGAACGAGACGCAGCGTGACCGCAGCTCCTCGTAGAGCGCGTCGATCCCCGAGACGAACAGGCAGAAATGCCGGGTGCCGTGATCGCAAGGCCGGGAGCTGCCGGAGCGGCTTTCGCAGCCAGGTACTCGATCAGCTCGACCTCGAAGTCTCTCTCCGGCACGCGCAGCATCGCGATGTCGAGCCCCGCCGCCTCGGGGATGCCGACGATCCGCGTGATCTTCCGCTCCTCGTAGACCCGGCGCCACAGGAGCTCGAGCCCGAGTAGGCCGCACTAGAACTGGAGTGAGCGGTCGAGGTCGGAGGCGGTGATACCGGCCACAGGGCCGCGCGGGAGTGGCTCGGACGTCGCCGACGTTGCGGTCTACCTCGCGAGCGGCCAGTCCGCCTACGTGAACGGCATCGCACTGACCGTCGACGGAGGCTGGCTCGCCGACAAGAGCTTCGCTGCCGGCGAGGCAGCCACAAGCACCTTCCTGTCCGCGAACGAGACGACGGACAGCCCTAGCTCTCCTGCTGCCCGCGCCGGACCGGGCGGATGCAGACGCCGAAAGGTTCATGAATCGTTAAGCAAACCCGGTCGCGCACCTGCCTACAATCGGGCGGTGTTCTTCGGGGTCGTGAGCCGAGGCCGGCGCTTCTGCGCTCTACTTTCGGCTCTCTGTATCTTCGCGGTTGGCTGAACGGTGGATCGCGCCCCCGTCGGGGGCGCCTGCTCGGCCTCCGCTCGTCGACCGGATCGCCGGCCGCGACGCTGAGCCTTTCCGCGCGCCGCGCGGTCGCCTACCAGCGCCTGCTCTGGGCCGCGCGTGGGCACGGCGTACACACGCCGAGTCACCATACTCAGATCTGCGAGTTACAGCCGGAGTCGAGGACGGCTTCCTGCGGCGGCTCGGGACGTTGCCGCAGGGCACCCAGCAGGCCCTCCTCGTCGTCGGCGCAAGCGACCTCAGCGAGTTGCGAACTAGCATCGCCTCGCGGCGAGGTGCCGTTAGCGCGGCCCGCCGGTGGTCGGCGTGCGCCTGCGAAAATGGCTCCGGTGGGCGGCCGCAGGCGACGTTAGAGTCTGCCCATGCCCGGGGCCGCTGAGCTGCTCGCGAGCTATGACGCACAGCTTCGCGACCACGTGCCCGTACGGTTGCCGGAAGGGGTTCGCGTCGAGCGAGACGGGCCGCTCCTACGCTTCCTCGGCTTCAAGTTCGGGGGCTTTGTCGGCTACCGCGATCTCGGCGGGCTCGGGGGCGCCCAGGTCGACCAGCTCATCGCGCGCCAGGTGCGCGTGTTCGCCGAGCGCGGCGAGCGATTCGAGTGGAAACTCCATGGGCACGATCGGCCGGCCGACCTGCCGCAACGGCTGCGCGCGGCGGGCTTTGTGCCCGAGGATGTGGAAACGGTGGTGATCGCCCCGGTCGCGAAAATCGCGAGCGAGCCGCGGCTTGCCGAAGGCGTCTCGTTGCGTGAGGCGATCGACCGAACCGACTTCGGGCGGATTGCGGCGATGGAGCGGGAGATCTGGCAGGAGGACCACAGCTGGCTCGCGGAGAGTCTCGAGGCGGAGCGGGCGGTCGACCCGGACGCCCTGACTGTCGTTGTCGCAGAGGCTCCCCCCACAATCGTTTGCGCTGGCTGGGTTCGGTTTGAATCAGGAACGGACTTCGCGACGCTGTGGGGTGGCGCCACGCTGCCGGCGTGGCGCGGGCGCGGGATCTATCGAGCCACCGTCGCCTACCGGGCGAACCTCGCTGCGGCGCGCGGAGTGCACTTCGTCGAGGTCGACGCCTCCAACGAGAGTCGGCCGATCCTCGAGCGGCTCGGTTTCGTCGCGGTGACGACGACAACACCCTTCGTCTGGTCGCCGCCATTCCTGTCAGGCACGAAGGGTTCCTGACGCTCAACCCGCGCCTGGGACGCTGTTCGGGAGTGCCACCGTCGTAGGATTCGTGGCGATGGCGACGCGAGATGCTGCCTGTAGCTGTGGGCAACTTCGTCTGGAAGCGGCGGGCGATCCGATTCGTATTTCGATTGCCGTTGACAGATGTGCCACTGCCTCGCCTGCCAACGCCGGACGGGTAGTGCCTTCGGGATCCAGGCGCGGTTCCCATCGAATCGAGTGCATGTCGTTGGTCGGTACAGCGACCACGTTCGAGTCTCCGACCAGGGCGATCAGGAGCGAACCTTTCACTTCTGCCCCGACTGCGGTGCGACCGTCTTCTACACGACAGCGGATGCGCCAGACGTCATCGCTGTCCCAATCGGTGCATTCGCCGACCCGTCCTTCCCGCCGCCGACCGTTTCGGTCTTCGAGTCACGACGGCATCCGTGGCTAGGCGTGCCTGCCGCGATCGAACACCACGATTGAGAGCAACGTCGCGCGAAAGCGGAGTCTCATGAGCAGTACGCCGGAATGTCCCTGGCCGTGGACAGCGGTGCCGGGGCCCCGACTATCAGGTCAGAGACAGCATCCCGAAGCACATCGCGGCAATGGTTCACGTCGACTCCGGCCGGGCGACGGGCGTGCTCGACCCTGGCCTCACCGTGGCCCAGATGCCGCTGCCCTCGAAGGAGAAGCTCGAGAAGGAGGAAACCTCGAAGGGCTCAGTGAGGAGCAGCTCGAGACCTTCCGGCGGCGGCCGTTCCCGAGCCGGCTGCCGCACTGCGCGAGTCGCCCCAGCTGACGCACGACCGTCAGACGCGCCGGGCGTCGAGAGACGTATGGACGCTAAGGGAGTTCTGTCAAACCCTCCACCGCCCCTTGCGGGTCTGCTCAGACGTTACGCCACGCCTGTCCGGCGAGGGCCCAGGTAGCGCCGGGGAGACGCAAACGATCGCCCAACCGGTCGCGCCTGATGGCAGAGGTCACGGAATCGAGGGGACGGCGACTCCGGTGAGTTGGACGCCGCCAAAGTTGGTGATGTCGGCCCCTGCCGCGCCGCTGGTTTGTGTCGTCGGGATCGCCGTGTTCGCATTGGCATGAGGCCCGTTGAAATCGAAGAGCTTCGTAACCGCACCGTTCGTTTGGATCCGGTAGTAGATCCACGGTGCGTTACCATCAAAAGTCAGCCAGGATGTCCCCTGAGCGCCGGATCGGGGCTCCGCGATTTGTTCGGGGGCCGACGCAGTCTCTCCAGGTGAAGCCTACGGAAAGGAGTCCGAAATGAGCGCTGACCCGGTTCGGCGAGCCAACCTCGCCTCGATCATGTGCGAGCCGCGTCCGCAGCTACCTGATGGTTTCCGGCGGAACAGCACCCGGGTTGGGACGGTGCTCGGCGCGGCCCGCACCGGGCTCAGCGTCTACGAGCTGCCTCCCGGCCAGGCAATCGGCCCCTACCACTACGAAGATCCTGAAGAGGAGTGGCTCCTGATCGTCTCAGGCACGCCAACCCTGCGGCATCCGGGCGGCGAGGACCAGCTCGAACCGTGGGACCTCGTCTTCTTTCCGTCCGGCCCCGCCGGAGCACACCTCGTGCGGAACAAGAGCGAGTCACCCGCGCGCGTCGCGATGTTCTCCTCGGTCACCGCGGTCGGTGCCGTCATCTACCCGGACAGCGACATGATCCAATTCTTCACCACCGACGGCGCAGACGACATCATCGTCGAACGAAGCAGCGCCGTGGACGTAGCAGCACCGTGGTCTACTGGGCAAGGCGAAGCCGAAGCCGACAAGTAAGCGCTCGCCTGGGCCAGTGTTCCGGAATGTTCCCTGAACAGCCTGTTCGCGGCTAGTGATTGACATGGATATAACAAACGTGACATTGTCATATGGCCCCGGCAGATCCGGGGTGGTCTCCAGCGAGGGGAGTGTCATGCGTGTATTGCGTTCGAGGAAGAAGTGGCTTGCCGCAACGGTCGGAGTTGTGGTGATCGGAACGGTCGCGGGCGTGGCTCTCGCCTCGTTGGGGTCCGGGTTCACGTCCACGACTCTCGTGACGGCGAACTTCAACGAGACCGCCAACGTGAACAGCGACGGGGTCAAGTTCCAGACCAAGCATGCGACTGTCTTCCGCACCCAGACGATCGTGGTCGCTGCGGGCGCGTTCAGCGGTTGGCATCACCACCCTGGCGTAATTCTGGTGTCGGTTGCGTCGGGTGCGGTCACCGTCCAGCAAGCAGATTGCACTTCGAAGACATACGGGCCAG
>JBBRYP010000016.1:0-64987 GCA_038237515.1 Gaiellales bacterium
AGCCTCGTCATCGCGATCGAGCGTCACGCACTGCACACCACTCCCGAGACCCTCGACCACCAGGAGGTCGCCGAACTCGTTACCGTCTGATCGTCAAGCAGGGACCGCCGCCCAAGTTCCACGACGATCCGGACATCCTCGAGCAGCGCCGAACGCGAGGTAGGGGTTCGCGTAGGCCCCCGGAAGCCCCGGCTCAACCGCGAACCTGCCTCGCAGGGGCTTGAGCTTCCTGTTCGCCCGATTGAGTGGACAGACGTTTAGCCCTACTCAGACCCTTGAGCCCGAATACGCTCGAGTTCTCGCTCGACCAGGCCGACCTGAAGCGACGGCGGGACTCGCGCCGGGTAGAGAACCGCGTGGAGACTGAGTCCGTCGATGAGGGCAAGAAGTCTCTCGGTGATTTCCTCGGCCGTTTCAGCAGTGGACACCTCGCCGGACTCCTGGGCGATGCGGAGAAGATCGAGCACCCGCTGATGCAGGACTGATGCTTCCTCGCGCTGAATCGTTACGACCTCAGGCCGGCTGAGCGAACGAGCCCAGTAGCTGATTTCCAGGCTGGTCTCGAGAATCCGTTCCTCGTCGAGAGGCAGGTTGTCGAGGATGAGTTCGCGCAACGCAGCGAGTCCGTTGAGGTTCGCAAGCTTCTTGTCCCACCTGGCGAGGATCCTTTGGTGCGAAAGTTGGACCGCGGAAGTGAGGATGTCGGCCTTGTCCGCGAAGTAGTGGGCGAGGATGCCGGCTGAATATCCAGCCTCTTTCGCTATCCGCCGGATCGTCGAGCCTTCGAATCCGTCACGTTCGATCACGCGCCAGACTGCAGCGATTACCTCCTCGCGACGTTTCTCGTGGTCGACGATCTTCGGCAACGCGACGCCTACTTGATGGCGATGGGGTTAACGGGGGACCCGCTTGCGTTAGTGACGTTGAGCGGCGGCGCAGAGAGGAAGAACTCGTAAATGCCGTCCTCGGCGCAGGCGGAAGCGAGGTCGTCGAGCCACCACAGTTCGCCTAATATGAGCCCGAGGTCGCGAAGGAATCGCACGTGTAGTGGGTAGATGACTTCAAAGGGTTCCTCGAACGGCTCAACCTCGGCGCCTACGTTGTCGACCGCAACCGCTGCCACGTCATGGTCGTGGATCCAGCTCACGGTGTTGCGCCCAAGTCCGGGAGCGCCTCGCTGCCAGAACTCTCGCTTATCATCGAGCTCGTAGTACCAGGCGATGTGGCCTGTCCGCAGTAGGAGAATGTCCCCGGACTCAAGTTCCGTGTCCTGCGCTTGCAGAGCATTTTCGAGAGCGTCTGCGGTAACAACCCATCCGGGATCAAGTCGATTGACCCCTTGAGCGCGTGGAAGATCGAGAAGGACTCCTCGACCGATCAGCTTCTCTCTCAGGTGGTGAATAGAGCCTCGCCGAGCGCCGCCGAAGCCCTCGACGGTCCCTGCCCAGAATCCGTTGTAGAGAGCGTCTCCCGATGCGCAGTGCGCGAGGCCGTCCCAGTGAGTGCTTCCCTGCAGGGGCATGAAGACGTAATCGTCAGAGGCCTGGAAGCCGGGGAACGTATCGTTCATCACGCTCCCGACGATGAAATCTGCACCCGAGTAGTGGTAGAGGTGCATGATATCGCTTCGGGCGGGATGAACCGGTCCGCCTTTCTCTAACGGCAGCGCGAGGCTGTACACGCGGCCGGTGCGGATCAAGGACGCAGCATGGCGCACGTGCGATTCGTCCATCAGGTTGGTCGTCCCGAGTTCGTCGAGGTCGCCCCAGCGTCCCCAGTTGTTGGGTTCCTCGCAGCACCGCGCGCCGATGATCTTTCCGTTGGGATCAACTTCGTAGGACGGCGGCGACCAGCCTCGCCGTGTCATGCCTCTCCTGCCTGTTGAACGGGAGCGTTATCCATGAACGCGATCGTACTAGGCAGGTTAGTGATTCCTGCGTCGGAGCCGAGCCCCTGGAGCGTGAGCGCCGCGGCCGCCGTTCCCAGCCTGGCGCACTGCTCGATCTCCCATCCGAACCAGAGCCCCATGATGACCCCTGCGCAGAAGGCATCTCCGCAGCCAGTTGAATCGACGACTGTGACCTCGTGAGCCGGGATCTGCTTAGGCAAGGTGCCATCGACGATCAGACAACCCTCCTCGCCCATCTTCAAGATCACACGGCGGGCTCCAAGCTCGTGAAATACAAGGGCTGCATCGAGAGCGTTGTCGCGTCCCGTTATCTGCCGCGCCTCATTGGCGTTCGGCATGAAGACATCAATATAGGGAAGGCAGGGAGCCAGGATCTCGAGGGTGTCCTCCCGCTTGACACCGAGGCAGTCCGCGGTGGTCGTGGCTCCGTGCTCCTTGGCGAACTGGAGCAGACGCACGCTTGGCTCGCCATCGAACGATCTCAGCGCAGAGATCCCGCCGAGGTGAACGAAGTTACAGCTGCCGAGCATGTGCCAGGGGACGTCGTCCGGGCCGAAGAGACCATTCGCTCCGACCACATGCCAGGCGGGTCTGTCGCCGCTGGGGTGGATTGGCAGTATCGTGGCGGAGGTTGGAGCTGCGTCCTTGCGGGCTAGGTGTTGCCCCGAAACCCCATTTCGCTCGAGCAGCATCAGCAGGAACTCGCTGACCTCGTCTGTTCCGATAGCACCGATGGCGAGGACGTCGGCGCCGAGCCGAGCCAGATCTACGCTGGTCCCGCCGGCCGTGCCTGCCGCGGTCACGCGGATCTGCTCGATCAACTGAGACACTTGTCCGCGCGGCAGCCTCTCGATGGGGCGACCGAGAAGATCGAGGATGTAGACGCCGACGCAGGCTACTCTTGGAGCTCCCTTGTCGGCCATCACTGCTAGCGCTTCGTCTGCGGCGGTCATACGGCGTTCGGCGGCTGCTGGTCGAGCGCGCGAGCGTGTTCCAGGACGGCTTCGAGGTTGCCTTCGGTGAGGAGCGTCGGCTCTCCGAATTGTCGGGCGTAGTAGTAGACCGAGCACAGCCACTCGAGTACGAGCGAGAGTTCAAGCGCCCGCTCGAGCGACTCCGCCACGGTGACCGCACCGTGGTTCCTCAGTAGCGCTCCCTGCCTGCCGTCGAGCGCCGCGACGATCGCTTGGGCGAGGTCGGTGCTGCCGAAGGTGGCATAGCGCGCGACCCGGAGTGGGCCTCCGAAGAAGGCAAGCGAATAGTGAATCGGAGGCAGTTCGGTGATCAGCGTCGAAAGGACTGTGGCGTACTTGGAGTGAGTGTGCACGACGGCCCTGACCTCGGGCATTGCTCGGTAGATGGCCAGATGGAAGGGGGTTTCAGACGATGGACGTCTGTCGCCCTCGATCACAGCTCCCGTGGAATCGATCGCGACGCAGACCTCGGCCTGCATCTGTTCCAACCAAACGCGGCGAGGGGTCGTCAGCACAACGTCTTCGATTCGCATGCTGAGGTTGCCAGCGGAGGCGACGACTAGCCGTTCCGCAGCGACTCGTCGGCACGCTTCTGCAAGCTGCTGTCGTTCGCTCTGAAACCTCATCTCAGCCGAACTCCTGAGACGACGAGCCACCGCCGTCGTCGCTCGCGATGAAGCGTTCGAGGACGTTGCGGGTCATGCGGGCTACGTCGTTGTCGAAATCGTTGAATGCCATCGCCCCCGCCCAGGCGATCGAGCCGACGGAGAAAACCGCGCCTCCGGCAGGGCGGCTGCAGTAGACGACGTCTGATCGAACCTCTTCGTTTTGGTCGCCGTCCAGGCCGTCGACGAGCATTGGAACATCCTCGATCACTGGCTTGTAGTAGCGGCTGTGGGGAAGCGATGTGGCGACAACGACTGCATCGGGCGGTGAGCCGAGGTCGGTGTCGTAGCGATCGAGTTCATCACCGGAGGCTCCATCCATTACGAGACCGGCGTCGCCGATGATTCCCTCATCGGGGATCCCCTCGAAGATCCAAGAGACTTCCTGCTGGAAGCTCTCGGGCGTTCGCCTGTAGCCGGGTGCCTTTAGATCCCAGCCTTGACTCGCCATGCCGACCCCGAAGAGATTGTTTGGAGCTCTGCCGCGGTGACGCCAGAGGCCGCCGGGTTCTCCACTGGTGCTGTGGTGGGTCTCGCCCGGTTGGCTCTCCCATGTCCGCGTCCCGGCATGACCTCGCCGACATTCGAGAATGTGCGGACGGTCTGAGTCGCGGCTAGTAACCCAGTAGAAGCCGTTCGCCCCGAGGTACATGATCCGGCCGCCCTCTGCGACGAAGGAGTCGAGGGCATCGAGGATGGCGCTGCTGACGTACTCTGGATGGCTGCCCGTAATCAGAACGCGATAGCCACTGAGGAGTCCGACTCCCTCCTCGTCCAAGGCTCCATCTGTGAGGACGTCGTATTCTTGGTTCAGATGCTCTAACCAACTGGTCAGGTAGAGGTCTCCGCCCAAGTGTCTTGGTGCTTGCTGAACCGGGCTTCGGTAGTCGGCTCTGAAGTTGAAGATCGGTCGCAGTGCAGTGACGTAGCAGCGGCCCGAGCCGTCGCTGTGGACGTCGTAAAGGGAGCCTGATACCTCGGGTCTCGAGGCTGCCTGGTCGTCACGAACGCCGAGTGTGTAAGGACGCTCTGATAGGCCCGATCCCTGGTAGTCGATCCGCTCGCTCAAACGCGCATTTCCGTAGGCCTGGTAGGTGAAGGTTGGGGCGAGGAACGCGACGGCTGGTCTATGTGCTCGAGACTTCGGCGGGAGGACGAAGAACGGGACTCGGTCTTCCGCCTCGTTCCCACGCAGTCGTACTGCGTAGACCCCGCTGGGAAGGTCTCGTGGAAGCGCAATGTGGGCCGCTGGTGGCCAGCCTGCATCCTCGAGATCGTCCTCGTGGAAGTGAACGGCGTTCCACTGCTCCGGCGCGCGGCGGTAGTCGATGTCGGCTCCCCGCCAGTCGTGGCCGGTTACGGCGCGGGCGGGCGCATTGAACAGTTGAGCGTGATGGCCGTTTCCTGAGACGTCGACGGCGATGCTGCTTGCAACGTCCTTCGAGAAATCGATCCGGAGCAGTTGTCGCTGGCCGACGGAGACCTGGAGGTCTCCGATCTTGCCGCTGAAGCACTCGTGCGCGAAAAGGCGCTGATCAGCGTCGCGCTCTACGGCGGCGGCTCCCAGCACAAGATGCGGCGGGAGTCATGACGGTTGCCGTGTCATCGTCGAAGGTCGCGTTGGTCGTTGATGAACCTCGCCCGCCCTGAAGCGGCCGCTGTGTCTCATGGGTCAGATTGACTCTTCTATCCTGCGGAGAGACTGAGAAAGCCACATGGCACCAGGTGCCCCGCTCGAAGGGCCGCTCTCCGCGGCAAACCGGTTTTCCGTTTAGCCGGACCTCAAGGTGGTCGTCGGGCGCAAGAACGAGGGAGATTCCGTGCTCGCGTCCCCCGATTGCCAGGATCCCCTGGCCTGCGGCGTTGCTCAGGAGGGTCGGGAGCATCCACAGCTGGACGGTCACGACCTGGGCGATGCCGAGTTCGTCAAGTCCTTCGACGAGAGCAAAGGAGCCGGGGTGGGTGGTTTGCAGCTCGCCGGAGATGGTCGTCTGGGCGATGCAGGCGACCGTCTCCTCGAGCGGTAGAGCTGTCTTCACCCGTTCATCGGCGCTGCGAAGCCGAACCACATCAACTGTCACGGACGGCTCTGCAGAGTGCACGTGTACGGCGATCTGTTCACCGGGCCTGTACTCGAACCGGTCGCAGTAGCCGTAGAGGTCTGGACTGAACGTCATTCGCCGTGCGCGGAGAAGCGCAACCGGTCGCGGAGTTGATCGATATAGACGGCCCCAATGATCACGAGGCCCGTGGCGACCATCTGCCAGAACGGTTGGACGTTGGCGAGAATCAGGCCGGTGACGAGAACAGAGAGCAGGCAGACGCCGACGAACGTCCCAAAGATCGTTCCCGTTCCGCCAAAGAGGCTGGCGCCGCCGATCACGACTGCAGCGATCGAGTCGAGTTCGGTGCCCGTTCCGGCGTTCGTTTGCGCGACACCGAACCTCGAGACGAGCATCAGCCCGGCGAAGGCTGAGAGCAGTCCGGAGATAGCGTAAATCCGGATCAGGTGCCAGTCCACGTTGATGCCGGCGCGGCGGGCTCCTTCACGGTTGGACCCCAAGGCGTAGGTTCGAAGGCCGAAGCGGGTTCGGGCGAGGATGACCCCGGATACGACGGTGAGCACCAGGCAGACGGCGACGAGTGTGGAGATCCATCCGCCGAGAAGCCTGTTCCCGAAATGGGTGAAGGACAGGGGTATGTCCGAAACCTCCTGTCCGTTGTTGATCAGGTTGGTTGCTCCGTGCATCACGCCGAGCATTCCGAGGGTGACGATGAACGGGGTCAGCTTCAGTTTCGTGATGATCAAGCCGTTGACGACACCGACCGCCAGACCGACCGCCAAAGCTACGCCTACGCTGGCGGTGATCGCGGTGGCGCTGCTCGAGCCTCTGCCGATCATCCCGTGCATGACTAATGCCCCGGTGATGCTCGCGAATCCGAGGGTGCCCGACACCGACAGGTCAATGCCGCCCGAGATGATCGCGAAAGACTGCGCGAGCGCCAGCGGCAGAATTCCGGTCGCGTACACGCTGGTGGCTATCCAGTTGTCGCGGGTGTAGAAACTGCCGGCCGTGAAGGCAAACACAAGCAGCACAAGGCCGAGGGCGGCCACAGTCCAGTAGGACACGAGGCGTGCGACGAACTCGCGTGAGCCAAGGCGTCCGGGCAGCCCTGTCAGCCGCGCTACGCCTGTAGAAGCAGGAGATTCGCTCGTGACGTGCTCGGCATCGAGGCCGTCACTCACGAGTGCTCCGCCAACGCCGCGCCTGTAATCCACTTCACGACCTGCTCGATGTCGTAGTCGCCGCGATAGAGCGTGGTGGCGATCCGACCTCGGTACAGCACCACGACGCGGTCGCATAGCTCGAGCACCTGCGGCATGTTGTGGCTAATCAGGATGATCCCGACGCCTCGGCTTGCAACGTCCGTGATGAGACGCGCAACTTGCGCTTGCTGCTCTACGCCCAGAGCGGCGGTCGGCTCGTCGAGGATCAGCACCTTGGAGCTCCAGAGGACTGCGCGCGCGATCGCGATCGCCTGTCGTTGTCCGCCCGACAGCGCCCGGCAGGGAGTCTTGACAGATTGAATGCGAATCGAAAGCAGCTGAAGTTCTTCTTTGGAGCGCCGTTCCATGGCGCGCCGGTTGAGCCAGCCAAGCCAACGCCCGCCCTGTGTTGATATCTCACGGCCGAGGAAAATGTTCTCGGCGACGGTGAGATCTGGCGCGAGCGCCAAGTCTTGGAATACGACCTCGATGCCGAGGTCACGCGCGTCGTGAGGGGACCGAAAGACTCGCCTCGTCCCCTCGACAAAGAGCTCGCCCTCCGAGGGGCTGATCGCTCCGCTCAAGATCCCGGCGAGGGTGGACTTGCCCGCGCCGTTGTCGCCCACGAGCCCGAGGACCTCGCCGGCGTTGAGCGAGAGGTGGACATCTTCGAGCGCGCGGATCGCGCCGTATTCCTTGTGGACTCGGTGCACCGCGAGCACTGGCTCGCGCTCAGTGGTTTGGGCGCCGTGCGTCACGTCCCGTACCGTCGCGCCACATCCGCGAAGGCCTCGTTGGTGGCCTCGAGCGCCTGATCGATGTCCTTGTCAGTATGCGCCGCAGAAAGGAACCAGTTGTGGAAGGGGTGCAGGTAAACGCCGCGTGCTACGCACGCGCTCGTCCAGCAGTCGGCGCGGGCGCGGTCGATATCGCCGACGAAACTCATGAACGGAATCTGTGGCGGCCCGCTGATCGTTACCTTCAGCCCGTGGTCGTGCGCCTGAGCCGTCAGCCCCGCCTGAAGGCGGCCTCCGGCGGCGGCCATCCGCACGATGGCGTCCGCCTCCCGAACCTCACGCCACGTGGCGATGGCCGCAGCCATCGGAGCCCCGGCGAGCCAGAATGACCCCGTGGCCCGCACCCTCTGGGCGGCGTCGCGGAACGAGTCCGACCCGAGGACGACGGCGAGGGGATGACCATTGGCGACTGCCTTGCTCCAGGCGCTGAGATCAGGTCGGACGCCGATCGGTTCCCAACTGCCAGCGAGATCGATCCGCATCCCACAACGAATCTCGTCAAGGATGAGGCTAGCGCCGGCCCGGTCGCAGGTGCGCCGCAGCTCCTGCGCGAAGGAAAGGTCGATGGGCTCCAGATCACGACGGATGTCGTGCCTGAAGGGTGTAACAACGACCGCGGCGAGGTCGCTTCCGGCTTCACCGACGGCAGCCGCGAATGACTTGAGGTCGTTGTACTCGAAGTAGATGGTATTTGAGGTGTCCTCGGCAGGAATGCCGGGCAGATCCGCCGACGACCAGGCGCCAATGCCGTGGTAGGAGCCACGGGCGATCAAGAGCTTGCGCCTCCCCGTAGCAGCGCGCGCGACCGTGACGCACAAGGTCATGGCGTCGGTGCCGTTCTTGCAAAACATCGACCAGTCGGCGTGTGCGACGCTGTCGACGAGCAGTTCCGCCAGCTCGACCATTCGAGCGGTTGGCCCGTTGAACACGTCTCCCCGGATCATCTGAGTCTTCACTGCCTCATCCACCTTCGGATGGTGGTGTCCGAGAACCAAAGGACCCCAGGAGCACATGAAGTCGATGTACTCGTTGCCATCGACATCCCAAAGATGACTCCCGCGACCGTGAGAAAAGAACTGCGGGTAACCGGGAGGGAGGTCGGCCACGTTCTTGTGGCCGTACATCCCTCCCGGAACCACTCGCGCCGCACGATTGCGAAGACCCACGTCCTCGCTCTGCATCGCCGGCCCTGAGACGCTCAGCAACAACCCGCTACTTGGTCGCGTAGTAGTACTGCTTCCTTTGGTCGACGTTCTGAGCGTTGATGACGACGTCAGGCAGGTTGACAACCGCCTTGACCTTGCTCTTCTTGCCCGTGAGGGCCCAGTAGGCATAGTCGATCGCGTACTTCGCCTCAAGCGCCGGCTGCTGCGCGATCGTCGCCTTGATCACGCCGCTCTTGATCCCCTGGATCTCCTTGGGCCCAGCCTCGAACCCGACGAGGCTCACCCGCTTCTGAGCGTTGAGCCCCTGCAGCCCCGTCGCCGCGTACTCGGTCGCGAAGCTGTAGGTCGTGAAGATTCCAGCGAGGTCGTGGTATTTGTTCAGGTAGGTCTGGGTAATCGTCTGTGCCCGCGGGAAGTCCAAGCCGGTGAGTTGCTTGTCGACGACCTGGATGCCCGGATACTTGGCCTTGAGACGAGCGACAAATCCGTCCAGCCGATCAACAAGCACCTTGTCCGCGGTGTTCAGGTCAATCGTCGCGACCTTCCCCTTGCGCCCGATCAGCTTTGCCATCTGATCCGCAGCCAGCTGACCGCCGGCGAAGTTCGCCGACCCGATTCTGCTGAGCACCGGGTACGGCGATTTCGCGAGCGTGCCGTCGTAAGTGATGATCGGGATCTTCGCGTCGGCCCACTTCTGCAGCGGCGCGACGAATGCGGTCGGGTCGGCAGGTGCGATGGCAAGAGCGTCGGGGCGTTTCGCAAGCAACGCGTCCACGACCGGGATCTGGGCCTGCGCCGAGAACTGGTTCGGCCCGGCGTAGAGGAGCTTCACGCCCAGTTTCTTGGCCTCGGCAGCCGCTCCCTCGTGAGCCTTCCGGTAGAAGGCATCGTTCACATTCGCCACGACAAACGCAATCGTGAGCTGCTTCTTCTTAGCGGCATGCGCCGATGGACGCGCGCCCGCCCCAGCGACAAGCACCGTCGCGGTAACTACTGCCGCAGCAGCGAGCGGTGCGGCGACGCGAAGCCACTTCAGGTGCCGGATACTCATCTGTGCCACCTCCTTTAAGACGGCTCATTGCCCTCAATGGGCTCAGGGAAGTTAGTCGGACGTCCGATAAAAGTCAAGGCGACCCTGACCGTGGCCCAGGACGTACCGGGAGATGGGAATCGACGCCATCCATCAGGAAAAAGCTGGCCGGAATCAAACTCGAGCTCGTACGGTTCGCGAACTCACGCGGCGGCTTCGTATTCCCGGATGAGTCCGCCGAGGAGCTCGCGGCGACGCACGCCGGGCGTTGTTGTCGCCCGCTGGAGGGGGATGGGCCCATTGGGCGGAAGAAGGTCGAGCGCGCGGTGGGGTCGATGCTCGTTGTAATGCCGGCGGTAGACGCGCAGCACATGCTCAAGATGTCGGCAACCGAGGATGAGGCTCCGATCGAGACAGTCGGCGCGGACGCTCCGCACCGAGCGTTCTGCGTGGGCGTTCGCATTCGGGCGTGGGGTGCAGAAACTAGATCGTCACGCGGCGACGATATCGTACTCGTGGATGAGGCTACCGAGCAGGTCGCGGCGGCTCACATGAAGATCGTGCGGCGCCGGCTCTGCTCGGACGGCTGAGGATGGCTCGCCTCGGGCGGACTCAGGTTGAGGGCCCGGTGCGGCCGCTGTCGTTGTAGTGACGGACGTAGACGCGGAGGACGTGTTCGAGCTGGCGACGGCCGAGCAGCTTCGTGCTGGCGTCGCTGCTGATCGACGATCTGGGGCTCAAGCCGCGAGCGACCGCGAAGAAGGTCATCCTTGACGGGGACGACAACGCGCGGCTCCGGGACTGGCAGTTCGCTCACCTCCGCGTGTCGTGGTGTGCGCCCGGACTTCCCGGGGAGGTTGAGCAAGACGTACCTGACGAGGAGCGGCGCGCTGTCGTCGTCGACGGGTGTGTCCGATCTCTGTGTAAGCAGGGCCTGACTTGAGCCGGGTCGCCGGCCGAGCCGAGCGAGAGCTCGGCCGGCGGGCCGGCCGGAAAGGGAGGCCACCTTGCCAGACCAGATTCCAGAGGGGGCGATCCTCGGTGTGGGGATCGAGCCCGAGCCGCCGGAGCTTCCGGACGAGCTGATCGACGAGTTGCTTGCCGGCGCGCGCACGCCGGAGGAGATCGCCGGCCCTGATGGGCTGTTGCAGCGGTTGACGAAGCGGCTGGTGGAGCGAGCGATGGACGCCGAGCTAGCCGAGCATCTCGGCTACGAGCGTGGCGAGGCGCCGCCGGGCGGGGCAGGCAACGCCCGCAACGGGGTGACGCCGAAGACGATCCATACGACGCACGGCTCGGTGCGGGTCGAGCAGCCGCGCGACCGGCGAAGCTCGTTCGAGCCGCAGATCGTGCCGAAGCATCAGCGGCGCTTCCACGGCTTCGACGAGCGGATCGTCGCCATGTACGGGCGCGGCATGTCGGTGCGTGACATCCAGGCGCACCTACGCGAGCTGTACGGGGTCGAGGTCGGCCACGACCTGATCTCGCGGGTGACCGACGCCGTCCTCGAGGATGTCCGCGAGTGGCAGGCGCGGCCGCTCGAGGACGTCTACCCGATCCTCTTCCTCGACGCCTGATCGTGAAGGTCAGAGACGGCGGCGCCGTCCGCAACAAGGCCTGCTACGTCGCGATCGGCGTCAACCTGGAGGGCGAGCGGGACGTCTTGGGGCTCTGGTTCCAGCAAGCCGAGGGCGCCAAGTTCTGGCTCGCCGTCTTGAACGAGCTGAAGCAGCGCGGCGTCCGGGACGTCTTGGTCTGCTGCGTCGACGGGCTGAAGGGCTTCCCGGAGGCGATCGAGGCCGTCTTCCCGCACGCCTGGGTGCAGACCTGCATCGTCCAGCTGATCCGCCAGAGCCTGCGCTTCGTCCCCGACAAGCACCGGCGGGCGGTCGCGAAGCAGCTGAAGCCGATCTACACCGCGCTCGACGCCGAGGCGCTCCAGGCCTTCGAGGCGAGCTGGGGCGAGCGCTACCCGATGATCGGCAAGACCTGGCGCGAGACCTGGGAGCAGGTCATCCCCTTCCTCGCCTTCCCCGCCGAGGTCCGCCGTGTCCTCTACACGACGAACACGATCGAGGCGCTCCACCGCCAGATCCGCAAGACGATCAAGACCCGGGGACACTTCCCGACCGAGGAGGCCGCCCGCAAACTGATCTACCTCTCGATCATCAACGCCCAAAAAAGCTGGCGACAAACCTACAACTGGAGCTCAGCCCTGCTTTCATTCAAGATCCACTTCGGAGACCGACTGCCCTGATACACAGAAAATCGGACACCCTCCTGGTCGCAGACATTCTCGCGAAAGAGTGGTAGCGACTCGCCAATCTGCTTCGGGACTGAGTGAATCACCACCGTTAGGTAGCGAGCGCGAGTCGCCGCCGGAGCCGGGGTTCCCCCGGCGGGAAGCACACAGACGGGGGACGAGGCACGGCGAGAAGAAGGGGGTCCACGGGGGAAACACGGTTTCCCCCGTGATAAACGGAGAGGGCGGGATTCGAACCCGCGACCCACCTTGCGGCAGGTACGCGATTTCCAGTCGCGCTCCTTAGGCCAACTCGGACACCTCTCCGAGGAAGCCTCAGCGTAGCGCTACGAGACCCTGATCTTGAGATCCATTCCGAGCGCCTTGTGCCCCGTGACCGAGCAGTACAGCTCGTACGTCCCCGGCCGTAGGGTTGCCTGGACCCTCGCCGTCTTGCCACCTGCGATCGTGGGAGTGGCAGCGTTGTTCACGTCCGGGCCGCTGATCGTCAGGTTGTGGACGTCCTTGCCGTTGTTGTGAAGGACGAAGACGTAGCTGCCCCGGACGAGGGTCGGCGTGTCCAGCTTGATCTTGTAGTCGACCTCGTCGACCGTCACCGTGCGGGGCCTGCCGGCGCTCGTGGTCGTCGGGTCGGTCCCGGCCTGCCCGGTCCCCTCCCCACCCTTCGCGGCCGCTTCGTCGCCCGATTCCTTCGCGAGGAAGACGACCGCGAACATCATCCCGACGAAGAAGACGGCGGCCGCGGCGATGAACGGGCGCAGGCCGGTGCCCGGGAAGTTCGGCCAGCGCCGCGGCACGAAGAGGGCGGAAGCGACCGCGAAGAGGACGAAGGAGGCGGCGACGATCCCGAGCCCCGCCTTGTGGCCCGCGGAGAGCCCGGAGAAGAGGGCCGAGAGCACGCGCGGACGCTACCAAGTCTCGCGGCCGCAGTCCGCCGGTCGATCGTCCGTCCCTCATCCGAGGGATCGTCGCTTGACGGGGGTACCTCCGCCGGCCGATGGAAAGCTCGTGGAGGCCGCACAGCTGCCCTGGATCCCGCTCGGAACGCTCCTGGTGCGTGCCGGGCTGCTGACGCCGCACCAGCTCGAGAACGCGCTCGCCGACAAGGAGGCGAGCGGTCGCCGCCTCGGCGAGATCGTCGTCGACCTCGGCTGGGTCACCCCCCGCGCGCTCGCGCGGGCGCTCGCGGAGCAGTACGGGCTCGAGTTCCTCGACCTCGCCGAGGTGGAGGTCGACGGGAGGATCGCGAGCCGCCTGCCAGAGACGCTGGCACGCCGTTACGAGGCGTTGCCCGTCAAAGCGCTCGGCGAGAAGCTCTTGCTCGTCGCCGTTTCCGATCCCACGAACGTCGTCGTCTCGGACGATCTGCGGCTCGCCCTCGGCGCGAACCTCCAGTTCGCCGTGGTCGCACGCCCCGACCTCGAGCGTGCCTTCAACCGCCACTACCGCACGGAGATCACCATCAGCGAGTCGGACGTCGAACTCTCGATCGTCCAGGACGAGGACCTCCAGAACCTCGAGGAGGCGGCGGGCGCGCCGACGATCAACCTCGTCAACTCGCTGCTGCACCGGGCGATCGAGGACGGCGCCTCCGACCTCCACTTCGAGCCGCAGGCGCGCGAGATGCTCGTCCGGGCCCGTGTCGACGGCGTCATGCGCTCGGTCGTCTCGATCCCCCGGCACATGCAGGCCTCCGTCGTCAGCCGGCTCAAGATCATGGGCGACCTCGACATCGCCGAGCGGCGCATGCCGCAGGACGGCCGCGTCTCGGTCGGCTTCGGCGGGCAGCCGATCGACATCCGGATGGCCGTGCTTCCCTCGACCCACGGCGAGCAGGTCGTGCTCCGGATCTTCCACCGAGGCCTCGAGCGCTTCTCCCTCGGAGACCTCGGCCTGACCGGCCGGACGAAGTCGGACCTCGACCACGCGCTGCGCCAGCCCTACGGGTTGATCATCTGCTCGGGCCCGACCGGCTCGGGGAAGACGACGACGCTCTACGGCGCGCTCGATGCGCTCAACACCGACGGCCGCGTCCTCCAGACGATCGAGGACCCCGTCGAGTACCAGATCCCCGGGATCGTGCAGGTCGAGGTGAACCAGAAATCGGGCCTCACCTTTGCCCGCGGGCTGCGGGCGCTGCTGCGCAGCGACCCCGACGTGCTGCTCGTCGGCGAGATCCGCGACGAGGAGACAGCCCGGATCGCCTCCACCGCGGCCATGACCGGCCACCTCGTGCTGAGCTCGCTCCACGCCCACAGCGCCTCGAGCTCGATCGCGCGGCTGCGCGACCTAGGCGTCGAGCCCGGCCTCCTCGCGACCTCCCTCAACTGCATCATCGGCCAGCGCCTCGTCCGGCGGTTGTGCAGGTCGTGCCGGCAGCCCTTCACGCCCTCCGCGGAGGAGCGGCAGGAGCTGGCGCTCGCAGCGTCCGGGGAGGAAGTCGTGCTCTACCGCGCGGGAGGCTGCCTCGAGTGCAGCGAAACGGGCTACGCGGGCCGGACTGCGCTCTACGAGACGATGCCCGTGGAGGGCAAGCTGCGGCGGCTGATCGACGCCTCGACCGAGGAGATCTTCGCGGCCGCCGTCGCCCAGGGCATGACCACCCTGCGCGCCGACGGGATCAGGCGCTGCCTCGACGGCACGACATCGATCGACGAGCTTCGCCGGGTTACCGGCGACCGGCTCGGCTAGGCCTCGCGGCCCGCGAGCCTTCGTCGGCGAGTCGGCGCTCGAGCTCGAGCTCGCGCGCCTCGACCTCGGCTGTCCTCACGGCCAGCTCCCTCCCCAGGGCCTCGAGGCGTGCTCGCTCTTCCGCAAGCGCCTCCTCGTCCGAGCCCGAGGCCTGTCGGCGGGCACGCTCGGCGAGCGCGAGACGGAGCGTCGCCACACTGCGCCGGCTGCGGCGCAGCCGCCTGCGGCGCTGCTCGAGCCGCTCCGCCTCCCGATCGAGTGCGGCAGCCTGCTCGGCGAGCTCCGCCTCCATCCGGGCGACGTTCTGGGCCCGCTCGCGCAGCGCCTCCTTCAGATCGTCGAGCTCCGCGTAGGCCTCGGCCCAGACCTCCTCCCACGCGACCGGATCGTTCTCACGTCGCATGGGGCGCCACAGTCTCGGCATGCAGGGATTTTGTCAGTCCGGAGCGGATCGGAAACGGCCAACGGGGGCGCGGCCCTTGCGGACGCCTCTGACGAGTGCCGCGCAGAGCGGCACGATGCGGGCGGGCTGGCCCCTCGCGAGCCGGTTCGCGGCGATCCCGGCCAACCGGAGGGAGGCGGCAGGCCAGGCCAGCCGGCCCCGGTGCTTGCCGAGGTAGACGCCGCCGGCCTCTGCCTGGAGGAGGTCGGCCCGCTCCGAGCGCTTCTCCGGACCGCCCCCGACGCTCGCCCCCACGGTGTGGACTACCCTCGCCGCAGGAGCAACGGCGAGGCGCCACCCTGCGGCGCGGGCGCGCCGGCACAGGTCGGCATCCTCGTAGTAGAAGAAGAACCGCTCGTCGAAGCCACCGAGCTCCTCGAGCAGGCCGCGGCGGAGCAGCATGCAAGCGCCGCTGACGTAGTCGAGAGGGCCAGGCCCGGCTGCGAGCCGCGCAACGCCGGTCCAGCCGATCGTCCCGCCGCCCCAGGTGTGGATCCGGCCGCCGCGGCCGTAGATGACGCCTCCGACGACCCCGACGCGGGTGTCCCGCTCGGCCTCCGCGACGAGCGCCTGCGAGGTGCCGGGCTCCGCCTCGGCGTCGTTGTTCAACAGCCAGACGAATGCGGCGCCGGAGCGAAGGGCCTCTCGGATCCCGAGGTTCGCGCCGCCGGCGAAACCGAGGTTCCTCGGGGAGCGGACGATCTGCGCGTCCGGGAAGAGGAGCGAGAGCCTCTCCGGCGAGCCGTCGCTCGAACCGTTGTCCACCAGGACGACGGACTGCGGGGACTCGCTCGCGTGCAGCAACTCGAGGCAGCGCCTCGTGTCGTCGAAGCGGTTCCAGCCGACGACGACAGCGGCGACGGCGGCCTGGTCAGTCAATGCGCGCAGCGGGTCGCAGCGGCGACACAGTGGGAAGCCGCTGCACGACGAGCAGGAAGCCGACCGTGACGAGCGTCTCGCTCGCGAGCCGGAACGCGGCGAGCCAGCTGATCGAGTCGAGCGCGCCGCCGATGACGGCGCCCGTGAGGAGCACGGCGATCGCAACGCCCAACACGGGGATGCGGGCTGCCTGGCGGCCCCCCCGGACGATGTCGACGCTCTGGACGTAGCCGAAGAAGCGGATGGGGATCAGCACCGCGAAGAGCGCGATCGGAACGGTGAGGTGGTGGATCGGCCGGTTCAGGACCCATTCGAGCAGCGGCTGCGCGGACACGAGGAAGACGACGCCGAGCGCGATCCCGATCAGCAAACCCGCGCTCCGCCAGCGCCGCAGCCAGCGCGCCTCGCCCTCGAGCCCGCCGAGGGAGTACATGGCCAGGGTCAGTCCCTCGGCCACGAGGAAGGTCGTGTACGCGGTCCGGACGAGCGCCCCGTAGACGGCGATCAGCGTGAAGCCCGACAGGAACCCGAGCGCGACGAGGTCGAGTTGCCCGTGGATCACGATCGCCGCGGTGGTCACGAGGAAGGCACCCTGACGGCGCACCACGCGCTCGAGGGGCGTCGGGTCGGCGGCGCGTCCGCGGAGAGCGGCGGCGCGGGCGAGGGTTCCGAGGCTCCGTGCGAGGGTGAGGGCCAGCAAGGCGGCCGCGGCAGGCGACACCACGAGGAAGAGCAGCGCGGTGCCGGCGAGGGTGACGGCCGCCTCGATCGTGCTGATCCAACCTTCGAGGCCGAGGGCGCCGGCAGCGTTGAGAGCGCCCGCGTAGCCGTAGGACAGGGCGAGCAGGAAGGGGAGCGGGAGCACGATCAGGAACACCGACTCGCGCGAGCCGATGCCCGCCGCGAGGAAAGCGCCGACGAGGGCGCTTCCCCCGAGGGCGGCGCCGATGCGGAGGCGCCTCGTTCCGCGGAGCGGCGGCCCGGCCACCCCGAAGTACTCGAGCGGGAGCGAGAGCGAGGTCATCGTCCCCATCTCCGCGAGCGTGCCGCAGAGGTAGGCCACGGCCGAGGCGAGGACGACACGGCCGACGTCGCCCGAGGTTCCCTGGCGGGCGACGAGCAGCAGCACGACGAGTCGGACGATCGTCGGCGCGAGCCGCGACGCGAGTCCCCCGGCGAACGAGCCGGCGACGCGGCGGGTCACAGGGCCTCCCGGTAGACGGCCGCGTAGGCGGCGGCGGCGGTCGGCCAATCGAACCGCCGCACCCGTTCGAGCCCAGCATCACGCAGGCGCCGCCGCTCCGGTTCGTCCGAGGCGAGCCGCAGGAGCGCCTCCGTCCAGGCCTCCTCGTCGGTCGCATCGACCCGCAGCGCCGCGTCCGCCGCGCTCTCGTCGAGCCCGCTCCCGCGCGAGCAGGCGACGGGCACGCCGCGCGCCATCGCCTCGAGCGGCGGGATCCCAAAGCCTTCACCGAGTGAGGGGGCGGCCACGAACGAGGCTCCTCGGTACAGCGTCTCGAGCGCCTCCGGCGACACCGCGCCGAGCACCTCGACCCCCTCCTCGCCGCGCAATGCCGCCAGTGTCTTCCGCGACGAGTAGCCCGCCTCGCCTGCCACGCGCCAGCGCAGGCGGAGGCCTCGCGCGCGCGCTGCGCGGTAGGCGCGCAGCAGGCCGAGGTGGTTCTTGCGCGGCTCGATCGTCGCCACCGTGAGGAAGTACGTCCCCGCGTCGGACGAGGAGGTCTGCGCGGGCGGCGGCTCGATGCCGGGGAGGATCACCCGGACGAGGCCGGGCGGGAAGCTCGTGTGCGTGAGGAGCCGCCTGCGCGTGAACTCGGAGTCGCAGACGACGAGTGAGGGCTTCTTGGCGAGCGCCGCCTTCAGCATCCCCCGCTTGTACACCGCCACCCCGCGGGGGAACCACTCCGGCCGATCGAGGAAGAGCACGTCGTGCACGGTCAAGACGAATGGCGTGCGGCTGGCGATCAGCGGCCGGTGGTCGGGGAGGTGCACGAGGTCGACGGTTCGCGCGGAGCGCGCGACGAGTACCTGCTCCCGCCAGAGACGAGCCGCACGCATACCCAGGCGTTCGCCGCCGGCCGTCCCCGCGCCGAGCACGACGAGCTCGTTCTCCGGCCCGAGGGCGGCCGGGAGGTGGCGGGCCAGGCCGCGGATCACCGTACCGACACCTCCGGCCGCCGACTGGTGGGCGGGCAGGAGGACTCTCAGGAGCCGAACGGGTAGTAGAAGTGGTCGGGCGGGCTCTGGAGCGAGAAGGGCACCGAGGTGTCGCCGCCGTCGACGCCGAGCCCGCGGAGCGGGCCGCCGAACGAGCTCTTCACGTAACCCGAAGCGATGCCGAACCGGTTCGTGGCCAGGGTGGCGAGCTCCTTCCAGCCCGTCGCCGTCGACTGCTGGACGACGACGCGCCCGGCCTGGCCGCCGGGCGTCCGCGTCCAGACGAAGATGCGATCCCCGCGAGGAAACGCCACGAAGGGAAAGCGGAAGGCGAAAAAGGTCGACTTGGCGCGATCCCGCTTGACGTTCTCGCCACGGAAGAAGAGGCCGGACTGGTAGAAGCTCGTGCGCAGGGGGTCGTCGCGGAGACGCCACCAGACGACGAGGCTGACGCCGGCGCTCCACATCCGGTAGAGCGCCTCCGCCGCCCAACGGGTCTGGAGTGAGAGCGGCACGGCCTGCGGGTCGGGCGGGTTCGTGTCCCAGCTGAACTCGGTCACCCAGAAGCGCACGCGTTGCGCCGAGACGACGTGGCCTTTGGCGATCGCGGCCGTGAGGAGCCCCCGCATCTCGGGCAGGTCGCCGATCGATACGTCGTCGTTGCCGTCCGCCTGGTGCGTCGGGCCGCCGGAGGTGTAGGGGTTCGTCGACCAGATGTCGAAGTGGAGCTTCGCGCCGCAGCTCGACCGAGGAGGCGATCCGCTGCGCATGCAGAGCACCCGGCGCATGAAGAGCAGGGGCCCGACGGCCGTCGTGGTCGTGAACGGCGAGGTGCCGCCGGCGATCACGGAGTTGTCGGTACGAGCACGATGCACCGAGCCCGCGAAGGCGTTGGCGAGGGCGCGGTACCAGTCTCCGGCACCCGCCTTCAGCGCGGGCCGGCCGACATGGTTCGGCTCGTTCCAGGCCTGCCAGTAGCGCACACGCGGCAGGTCTTCGAACCCACCGCTGTAGCGTCGCGCCGCCGCCAGCGCGAACTCTGCGAAGCGGGCGGGGTCGGGCCGCGGGAGGCGGCCTGCCGCAGGATCGGGCTTGGTGCCCCACCGGGGTGCGTCCGTGACCGTTACGAGGGGCTCGAGGCCGTGCTTGACCGCCAGCTCGAGCTCCCGATCGAAGCCGGCCCAGTCATAGGCCGGGTCGGAGGGCTTTGTCGCGCGGAAGCCGGCGGGAGGCCGCGTCGCGGTCGGCACCGGCGCGACGCCCCGCCAGTCGAGCGTCAGGCGGACGACGGTAGCTCCCGCGGCGCGCGTCCTTGCGAAAGCGGTGTCTGCGTAGACGCCGGGGAAGGTCTCGGGGTCGACGACACCCGTCTCGAGCGGGCGGAGCGGGACGCTCGCGGCAGAGACGCGCGGCCCGACCGTCAGCGCGACGAGTGCGGCCAGCGCCGCAGCCGCGGCCGCGGCTGCGAGCAGCCTCGTCACGCGCCGCCTCCGCTCCTCGCAAAGAGCGGCGAGCGGGGATTGAGCTCGCGCGCCCGCGCGAGGCTGCGGCGGGCGGCGCGGATCAACCCAGCCTTCGTCTCGATGCGGGCGCGGACGAGCCAGAGGCGCCAGTTGAGCCTGCTGCGCGCGATCGCCTCGAGCATCGACGCGCGAGCGGCGCGCAGGCTCCCCGCCTGCTCCTGCACGAGCGCGAGCTGCAGGTAGGGCGACGCCGCCCACGGCTCGAGGTCGTGCGCGGCAAGGGCATTGCTGCGTGCCGCCCGGGAGTCGGCCCGTCGCGCCGCAGCCTGGCTCTCGTCGATCTTCGTCGACGAGAGCAGCGGGATCGCCTCGGCGACGACGAGGGCGAGGCCGACGACCACGAAGGCGGCGCGAGCGGCGACGCGGGTCCGCCGGGCCAGGCGGGCCGGCCTGCGGCGGCGCACCCTCACGGGGTCTGACCCCGGACGGGACAGGACGAGCGACCCCACGGGGTCTGACCCCGCTCGAGGCTCGCCGGCCGTCGCGGCGCCCGTGAGCAGCCCGAGGCAGGCCATGCCGACGACCGACACGGCCGTCAGCTCCCACATCCAGTCGATGCCAGCGCCCAGCGCGTAGGCGAGGAAGCAGGCGAGCAGGGCGGCAATCGTCGAACGGCGCCCGGCAGGCGCCCGCGCCAGGCGGAGGGCCCCGACTGCGGCGCCGGAGAGGAAGGTCGCGGCGAGGAGTCCGAAGCCGATCAGGCCGAGCTCCCCGAGCTGCTCGACGTACAGCGAGTGGGCATCGCGGACGAAATCCCGGAGAGAGCCGTGCCGGGCCCACCAGGATTCGTAGGATCCCGCACCGCCGCCGGCCGCCGGGTTCGCCTCGAACTCCCGGACCGCCGCGCTCCAGAACTGCCAGCGCCCGCTGCCGTTGGAGCTCAGCAGATGGCTCTCGACGAAGCCTGTCGCGCTGGCCGAGGGCGGAGGCGGAGGAGCCTTGAAGGCCTGGAAGCGCCGGACCGGATGGGAGAGCGACACGAGCGCCGCGACCGCGAGCGTCGCGGCGGCGGCCAGGGCGAGGGCGGCAGCTCGGCTCGGAGCCGCGCGCCCGTGGGCGAGGCGGCGTGCGAGCCCGTAGACGATCGAGGTTGCGACGCAGACGAGAACGAGCGCCAGCGCCGCGCGATGGCCCTGCCCACGTGCGAGGAGCTCTCGCCCGGTCGGATCGACGACGGCGGGCCAGTGGTGGAGAACGGCCACGGCGACGGTGCAGCCCGCGGCCGCCACCGCGGCGGCGCCCGCGGCGGCCCAGCGTCCCGCGGTCGCCATGTAGACGACGGTGCCGAGGAGGGCGGCGGCGGCCCCCCCCCGCGACGAGGCGAGGTAGATCGCGCCTGCAACCGCAGGCAGCGGCGCGAGAGCGAGCTCGCGCCACACCAGCGGCCACTCGGTCGCCGAGCGCAGCAGCAGCGGGAAGGCGAGGGCGGCGAAGATCGCGAGGCCGTTCCAGTAGTCGAGCGGGTAGCTGAGCCGGACGTGGGTCTCGGGAAGCAGTGTCGTTAGGTCTCCGGCGGAGACGAGCCCCGGGAACAGGCGGCTCGCCAGGGCGAGGACCCCGATCGCGGCGACACCGAGGCCGAGGCCGTCGCTCCAGGCTGCGGCCGTGGCGCGCGAGGCGGCGATCGCTGCCAGAACGAAGACCGCGAGGTAGAGGAGGACACGGACGAATTCGCCGTACGCCTCCTCGGCGCTCGCCGCCCAACCTGCCGACGCGAGCGTGAGACCGGCGAAGGCCGCGAGGAGGGCGCCGGTGGCGACCGCCGCCTTCGAGGCACGCACACGGGGGAGGAACCCCGCCGCAACACCGACGACGAGCACCCAGAGGACGACGATCGCCGCGGTCGTGCGGCCGGCGAGGTCGTACGTGCCGCCGTCGTAGGCGAGCCAGAACGCACCTCCCGCCGTGAGCGCCGTAACTATCATGAGCTCGCGACGCGCGATGACGGGAATCGAAGAGGTGACTGAGGGCAAAGGCCGGATGCTCAAGACGGGACGCGTCGCCGTGCTCGTATCGCTCGCCGTCCTGGCCTGGAGCGGGAGTGCCGACGCGAGGGACGCTCCTCCCAAGGCCGCGCAGAAGGCAGCCGTCTCACAGTACCGAGAGAGCGTGCCGTCGGCCGAGGGGCCGGTCATCCCGGGCTCGAGCAAACCGGTCACCCGACCGCTGCCCGCCCGGGTCGAGCACGAGGTCGTCAAGCAGGGCGGCTCCGACGCACCGACCCTCGTCAAGATCGCGACCTCCTCGAGCTACGGCGCCCCCACCCGCGCGCTCCCGAAGCTCCCGAAGCTCTCGAAGCTCCCGAAGCTCTCGAAGCTCTCGAAGCTCTCGAAGCTCTCGAAGCTCTCGAAGCTCTCGAAGCTCTCGAAGCTCCCGAAGCTACGGCTGCCACCTGACGAGCGGGTGGTCAGGCTGCCGAAGCCGGCGACCCAGCCGAAGCCGCGGCGCGAGGTGGGCACGGCCACCGAGGCCGTGTTCTCGACGGCGGGAGGCGTGGTCGACGGGGGCCACGCGCGGCTCGACGTGCTCGCCGCGCTCATCGTCGGGATCGGCATCGCCGGCATCGTCGGCGCACGGATCCGCCGCCAGACGCCCGGAAGCTGAGCGCAGCCGAACCGACGGGCGCCGCCCCGCGCGTCGGTGCACGAGCGGCGATCGTCCACGACTGGTTCCAGGGCTACCACGGCTCCGAGCGGGTCGTCGAGGCGATGAGGAGCGGCCTCTTCGCGGCCGGGAACGACCCCGACGTCTACACCTTCCACGCGGCCCGAGAGCTCCTGCCGCCCGAGCTCGCGGCGGCGATCGCCGGCGAGTCCGCTCTGGCGCGGCTCCCCGGCCTGCGCCAGCGCGGCCATGCCCCCGGCCGCTGGCGCTACCTGCTGCCGCTGATGGCGCGGTACTTCCGCGGCCTCGACCTCTCGAGCTACGACCTCGTCATCTCCTCCTCGCATGCGTTCGCCGCCGCCGTCTCGCCGAGGCCGGGCGCGGTTCACGTCTGCTACTGCTACACGCCGATCCGCTACGCCTGGCTACCGGAGACCGACGCGCGGCGCGCCGGCCCGTCGGCCCGCTTCGCGCTCCGCGTGCTCCGGGAGTACCTTCGCCGCGAGGATCTCGAGACTTCCAGCGGCCCGGACGCCTATGTCGCGATCTCGACCGCTGTGCGCGACCGCATCCGCCGCTTCTACGGGCGCGAGGCCGAGGTGGTGCACCCTCCGGTGGAGCTCGCCGACTTCGCCGCGATCGGCGAGCGCGACCCGCGGCACTTCCTCTGGGTGCACCGGCTCGTCCCCTACAAGCGCCCCCTCGAGGTCGCCGAGGCCTTCCGGGGCCTGCCCTACCGGCTGACGATGGTCGGCGTCGGCCCGCTCGAGCGCGAGCTGCGCCGGCAGGCGCCGCCGAACGTCGAGATCCGCTCGTGGCTCCCGCGCGCGGAGCTCGGGGAGCTCTACGGGCGCAGCACCGGCTTCGTGCACGCCGGCGAGGAGGACTTCGGCATCTCGATGGTCGAGGCGCTCGCCGCGGGAGCGCCTGTGCTGGCCCTCGACGCCGGCGGCGCCCGCGACATCGTGCGCCACGAGCAGGACGGCCTGCTGATCCCGAACGGTCGCCCGGAGACGATCCGGGCGGGGATCCGGGCGCTGGCCGAGCGAGAGTGGAACCCGCACGCCCTCCGCGCGCGAGCCGAGGAGTTCTCTAGAGAACGCTTCCTGCAGCGCCTGGCCGATCTACTGAACGCGCTGCTGATCTAGCCCGCCGCGAAGGCGGGCTTGCCCCGCCGTAGCCCGCAGCGGCAAAGGGTCGAGGAGGAGGGGGCCAACGGGGGAACCCGGTTCCCCCCGTTACCTAAGCCAGGGCGAGAGGAACTTCTCGATCTCCTGGCAGCCGCGCGGCTGCTCGAGGCGACCGGTGACTCGC
Organism: Gaiellales bacterium; assembly: GCA_038237515.1. GTDB lineage: Bacteria > Actinomycetota > Thermoleophilia > Gaiellales > Gaiellaceae > JBBQDZ01. The sequence continues at coordinate 23,704 of JBBRYP010000016.1, forward strand.
TTCCCCTCGACGACGACGAAGCTGGGGACGCCGGCGACCCGGAAACGGGAGAGGAGATCGGGCCGCTCCTCCGCCTCGACCCGGTAGAGCCGGAAGGTGCCGTGATTGCGGCGCCGCTGGAGCACCTGGGCGAGGAATCCCTCGACGCGCCGGCAGCGCCCCGAGGAGGAGGCGTGGAAGAAGACGAGGCCCGGCTGCGGGTGAGTCTCGCGCTCCTCGACCGGCGTCGCGGTCGCCGTCACGCCGACAGCGGCTGCATGCTGCAGGAGGCGAGCGACGCTTCGATCTCGACAGGTGTCGTGCGCGAGCCGGCGACCTCCGCCGCGAGCTCATGGAGACTGCGGCGGTGGTGGCGTGCGGCGCGCCTCAGCACCTCGAAGGCGACGTCGAGCTCGAGGCCAAGGCGCTCCCCGAGAACGCCTTTCGCCTGCTCGATGGCGATGCGCGAGGTGAGCGCGTTCTCGAGCTGGGCGTTGGTCCGCTCGAGCCCGGCACAGCGGTCCTCGAGGGAGCGGGCACGCGCGATCAGTCGCGTCACGGTCTCGTGCGCCTCACCGTTCGCCGGAACGACGAGGCCGTCAGCCGTTGCCATCGAGCATCCCAGTGACGGAGGGTCCGAGCTTGCGCTCGACGTGGAGGATGCGGTCGAGCCCCGTGACCTCGAGAACCCGGAGGGTGCGCGGGTCGTCCGAGACGATCGTGAACGCCCCGCCCGCCCGCCGGACGCGCTTGGCGGCTTCGACGAGGACGCCGAACGCGGTCGAGTCGAGCAGCGGCACGCAGAGCAGATCGACGATGGCGCGCGGCTTGGCGGCGCTCGTTGCGACCTCGAGGGCCTCGCGAAGAGTATCCGCGTTGTGCAGATCGAGCTCGCCGCCGACCGTGACGACGAAGACGTCGACGAAGCGCGACGTGGAGATCCGCAGCTCGGTCGCCGGAGGACTCTGTTGCAGCATCGCGCCGACGGTACTCCGCGGGTCTTGTGGGAGAGCTACAGCGTCTGTGAGGGTTCGCTCACACTCGCGCGAGCGCGTAGCCGACGCCGCGCCTGGTGACGATCCGGGACGGGCTCGCCGGGTCTACCTCGATCTTGCGGCGGAGGTTCGACACGTGGATGTCACATGCACGCTCGTCGCCGATGAACGAGCTCTCCCAGAGGTGCTGCATGATCTCGCGCCGTGTGAAGACGCGCTCCGGCTCACGCGCAAGCAGGGCCAGTAGCCGGAATTCCGAGCGGGTGAGGGAGACGGAGGCACCTTCGATGCGCACCTGGTGACGGCCCAGGTCGAGCTCGAGCCCCCCGATGCGCAGCACGGCGAACCCCGACGCGGCACGATCGAGCTCGCGCCGCCGCAGGATTGCGCGCACCCGGCTGACGAGCTCCGGCATCGAGAACGGCTTGGTCACGTAGTCGTCGGCGCCCGCGTCGAGACCGACGACTCGATCGACCTCGGAGTCCTTGGCGGTCAGCATCAGGACGGGAAGGTCGCTCGTCTCGCGCACGCGGCGGCAGACCTCGACGCCGGAGAGATCGGGCAGGATGAGGTCGAGCACCAGCAGGTCGAACGGGTCTCGGTCCGAGGCCTCGAGCGCCTCCGCCGCGGTCTGCACGGTCTCGACGTCGAAACCCTCCGCACGAAGCGTGTAGGAGACGGCGTCGAGGAGCGCCGGCTCGTCGTCCACGACGAGAATCCTGGCCGTCAAGGGTGAACGATCCTTCCCGACGGGAGCGTCAGCCGCGCCGTCGTGCCGCGGCCGACTGCCGACTCCACCTCGAGCGTGCCCCGCAGCGCGTGCGCCGCCTGCTGGGCGATCGTCAAGCCGAGCCCGAAGCCCTCCCCCCGCCCGTCGCCGCGGTAGAAACGCTCGAAGGCCCGCTCGCGCTCACCGGCGTCCATCCCACGCCCCGTGTCGCTGATCTCGATCACGACCGATCCGCCGCCCGAGTCGAGTGCACCGATCGAGATCGAGCCGTCGTAGGTGTTCTTCGCCGCGTTCTCGGTGAGATTGGCGACGATCTGTTCCACGAGATCGCTGTTGCCGAGGACGACGAGCTCGGGCGGACAACCGACCCTCATCTCGACGCCCTCGCGCGGGACGAGCCGGGCCGCTGCCTGCTCCAGCACCGCGCCGAGCGCGACCACGTCGACACGCGGCTCCTCGATAGCGGCCTGCACCCGGGCGAGCACGAGCAGCGACCGGGCAAGGCTCGTCAGGCGCAGCGCCTCGCGCTCGATATGCCCGAGGAAACGGTCGCGATCCTCAGGAATCTCCTTCGCGCCGGACTGGAGCACCTCGATCGAGGCCGTGATGGAGGCGACGGGGGTACGCAGCTCATGTGCCGCGTTCGCCACGAACTCACGCTCGGCGCGGTCGCGGCGCTCGACTCGGGAGACGTCGTGGATGGCGACGAGCGCACAGCTTCCGACGCGGCTGCCGGACAGCGCGTAGAGAGAGCCGCCACTCGAGACGATGCGCTGGCCCGGCACGGCGCCCCGCTCCAAGAGCTCCTCCACGAAGAGGCGCAGCGAGAAGCCGACCCACGGCTCGGGCAGCGCCTTCCCGCGGACCAGGACCGCCGGGTGCGCGAACCGGCGGGCGGCGGCATTCGCTCGATCGACCTCTAGCGTCGGCGTCACCGCAATGACCCCCTCCGGTAGGCGGTCCAACAGCCGATGGAGCCGCCGGTGCTCGTCTTCCAGGCGCTCGTTCGCACGCTCGAGGCGCTGGAGCTCGGCTGCCGAACGAGCGAGCCCAGCGAGATCGGCGCCGGCGGGCGGGACCTCGCGGAGCAGCCACCCGATCTCGAGCTCCCCATCGAGCGACATCGCCGGGCAGGCAGCCAGCTCGGCGGTCAAGAACTCGCCCTGGCGCGTCCGGAGCCCGTGGCGCAAGACGATGCCCTCTCGGCGCGCCGCGATCCTCGCGAGCTCGCGCCGGAACGTGATCCGCTCGTCCTCCTCCACGAAGCGGACGAGCGGCGCACCCAGAAGGCGTTCGCTCGTCGCCTCGAGCAGCCGCTCGGCGACCGCGTTCACCGCGCGGATCACTCCGTGCTCGTCAGTGGCGACGAACGGCTCCCCGACGAGATCGATCCGCATCTCCCTGCGCTTGCCGGCCCCGGCGGCGCCGAGCGGGCTGCCGATGGTCGCCATCGCCTCAGCCGGCCCCCCTCGCGGCCTTCGCTTCCTCCATCAGCAGGATCGCACCGCGGATTCGACCCTCCAACGTCTGCAGGGCGGCGACGCGGACCCGGCAACGGATCGACCGGCCGCGGCGGTTCGTCGCGTCGAGAACGAGCTCCATCGACTCCGACTCGCTCGCGAGCACCCGTCGGGCCGGCTCCACGAGCCGCTCGACCGGCAGACCGATGTCGAGGGCGGCGAGGCTCGTGCCGACGACCTCATCGTCCCCGACCCCCCACAGCTCCCTGGCGGCCGGGTTCCACGCCTCGATCAGGAGCTGACGATCGACGACGACGACACCGGGTTCGAGGCTCGCCAGCACCGCCTCGACGAACAGGTTCGTGTCGGCGAGCAGGTCGGTCCGCTGGCGGATCTCGTCGTTCATCGTCTCCAGCTCCTCGTTCGTCGACTGGAGCTCCTCGTTCGTCGTCTCCAGCTCCTCGTTCGTCGACTGCAGCTCCTCGTTCGTCGTCTCGAGCTCCTCGACTGTCGTGTTCAGCTCCTCGTAGGCGACCTCGGCGTCGCGCTTCGCGTCCCGGAGCGCATCCTGAAGTCGCCGGTAACGCGTGACGTCGGTGAACGAGATGGCGAGCCCGGCCACCTCGCCCGCCGTCGCGAGCGGCACGATCTGCACGTCGATGTAGCGCGGCTCAGCTGTCGCGGTCGGCCAATCGACGTCTCGAATAGAGACGGTCTGCCGCTCGGCGTAGACCTGATCCATGCGCGAGCGCAGATCCACCGGCCGGTAGGAGAGCTCAAGGTCCTTGAGAGGGCGCCCGACATCCTGGGGGCGAAGGCCTGCGAGCGCCCGCGCCTGCGCGTTCGCCAGCACGAGCCGGCCCTCGCGATCGATGACGATCTGCGGGACCGCACCCGTGTCGAACGCGGCGTCGGCCACGAGAGCGTGAACGGCGGCGTCTCCGCCGCTCCACGCAGAGCGCCGGCCGTCTCGAGCGGCGAGCTCGCGCGTCATCGCTTGCCGCGGGATCTTGGCGAAGACTCGGTGCTTGAGGTCCACCGGCGCGAACGAGGTCAGGCGGGTGACGAGCATCTCCGACCTGCCGAGGAAGAGCAGCCCGTCGTCGCGAAGCGCGAAGCGGAAGTTGTCGAGGATCTTCCTCTGCGCAGCCGCCGTGAAGTACATGAGCGTGTTGCGCGAGACGAGGAGGTCGATGCGTGAGATCGGCGGGTCCTGAACAAGGTCGTGACGGCCGAAGATGACCGACCGGCGAAGGTCGGCGCGGAAGGAGAAGCGGGAGTCGGTGCGCTCGAAGTACTTCAGGCGAAACTCCTCGCGGACCGCGTCGACCTGCTTCGAGGTGTAGGCGCCGGTGCGCCCGACCGTGAGCGCCTCGTTGTCGACGTCGGTGGCGTAGACCTTCACGCGCTGACGGAAGGCGTCCTCGCCCAGGGCCTCGGCGAGGAGGATCGCAAGCGTGTAGGCCTCCTCCCCGGTCGCACAGCCGGTCGACCAGACGCGAATGTGGTCGCCGGCCTGCCGCTCCTCGAGCAGGCGCGGAAGACACTCGCGCTCGATGAACTTCCAGGTTGCCGGGTCGCGAAAGAAGCCGGTGACGTTGATGAGGATCGTGTTGAAGAGGTCGGCGAACTCGCCCTCGTCCTCCTCCAGGCGCGCGCGATACTCGACGTAGCTGGCGAGATGGAGGTCCTGCATCCGACGCCGGACCCGCCGCTGCAGGCTCGGCCGCTTGTAGACCGTGAAGTCGAACCCCCGGCTCGACTTGACGAACTCGAGGAGAGCCTCGAATTCCCGGCTCTCCCCGGGGCTGTCCAGCAGCCGCTGATCCTGCGTCAAGCGGGGCTCGCTCCCTGTGCCTTGGGCTGGGTCAGGTCGGTCTCGTGGAGAGCGCGGCGAATGACCGCAGCCTGCTCGATCGCGTCATCGGCCTGATCCCGGTACCTGGCGCCGAGGGCGCGGTGACCGCGGTCGGTGTTGCGCAGGGACGGACGCCTCAGCAGATCCGCCCGCTCCTCGAGCGCGCGCAGCGCGATCCACAGCGCCGTCTCGATCCGCTCGCCCATCGCCGCCAGCAAGGCGTCGCCCGCCCGTGTATCGCGTGGCCGACGCGGCAGCGAAAGGCCCGAGCAGCCTGCTCGTTCTCCGACCAGAGGACGCCGCCGCAGTCTGGGCACCCGAACGAGGACGGCTGCCCGTTCTGCGCTGCACCCGACGCACCGCCCTCCACCTCCTCCATCTCCACCTCGTGCATGGCTTCCTCCAGATCGCGTTGCGTGGGCACGGGCGTTCTCACGACCTCGCCGAGAAGCCTGCCGAGCTCCGCGGCGGGCGCGACGAGATCCGGCCGCACCGCATCGATCGCAGTGCGCGGCATGCTCGAGTAGAGCGCCTCCCCCGGGTCCTGCACCATCGCCAGCCCGCCGCGCGCCTTGATCTCGCGAAGCCCCAGGCTTCCGTCCCCGAGCGCTCCCGAGAGGACGACCCCGACGACACGGGGCCCGTACGCCGCGGCAGCCGACCTGAAGAGCGCGTCGATCGCGGGCCGGTGCCCGTTCTCCTTCGGCCCCCGCTCGAGCTGCATCCGCCCCTCTGCGAGGAGCAGGTGCCAGTCCGGTGGAGCGACGTAGATCCGCCCCCTCTCGACAGGCTCACCGTCTTCCGCATGGGTGGCGAGGAGCGCTCCGCGCCTGCTCAGGATCGTCGGGAGGACACTAGGGGCGTACGACGGGACGTGAAGCGCGACGAAGACGGTCGCGTCCAGATCGGCAGGCAGCGTCGAGACGAGCGCGACGAGCGCCTGCACCCCTCCGGCGGACGCGCCGACCACCACGATGTCGTGCGTCACCCTTTCGTTCTCGGGCACGGTGTCCTCTCTCGGCGCGCTAGGCGGGAATGGAGTCTAGGCGCGTCGACCTCAAGCCGACAGGCCTCGCCCGCGGATGTAACGGCAAAGCGCGTCATCCAGCTTCGGGAGAAGCCGTCCCCGCTCGCTCGAAAGGACGCTGTAGGCCGGTCGCCGCGCGGAAAACCCGAGCGCGGCCGACGGCCGTGCCTCCACGGCGGCGGGGTCGAGGCCGGCCTTCGTCGCGGCCACGCGCGCGAAATCCGCCCAGGTCGTCTCGCCCTCGTTCGCGAGGTGCCAGACTCCCGACTCCCCATCGATGAGGAGGTCGAGGGTCGCGTCCACGAGGTCCGGGACGTACGTCGGGCTGACGACGGCGTCGGCCGCCGCCGGGAACCTCTCCCCTCGCCCGAGTGCTGCGAGCGCGACCGTCACGAAGTTGTGCTCGTCCCACGGCCCGAAGAAAGCGCTCGTTCGCAGCCGGCCGCCTCGAGTGTCGGGTGGTCGAACTCCTCGCCGCCGGCTAGCGCGCGTGCCTGGCGGGCGAGCGCAGCCGGCCGCGGCCGGTGCGAGCGCGCGTCGAAGAGACCGGGTTCATAGCGACCACCCTCTCCGGTGACGAGCGTCTCCCAGCCGGCCATGCCGAACGCCGCCCACACGGTCACCGCCCGGACGTCCGCCCCCTCCGCGCGCACTCATTCGGCCGCGTCCCACACCTCGGCGAGCCAGCGGAGCTGCTCGTCGCGGGTGCACGTGTTGTGCGCCTCGGTCACGGCGAGAGGCAGGCGATACCGCTGCCATGCCTCGCGAAGGACGGCGGCGGGCCCGTCGGCGCCGCGGGCGAGCATGCGTGCCGCCAGCACGTCCGCGTACCGATCCCGGCCGTTTCCCCCACAATCGTGCAGCGCGTGGAGCTCGACGCGGTGGTCGAGGAACCGCTCGCCGCTCAGGTAGTGGTTGACCCCGACGATGTCGGGCGGGCAGTGGTTGTCGTCGAACCAGTCGAGCTCGTGTCGACCGATTCCGATCGCGTCCAGCCAGCACGCGAACAGGCCGTCGCGCGGGAGCCTTGCACAGAGGAGGTCGATGTCCATTCGTTCGTCGATGACTCCCGCGAAGCCCAGGCGCGGGCGCGGGATTCCCCGTTGATCGGCAGGCTCCGGCAGTGCCTGCCGCGCCAGCCCGAAGTGCGCGGTGTCGACTCCGCTCGGGAATGCATGGATGTTCGGGTGCCGGTGCCGTCGAGTCTGGTAGAGGCTCTGACCGCCCGTGAAGACGACGTCCGCGCGTTCGAGGAGCTCCGCCTCCAGCTCGGCCAACCCACTCGGAGCGCCGGCGAAAGCCGACAGCTCGTCCATGCAGTCGTACACGACACACCGTGGCCGCAGGTCCCGCGAGAACGGGAGGGCCATCGGCGTGTAGTACCAGAGCACGTAGTCTCGGATGTCGCGAAGGCGAAGGAGATCGAGCAGCGCCCGGCGCTGGCCAGGGGGGCCTCGGGGCCGTCCGAGACCCGCAGGTGGGGCACGGCGACGACCACACCGTCGACCTCACGCGTCTCCAGGCGATCGGCCTCCGCCGGCACAGGCTTCTCTACGAAGAAGACGCGCCGGGCTCGGGCGAAGCGCGTGAGCAGGTGCTGCGGACGCTGGTACACGAAGTCCCAGCGCAGGTGCGACAGACAGACGAGGTCGGTCGGTAATGCAGCTTTGCGACCAACTCTCGTCGAGTCTCTCCCGAAGACGGTCGCGTTGATCCACCCGTTTCCCCTGGGTTTTGTGTGCGAAAGCTCACCCGCCGCCTGCAAGGTCGAAGGCGTTCGCTCGGGCCGCGACGCTGTGCGATGGATCAGCGAGCCCCGAGAATCGGGCGGAACGAGTCGACTAGCCCGGGTTCGGACACGTGGCGCTCACGCCCTGCGAGCCACCGATTCCCTTATCGGCCTGCTTCAAGGGCCTGTCCAAAAAGTGAACAGGGCGCCTGACAGGCGGCACGCGCCTCGATGCGGCGTCCTCGGTCGCGCAGATATGCCTGCATATCTACCCTCCCTGCGTCCTTGCCTCGAGACGCGTGCCGCCTGTCATCCACCGTGGCCACTTTCCGGACAGGCCCCCAAGCCGTCGGAAGAAGCGTGCGGCCCGCCATCCTCTGACGCCGCCCCTGCCTGCGTGTCGACGTCGGGCTGCCCGTCTCGCTCGGCGATCCTCGCCGCCTCTCCCTGCTTCTCCACGACCATGAACCGATCGTTCTCCGATACGACGCGGCCGGTCCTGAACGGGTGGCCGACCGCGAGCAGGAAGTGCCGGGGCGAGACGCGAGCCGAGTGGTACTCCTTGGGGCTCAGCCGCACGAGCTCACGGCAAGACTCGTCTTCGCACTCGCACACGAACGGCACGACGTCGTGGATGCCCAGCTCCTGCCGGCTCTCCTCGATCCGTTCGTTCGCGTCGCGGAAGATCAGCTCGTTCCGGGTCGCGCGCTCGAGGCTCCGGCTCATGCAGCTGGGCTTCCACGCCCGCTCGTGCCTAAACGAGCAGCGGTAACGCGAGCTGCGGCCGCCTCCCCCTAAAGGGTGAGATCGGTCTTGCCGATGTCGTGGGCAGATGACCTCGCCGACCTCCCCCCACGCGGGTGAACCGACCGCCTCCGCCGCCGCGCCGAGGAACGGTGGCTAGACCGCCGTGGGAAGAAAGTGAGGAACCCGAGGGGCCGAGCGGATGGACCCCTGACGAGCTCAGGAAGGCGATGGCCGCGGTTTCGGGCGGTGTCCACCGGAACCAGCTCGAGGGCGACTCTCTCCTGCTCGACGAGCTCGGCCTCGGCGTCGACCCGTGATCGAGCTCGCGCCCGAGCGCGATCGCGACCACGGATGACGGGTGCCGCGCCAGAGGCGTAGGGTGGTCTCTGTGGAATCTCGTAGATACCGCGTCGGACGCAACGAAGCGCTCTTCCGCCAGGTCAACGAGCGCCTCCGCGGCCTGAGCCAAGGGTTCAGCGTCGTCCTCGACAAGGGGGAGTTCGTCTGCGAGTGCGGAGATCTCACGTGCAACGAGCGGATCTCGATGACGCTCGAGGAATACGAGAGCCTGCGGTCCGACCCGACGCTCTTCGCCGTGATCCGGGGTCACGAGGTGCAGGACGTCGAGCGCATCGTCACGGAACGCGGAGACCACGTGATCGTGCGCAAGCATGATGGAGAGCCAGCCCGGCTCGCCTCCGATCTCGATCCGCGCGCATAGGGCACAATGGATGTCGACATGTCGATGCGCGGGACGATGTTGTGGTTCAACGAGACGAAGGACTCCGGGCTCATCTCGACGGAGGAAGGCGAGCGGCTGTCCGTTGACGGCAGCGGGTTCGCCGAGGGCGCGAAGCCCCAGGGGCGCTGCGCAGGGAAGGTCGTGCTGTTCGATCTCGACGACAGCGGAGAGCAGAGGCAGGCACGAAACGTTCGCTTTCCGCCCGCCGAGTTGACCGGCCGAGCCCGCCGCCGCGGCTCCCGCTGAACCTTCGGGAGCCGCGAGACCGAGCCCTCCCGCGCGCCGATCGCACCGGCTTGGCCGCACCGCGCGCTCCGGGATCACGAACGTCCAACGCCCTCTAGTGCGGCCTCTCATAACGTTCGAACGGAAACGAAGGTCACGTGGAGGCCGCACTACTCGGCCGCTTCGCGGCCGCCGGCCGCCGAGCGGCCGGAAAAGTTCGGCGTCGGGTGGCCTCGGGTTCCGGTGAGACCTTGGGAGACGCCGCACTAGTAGCTTCCTTTCCGCCCAGAAGCGTGCAGGATTGGCGTGTGCAGGCCGAGGTGATCGGCCGTGATCTCGAGGTCGCGCGCCTCCAGGAATGGCTCGCCGAGCCCTGGGCGCGGCTCGCGTTGCTCGAAGGGCCCGCCGGTATCGGCAAGACGACCGTCTGGCGTCACGCGTGCTCACTCGCGAGCGAGCTCGGGTACATGGGTCACGGCGAGCGCTCCGGCGGACGCCGAGCGGCACCTCGTCTTCACCGGCCTGACCGATCTGCTCGCTCCAATCTTGCCCGAGGCGGCCGTGGCGATGGCCACGCCGCGACGCCGGGCGATCTAGGCCGCGCTGCTCCTGGGCGATCCTGAGAAGAAGCCGCCCGACGAGCGCGCGGTCGCGTTCGCCGTGCTCGACGTGCTGCGCCTCGCGGGCCGTCGCGAGCCACTCGTGCTCGCGATCGACGACGCTCAGTGGCTCGACCGGTCGTCGCTGGCCGTGGTCGCATTCGCGCTTCGCCGGTTGGCCCCAGCCGATCGCGTCGCGATCCTGGCGGCGCGGCGGATCGGCGTCCAGGACGACCCGAGCCGTTTGCTCGTGGACTCCGTGGAGCCGGAGCTGCGCACCATCGTCCCGGTCGGGCCCCTCAGCCTCGGTGCGACCCACCGGCTCTACCGGCGGCGGCTCGGGCTCTCGCTCCCCCGCCCTCGCCTCCTGCAGGTTCACGAGCTCTGCGGCGGCAACCTCTTCGCGCTCGAGATCGGGCGTGCGCTCGACTTCGATCCCTCGGGCACACGAGGCGACCTGCCGCTACCAGCGAGCCTTTCCGTCGCGCTCGAAGCACGGCTCTCCGCCCTCTCGCCCGCCGCGCGGCTCGTCGCGCTGCTCGCGGCCGCGGCCGCGGAGCCGACGAGCGCGCTGCTCGCCGCGTCCTCGGGGCTGAGCGACCCGCACGAGGCGGTAGCTGAGCTCGTCGAGGCCGGAGTGCTCGCGGTGAGTGCAGAGGGGCTGCGGTTCTACCACCCGCTGCTCGCCTCCGCCGCCTACGGACACGGATCCGATGCCGAGCGACGTGCCGCACACGCTGCTCTTGCCCGGGTCGTCGCCGCGCCGGAGGAGCGTGCCCGCCATCTTGTGTGCGCGCGCGATCCCCGACGCGAGCACTGCGGCGGCGCTCGACGCCGCAGCGGATCGCGCCGAGGCGCGAGGGGCTCAGGCGGCGAGCGGAGAGCTCCGGGAGTGGGCCGCACAGATGACACCCGACGCCGACGCCGACGCCGACGCCCGCGCCGGCCGCCTTCTCGCCGCCGGGCAGGCTACCTTCGTGTCCGGAGGCGCGGAACGCGCGCGGGCCCTTCTCGAACGCGTCGCGTCGGCTCCCGGGCCGAGTAGGCACGAGGCGCTCTGACGGCTCGGAACGCTGCTCGACGAGACCGGCAGCGGCTGGGAAGTCGTGCGCGATTGCTGGCTCGAGGCGCTCGCAACGGACGACGTCGAGTTGCGCGTGCACGTCGAGCGGAGCATCGCGATCACCGCCGTCTACAACGCATCCGGCGCGACCGCCGCCGCTCACTCGACGGAGGCCGTGGAGGCGGCCGAACGTCTTGGCGAAGCCCGCCTCCTTGCCTATGCGCTCGCCACGGACGCGTTCGTCCGGACTCTCGGCGGCGATCCACGGTCGGCCGAGGTGCTCGCCGCCGCCGTCGCACTCGAGCCCGACGCCGATCTTCCGGAGCTCGAGTGGTCGCCTCGTGCCGTGGCCGCCGACTGTGCGCGCATCACGCTCCGCCTGGAGGAGGCGAGGGTCGGATTCGCACGCGTCCACGAGCTGGCGATTGCCCGCGGCGACTTCCCAGTCGAGCTGTGGTCGGCGTACGGCAGTGCGCAGGTGGCGATCGACGCCGGCGTCTGGACGCACGCGCACGACCTCTCTGCACAGGTAGCCGACCTCATCGAGCAGAGCGGCCTGATGATCCTTCCCGGGCTGCGGCTGCGTGCAAGGCTGGCGGCGCATCGCGGCGACTCCGGGGAGTGCCGAGCGCTGACGACACGGTGCCTTGCAGAGGCGGGTTCGAGCGGTGAACGCCTCCACGAGCTGCAGGCACTCGCGGTGCTCGGCGCTCTCGAGCTCTCCGAAGGGGCTGCGGAGGCCGCCGCGTCGACGCTCGAGAGGGCTCACACGCTGGCAGGAGAGCTGGGCATCGGAGCCCCCGGCATCCTCCGCTTCTGCATCGACGCGTCGGAGGCGCTTGCCGGGCTCGACCGTCTGGACGAGGCAGATGCGGCCCTGGAGAGGTTCGAGCACCAGGCGCAGGTGGTGGGTCGCGAGTGGGCCTGTCCGCTCCTCGACCGGGCCCGCGGGCTGAACGCCGCCGCGCGGGGCGACCTCGAGCGTGGCGTGAGGCTTCTCCGCGCGGCGCAGGCGGCGCGCGACGACCTCCCGATTCCGCTCGAGCGTGCGCGCATCGATCTCTGCCTGGGCCGGGTTCTGCGGCGACTGAAGCGTCGAGCCGAGGCCCGCGAGGCGCTCGACCGTGCCGTCGCAGCTTTCGAGTCGCTCGGAAGCAGGCTCTGGGCGGAGCAGGCGCGAGCCGAGCGAGCTCGCATCGGCGGCCGTTCGAAGGCCGGCGGACTGACCGCGACCGAGGCGCAGGTCGCCGCGCTCGTCGCCGAGGGCAGGACGAACAAGGAGGTGGCGGCCGCGCTGTTCGTCACGGCGAGCACCGTGGAGGCGCACCTTTCCGGCGTCTACAGGAAGCTCGGCGTGCGCTCGCGCACCGAGCTCGCGCGGGCGCTCAAGCGCACAGCGGTCGCAAACGTGCCCAAGCTCACCCGTCGCATCGACGTCGTGATCTCCGTGGAGGTGGACAACAACGGCGCGAACGGCGCGTACGTCGACAACATCTCGCTCATCCTGGGCAAGGCGACAGCGGTTCCTACGACCGGTACGGCGACCCTCGCCGCCGCCTGCTCCGGAAAGACGCTCGTCGCCACCGTCCGCCCGCCGAAGGGTGCCGCCGTGAGCTGCTGATCGGGAACGGTGTCAGCCGGTGGCGCCGGTGACGCAGGGCTCGAATGAGGGGTGGGAGCGCCCGGTCTCCGCGGATCGCTGCGGGGCCGGGCGTCCCGCTGCGCGGGTTCGAGCGGGGGGCAGTCGCGGGACTGGCGTCGCCGCTGTGCAAACCGCGGGAGTTCCGCTCGTCCCTCGACGAAGCCGATCGAGACGTAGTAGGCAAGGCGGCCGACGGTCGTCTCGTGCGCGAAGTACCGGAAGGGCATCAGGCTGGCGTCCTTGCGGCGCAGGGTCGTCACGCCGGTCAGTGCGCTCCTCACCTTTCCGGAAGCACCCATGCGAGCGTCGCGCGAGAGCGCGTGCCGGAGCTCGAAGGCGCACTGCGCCCTGGCGGGAAGACGAACCGAGAGGCTCAGCTCCGACGCAGGCCACCGTGCCGTAGGGTGCCCCCGATGCCGGCGCCGGCGCTGTCGTCCGCTCTCCGGCGCCGCTGGCTCCATACGCCCGCCCCGAGCGCCTGGCCGTCGGCCGCCGTCCTCCTGCCGCTCGCCGCGGCGGCAATCGGCGGCACGGCGATCGGGTTGCAGTACCTCCACGTCGGCGCCCGGCCCTTGCCGTCGACGGCGATCCTGATGACCGCAGGGGCGGCGGCCTTCGCGCCGTTGCGGGTTGCGCTTCCCGTGGCGGTCGTCCTCGCCTGCTTCCAGTCGACGATCGGCGATTTCTTCGGCTCGCCCGGGCGGTACTGGAAGGAAGCCTTCGTCACGATACTCGTGCTACGTGCCCTCCGGGTGTGGGGCTGGCCGCGCGTCGCATCCCTCGTCACCGCCGGTGCGATTGCCGTCTTCGCGAGCTACCTCGCCGCCGGAACCCCCGCGCTCCAGCTCGCCTGGGCCGCCAAGATTCTGTTCTTCTCCGTCCTCGCAGGCTGGGCGATCGCCCGGCTGCGACCGGATCGCAGGGCCTGGATCAGCACCTACTACGGGCTGGCAGTCGCGGCAGGCGCAAACGTCCTGCTCGGGGCTTGGCAACGCTGGGAGGGCTGGGCAGGGCTCGTCCGGCTCGGCCTGCCCTACGGTGAGCGCATCCGCCAAGCTCCTTCGGGCGCGGTGCGTGCCTACGGTGGCTTCACGACGGAGGCACCCTTCTCGTATGCGATCGCGCTCGCCGTGCTGGCGTGGGTCGCCTTCGCCGTGTCGAGGGAGGGGCGGCGGCTCGCGCTGCGGACGACCTGGGTGCCCGTTGCGGGACTGATCGGGATCGCGCTCTCGCTCAACCGGATCGCGCTCGTCGGGTTGACGGCCGCCGGGCTCGTGGGCGCACTGCTCAGCGCCCGCCGTCGACCGGCCATCGTCGCCCTCACCGCGGCACCGCTCGTGATCGTCGCCGGCGTCCTCCTGATCGCGGATCCTGCGACGCGAACCTTCCTGCTCAAGGGATTCACCTTCAGCTCCCAGTCCGCGAAGACGCGCCGGGCGCTCTGGCGGGAGTACGCCCGCTCCCTGACTATCGGGGGATACGGCCCGGGCTCCGCAGGTGCGGCCTACGCGCGCGTCTCCAACCACCAGCCCGAGAGCATCTCGCTCGGGACGGGCTGGTTCTCGCTCGAGCGGGACTCCTCAGGGCGGCGCTTCAACTGGATGGGTAGCCGCGGCGCCTTCCTCGTGGGCACGCCGGGGGCGCTCCGGAGGCCGACACTGGTCGAACTGAGTGTGACCTCGCTCGCAATCACCCGCGTGCTCGACGTCGGCCTTGGAGCTGCCCGCCTGACGGAGGTGCGGGTGCCGGCGCGCGGAGTGGAGCGGTTCCAGTTCCAGGTGCCAGGCGGTCGAGGGCGCGCTCGGGTGTGGCTGACCGCGCGTCCTCCGGCCGCGCGCGCAGGCGGGCTCGGCTCGCGCGACCCGCGGATGGTGTCCATCAGCCTCCTCTCACTCACCGCCCTCGACGGCGGTTCGCCGCGGACGGAGGCGGAACGGATCTACGCGCGGGTTCGCCGCAAGCTCGGCCCGGCCGCTCTCGGCGGGACGGCGCCGGGCGTCGTCGACAACCTCTACCTGTCCTGGCTCTACCAGTACGGATTCGTCCTCGGCGCTCTCCTGTGCTTCGCCTTCATCGGCGTCCTGCTCCGCCCGCTGAGGGGCGCCGGCGAGAGCAGCCCGCTCGAGCTCGCAATGCGGTTCTGGGGGGTCTTCCTCGTCGTGGGCGCGCTAGCCGTCAACATCTGGGAGGAGTTCCCGACGGACCTGATCGCTGCCATCGGGTTCGCGCAGCTGTACGCCGCCTCTCGCTCCGCCACCGGCTGGAGGAGCGAAGGATCGCGATGAGCGGTTCCGCGCTCCGGGCGTAATCGTCTCCCAAGCGAGCACGGTCATCCAGACCCACAGCGAGTTCTCAGCGAGCCCTCAGCTGGGCGCCAAAGGTCGAGGGCACCCTGTCCGCCAGTGTCCCAATGGCGGCGCGCACACGAGTAGAAGGAGGAGATGATGAACGGCGAACTGAACAGACGCGACGCCCTGAAGACGATCGGGGGGGCGGGTCTCGCGACCGTCTTCGGCAAGCGGGCGCTTGGCCTTCTCGATCTCGGCGGAGAAGATGCGCAGGCCGCGACCACCTGCCTCCTCACCCCCGAGACCACCGCGGGTCCGTACTGGGTCGAAGAGGCGCTGACCCGCCGTAACGTCACCGAGGGAAAGGCGGGCGCCCCACTCCTCATGCGCTTCACCGTCTTGAACGCGAAGACCTGCAAGACCATCAAGAACGCAGACGTGGAGATCTGGCACTGCGACGCTCTCGGCAACTACTCGGCAGTCGATGGGCGGACGACGCGGTTCCTCCGTGGTCACCAGCGCTCGAACGCGGTCGGCAGAGCCGAATTCCTCACCATCTTCCCCGGTTGGTATCGCGGCCGCACGCCACATATCCACATGAAGGTCAGCGTCGGCGGCAACACGGTCCACACCGGCCAGGTCTTCTTCAACGAGAAGATCACGGCGGCGGTGTACAAGCAGGCGCCGTATGCGAGTCGCGGCGAGTACGACACCTCGCACGCGAGCGACATGATCTACCGCCAGGCGGGCGGATCGAGCGCCGAGCTCAAGCTGACCAAGCGCACGGGCGGGCTCAAGGGTTACGTCGGCACGATCGCCGTCGGCGTGGTGACCTAAGGGCCTAGCACAACCACACCTGGTCGGCGATGAAGCCCCAACCCGGTGGAACTGGTAGTTGCGGGCGCGGCGAGAGATAAGGTCGACGCCGCTCAAGCTGACGATGCCGGCGGCCGCCTTGGAGGATGTCCCGTTCGCCGTGGAATTTCGCGGCAGTCCGTCGCTGACGATCTACGAGTCAGGACGATAGCGGCCTCCTCGGTCGGCGTCGGGGGGGTGGTGCGCTCGCGCTCGTTGTCGATGGCGACGCAGAGCTTGGCGAGGTCGTGGTAGCCGATGATCCGCCGGAATTGGCGCTCGGCTTCGAGCATGCCGGCGGCCGTCCAGCGCAGGCACATCTCGCCCGACTGCCAGCGCTTGACGTTCCGGGAGCTCCGGCGGACACACTCGATCATCGATTCGCAGGTCGCCACGGTCGCGTTCTCCGTACTTCCTTCCCAGAGCCCGAGCGGGATCTTGACGCCCTCGGTCGTGATCCCGAGCGCGACCACGTTCGTGCGCCGCTTCAGCTCGATCCCGTCCAGCATCAGCACCGCCAGGCGGACGTCGTCCAGCCGGCGGGTCATCAGCTCGGCCTGCAATAACATCCGCGCCCTCCCTCGGGCGTGAGTCCGGGAGGACCCACAGCCTCGAAGGAGGGGCGGATCGAACTCTCAGCTGTTCACAGCTCTGCAGGCGGGACAGCTGGTTACCCGGCGACGAGTCCGACTGAGGTTGCGGGTAGTCCGCTGGGGCCGGTTGCGAGTGGTGTGAGGCTGCCGTCGCCCTCAACCTCGAAACCTTTGATGGTGCCGGAGCTGAGTGCGTAGAGGAAGTGGCTGTTGCGGCTGAGCGCCATGTCGATCGGCGCGCCGCCGGTGGTGCCGGCAGCCGCTGCGAGTAGTGCCAGGCTGCCGTCGTGGCCGATCTGGTAGGAGGAGATCGTGCCGCTGCCGGTGTTGGTTGTGTAGGCGTAGCGGCTGTTCTTCGTGATCACGACCCAGCAGGGAGCCGTCTGCTGGTCGGCGACCGGGCCGCTGAGCGCGTTGAGCGAGCCGCCTTCTTCGAGTTGGTAGGAGGAGAGTGCGCCGGCGTCGGTTGCACCGCCGAAGGCGTCGCTGACGACCAGGTCGCCGCGGCTATCGAACGCGAACCCGAACGGGGTCTGGCCGTTGGAGGGGTTGGTGGTCGGCCCCTGGGCGCGGCCGCCCGGCCCGATCTGGTAGGTGTCGATCAGATTGGTCGCTTTCTCGGTCACGACGAGCTGTCGGCCGCTCGGGTCGAAACCGATCTGGGGTGCGCTGACCGAGGCCGCGCTGAGCGGCTGGGTCGAGCCGTCGATCGGCGAGAGTCTGCCGTCGTGGATCCGGAAGCCGCTGATGTTGCCCGGCGAGCCGGAGCCGCCTTCGTTGAGCACGTAGAGCAGATCATCACTCACGGTCAGGCTGACCGGCATCACACCGCCCGAGGGAACCGTGTCGACGGGCCGGAGTCCGTTTCGACTTACTGCCAGCGCCGAGATTGTGTTATCGCCGGCGTTGACGACGAACAGGAAGCGCCCATTGTCCCGACTCAGAGCCAGCGCGCCCTGGCTGCCGAGCCCACTACCCGTACCGAGGCCGCCGGTCGCAACCGATCCGGCGGCGCTGAGCGTGCCATCGGCCGCGCGGCTGAAGACCAGCACGGCGTTCCCGCTCGCCGCGTTGGTCGAGGTGAACACGAAGCCTGACCGATCTGGTTCTGCCGACGCTCCAGCCGCGACCCACGCAGAAAGCGCGCAGACCGCCACAAAAGCGAGCAGAAGCCGGCACCTAGAGGAAGCCGTCGCCATCTCAAGTCCTTTCGCTCGAAAACCCGACGCGTACCGGACGGCACGCGAAACCAGTATTCCGCCCCCAGCAGCAGCGCACCTTAAAGGACTCTTAAATCAGGATCTCCTAACGGATTCGCGGGTTCTATGCACGGCCGGGAAGTGAGGGGCGGAGGCCACCGAGCGTGAGCGTGGCGAGATCGCCGCCCCCTACCTCGGCCGAACCCCCGGCGCGATGGCCGCCGACTCGCAGTGTGGGAGCGAGGCAGCGACATGGCGCTGGCGGCCCACTTCACGCAGGTCAAGTGCGGCACGACGACCACGCTCGAGACGATCCGCTTCCAGCGCCCCGACCGGATCGACTTCCGGCTCGTCCGCGGGCCGTTGCCGCACCTCACCGAGTCGTTACTGCTCACCCCGACGGGGCCGGCAGCGAGCTTCGCTGGCAGGGCGAGCTTGGCACCGATATCTGGGCGCTCGGCGCATGGTGGGGCCGAAGAGTGGCGCGCGCCTGGACGCGCGCGGTCAACGCCTCCTTCCACGAGATCGCCGCCGAAGCCGAACGCCGCGCGGGGCTGTCCGATGAGAGCGCGGCGGCCGCTCGTCGAGCTCCTCCATTTCGACGGCTGTCCGAACCGTCAGGCAGCGCGGGAGCTGGTCGAGCGCATAACCAGCGAGCTCGCCCTCGAGCCCGTGCTGCGCCTGATCGAGGTCGCAGACGAGGATGCTGCGCAGCGGCAGCGATCCCTTGGCTCGACCACGGTTCGCGTCGACGGTCGCGACGTCGACCCCCAGGCGCAGGCGGGCGCGGCGCGACTACGGTCTGTCCTGCCGTGTCTACCGGAACCGAGCGCGGCGTCGCCGGCTTGCCCGATGAGCGCTGGCTGCGCGACGCGCTCCGATGTGCGAAGGAGGTCTGAGATGCCCACACCGATCGACCGCGACGAAGTTCAGCGGCTGCAACGGCAGGGCGCGCAGCTCGTCGAGGTGTTGCCCGAGCCGAGCCCGAGTACGAGGACGAGCAGCTGCCCGGCGCGATCAACATCCCGCTGAAGACGCTCGACGCGAGAACTGTCGAGCGGCTCGACCGCGGCCGGCCCGTGATTGTCTACCGCTACGACTGTCACGGAGGAGCGCTACAAGCAATTGACGGAGAAGATGTTCGGAACTTCCCGATGAGCAAGGAGCAATCTCCGGACCGTCTGATCCACTCGGCCGGCCAGTCGGATCAGGACTACTACGTCTACGACATCTGTGAGTCGAAGGAGCACTTCCAACGCTTCGTCGACGGGCAGCTGGGCCCGGCCGTGCAGGAGCTGGGTGCCGACGCGGGCGGGGCACCACGCCACAGTTTTTCGCGAGTTCGGGTGTTGGCGTTTGTGACGGGCGGGTCGAGCGACTCGCCGCCGGTGCCGACGATGAACTCGCGGATCCCCTTCTTCGGGTCTTGCTTACCGGTCGGGTCCATCGGTGCGTAGCGGGCGTAGGTGTGGTCATGGCCGTTCAGTACGAGGTCGGCTCCGTGTTGGTAGAGGAGCTTCCACCATGTTCGTGCGGCGCTGCCCTCGGGCGTCGCAGCCGCAGGTGTTGTGGTCGGGTCAGCGACGCTGAAGGCCTTGCAACCGGAGGCTTAAGCCGCAGTTACCATTATAGGCAACAAGAAAAGGAGGCGTGGGGGAAACCTGGGTCGCCCACGCTCATGGGCGCGGCTGGGATTGAACCAGCGACCTCCCGCGTGTGAAGCGGGCGCTCTCCCGCTGAGCTACGCGCCCCGGCTCAGGGACGATAGCCGACGCTTGCAGCTTGCAGGAACCCCCGCCGTCAGGCTTGCGCGCAGGAAGGTACCATTCGATCCGGCTCGGTCGTGCTAGGTGGGGAGCTAGCGGTTCCCTGAACCCGCGATCCGCTCTAGCGGGACCGAATGCCGCCCGAGGGGCAACTCGTTCGGGGCTTGGGCTCACGCACGCGGCGTTGACGGTCAGGTTCCGCGCACTGGGAGCATCCGAACCGCGTCAGATCCGGGAGGAAGCAGCGCTAAGGATTCCCTCTCAGG
Source organism: Gaiellales bacterium (assembly GCA_038237515.1). Classification (GTDB taxonomy): domain Bacteria; phylum Actinomycetota; class Thermoleophilia; order Gaiellales; family Gaiellaceae; genus JBBQDZ01. The sequence continues at coordinate 43,467 of JBBRYP010000016.1, forward strand.
TGCCGCGGCTCTGCCTGACCCGAGCCAGCGACGCGAGTTCCTCCCGAGTGGAGAGCAACGACGGCGGATGCACGACCGGGCCGAAAAGCTCGTACACTTTTCGCGGTGCGGGGTCTCCTTATGCTGCTTGCTCTTGCCGTGGCTCTTGCGCTGCTCGCCGGCTGCGGCGGGAACAGCGCGCGGCTCTCGAAGGGCGAGTTCGTCAAGAAAGCCGACGCAATCTGCGGCTCCGCGCAGAAGGGCATTCCGCGCATCCCCGCGAGTCTCGGCAAGAACTTCGATCCGGCGACCGCCGACGAGACGGGGCTCGCCGCCTTCGGAACCTACCTCGAAAGTGTCGTCACCGTCTTCCGCACAGAGTTGCGCGACCTGCGCAAGCTCCACCCTCCTTCGGACTTCCAGAAGAGCTACGACGCCACTCTCGATCTGCTTGACAAGGGCGTCAAGGAGGGCGGGGAGGCGGCCGTGGCGGCGCGCGCCGGCGATCGAGCCAAGGTGCAGGCGAGGCTTTCCGAGAGCGACGGGCACTTCAGGAGCGCGAACAAGATCGCGCGAGACTACGGCCTGAAAACCTGCGGCAGCAGCTAGGGGCAGCGGGGCGAGCGGCGCCCCCGCCTTCTGATTGAATCGCCCGGAGGATGACGGCCCTCTACCGGAAGTACCGCCCGCTCGATTTCGACGAGGTCGTGGGGCAGGAGCAGGTCGTCCGGACGCTCCGAAACGCGATCGAGCACGACCAGCTGCGCCAGGCTTACCTGTTCGCAGGCCCGCGGGGCACCGGTAAGACATCGCTCGCCAGGATCCTCGCGAAGGCGCTGAACTGTGCGCAGGGGCCGACGGCGACCCCGGACAAGACCTGCAACGCCTGCCGGTCGATCGCGAACGGCGTCTCTCTCGACGTCGTGGAGATGGATGCCGCGTCGCAGCGCGGCATCGACGACATCCGCGAGATTCGCGACCACGCCGTCCTCCAGCCGGTCGAGGGGAAGTCCAAGGTCTACATCCTCGACGAGGCGCACCAGCTGACCGATGCCGCCTGGAACGCCCTCCTGAAGCTGATCGAGGAGCCCCCGCCGCACCTGGTCTTCGTGTTCTGCACGACCGACCTCGCGAAGGTGCTGCCGACCGTGCGGTCGCGCTGCCAGACGTTTGCCTTCCAGCGGCCACGATTCCCGGAGCTCGTCCGGCTCCTGCGCCGCATCGCCGAGGGCGAAGGCATCGATGTTCCGGACTCGGCGCTGCAGCTCGTCGCGCGTTCAGCGCGAGGGAGCTTCCGCGACGCCGTCTCGACGCTCGACCAGCTGAACGCCGCGACCGAGAGCCGGATCACGGTCCAGGCGGTACTCCAGCTTCTCGGCACCGTCGAGGAGCTCGCGCTGTTCCAGCTCTGTGATCTCGTCGTCGACAAGGACACCGCGGGGGCGCTCACGTTCGTCGAGGAGCTCTCCGAGCAGGGCCAGGACCTCGGGCGGCTCGTCGTCGACCTGCTCGAGCATCTGCGCCACCTCCTGCTCGTCCAGCACATGGGCGAGGTACCGGAATCCCTGCCCGTGACCGAGGAGACGCGCGAGCGGCTGCGGGCGCAGGCGAACCAGGTCGGCGAGGCGACGGTCCTGCGGCTCTGCGACCTGCTGGCGGTCGCGGTGGACGATCTCCGTCAGGGCGGGGATCCGCGGCTCCCCCTCGAGCTCGCGCTCGTGAAGGTGACGAGGCCGAGTGCGGACCTCTCGCAGGAGTCCCTCGCCTACCGGCTGGAGCTGCTCGAGCAGCGGGCGCCGACGACCGCGCCTGCACGCGAGACGTCGAACCCGCAAGAGCAGGCGGCTGAGCCGGTGCGTGAGCTTCCGTCGCTCGAGCTCGAGCAGCTGCGAGAGGCGTGGCCTCGCACGATCCTGCCGGCCGTGGAGCGGCGCTCGATCCCGACGGCGACGCTCTACGGTGAAGCCTCCCCTGTCCGGCTCGTCGACGACACACTGACCCTCGAGTTCCCGCGTGCGGCGTCGTTCCATAGGCAGATCGCGGAGGAGCCCAAGAATGCGACCGTCCTCGCGGAGGCCCTCTACGAGGTGACCGGCCGAAGGCTCGCGCTCGAGTTCGCGGTCGGAGAGAACGGCGGTGTGCCGGACAGCGACAATGACGAGCCCACGAGCGAGGAGGAATTCATCTCGATGCTGAAGGATCAGCTCGACGCGCGGGAGGTGGAGGAGCGGTGAAGCAGCCGAACATGAACCAGATGATGCAGCAGGTGCAGCAGATGCAGGAGCAGATGCTGAAGGCGCAGGCCGAGGCGGAGAAGGAGGAGGTCTCAGCATCGGCGGGCGGCGGCATGGTGACGGTCAAGGCGAACGGTGCGATGGAGATCACCTCGCTCCAGATCGACCCGAAGGCAATCGATCCCGACGATCCCGAGCTCCTGGCCGACATGGTGCAGGCGGCGACGAACGAGGCGCTGCGCTCAGCCAAGTCGATGATGGAGTCGAAGCTTGGCGGCGCGATGGGCGGCCTCGAGGGGCTCGGGCTCGGGGGGCTTGGGTTGCCGGGGATCTAGGGATGGGCGCGCCCTGTTCCGGCCATGGCCGGTTGGGTCACTAACTGGGGGCCGGCCGCTTGCCTCCCTCCAGTTCCAGCGTATTCTGGAAATGCGCACGTGTCTGTGACGAAAGTGCACCGGGAGCGTCACGGCCCGTCCGGGGGACACGGCTAACCTGAGCAGGTGCTCTCGCCGGCGGTCGACAACCTGGTCGCACAGCTGACGCGGCTCCCCGGCGTCGGCACCCGAACGGCTCAGCGACTTACCTTCCACCTCCTGCGGGTGCCGAAGGACGAAGCGCACGCGCTCGCAGCTGCGATCCACGACGTCAAGGAGCGCGTCCGCTTCTGCCGGGAGTGCGGGAACCTGACCGAGGAGGAGCTTTGTGCAATCTGCCGCGACGCCCGGCGCGACCACGCCATCATCTGCGTCGTGGAGCAACCCGCTGACCTGATCTCCGTCGAGCGCACGGCGGAGTACCGCGGGCTCTACCACGTCCTCGGCGGCGCCCTCTCGCCCATCGACGGCGTCGAGCCGGAGCACCTGCGGATCGACGAGCTCATCGGACGCGTCGAGCGCAACGGGGTTGAAGAGGTCGTCCTCGCGACGAACCCGAACATGACGGGCGAAGCGACCGCCGCCTACCTTGCGGATCGCCTTCGCGGGCGAGCCCGCGTCACACGGCTCGCGAGCGGCCTTCCCGTCGGCGGCGATCTCGAGTACGCGGACGAGGTGACACTCGGGCGGGCACTCGCGGGACGCCGGGAGATGTGACGAGACCCATGGCCGCAGTCGGCTACCAAGCGCTTCCCGAGGTCGTTCGGGGCCCGGAGCGTCCGGGCCTCCTCGTGATGAAGTTCGGCGGCACCTCTGTCGGCGACACCGAAAGGCTGAAGTCGGTCGCGCAGCGCCTCGTCGTTGCACGCGAGAGCGGCGCCCAGGTGGTCGCGGTCCTTTCGGCCATGGGTAGCACGACCGACGAGTTGATCGAGCTGGCCCGGCGGATCTCGCCGGCGCCGAAACCACGGGCGATGGACATGCTGATCTCGGTCGGCGAGCGGATCTCGGTCGCGCTCGCGGAGATGGCGATCCACGACCTCGGTCACGAGGCGGTGGCGCTCACAGGCTCGCAGGCAGGCATCGTCACCGACACGGCGCACACGAAGGCGAAGATCGCGCAGATCAGGCCGCACCGGATCCACGAGGCACTCGACGCCGGGAAGATCGTGCTCGTGGCGGGCTTCCAGGGGGTCTCGACCACATTCGAGATCACGACGCTCGGCCGCGGGGCCTCCGACGCCACCGCGGTCGCACTCGCGGCCGCGCTAGGGGCTGATGCCTGCGAGATCTACACGGACGTCGAGGGGGTCTTCACCGCAGACCCCCGCATCGTGCCACAGGCGCGCAAGCTGCACGCCGTCAGCCACGAGGAGATGCTCGAGATGGCCGCCTCGGGGGCGAAGGTCCTGATGCTCCGCTCCGTCGAGCTGGCCAGGAACTACGGTGTGACGATGCACGTCCGGTCGACCTTCTCGGGCGAGGAGGGCACCTGGATCCGCGAGGAGGACGCACGCATGCTCGAGAAGGCGATGATCTCGGGTGTCACTCACACCGTCGAGGAGACGCTCTACCGAGTCGACGGGTCGGCGCCGGCGCAGCTGTTCAGCGCACTCGCCGCGGCCGGTGTGAACGTCGACACGATCCTGCAAACCGGACAGGAGATCGTCTTCTCCGCTCCCTTCGAGGATCGCGGGGACGCCACGCGGACGCTCGACGCCCTGGAGGTGCGCTGGTCGGCGCGCGACGACCTGGGCAAGGTGAGCGTGATCGGCGCCGGCATGAAGAGTCATCCCGGCGTTGCGGCCCGCACGTTCTCGACGCTGGACGCGATCGGAATCCAGCCGGCGATCGTCAACACCTCGCCGATCAAGATTGCGTGCTTCGTGGATCGCGACGACGTGGACCGGGCGGTTCGAGCTCTCCACGACGCCTTCGAGCTCGACCGGCCGGGCGCGGAGAGGCCGCATGCGGGCTGACCCCCGCCTCGGCGTCGTCGGTGCGACGGGCGCGGTCGGCACGATCACCCTCGCCCTCCTCGCCGAGCGCGGCTACCGCGACGTCCGCGGCTTCGCGTCGGAGCAATCGGTGGGAAGGCGGCTGCCGTTCGGGGACGGCACCCTCGTGGTGGAGCACGCGACCGCGGAGGCGCTCGCAGCGGGCGAACTCGACGTCTGCCTCTTCTCGGTCGGCAGCGCGGCCAGCCGGGAGCTGGTTCCGCACGGGATCGCGGGAGGTGCCCTATGCGTCGACAAGTCGGCTGCCTTCCGGCTCGCCGACGGCGTGCCGCTCGTCGTCCCCGAGGTGAACGGCGACCGGGCGCTCGAGCACGAGGGCGTCGTCGCCAACCCCAACTGTTGCACGATCCCACTGACCTGCGTGCTGAAGCCGCTCCATGACGCGGCCGGCCTCGCACGCGTCAGAGTCGCGACCTACCAGTCGGTCTCGGGAGCCGGAGCACAGCGCATGGAGCGCCTCCTCGCAGAGCCTCCGCACGAACACGACGTCGTCATGGACTGGGAGTTCGAAGGGGACGAGTCCGAGGAGGAGTCGAAGCTCCGGGCCGAAACCCGGAAGATCCTCGAGCTGCCGGACCTGCCGCTGAGCGCAACCTGCGTGCGCGTGCCGGTGCTCGTCGGCCACTGCGAAGCCGTATGGGCGGAGTTCGAGCGGCCGCTTGCGGTCGAGCGGGCCCGCGAGCTGCTGGAGGCCGCACCCGGCGTTCGACTCGAGGACCTCCCGACTGCCTCGCGCGCAGCAGGCATCGACGACGTTCTCGTCGGCCGCATTCGCGGCGACGGCGCAAGCGAGAACGGGATCGCCCTCTACCTTGCTTCCGACAACCTGCGCAAGGGCGCCGCCCTGAACGCGATTCAGATCATGGAGCTCGTGGCAGACCGCGAGCGCATCGCCGCCTAGTACGGGCCGGGGGGCGCCGGAACCGGCGCTGGCGTGAAAGCTTCCTTCACCACCCGCAGCACCTTCTCACGGCGCCCTTCTAGCACCGGTTGAAGGCCACCCAGCTCGAGCCGTGCGAGCTCGACCCGGCCCTGAGCGCGGACGGTGAAGAAACCAAGGTCCGCCAGAAAGTCGCGCGGGAAGACGGTACGGTGCACGAGGAATCGCTCATACGCGGACTCTCCTTCCGGATAGCGGTACGCGAAGGCCTCGAGCGCCTTCGCCCGCTTGTCTCTGACCTCCCCGATCGCGGCCAGGAAGAGCGACTGGAGCACCCATGGCGTCGAGCGATCCACGACGTACGCGCAGGTGACGAGGACGGCGTCGTCGCTAGCGGGCCCCGCCGGGAGATCCGCGGCGCGCGGGAAGAGGCTGGACGGGCCGTACTGCATCGACCCGAGAGTTCGGCCCGTCTCGTCGTAGTAGACGGTGCCCCACGCGCCCCAATCCTCCTCGGCCTTCGCGACCCACCGCTGCTTGTTCGCCCGGCGTCCGACGCGCGACTGCCACCAGACGCAGTCGTGGCAGACGCTCGGCGCGGTCTCGAGCGTGGCGCCAGTCAGTCCTGCGAGCCTGACCCCCACCCTCGCGATTGTAGGGTCAGCTCGGTGGCTTCCGGGCGCGCGAGGAAGCGGAACGGGACGAAGGTCGTCCCGAGGCCAGGCGACACGTGCAGCACGCCGGCAGGGCGGCGGTAGACGCCCTGCACGTAGCGCCAGTTCATCTGCGAGAGGCGCAGCTTGCCGCCCCAGTAGGGCACGCAGATCTGGCCCGCGTGCATATGACCGGCGAGCACCAGGTCGAACGTCCCGGCCGGCAGGCGATCCACGACCGCCGGGAAGTGGCACAGGAGTATGCGCAGTTCGGCCTGCGGGTCGGCGAGTGCCTCCGGGCCGGAGGTTCCGTGACGGTAGGAGCGCGGGTCGGCCCCGACGATCTGCACTCGCCGGCCGCGGAGATCGAGCGTTCGCGCCTCGTCGCCGAGCAGCGTCGCAGCGCCAAGGTCGACATCGCGAACAGGGCGCGAGAACGGGTCGCGGCTGTGGGCGAAGTCGTGGTTGCCGAGGACGGCTAGGCAGTTCGGCAGGCCCTCGAGCAGGCTACGGAGCCGGGTCGCTGCTCTCGGGTGGGAGAGCAGGTCACCCGTCAGGAGGACGAGGTCGGGCTCGAGCTCATGCGTCCATTCGATCGCCCGCGCCACCGCCCGGGATCCGCGGGAGGGAAAGCCGAGGTGGAAATCGGACAGATGGACGATCCTCAGGCCGGCAAGCTCGTGCGCGAGGCCTTCGATCCCGACGGGAAGCTTTCGAAGCCTCACCCAGCCGGCCTCGAAGTGCCCCCACGCGAGTACGCATCCCGCCAAGAGGGCGGGCGCGCCCAGGAGCGAAGCCGGCTTCATCGCCGCCCGGTGCGCAGTGTTGCCATGTCGGTCACGATCCCGTGCCGATACTGTCTCGAACTCGTCACACCTTCACGGATACGATCGCAGCGGGGAGGAGGACAGGGGCACCTTCGGCTGCCCCCGTCCGAAAGGGACATGGCCCTGTGGCAGCCGACGAACGAAAGGATCGATCGGCGACGCAGCGCTGGAGCGACCATCAGGCCTAGTCGCGCGCGATCGCGCTGTGAGCCGTGGAGCCAGTCTGAAACGGGCGCTGCCACCGGCTGAACAGATGCCAAGGAGCGCGCAACGCGCGCCCGTCAGACGATCGATCTGGGTTCCCGATCGAACATCTAGACCTCGAGCTTCTCCACGATCGGCTTGACCGACACGACGTGGCGCTTGAACTTGAGTTCGGATTCCTCGAGTCCCGCGGCCACCCCGATCAGCTGCGAAAGGTGCAGGATCGGCATCTGGAAGCTCCGGCCCGTGGCGGCCTCGAGCTTCTGCTGCCAGGCGTCAAGCGACAGGTGGCAGAGCGGGCAGGGCGTCACCATCACATCCGCCCCCGCCTCCATCGCCTGCTCGATCGGCTGGATCAGCTCCCCGAGCGCCGTCTCCTCGCGCGCCTGGATGATCGGGAAGCCGCAGCACTTGATCTTCGCCGGGTAGTCGACCGGCTCGCCACCGCAGGCCTCGATGATCGCCTCGAGCGACCAGGGCCGATCCGGGTTTTCGAAGCCGAGGAGCTTCGAGGGCCGCAGGATCTGGCAACCGTAGAACGGCGCCACCCGAAGGCCCTTCAGTCCCTTGTGCGCGGCCTGCTTCAGGCGTTCATAGCCCTCGCCCTCGGCGATCAGCCACAGCAGGTGCTTCACCTCGATCCCGCCGCTGTAGCGCGGGACCCCCACCCGCTCGAGGTTCTCGTTCACCCGTGCCCGCAGCTTGTCGTCGCCCTGGAGCTGGAAGTTCGCCTGCCGGAGGTTGAGCGTGCAGACGTTGCAGATCGTCATCAGGGTGTCGGCGCCCGTCGCCTCCCCGTAGGCCAGGATCCGGGCGTTCAGGTGCAGGTAGTAATCGGGCTCGGCCTCATGGATGTCGCCCGCGCCGCAGCACGTGACCGACTGCAGCTCGTCGAGCTCGAGGCCCACCATCGGTGCGAGCGCCTGCGTCGAGGAATCGAGCTCCTTGGCCGAGAGCGCCGCGAGGCAGCCCTTGTAGTAGGCAACCTTGCGCAGGCCCGTTCCGTTCGTCGACATCGTCATCCCTCCGCGTGGGGCGGCTCGACACCCGGGAGAACCTCAGGATCGTTCACCTTGACGCCGCCGGCCTCGGTGAACTCGATCCGTCCGAGAGCGTGCTCGCCCTGGACGATGCCGAGCGCCCCGTCGCGTCCCTGCTCCTTGACAAGGTTGTAGAGCGCGCGCGACTCCTTGACGTCGTCGGCCACGTGCGGCGGGAATGGAGGCGGCACCTTCCCTTTCTTCGCGAGGGTCATCGCGAACTTCATCTGCTTGATCGAGGAGACGACGCCCTGCGTCTTCGGGACGAGCTCGGTCTCGCGCAGCCAGCCCGTCGTCTTCGCCGAGGTGACGAACCACTTTGCGTGCTTCGCCCCCATGTCGTGTGTGATCCCGGCCTTGATCGACTCGGCGCCGAGCTTGGCGATGGCGTCGCGGGGATCGACTCCCTTCGGGCAGCGCTCCTGGCAGAAGTAGCAGCGCGTGCAGTCCCAGATCCCGTGCTCCGAGTTGTAGTCGTTCAGCCGCTCGATGGTTGCGCCGTCACGCGCGTCGCCGACGAAGCGCATGCCCTTCGCGAGGGCGGCGGGACCGAGGAACTCGGGGTCCGACTCCATCGAGTTGCACTCGGAGACGCAGCAGCCGCAGTTGATGCAGAGCGCCTCCTTGTGGATGACGTTCATCTGCTCCTGCGAGACCTGGCGCTCCTTCACCGGCGGCTCCTCGTAACCCGGCTGGAGCCACGGCTTCATCGCCCGCATCTTCGACCAGAAGGGCTCCATATCGACGACGAGGTCCTTCAGGATCGGAAGGTTCCCCATCGCCGAGATGACCGGCACGTGCCCGGCGTCGACGATCGGCTTCATCCGCTCCTTGCAGGCGAGCACCGCGCGCCCGTCCATGCGCATCCCGCAGGAGCCGCAGATCATCATCCGGCAGCTCTTCCGGTAGGCGAGCGTCCCATCCTGACGATCCTTGACGATGTCCAGGACATCGAGCAGACAGGCCCATTCCGGCGCCTCGATCTCGTACTCCTTGAGCGCGCGCTCGCCGGTCTCGCCGTCGACGCGCCAGATCTTCAGCCGAACGTCCATCGTCGGGCCCCGCCACGTCTCGATCGCCGCTTCGGTCATCGAACCTCCTCCGAGATCCACTCGTCGGGCACGCCGGCATTCGTTGTAGAGAAACGAGCGCGCATCAGTACTTGCGCTCCATCGGCTGCCACTTCGTCGCCGTCACCGGCTTCCAGTCGAGTTGCGGCCGGCCGTCGACCCACGTCGTGATCGTGTGCCGCATGAAGTTCTCGTCGTCGCGAGCCGGGTAGTCGTCCGGGCGCGCGTGGGCGCCGCGGCTCTCCTTGCGGGCGATCCCCGAAACCACCATGCAGTCGGCGAGCTCGAGCAGGAAGCCCAGCTCGAGCGCCTGGGTCAGGTCGCTGTTGAAGACGGAGCCCTTGTCCTCCACCACGACCCGCTCGTAGCGCTCGCGAAGGCGCTCGATCGTCCGCCCCTGCTCCTGCATCTGCTCCTCGCGCCGGAAGACGCCGAAGTTCTCGTGCATCGTCGAAGCGAGCTCGTCCCGGATCGACCAGGGACGCTCGCCCTCGCTGCGATCGAGGAGGGCCTGCAGCTCGCGCTCGGAGTCTGCCTCGACCGACGGCGGCACCTCCACGGTCGTGTGCGAAAGCGCCCAGTCTGCTGCGTGGGCGCCCGAGCGCTTGCCGAACGTGATCGTCTCCATCAGCGCGTTGCCGCCAAGACGGTTTGCGCCGTGCACTGAGATGCACGCGCACTCGCCGGCCGCGTAGAGGCCGGTCAGACTCGTCCGACCCCAGGCATCGGTGTCGACGCCGCCCATGTGGTAGTGGGCGCCGGGCCGCACCGGGATCGGCTCGTCGATCGGGTCGACGCCGGCAAAGACCATCGAGAGCTCGCGCGTGCCGTGCAGCCGCTCGAGGATCTTCTCGGCACCCAGGTGGCGGAGGTCGAGGAGGACGTTGCCGTCGATGCCGCGTCCCTCGTCGATCTCGGTCTGCTCGGCACGCGAGATGACGTCCCGGCTCGCAAGCTCCATCGCGTTCGGCGCGTAGCGCTTCAGGAACCGCTCGCCGTCGGCGTTCAGGAGGTAGGCGCCCTCGCCGCGACAGCCCTCGGTGATCAGCACGCCCGTGGGGGAGAGCGTCGTCGGGTGGAACTGCATCATCTCCATGTCCTTCAGCCCCACGCCGACGCGGAGCGCCATCGTCATCCCGTCGCCCGTGCACGCATACGCGTTCGTCGTGCCCTGGTAGAGCCGGCCGGCGCCTCCCGTCGCGAGGATCACGGTCTTCGCGCCGATCGACTTGAGCCCGCCGTTCAGGAGGTCCCACGCGATCACGCCCTGGCAGCGGTCGTCGTTCAGGACGAGCTTCCAGGCAAAGAACTCCTCGTAGACCGCCACGTCGCGCTTCATCATCTGCTCGTAGAGCACTTGGATCAGGACGTGGCCGGTGATGTCAGCCGCGTACGCGGTGCGGGGCTCGCCGGCCGCCCCAAAAGGACGCTGCGCAATGCGGCCGTCGTCGGTGCGCGAGAAGACGGCGCCCCAGTGCTCGAGCTGGTACACGTCCCCGGGCGCCTCGTTGCAGAGGATCTCGATCGCATCCTGATCCCCCAGGTAGTCGGAGCCCTTGACCGTGTCGAACGCGTGGTTCTCGGGGTTGTCCTCGGACGCGTTTCCGAGCGCTGCGTTGATGCCGCCCTCGGCCGCTCCGGAGTGGCTGCGGACGGGATGGATCTTGGAGATCACGGCGACGTCAGCGCCCGCGTCGAATGCCTCGATCGCGGCGCGCATCCCCGCGCAACCGGCCCCCACGATCAGGACGTCGTGCTTCGCCTCCACCGCTTCGGACGCTATCGAATCGAGATCGGGTCGCGTTTCGTTGCCGCCGTCGGCGTCAGGAGCGTCCTCTGAGCGAGCCGCCGGGATCTTAGGCGCTTCGGCGGAAAGGCTCGTGCAGAACGAGGCGCCGCTCGATCTCCTCGCGCATCAGACCGTCCTCGCGCAGGCGCCCCTCGATCAACTCCTCGAGGCGGCGCTGGTTGCCGAGCTGGCGTGCACGCTCCTCAGCGGTCAGCTTCTGGTAGCCCCTCTTCGCCACCGAGTTCCCCCTCCAGTAGGTAGCGGACCTTCTGTCAGACGCGAGGCCCGGCGCCCGCCACTGCGGCTCCGGCGTCCGCTGCGAAGCGCCGCTCGAAGTTGTCGCGGAACATGCGCGCTAGCTCGCGGCCATTGCGGTCGTAGGCCTCGGGGTCGCGCCAGGTCGCTCGGGGATCGAGCAGCTGTGAGTCCACCCCGGGCACCGCCACCGGAACCTCGAACCCGAAGAGCCCGTCCGTCCGACACTCGACGTCGTCGAGCCCACCGGAGAGCGCAGCGTCGAGCAGCGCGCGCGTCGCTTGGATCGGCATCCGCCGGCCCTCGCCGAACCGACCGCCCGTCCAACCCGTATTGACGAGCCACACGGCCGAACCGTGCTCGTCGAGCTTCTCGCCGAGCATGCGCGCATAGACGAGCGGCGGCTGCGGCAGGAACGGAGCTCCGAAGCAGGCGGAGAAGGTCGGCTGCGGCTCCGTCACGCCCATCTCGGTACCGGCGAGCTTGGCGGTGAAGCCGGAGAGGAAGTAGAACAGCGCCTGATCGCGGGTGAGGCGGGCGATCGGCGGCAAGATCCCGAACGCGTCCGCGGTCAGCATCACAACCGAGCGCGGATGGCCCGCCCGCTTCGCCGGCAGGGCGTTTCCGATCTGCTCGAGCTTGTACGCCGCGCGCGTGTTCTCGGTCTTCGAGTCGTCGTCCAGGTCGACGACGCCGCGTTCGTCGATGACGACGTTCTCGAGAATCGTGCCGTAGGCCCTGGTGGTCGCGAAGATCTCGGGCTCGGCCTCCGGCGAGAGCCGGATCACCTTGGCGTAGCAGCCCCCCTCGATGTTGAAGATCCCGGCGTCTCCCCAGCCGTGCTCGTCGTCTCCGATCAGGCGGCGCGAGGGATCGGCGGAGAGCGTCGTCTTGCCCGTTCCGGAGAGCCCGAAGAAGATCGCCACGTCGCCCTCGTCGCCGACGTTCGCGGAGCAGTGCATTGGGAGCACGCTCTCGAGCGGGAGGCGATCGTTCATGACGGTGAAGATCGACTTCTTGATCTCGCCGGCGTAGAACGTGCCGCCGATCAGCACCTCGGTTCGGCTCGGGTGGAGGGCGACGAAGGTGGTGCTGCGCGTCCCGTCGTACGCCGGGTCAGCCTCGAGGGCCGGCGCGTGGAGGACGAGCGCCTGCGGCGAGAACTCCTCGAGCTCGTCCTCGGCCGGCTCGATGAAGAGCGTTTTGGCGAAGAGCGCGTGGTAGGGATGGTTGGTGACGACCCGTACGCAGATCCGATGTGCGGGGTCGGCCCCCGCGAACGCGTCGACGACGTAGAGGTCGGCGCCCTCGAGGTGCTGGACCACCTTCTCACGCAGCCGCTCGTACTTGTCCTCCGAAAGCTCCTGGTTCACCTCCCCCCACCAGATCCGCTCCTTCGACCCCGGCTCCGCCACGAGGAACTTGTCCTTCGGCGAGCGGCCCGTGTAGCGGCCGGTGTCCACGGCGAGCGGGCCGCCCTCCGCGAGCCGTCCGTCGCCGCGCGCAAGCGCATGCGTGTACAGCAGCGAGGTCGTCGGCTGCCGGTGGACGCCTCCCACAGCGTCGATCCCGTGGTCGGTGAGGTCGACGCGGTCTCGCTTGTCGGTGACGATCGCCATCGAGCTCCCTTGCTTTCCCGTGAAAGACGCTGCGTAAGCACGTCTTCTGGGCAGGTTCGGCGCGTCATCGTACTCGCCTGCGGAAGGCCGCGCGCCGCTCACAGGTCGCCTCGCACGGGGTCAGACCCCGCCGGGCACACGAACGTCAGCGGTCGGCAGGGGGCGCGGCGCCCGGAATTGCGTGGGTCGCCGTCAGCGGCGGTTGCCGCGCAGCCGGGATCGCGTGCTCGGCCGTGAACTCGCGCACGAGCCGCGGCGCCTCGAGGTGCGGCTTGGCCACCAGCGGCAGGGGCTCCGACTCCGCAGGCACCGTCCAGTCGGTTCGGCGGAACTCGCCGCCGTTCTCGATCCAGGCGAGGGAGACGAACGGGAGCACGACGATCCGCGTCCAGATTGCCAGAGTCCAGCTGGCCCAGAAGAGGGCAGCCGGCTTCCAGTCGTCCTGGCCGACGAGGCCGCCGGCGCCGTAGCCGGGCTGTCCCGGCTTCAGCACCTTCAGAGCCAGGAAGAGGAGCACGAACTCCCCGCAGCCGAGGACGAAGGTCAGCCACGGCGGCTGCCAGCGGATCACGTACTGGTAGACGAGCACGTCGAGCGCGACACCGAGCAGGAGGTAGATCCCGATCGTCACGATCCAGCCCTCGTCGCGTGTGAGCAGCGAGAGGATGGCGGCGAGGATCGCGGGGCCGAGCAGGATCGCTGTCCGCGTCTCGATCCGGCCGAGGACTGTCGGGCACATCAGGCGAGCTGCTCCGTGCGGCGGGTGCGGCGGATCGCCCGGGCCGTCTCGCGGGCGAGACCGAGCTGGAGGCGCAGGCGCGACGGGAACGGCCGCTCGCGGAGCCGCTCGGCCCGGGCGCAGTCCGCGACGAATCGTCGCGCGACGTACTTGAGCCCAGCGATCGTGTCGCCGTGCGGGACGACCGTGTTCGCGAGCAGCCCCATCAGGCAGAGCCTGGACTCCTCGCGATCGAGGCCGGGAACGCCGCAGTTCGAGCGGAGCCGCAGGCGCCCGTCGTCCACCGGGAGGGCGTAGTGCTCGACGAGGCGGCGAATCAGCGGGACGGCGAGAGCCAACTTGACGAAGCCGGTGCCCGCTACGACACCCGTGACGTCGAGCCAGCCCGGCTCGGGGCCGTGACGGCTCGAGACATGGATCCGGAGGCCGGCCGGCCCCGGCTCGATGCGATCGATTTCGCCGATCAGCTGGTCGAAGCGGCCCTCCTCGATGCCCCGCCTGACCTTCGAGATCCAGCTCCGCCGGCGCGGCGAGGTGCCCTTGAGGATCTTGCCGAGGAAGGCCACGCGCTGCTCGAACGTAAGGCCCTGGTAGGCGTCGATGCCGTAGGCCTCGAAGAGGCAGCGCGGAGTGTTGAGGTCCTGTTCGTCGGGTGCCGGATTGCGCAGGAGCGAGATCACTTTGGCGCCGGCGTCGAGGGCGTTCGCCCACTCGTTGACCGACGCGATCCCGGCTCCGATCACGACGTAGCGCCCCTCCGGGGCATACTCCTTCGCCTCGTAGGCCTGGACGACGCGCTCGGCGAGCTCGGGTTGCTCGCGCGCCTGCGCGAGCGCCCGAGGGAAGGAAAGCGGCCCGTGCCCGAGCGCCAGCATCACATGTCTCGCCCGGCCGACGAAGCGTGCCTCCTCGTCGTAGAGCACGAAGTGCGGCACCGGCGCGAGCTCGCGCTGGATCCACCCGACGCGCGTCGCGACGCGGCGGGCATCCCATCCCAGGCGCTGCTGCACCGTCGACGCCTCGCTCAGGATCTCGGGAACACCGGGGTTGTAGCGCCGGCTGATCGAGCGGACGAGTGGGTCGGGCCGCAGGCGAGCCCAGGCGTCGAGCTGCGCGAACGTCGGCCAGTCCGCAGGCAGGAAGTGCGATTCGGACTCCGACCGCAGGACGGTCTGTCCAAGGTTGTGCGCGTACTGGCCGTAGGTGCCGACGGCGCTGTCGCTCGGGCCGTAGATCGTCACCTGCTCCGGGCGGAAGCCGAGGTAGACGGCGGTGCCGTAGACGAGCAGCGAGCCGAAGCCGTCGCCCACGACGGCGATCGTCGAATCCTGTGGCGCCGCGGCTGCCAGGCAGCGGACGCTAGACGATCGATCGGGCGGAGCTCAGGCGCGAGACCACGCGAACCGCGTCGTTCCGGTGCGGGCGGCCAGCGCGCCCCCGCGCGAGCCGCGCCGGACGAAGAGCGTCGGCCCCGACGCCGACCGGGCGATCGCCGCCCGCACCGGACCCAGCCCCTCCTCGCGCCATCGCGCCGACAGCCCGACGACGAGCAGGCCCGCGCCCGCCGCCGCCTCGAGCACGGCAGTGCCGCCTGGAGGAACGAGGAGGGGCTCGGCGGAGACGCCCGCCAGCTGCTGGACGACGAGCGATGCCGCCGCCAGCAGCCGGCTCGCGTCGCGGCCGTCCCCGCCGCCCGCACCGAGGAGGCGCAGCGGCGTGTCGTTCGCGCTCGCGACCCACGCGGCCAGCTCGAGCGCCGCCCAGTCGTGATCGTCTCCGCTGAAGGGGACGACGATCGGGTGGTACTCGTCGAGCTCCGGCACGCGCTCGCGCTCGACAAGGACGGCCACATCGCACGGCGCCCGCTCGAGGAGGGCGCCGACCTCGCCCCTCGGGATGCCCTCGCCGAGCAGCGGCCGACGCCCGTCCACGAGGAGGAGGTCGACCTCCTCCTCCGAGGCGAGGCGGACGAGGTCGGCGCCGCGATCGGGCGAGGTGAAAGCGACTGTCCGCGTCGGGAGCCTGCGACGCACGAGCCCCGAACGCAGCCGCGCCAGCTCACGCGAGGCGCGCGCCAACTCCCGCTCCTCCGGCGCGAGCCCGGTCACGATCCGGGAGGGCGCGAGCAGACGCGCCACGATCAGCTCTCGGCGGCCGCGAGCGGGCGAGCGGCTCCGCGAGCAGGAGCAGGGCGTCGAGGTTCTGCTCCGCGAGCGGGCACACGAGCAGCGACCGTTCGGGGGCCCCGAACTCGGAGGGCGTATCGACCGCAGCCGAACGGAGCTCCTCCTCCGGCGGCGAGGTGAGCCTCTTGCGGGGATCGAGCAGTCGCAGGATCGGAGCGGTCATGAAGGTGGTGACGAGCGCCATCAGGACGAGCATCGTGAAGAGAGCCGGCGAGATCACGTCGAGCTCGAGGCCGATGTTCAGGACGATCAGCTCGGTCAGCCCGCGCGTGTTCATGAGGGCGCCGATCACCGCCGAGTCGCGGAGCGGATAGCCGCCCAGGCGCGCGGCAAGCATGGCGCCGAGCCATTTCCCCACGCTCGCGACGACGACGAGCCCGCCGGTGATCAGCCACAGGATCGGTCTGTCGAGCAGCCCCACCTGCGTCCTCAGGCCCGTGACGACGAAGAAGAGCGGCAGCAGGACGGTCGAGACGAAGTCCTCCAGCCGGCGGGTGACGTCGTGTGAGAGATCGGCCCGCCGCGGCATGATCAGTCCCATTACGAAAGCGCCGAAGATCGGCGCTACGCCGCTCTTCATCGACGCGTAGGACGAGAGCAGGACGCCCACGAAGATGGCGGCGATCCAGCCTGCGGGCACCTGCCCCGCCTCGTCGTAGGCGCGCGAGACTCGCGCGAGGAGAGGCCGGCCGAGGACCGCCATCACCCCGCAGAAGGCGAAAACGTAGCCGAGCACGGGCAGGAAGCCGAAGGCGGATCCGTGCAGCGCGACGCCCGACGCAAGCGCCAGCAACCCCCAGGCGGTGACGTCGTCCACAGCGGCGGAGGAGAGGGCGAGGGCGCCGATCGGCGTCTTCAGCATCCGCCGCTCGATCAGGATCCGCGCGAGCACGGGGAAGGCGGTGATCGACATGGCGACGCCCATGAAGAGGGCGAAGGCGACGAAGCGCGTCGGCGGGGCGAGCAGGGTGTAGAGGGGAACCGCGGCCGCCATCCCGAGCGCGAGCGGCAGGACGATGCTCGCGTTCGAGATCGCGGCGGCCTGCCCCACGCGCCCCTTCAGCAGCCGAGGGTCGAGTTCGAGTCCGACGAGGAACATATAGAAGGCGAGGCCGATGTCGGCGCCCGCGGTGAGAAGCGGCAGCACGAAGCTCGGAAAGAGGTAGTCCTTCACCCCGGGAGCGACGGCGCCGAGGAGCGTCGGGCCGAGGAGGATGCCGGCCAGGACCTCCCCCATCACCGGCGGCTGACCGATGCGCCCGATCAGGGCGCGCAGGCCGCGCGCCGCGAGTATCACGGCGGCGATCGCGAGCATGAGGCGTCCGAAGAGCTGCTCGTTCGTCGGCGGCGCCCCCCGCTGAACAGCCGTCCCGGGCTTCGGTAGATCTGCGACGAAGCGGACTACGATCGCGCGGCCCGCGTAGCTCCCGCGAAGCTGCGAGGGCGCGCCGTGCACGGGCACCAGGTCGACCGGGCCGCTTCTCCGGCCGCACCGGAACCTCCCGCGCAGGTGGCCGTGGCGCAGCCGCAGCTTTCCCCCGCAGCCGGCTCCCGCGTCGACGAACTGGCCCGACTGGCGAAGCTCGAGGAGCACGCCTCCCGGTAGCCGGTAGCTGCCTGAGACCCTTGGCTCGGCCTCCTTTCCGGAGCCCACCGTGAGGGAGGCTGCCGCGATGCCGCCGCAGGCCGCCAGAAGGGTCGCGTAGCCGGCGACGAGGCGGCGGGCACCCATCGGGCGATTATCCTCCTGGGCCATGCCGAAGCCGTCGCCGCGCCTGGTCGTCGTCGTGCGGGACGGTGCCCTTGCAGGTCAGCGGGTGGAGGTGGCGGGGGAGGTCGTACTCGGCCGCGAGGGCGACCTGCGGCTACCGGACGAGGAGGTCTCGCGCCGGCATGCCGCTCTGCGGACCATTGAGTCGCAGCTCGAGGTCGAGGATCTCGGCTCGCTGAACGGCACCTTCGTCAACGGCGTGCGGATCACCGCAGCCGTGCGCCTCCGTGCGGGCGATGTCGTCGCCCTCGGCGACACGACGCTCGCCGTCGAGGGGGCTCGGGACACGGTGGCCGCTCTGACGCCCGCGCCGCCGCCGCAGGCGGCCCTCGCTCCGTTCGCGGCCTACGAGCCGACGCCTGTTCGGCGGCGCCGCGGCCCCGCCTCCCGCTCGCTGCCCGCCGCAGCGAGCACCTTCGCCGTCGTCATCGCGACGGCAGTCGCCCTCGTCGTCTACTTCGCGGCGCGGTGAGCGTTCTAGCGGCGCAGCGCCAGGAAGATGAGGACGGCGAAGACGACGAGGACGAAGATGGCGAGCGGCGCCGTCCGCGCCTTCGCCTTCACGTGGATGTCGAGCAGCGGGTCGATCTGCGACGTGGACGGCGCCGCTGTGACGGGCGGAACGAAGTCGGCCGGGCGCTGCGCCGCGGAGAGCGGCGGAGGCTTCGGCCGCACGGCCGTCGGGCGGATCGCGACCTGCGCCGCGGTTCGCAGCTCGAGCACGGTGACGCCGACGAGGATCTCCTCGCCGGGCCTCACGCTCGTCGGCGTGTGGATCTCGGCGTCGTTGACGAACGTCCCGTTCCGCGATTCGAGGTCCTCGACGACCGCACCGGCGCCTTCGGCGTCCGGCGTGATCCGTGCGTGGCGGCGCGAGACGAGCTCGTCGTCCAGCCGCAGGTCTACCCCGTCCTCGCGGCCGACCGTCAGCGAGCCCGTGAGCGATACCCGGCGTCCGGCCTGCGGGCCCTCGACGATCTCGAGGCTCAGCTCATTCATGCCTGCGAGATCCTAGAACCGAGTCGACCGAACCGTATGACGGCTTCTGGTGATCGAACCCCGAACGAACGTCTGTTGGAGAGGGTAAAAGGGGCTGGAGAAGGAGGGCCGCTCCCCTCCCCCGGGCCGCCGCGGTGGCTAGGGTGTCATGACGGGTCCGAGCAAACGATTCGTTCGCCCGCTCGTGTCGATCGTGGGACTACTCCTCGTCGGCATCGCGAGCGGCGCGTCGGCTGCGGAATCGGCGCGAGGCGAAGCATCGCGCGTTTTCGCAGTCGCGGAAGATCCGGACTGGTCGCCGAACGGCAAGTGGATCGCCTTTGCCAGGGAGACCATCCCCGTTGGTCGACGGATGGTCGGCTCGTGGTGTTCGTTCGCGGCTACGACCCTGCGAACCCGAACCGAAGGACACAGGTCTACGTCGTCAACGCCGACGGCACGCATCTGCGTCAATTGACCTCCGGCTAAAAAGCGTCGTCTGCGGTGCCCTCCGCGAACCCGGTTTCCGCCACTCGATCTTTCTCGCGCATCGGCGAGAGCCGGCGGAGGTTCTGCAGCTGGGCGGTAGCTCGCCCGGGGGACGCGCGTAACGCAATCGACGCCGAGCTCCTCGTCCAACCGGCGATCCAGCAGCGGGCCGCTCGCGGGCTCGCCGCCAGCCCCGGCGCGTTTTCTTCGGCGCGTTTTCTTCGGCGGTAGCGAATCGGCGGCAGGCGAACGAGCCCCCGGCCCGAACCGGGGCGGATGGAGATCGGCAAGGCCATCGACCGCTTCCTGGCGAGCCCCAAGCTCGGAGACGCGACCCGCGGGGCGTACCGCAGCGACCTCGGCGAGTTCGCGGCGTGGCTGCGAGCCCGCGGCGCAAGGCTCGAGACGGTCGATGCCCGGGTACTCGCCGAGTTCGCCGCCGAGCTCGGGCGGGCGCGGGCCGGCCGCCAACCACGGCGGCTCGCGCCGGCAACGATCGCTCGCAAGATCTCCGCAGTTCGCTCGTTCCTCCGGTACGCGCTCGGGCCGGAACGAGTGCCGGAGGGATCGTTCGCGCCGCGCCGCCCGCGCCGGCTGCCCGAGACTCCGAAGGCGAGGGAGATCGACGAGGCATTCGGAGCACTCGACGCCGACGGAGCGCTCGGCCTGCGCAACCGGGCTCTGCTCGAGCTCGTCTATTCCGCGGGCCTTCGCAGCCGCGAGACCATCGACCTCGACCTCGGCTCGGTCGACTTCGAGCAGGAGCTCGTCCGCGTGCGGGGCAAGGGGGGCAAGGAGCGGGTGGTGCCGCTCGGCGAGGAAGCCGCACACTGGGCGGCCCGCTACCTGCGCGAGGCGCGATCGGAGCTTGCCCGCGGCGCCGAGCCCGCCTTCTTCCTCTCCGCCCGTGGCCGTCGCCTCGACACGAGCGCTCTGCGTCGCCTCTTTCGCCATCCGCACCGGCTCCGACACGCGTTTGCCACGCACCTGCTCGAGGGGGGCGCCGACCTTCGTGTGATCCAGGAGTTGCTGGGCCACAGCTCGCTGTCGACGACGCAGGTCTACAGCCACGTCGACGGCCGGCGCCTGCGCCGCGTCTACGATCGCGCGCATCCCCGGTCGTGAGGCCACCGGACTTTTCTGTCAGACGCGTCTCACCGGGTTCCCACCACCCCCACCCACCGACAGCCTAGGCAGAAGACTCGCAGGCGACCGAGACGATTGCGAGACGAAAGCGAGACCGCGGCGGCGGCCACTCCGGCCGGACGCGCGGGCCCGGGCGGAGGCAAACCCCGGCAGAGAGCGAATCTCAGATGCGTGGCGCCGACCGCCGACCGGGAAGTCGATAGCTTCCTCGCAGTCCTCGGTGCGCGCTGCGCCGCGCGCACGGTCGAGGCGTACCGGCGCGACCTCAGGGCGCTCGCGAGCTTTCTCGGCAGCGCGGTCGCCGGCGCCTCCAAGGACGACCTCGAGCGCTACGTCGCGGCGTGCCGCGCCGAGGGCGCCTCGGCGGCGACGATCGCACGACGGATGGCGGCGGCTCGCTCCTTCTTCCGCCACCAGCTCCTGATCGGGGAGCGCGTCGACAATCCCGCGGCCGGCGTCGAGCTTCCCAGGCGCGTCCGCAAGCTCCCGCGCACGCTGTCCCCGGGCGAGGCCGAACGCCTGATCGAGGCGGCCGCCGGCACCACACCCCGTGCGCTGCGCGACCAGGCGATCGCGGAGCTCCTCTACGGAGCGGGCCTACGCGTGGGCGAAGCCGTCGCCCTCGACCGGACGAGCGTCGACCTCGAGGAGCGCCTCGTCCGCTGCGTCGGCAAGGGCGGCAAGGAACGGATCGTGCCGCTCGGACGGCGGGCGGCCGATGCCCTCCGCCGCTACCTCGCGCGCGGGCGGCCGTACCTCGACCGCCGGCACCGGCCGGAGCTCTTCTTGAACGCCCAGGGCGGCGGCCTGACGCGGGCGGGCATCTTCCTCGTCCTCCGGCGCCTCGCAGCGCACGCGGGCCTCGAACCCGAGCGCGTGCACCCACACCTCCTGCGACATTCGTTCGCGACGCATCTGCTCGAGGGAGGCGCTGACCTACGCAGCGTCCAGGAGATGCTCGGTCACGCCGATCTCGCGACGACGGAGATCTATACGCACGTGAGCGACCGCCGGCGGCGAGACGTCTACTTCCAGGCGCACCCGCACGCTCTGCGGCGGCTTCCAGGCTCCAGCGGCGGAACAAGAAGCCCAAGCCGCGAGGACGGTGGCTAGCGCACCGTCCGGCGAACTAGTGCGGCCTCTCATAACGTTCGACCGGAAACGAAGGGCAGGTGGAGGCCGCACTACTCGGCCGCTTCGCGGCCGCCGGCCGCAGAGCGGCCGGAATAGTGCGGCGTCGGCGAACCGTCAGTTTCGAGCGAAACGTTGG
>JBBRYP010000017.1:0-64541 GCA_038237515.1 Gaiellales bacterium
AGGGAGATCCCGTTGCGGGCAAGGATGCGGCCAAGCTGCGCCGGCGAGACCTCGAGCTCCCGCCCGCGCAGGTAGCGGGAAAGCTTGGCCAGGCTCCAGCGCGCGTACGGCACCCCGAGCGCGTCGGGACGGGCGCCGGCGACCGCGACGATCCGCTGCTCGTCGTCAATCGAGATCCGGCGGGGTCGCCCGCCCCGGAAACGAGGGCGCAACGACTCGAACCCCTGACGGTTGAAGTCATGGATCACCTTCCGCACATGCGACTCGTCGGTGAGCAGCATGCGCGCGATCTCGGGCGCGCTCATCAACGTGTTCGAGGCGAGCAGGATCAGCGCCCGCTGCCTCATCGAGGCGAGCTTCGACTGCTTCGACAACCGCTTCAACCGCTGCCCCTCAGCCGGGGCCAGCTCACGCACAAACACCTCCGCGGGACGCATCCACACCTCCTCAGATCGCATGCGTCCCAATTCGACACCAACGCGAGAGGTCCGGCCGCGTTTCCGGTCAAACGTTTTGAGAAACCGCACTAGACCAGGGTCGTCGCGCCGGTGATGAGTCCGACGAGCTCCATTGCGGTCACGTCGCTTCTCGGCGCGTCGAAGACCTTTTCGCCGAGTCGCATGACGACGATGCGGTCTGAGACCCGGAGGACGTGCTCCATATTGTGCGAGATGAAGATCACTGCGACTCCCTGCGCCTTGAGCCGCTCGACGAACGAGAGAACGATCTCGGTCTGCTTCACGCCGAGCGAGGCAGCCGGCTCGTCCATTAGAACGATGTGGCTGCCCCAGAGCACGACGCGTGCGATCGCGACGGCCTGCCGTTGACCTCCGGACAATGCTGCAACCTTCGTTCGAGGCGGCGGCAGAGATAGTCCGAGGCGTTCGAAGCCGCGTACGACGCTCCTTCGCATCTCGCTCTTGTGCATCCTCTTGAGCCAGCGGAGGACACGCGTCGGTCCGTAGACCTCCCTGTTCAGGAACACGTTCTCGGCGATGTCGAGTGTCGGCACCAGCGAGAGGAACTGAAACACCGTCTCGATACCGCGCGCCCGAGCCTGTGACGGGTTCTCGAATGTGCGATCCGCGCCGTCGACGACGATCTGACCGACGTCGGGCTTCAGGCCGCCGGAGACGATGCTCACCAGCGTGCTCTTGCCGGCTCCGTTGTCGCCAACGAGCCCTATGACCTCGCCCGCAAATAGAGAGAAGCTCACGTCGCGGACCGCGCGCACAGCGCCGAAGCTCTTGGAGAGGGCGCGAACTTCTAGGACCGGCGTTCCTCTCTCGTCTGCAGCTGCCCGGGCGTTCATCGCTGGCGCCTCCGCAGCTTGAGCGAAGCTCGCAGTCGAGGCTGTCCCTCCTCCTTCGGGTCGGCTACCGGGATCCGGTCGAGGCGCTGATAGAGCACGTCGAGCGCGGCTGCGAACACGAGCGCGATGCCAACGGCCACGTTCTGCAAGTACGGGCTGATGTTGAGCACGATGAGGCCGTTCGTCAGCGTACCGATGAACAGGATGCCGATCAGGACGCCAAAAAGCGAGCCTCTACCGCCCGTAAACGCGACGCCGCCGAGCAGGATCCCGGTCAGGACCTGGAGCTCCCAGCCGACCCCGATCGACAGCGACGAGCCGTCGAGTTGGGACGTCACGATCAGGCCGCCGAGTGTTGCGGCGAGCCCCGACGCGCCGTAGAGCAGGAGGGGTATCCGCTTGACCGCTATCCCAAGCGAGCGCGCTACCGCGCGATCCGAGCCGATCGCTGTCATGTGCCGACCGTAGGGCATCTGATACCAGACGTACGCACCGAGCACGAACGCGACCGCGCAGACCCAGACCGGGATGTCGATACCCAGCCATTGACCGTTTCCGAGCTCCCCGAACCCGGGCCCGAAGCCGTACTGGTTCTGCCCTTTGCTGATGTACTCGCCGAGGCCTCGGGCACCCGCGAGACTCCCGAGTGTCACCACGATCGGCGAGAAACCGAGACGGGCGATCAGGAACCCCTGCGAAAGGCCCCATGACAGCCCGATGAGCAGGACTACCACCGTCGCCCATACCGTGGACATGCCGCGCGTGACCACGAGCTCGCCGAAGACAATCGAGACGAAGACGGCGAGCGAGCCGATTGACAGATCGATGTAACCGGACAGGATCAGCATTGCGCCGGGAACGGCGATGATCCCAAAGACCGAGATCTGGACGAGGATGACCTGGACGTTCGAGGTGGTCAGAAAGCGGCCGCTCGACAACGCAAAGAAGAGGACGAGGCCTAGGTACGCAAAGAAGAGCCCGTTCCGCTGAGACCAGTTGATAAACGGGCGAGCAATACGCAACCGCGAGCACTCCTGCCGAGCAACCTGGGAGCGGCACGGCGGGGACGACCAACCGCCCCCGCGTGCTCCTACAGGAAGTCTGCGATCAGCCTCTTACCGACGGCGGGGTTCTCGGCGGTGACAAGAATGTACTTGTGCTTGATCGACGTTGGCTTCTTGCCCTCGATCAGGTTCGCGGGAACCCAGATAGCCGACGCGCCGATCGCCTTGAGTGGAAGCGCGATGCTCGAACGGAGGGGACCGCCGGTGAGCACCCTCTTCATGGCCACGCGGGAACCATCGTAGCCCGTGATGTACATCTGTTTGATCCGGTCCTGGGACGGTCGCGTCGCAAGGAATGCCCGCTCGGCACCGATCGCCCCGTCATCGGCGATGCAGATGACGACGTTGACGTTCGGGTGGGCAGACAGGACTGACTGCATTGCCTTGTACGCATCGGCTGCGAGGATCGCCTGCGTTGCCGCTACGACCTTGGCGCCCGGCACAAGCTTCTGGAGCGCGGCATAGGCGCCCCGGACGCGCTGCCGCCCATTCACGAAGAAGTCCGCAGTAAAGAGGGCGACCTCGGCCTTCCCTCCCAGCTCCCTGTGGATCCACTTCGCGCAGTGCCGCGCGAAGTCGTGGCCGCCCCCGAAGTTGTCCCACCAGCAGTACCCGTCCTCGCCGGGAAGCGTTCCCGCATAGGTGACCCACTTGATGCCCTTCGCGTGGGCCTTCTTGATCAGCGGAGTCATCGCCTTCTCGTTGAGCGGCAGAATCGACATCGCGTCGACACCCTCCGCTATCCACGTGTTGATTTCGGCGATCTGCTTGCTCGCGTCGCCGTTGTCGAAGCTCTGCAGGATCTTGTAGCCGCGCTTCTTGCCTTCAGAGAGGGCTCCCTTGATGAGCGGCTTGTAGACGTCCGCGCTCGTGAACCCTTGCCCGAAGACGATGATGCCCTTCTCGGCGGCTCTTGCTGCGACTCCCGCTCGGGCCGCGGCAGGCCCAATGCTGCTCAGACCCGTGAGGCCGAGTGCCGCTCCGGCGGCCGTGCCGAGGAAGCGGCGCCGATCCAGGCCGACTTCCGTGGAGCCCGCGCCCGACTCGATGAGAGCCTCAATCGCATCGACGTTAAAACGATCTTCCTCCATGGCGGCGCCTCCTTCGGGCCATTCTGCATTCGGTCTGACCAACTGCTGTATGACTCTAAGACTAGTCGACCATGAGAGTCAAGGTCTCGACATGAAACCGTTGCGCGGCCGAGAGTCCTATATGACGGCGTGCCTAGTTGGCCAGCGACCGCGGCATGTGGTATGACGTACGACGAGGGCGCGATGAGCAGTGGTCAAGGTGCATTCTTCGAGCGGCTCGTCCGCGAGCCGACTCTTTCGGACAAGGCCGCCAACATGATCCTCGAGACGATCCTCTCGCGACGCCTAACAGTTGGCGACCGGCTGCCGTCCGAGCGTGAGCTCGGGGAGCAGTTCGGCGTCTCGCGCACGGTCGTTCGCGAAGCGGTGCGCGCGCTCGTGGCCAAGCGCGTGATCGAAGTCCGCTCCGGCAGCGGGCTTCGTGTCGCCGCGGTCGACGCCGCCGCGGTGAGCGAGTCCATGAGCCTTTACCTGCGAAGCGGCACGCTCGACTTCGAGAAGGTGCACGAGGTGCGCCGGCTACTCGAGGTGCACATCGCTGGGCTGGCAGCCGAGCGGGCCGGGGACGAGGACGTGGAGCGGCTCGCCCAGGTGCACAAGCGGATGGTGCGCGAAGTCGGGGACATCGAGGCGGCGGCCCGTGACGACCTCAAGTTCCACCGGATGATCGCGCGTGCGACCGGGAATGAGCTCTACCTCGTGTTGATGGACTCCATCGGCAGTTCGCTGGTCGACATCCGGCGCGAGAACCTCGGGTCGGGTCCCACCCCCTCGACGCTCGAGCAGCACGCGCGGATCCTCGACCGGATCCGAGCGCACGATCCCGACGGCGCCGAGGAGGCGATGGCAGATCACATCGAGGGCGTCGCCTCCTGGTGGCGGAAGCAACCACAACCACTTCACGAGCAGCGGCCCGGGGGGGCATCCGCGTGACGTCGCCGATCGAACCGGTGCTCTTCGCCGACGACCTGGCGCGGCCGGAGGGGCCCGTCGCGCTTCCGGATGGGAGCGTCGCGCTGGTGGAAGGCGGGCGAGGCTGTGTCACGCTGATCGGCTCCGACGGTCGATCACGGCGCACGATCGCGATCACCGGCGAGCCGAACGGGCTGACCGTCGACGGGAAGGGAACGCTCTGGGTCGCCGACACCGGCCCGCCCGCACTCATACGGCTCGAGCTGGAAGGCCCCTTCGAGCGCGTTCTCGACGCATTCGGCACCGAACCGTTCATCTACCCGAACGATCTCTGCTTCGGGCCGGACGGCATGCTCTATTTGACCGAATCGGGAATCACCGACGCCGACCTTGCGCCCGATGGTGTCTTCCATCCCGGCTGGAAGACCCTGAAGCTCGACGGGCGTGTGTATCGGATCGATCCCCGGTCACTGGAGATCGAACGGCTGGCGGGCGGCATCCGCTACGCGAACGGTCTCGCGTTTGGTCCGGACGGCGCGCTCTACGTCGCGGAGACGCTGAGCGGAGCGATCCTTCGCTACGACTGGCAGAACGGGGCGCTCGGTCAGCCTGACCTCTTCGGCAACGTCGACGATCCCTCCAAGCCGGACGTCTTCCGCGGGCCCGACGGCATGGCCTTCGACGTCGAGGGGAACCTCTACGTGGCCGTCTACGGACAGGGTGACGTGACGGTGCTCGACCCGCGTGGTGGGGTGGTGCACCGGATCGAGACCCCCGGCCGGCAAACGACCAACGCCTGCTTCGGCTTCGGTGATTCGGAGCACCTCTACGTCACCGAGTACGAGCACGGTCACGTCGAGCGCTTCGACGTCGGTGTCAGGGGTTTCCCGCTGTTTACCTAGTGGACGCGGCCGTAGCGACGGGGTTCATCCTCATGTGCTCCATCGCCGCCTTCGTCAGACCGTAGACCGTCTGCCGGGGCCGGTACATGGCGGCCGTGCCCGAGCTCTCGACGGTGTCCGAGCTGCCGGATCTCCGCGAGGTCGCAGTGATGGGTGCCGACCTGCAGGCGGACGCCGGCGCCCGCGACGGCCGCGCTCGAGTGTGAGCTCCGCGAAGCCGGTTCTCCAGGAGGGATCGATAAGCACGGAGCGCCATCGACGCGGCCGGCTTCACCGGCGTCACGCCGGCGCGCGCAGCTCCGCGATTCCAGCCTTCAGCGCACCCTCGAGCAGCCAGGTATCAAACGAGTACGAGATCATCGAGAGCCCCCGGGCGAGCATGGCCCGGCACTCGTCCACCGTGCCGCACACCATGCCGACGTGCTTTCCCCCCGCACGGGCGGCCGCCACGATCCGCGTCACCGCGTCGCGGAAGACGTCCGTGTCGAAGCGGCCCGGGATGCCGAGCGAGGCGGTGAGGTCGAACTGGCCGATCCAGAGCACGTCGATCCCGTCCACCGCCGCGATCTCCTCCACGGCGTTGAGCCCTGCGGCGGTCTCGATCTGCACGATCAGCAGCGTCTCGGCGTTCGACTTGGCGAGCGTTTCGGGCAACCCGCCGGGCTCCCAGACATCCTCGTAGAGGAGCCCGAAGCCGCGCTTTCCCTGGGGCGGGAAGCGGGCCGATTCAACGAGCATCCGCGCCTCTTCGGCGCTCTCGCAGGCCGGGGTCATGACCCCGAGCGCACCGAGGTCGAGCGCGCGCGAGATCGAGTCGTAGACCGCGTCGGGGACGCGGACGAGCGGGACAACCCCGGCCGCGTTCGTCGCCGGCAGTAGGTCGCGCAGCCGCTCGATGCCGAAGCCGGAGTGCTCGAGATCGTAGAGGACGAAGTCGGCGCCGGCGGAGCGGACAAGCCGGGGCACGTTGCTCGTCAGGAACTCGCACACCATCGTCCCGATCGGCACCTCTCCTGCTGCGAGCGTCCGCTTGACCGGGTTCTCCCTCATGGCCCGGCGAGCCTCCAGCGGTAGTCCTCGCGCACAGGCTGGAACACGTCATCGAACTCGAGCAGGTTGAGCATGGCGCCGTCACCGAAGAGCGGCTTCATCCGCACGCCTAGTACGAGCTCCGCGCCCTCCGCCTCGTAGAGATTCTCGATCGGGCTCACCGGCCGACCGCCACCTGACTCGTCAGGTCGCCGATGCGGTCGACCGAGACGGTCCCCGTGTCACGCGGCAACGCCAACGACGGCGATCTTCATCGAGCTCTCCTTCTCGGACGACTCGAATGCAATCCTATAGGTCTACCGGTCGGGGTGGAACCAGCGACCGCCGGCGCTCGCCCCACCGTCGACGTACATCGTCTGGCCGGTGGGGAACGACGCCGCGTCGGAGGCGAGCAGCAGGCACGCTCCGACCAGCTCACGTGGCAACCCCGGCCGCTCGACGGGCACCCGGTTGAAGATCCAGCGGCGCTTTTCCTCGTCGGCCCAGATCGGCGCTGCGAGCGGCGTATCCATGAAGCCGGGCGCAATCGCGTTCGCGCGGATGCCGTGCTCGACCCACTCCAGGGCATCACCTTGGTGAGCTGGCTGACGCCGGCCTTCGCAGGCCCGTAGACGGAGATCTGCTCGAGCGCATAGAGCGCGTTGAGCGACGAGATCGAGACGATCGAGCCACCCATGCCCTGTTCGATCATGCGGCGCGCGGCCGCCTGGGAGAGGAAGTACGGAAGGCGCAGGTCGATCCGGGTGATCCAGTCCCACGTCTCGCGGTTCATCTCGAGGATCGGCATGCGCCGATTGACGGCAGCATTGTTGACGAGCACGTGAACGCCGCCGAGCTGCTCGACGGCGGCGGCGACGATCCGCTCGGAGGCGTCCTCCTCGACGAGGTCGACCGCAATCCCGGCCGCCTCCACGCCCGCGTGCGCGAGCACCGCGACCAGCTCGTCGACGGGGCCCTCCTCGAGGTCGGTGACGAGCACCGCCGCTCCGGCTGCGCCGAGTCCTGCCGCGAACCACTGGCCGAGACCACCGGTCGCTCCGGTGACGACCGCAACCTTCCCGTCGAGCGAGTAGAGCGAGGCCGGGGCGAGCGAGCGCACGGCCTGGGCGTCGAGCAGCGCCACGCTCACGTCGTGCGGCGGCGGTTCAGAATCTCTTCAGCACCTGATGCTAACTCCAGCACGCGACTGAGCTCCGGAAGGCGCCGGTTGTTCAACCGAGAAAAGCGGCGGACGTAGGTAAGGATATCCCCGTTCACTGACAAACTTCAGTCGTCTGCTAGGGATATCCCCTGCTCCTCTGTCAAGCGGCCCTGGCGAAGATGGGGTTAAGGTCGGCGGTCAGCGTGCGGTAGACGACGTGTCACCGTCACGATCGAGCGGCCGCCGCCGCGGCGAACGCCACCCAGTGGACGAGCAGGTCGAGCTGCCCGTCGAAGGTCTCGCCGACCTCGGCGAGGACGCGCGCGATGTCCTCGTCGGAGCGGACGTCGCAGGCGGTGACGAGCGGGCTCTCGACGGTTGCGGCGAGGTCGCGGACGCCTGCCTCGACGCGCTCGCCCTGGTAGGTGAACGCAAGTCTCGCGCTCGCCCCCCGGCTGACGCGGGCCGGGTCCACATTATGGTGGAGGCAGTGGCCGGGGACTTCACCGCGAAGGTGCAACCGCAGCTCGAGGCGCAGCTCGAGTCGGGGGAGACCCTGTGCGGCATCATCGCGGCAACCCACCAGAAGACCTTCAGCGGCTCTCTCTACGCGATCGGCGTTACCGATCGCCGGCTCCTTCTCCAGCCGCTCGACCGCCGGCTGCAGCCCAAGGGGCAGGCAAAGGCGGTCTCGCCCGACACGCTGGTCGAGGCGACCGCGGGAGGCGCCGGAGACGGCTCGTGGTCGCTCAACTCCATCATCGTCGACGCAGCCGCGACCAAGCTCGAGCTTCGCACGACCGACGGCGAGAGGCTGAAGCTGCTGATGATGGACGGCGGAGACGGTCTCCTGCGCCGGCTCGGCGGCGGCGAGGCGCAGCGCGACGGCATCCAGGCGCTCGCCGCCTTCTTCCGTCAGCACGCACCTGCGTAGTCGAGGCGCTTCGCGGTTCGTTCAGGTCTAACGCCAACCCGTTCCGCAATCGACCCTCGTCCGCCGTTCAGGCTACTGAAGAAGCGGCAGCAAGCTTTTCTGGAGGGCGCTCGTCGCGCCGATGATCGGCGAGCCGCTGGAGATCTCTCCTCCGGGCTCGTTCCTCCACCGTGTCGCGGGCCGGTAAACGAGGTAGGTGTCCCAGAAGGCTCCGCCGTGCGCCTGGAGCCAGGTGCCGAAGAGTTGACGCGCGTCCCAGAGCTGCGTGACCCGAGGATCGTCGAGGACGTGGCGATCCCAGGAGGAACGGTCGTCGCCTGCGAGGACGGGCATCCAGAGCGCGAAGACGTGGAGCCTCGCGCGCGGGTTCTTCTCTAGAACGTTCTGACGGAACCAACTGGCTCCCGCGAGGCAGGTTGTTCAGGTCGGTGAAATGAGCAGGACGACCCGGGGGATGCGGGCCTGAGAGTTGAAGAGCGTGAAGAGCGAAACGGTGCGGGTCGGGCGCTCGAGGTCGGCGAAGCGGGCGTTCGGGCCGAGCGTGTCTGCTTTCGTCGTGGTCGCCTTCCGCGCCGCGCCGCAGCCGGCGAGAAGGCCGACAACCATGACCGCCGCGAGCAGCGAGACGATGCGGCGCATCAGGACGGTCCCCGGGAGGGTGTCGGCGCGGTTGCCCGTCTCCCGTTCCGCACCTGCCACAGGCCGGCGATGATGACGAGGCCGGTGGCTAGGACCAGCGCGAGGATGAGCGACAGCCCGAGGCGGCCGGCGAGGGTCTGAACGCGAGCGCTGTACAAGGTCGTCGTGCCGACGATCGGATCATCGGCGAGCGTGGCGGTGTCGCCGAAGCGAACGCGAGCCCAGTAGTAGGTCAGATAGGCGCCGGCGAGGACGAGCAGAAGCCCCGACACGATCTCGAGTCTCGCGACCAGCGGGCTCAGCCGACGGACAATTCCCTCCCGCAGAAGGGCCACCACAGCGGCGAGGGCGACCAAGGTGATCGCCATCCCTGCGGCGTAGGCGGCAAAAACCCCCAGGGCGGCGGCGCTGCCGCCCGCCGCGAGCGACGCCGCGACGAACGCAAGGAAGACGGGAAGGCTGCAGCCAAGCGAGGCAAGTCCATAACCCACACCGAACAGGACAGTGTGCAGCCACGAGCGGTCAGCTTTCATCGGCAGCCTGTTCTGCACCGGGATCGAGACGTGGCGCCCGCCGAGGGCGGCGAGGCCTGCCAGGATCGCTGCGATCCCAGCGGCAAGACCGGTCCACGGTACGGCATCGGCGACGCGGCTCGCCCCGTAGATGAGCGGCAGGCCGACGACCGCGAACACGGCCACGACTGCAGCAGCAAGCAGGAGCCCGGTACCGAGTCCGAACAGGAGTCTGCCCCGGTCCCGGGGTCGCCTCGCATCTCGACCGAATGAATAGGAGACGAACGCCGGCAGAAGCGGCAGGCTGCACGGGTTCAGCGCCACGAGCGCGCCCGCCACGAGCGCGACGGACAACGGGGCGGTCTGCGCCGCCCCGCTCATGCAGCGCCTCCACCGGCGCCGGCCGTCGCGCGCAGGAGCGCATCGCGGACCCACCGCTCGTCCGGCTCGCCGCGGAAGGCCTCCTCCGCCCGGTACATGCGGCACGCGAGCGCGAAATCCGTTCGTGTCTCGGCTCCAGCCTCCACGTCTCTCCCGGCCACACGAATGGTCGGCGAACCGAGGAACCGGACGCGCTCAGCCGTCTCGGCGTCCGGCACGTCGACCACAGCGACGTCGACAACGACGCCAAGGCTGGCCGCGGCTCGCTGGACGACCGCGACGGCGCTCTGCCGGTTCGGGCAGCCCGCGAAGGAGAGGATCTCTACCGGAACGACGACCCCGGCGGGCGAACTCACAGAGGTCCCTCGATCCTGCAGCAGGCAGCGACGTGCGCGGCGTTGTCTGCCAGCAGCGCGTGCGCAAGGTCGAGGAGGTCCTGGACGCGGGGATCGGCGATCCGGTAGTGGACAACACGGTGCTCACGCCGCGTCTCGACGAATCCACACCACCGGAGGCAGGCCAGGTGGTTCGAAACGCCCGGTTGAGAGAGGCCCAATCGCGCGGATAGCTCCCCGACCGACAGCTCCCCCTGCGCGCCCAGCAGTTCGAGGATTCGCAGACGCGTCGGCTCTCCGAGCGCGCGAAAGTATTTCGCGACGAGATCCGTCGCGTCGGGCGCGTCGGGTAGCCGGAAGGGCGCAGTCTCTAGCATCAGAGGATCCTGATATGAGAGAGTACATGCGTGGCGACCGGCAGAAGACCCGCAGCCGTCACGTTCGCCGAAGCCGGCCAGCGGGAGAACGGAGCTATGGGCGTGCCGCGATTCGCTTCTCTGACGCCTTCTCGATCGGTTTACCCTTACCGATAGGTCGGTGCACCTGCCGCGAAGCTCGAAGAGACGGCCGTCGGGTGACGTTCTCGGGAATGGTCTGCTCGGGTGGAAGCCTGGCGAGTGGGACTGTCACGGCCGTGAGGAGGTCCTTCGCCTCCTTCGCGAGCGCTACGAGCAGGGTTTCGCTGGGGATCTATGCACCGAGGCGTGAGCGAAGGCGGTCGAACGACACAGCTCCGATCAGCAATGCCCCTCGGGAGACGTCCTGCCAGAACGGATCGACGCCAGTCAGCGTCAGACCGTTGTTCAGCGTCCCGATGATCATCAAACCGACCGCGGTGCCGACGATCGAGCCTCTTCCGCCGCTCAGGCTCGCACCGCCGAGGACGATGGCCGTGATCACCGAAAGCTCCATGCCGACGCCGAAGAGCCCCGACCCGACCCCGAGCTGTGATGTGAGGGTCAGGCCGCTGAGAGCGCAAGCCCCTGCCGAGAGGACGAATCCGACGAAGATGAATCGACGCAGGCGAACGCCGACGAGTCGGGCGGCGGCAGGATTCGATCCGATCGCGTACATCGCACGGCCGTAGACCGTGTACCGCATCAGCGCCCACACCAGGATCAGCACCCCCACCAGCACCAGCACCGGAACAGGGATGTTCGCGAACGGTCGGTCGGTGCCTAACCCCGAAAAGCCTTCGACACCCACCGTCTGGCCTTTCGCGACAACGTTCGAAAGACCACGGAAGGCTGCCAGAGTCCCGAGAGTCGTGATGAGAGCATTGACGCCGACGACGGTGACGAGGAAGCCGTTGATGATGCCGACCCCCAATCCTGCCGACACCGCCACCACGGCGGAGAGACCCAGGCTGTGGCTCAGAGCCAAGTTGGCCATGACCACCGACGTGAACGCCGTGGTCGATCCAACCGAGAGATCGAACTGCCCTGCCGTCATGAGCAATGTGCCGGGCGCTGCGACGATTCCGATCACCGCAATGGCAGTGAGAATGTTCAGCCAGTTGTCCCAGGCTAGGAAATACGGGGACTTGATCGAGAAGAAGATCGACTCGGCAACGAGGAAGACAATCAGGGCCGCGGAGTCCGGGAGTCGCTGAAGAATCCGCCGCGCATACCCCTCGCGCCCGCTTTCCAGGATCGACATCGTGACCCCGCTACTCGCCAGCGGCCATGCTCAGACGCTGGACCGTCACCTGGTCTCCGACGAGATGCGCACTTATCGAGCCGCGCGTCATGACTACAGCGCGATCCGCAACCTGTACAACCTCCTCATGATCGGACGTGACGACGAGAACGCCTACGCCCTCCGCGGCAAGCTGCCGGATCGACTTGTAGATCTCGGCGCGCGCGCCGACATCGACGCCCCGCGTCGGCTCGACGAGGATCAGCAAGCGCGACCCGGACTCGAGCCATCTGCCGAGGAGCACCTTTTGCTGATTCCCGCCGGAGAGCGTACCGATGCTCTGCTTGGGATCGTTGCGCGACCGAACCCCCAGCACGTCGTGCCAGCGCCCATACGCGACTGCCTCGATCCTCGCCGAGATGAGCGTGCGTGCCCGCGCTAGGCGTGACCACGAGGGTGCGCACAAATTCTCTGCGACCGACCGGATCATGAACGCTCCGTCGCGTTGCCGGTCGGCCGGCAGAAAACCGACGCTCGCCCGGATGGCCTGCACCGGATTACCCAAGCGGACCCTGTCGATGCCTACGCCCAGGCACCCGCTGGTCAGCTTTCGAACTCCGAAGGCAGCCTCGGCAACCTCCGCCGTGCCGGAACCGATCTTCCCGTAGAGGCCCACCACCTCTCCGTCTCCCACCTTCAGGTCGAGATCCATGAACGCCGAGCCGCACGCGGCCGCCTCGAAACTCATCAACTCCGTGCTCGGGCAACGGTCGAGGGGCGCCGGTCGCTGGACGTCGCCGACCGCCTTCCCGACCATCGCCCTCACCAGTTCGGCGCGTACATAGTCGGCTACCGGACCCTCGAGCACCGATGCGCCGTCCCTCAGGACGTGGACTGTGTCGGCTACACGCGCGACCTCCTCGAGCCGATGGGTGATGTAGACGATCGCTACGCCCCGGTCGCGAAGCCGGTGGATGAAGGCGAACAGCCTCTCGACCTCCTGGTGTGATAGCGCCGCCGTCGGCTCGTCCAGAATCAGGCAGCGGGCATCGCTCAGCAGCGCTCGCGCGATCTCGATTACCTGGCGCTCGGCGATCCGTAGACTCGACACGCGAGCGTCGAGAGGCAGGGCGACCCCCAGGTCGTCCAGGATCCGTCCAGCCGAAGCACGCAGAGTGCGCCAGCTGATCACACCACGTCGTGAGGGCCACTGCCCGAGCATGACGTTCTCGGCGACGGTCAGCTCCGGCGCCGCCGCGAGCTCCTGGAAGATCATTCGGATCCCCTTGCGCCGTGCGGCTACGGGGTCGAGCGAGTGGAGGCGCTCCCCGGCAATCTCGATCGAGCCGGCCTCGGCCTCGTAATCCCCCGCGAGGATCTTGACCAGCGTCGACTTGCCAGCGCCGTTCTCTCCGAGAAGCGCGAGGACGGTGCCACCGGTGGCGTCGAGGTCGACTCCTCGAAGTACCTCGACGCCACCGAATGACTTACGGATCCCTCGCGCTCGGAGTCGGAAGAGATCCGTCATGGTGCTTCAGAGATCAGCAGCTCAGGTGCGGGTAGTACTTGCTGATGTTCTTGCTGTTGACCGCGATGAGCGGGATGTAGAGGAGCTTTGGCAGCTTCTTGCCCTTGATCGCCTGGATCAGCGCCGGAACAGCAGTCCAACCGTACTTCTCCGGATAGATGGCAGTGGACGCGAGCCAGTTCGGATTGGTCTTGATGCCGCACTTGGCGACCTTGTCCGCCACGCCGAGGGAGATGCCCCAGACGTCCTTCGCCCGCCCTGCAGACTTCGCGGCCGCAAACGCACCCTCTACGCCCTCGTCATCGATCGATGCGACGATGATGTGACTCTTG
This sequence comes from Gaiellales bacterium, assembly GCA_038237515.1. Taxonomy (GTDB): domain Bacteria; phylum Actinomycetota; class Thermoleophilia; order Gaiellales; family Gaiellaceae; genus JBBQDZ01. The sequence goes on from JBBRYP010000017.1 coordinate 13,772, forward strand.
CCGGGAAGCGTTGTCAGAAGATCGGTCACGAGAGTACGCGCTTTATCGAGGGTGGCGTCGAATCCCACTTTCTTGAGATTCGTGATCGGGCCAGGACATACTGACTGGAAGCCCTTGCGATAGCCACCCAGCCGCTGGTCGTTGGGAGCGCCGATCTCGGGCTCTTCGAGAGAGATCCATGCGTCGTACTTGCAGTTCCAAGCCGCCTTGACGGTTTCCCCGGCCTTCTCTCCGGCCACGAAACCACCGTAAGCGTTGTCAACTCCCATGAACGATGTCTGGCAGGGGGGCTGAGGGATGTCGATTGCGAAGTAGGGAACCTTCTGCGGGCCTGCCTTGCAGATGGAGGGCGAGGCCTTGGTCACATGCTGAAACTGCAGGATCCCCTGGACGCCCTGCGTCTTCATCGTTCTCGCGCAGTCGAGCGCCTTGGGGACGTCTCCACCAGTGTCGCAGAAGACCAGCTTGGCTCCCGACCTCTTGACCTGCGCCTTGATGCCTTCGGAGATGACGTGCACGATCGGAACGGCCTCGAGGCTCGTCGCATAGCCGATCACGAGACCCTTCCCGCTTCCCGGCACCGCCTGCATCTGGGGGAAGACGTGCTTCTGCTTCGGTGGGGCGAGAAGTGCTCCGGTCGCGACCGCGGCGCCCAGAGCTGCACCACTAAGCGCGATAATCAGAGCCAAGCTTCTGAGCTTGACTGAAACCCGCCAGTTTGGCGATTTCATCTCAGTTCCTCCTACTCCGTCGGCACATAGACACGCGCCGCACATTGGGGATTGGTAGATCCGATCGACATGAGAGACTCCGAACCAGAAGAGCATCGAGCAAGTTCCGGTGGCATGCTAGGAACTCCCAGGGTGCCCCGCTCTGCATCTGTCCTCCCCTCCCGTCGAGCTACGTGAAAGACGTCCCGGCGCCGTGACGAACGAGCTGGCCGAGTTCTAGTGGCTACTCGTACAGCTTCTCTCCAGGGGGCGCCGCACAGGCGAACGCTGCCTCGAACGCGTGAGCTCCCGGGTTCTGAAACTGATGCGAGACACCGGCCGGCACGAAGATCGCATCGCCCGTCGAGCCGATCAGGCTCGCATTCGTCTCCATGAGGTTCACGATGAAGTTCGATGATCCTTCCAGGGGATAGTAGACACGCTCCCCGTTGATTTGAATCGCATTGGTGATGCGATTCGGCGGAATACGGATCGTTCCGAACTGGAATTGATCCGTGCTGTACGCGAAGGAGGTCAGGAATTGATGCGTGAAGTCGCTTCCGGTGACAAAGTGAAGCCATTGAGCTCGGTGATAGAGATGCGCGTTGGCGACATCGGCGTCGTGAGCCACCGACTGCCCGGAACTCGGCGGCCAACGATCCAGATCTGCATGGCGTGACAGCGGGGCGTCTCCCACGCGAAAATTGGGCTGCGCATAATCCGCATGCTGAGCGTTGCTGTGGACAGGACTCTTGTGAAGGACGATCGGCTCGCGGAAGTTCATGTAGTGGTCGTCGTAGACCGGATTCGCCTGAAATTCATCGGTCATCTTCTCGTGCGGGATCAACCAGAGCATCCGACATGTTTCCGAACCGAAGTTGTAGCCCACGTGCATCTGCATCGCAGGGATGATGACGATGTCTCCCTTGGAAGCCTCCAGAAGCTGTCCCGTATCTGGATTGCCGAGATGCAGGGTGCCGTCGAGTAGGAGGTATGGCTCCGGATTCGGATGGTTGCCCGGCTTGAAGTAGTCGCCCGGAGAGAGCGAGAAGATCCCGGTGTTGATCGCCTTCGTGCTGACGTAGAACCAGACTGGAGTGCGGTTGAGCCCCTCGTTGCTGATGCCCCAGGCCTGGAAGTGCGCCTCGTGCTCGTGAATCACCCGCGGGTAAGGCGCCTGCTCGAGAAACGGCCAGTTCCCCGACCAGCTGGCAAGCTCCTCAAAGGTTTGTGGGCCACCCTCGGCTGTCGATGCCATTGCTGATCCGCCTTTCGCGCTAGGACCTTCGCGTCCTCGGACTCGATTTCGCTACGGCTCTCGACCCTATCGTCTGCCCAGGACAAGTCAAGCTTCGTACACAGCGCCCGCGGTGCGCGATAGCCGAATGCACGCGCCTGGCGGGCCGAAGCTTTTCGAGGCGGGCCGGCGCTGCTGTCCCCGCTGTCGCCGACGCCGGAGGCTGGCAAGCGGCTGGCGGGTGTCACGGTCTCAGCGACCGCCTTCGAGGCGGTCAGGCGTCAACTCGCTGACGCTGACCGGGCGAGCCTCACGGGCGCTCCGGTATGCAGCCTCGAGGAATTCCACGGTCGCAGCCGCAGGCTCGGCTGGTGCACGATTCTCACCGGCGCCGCGGATGAGGTCCACGAGGCAGCGTGCGGTCGCGTGCGCAGGGTAGGCCTCGCCGCTCGGCAGCGGCGTCGCGACATCTGACGCAAGGCCGTCTCGCTGAACCGTGAGCGTGCCTTTGAGCAATTCCTGCAGGACGTAGCCAGCGGTGCCGTAATAGCGAAGTTCCAGCTGCTCGCCCTGACCTGGCTTGATGCTCCCGGTCGAAGCCATCGTGCCGATCGCACCGTTGTCGAGGGTGTAAGTGATTGCATCGACGAGCTCGACCGCCAGCCCGACTTTCGCCATCTTGGCGTAGACCTCAGTCGCCCGGGCGCCCGTGGCCCACAGGACCATCCCCATCGCATGGGTGATCTGCGTCTGGCCCTGACCGCCGCCTGAGATGGACGGATCGGAGTAAGTGTTGGGTTTCGGGCCGGTCAGCGGAAACTTGAAGACTTCGGCGTAGTCCTCGGGCCGCGAGCTGTAGTACGACTGCACCATCGACGCGAAGAGTCCCGAAACGAGGAGGAGATCACCGATCTCGCCGTCGTGAAGCGCGCGTCGGGCCCGTTCGGCGAGGCGCGTGAACTGAAAGGTATAGCCGACGACGAGCGGAAGCGCCCTTGCCCGCGAGCGCTCGACGAGGTCCCAGGCCTCTACAGCCCGTAGCACCATCGGCTTCTCGACGAGCACGCCGATCCCGGCGTCGAGCGCGTCCCGCGCGATCTCGTAATGGTAGGTATTGGGAACCGCGACCACGACGCCGTCGAGGCCCCCCGCATCGAGCAGCGCCCGGTGATCCGAATATGTGTGCTGGATGCGGAAACGTTCGGCGGCACGTGCCAGATTGACCGGGTCGGGGTCGGACAGCGCGACGACGTCACAGTGTTCGTAGGTGAGAAGGCCTGGAATGTGCGACTGCGTCGCCCACCAGCCGGTACCGACAACACCTATACGAACCTTTCCCATCCTCGCTCTCCTCATCGTGATCGGGAAGCTCGGCGGCCACCTAGAGAGGCGTCGCGTCCGGTCCGTGGCCGTGCTCGGGTCGGCCTGCCCTCTTCTTCGAGCGTACATCGAACGCTCGCCGGAATCGCTCGGCAGCCACCCGCGCCAGCATCCGATCCAGTCCTACGGCGAGCGCACCGCCTCGCGGTCGTGTACGAGAAGCTCGCGCGCCACCGCTGCCGCGATCGGCTGGCCTGTCGCCACCTCCACGAAGAGCCACTGCCCCGCCGGGTTGACCTCGAGGAAGACGTGCCGACCGTCGGGTGTGCGCCGCAGGTCGATGGCTCCGTACACGATGCCCAATCGCGCCATGAGCTCCAGCAGTTTGCCGGACACGTCCTCGGGCAGATCGTCGGCCTCGATGCGCGTGTTGCCCATGTCCATCCGAAAATCGACGGGATACTCGGACTCCTGCGAGTGAATCGCCGCGGGGAAGATCTCGCGACCCACGACCGTGACGCGTAGATCGACCACCGCCGGCACGTACTCCTGGAAGATCACGGGGGCGTAACGGACGTTGTCGAGCTGCGCGAGCTCCTGCTCGCCGACCAGCCGCGTCTCGCGCCACTGCTGCTCGGTCGCCGAGAAAGCCTTGCAGATGACGTTGCGATACCCGTGGCCGTCGATGTAGGACCGCGCTGCGGCCACGTCGTTCGTCACGAGCGTGCTGGGGATCTCGAGGCCCACTTCCTGTGCCACGCGCAGCTGGAGCACCTTGCGATGGGCGACCTCGTCCCGTCCCGGATCGTTGATCCAGAATACGTCGAGCGCGTGCCAGAGGCCCCGCAGCGCCTCGTGGGTCTCGTTGACGGCGAAAATCTGGTGGTCTTGACGCGTCAGGTGAGGGCTCGGCGCGGGGCTCTGTGGGCGCCGCCACCAGGCGGCGCCCACCTCGCCGAGGTCGATGCGCCCCCGCTCCAGCTCGAGCAGGAACAGCTGTTTCCGGCAGTGCTCGCAGGTCTCGAATCGCGCGACGAGGCCCGCCCGGTCGGGGAAGAGCGAGGTGTCGACGATCTCGGCTCGACCGCCGAGCTGCTCGAGCTCCGCGGCGACCGCGGCGCCGTGCTCGTCGCGGTCCTGCGCGAGTATGAGGACGGTCATCGGGCGCCGCTCAACCGCCCAGCTGCTGCAGCTCGGTCACCAGGCGCTGGTACTCCTCGTAGGCCTGCTCGACGGCCATCCGATCCTCGGCCGAGAGCTGACCCGCCTGGTCGGCCTGCGCCGCCTGCTCGAATGCCTGTTCGTACTGGGCGATCTGCTGCTGCAGTCCTGTGACCGCCGCGCGGTGGGCGTCGGGGAAGGATTGCCTCCACGCCATCGAGTGATGCGGCGTGGAGAGGATGAACGGCGCCGGGTCCCCCGGACCGCCGGGGGGGAATCCCCCACCGCCCGGGACGTCGGCGCCGGGATTCGTGCCGATCGGGTCCTCGGCGAACTTCAGCGTTCCGAGATCGTCGTGGACCTTGATTGTCGTCGGGTTGTCCTCCCGGACCTTGAGCGTCCCGCCGCCGCCGATGTCGTCGCGGGGCTTGAGCGTCGGCGGATTGTCCTCGCGGAACTTCAGCGTCCCGCCACCGCCGCCCAGGTCGTCGCCGAACTTGATCGTCGGAGGGTTGTCCTCGCGGAACTTCAGCGTCCCGCCGCCACTGATCTCGGCGATGAGGTTCGTGTCGAGCACCGGTCTAGTCGGGCCGCCCGCCTTGACGTGACCGATCGTCGATCGGTCGCCGTCGAGCGCCGCCTGCATCCGTGTCACCTGGCCGTCGGTGAACATGAACATCCCCGCGTCGTCCGTGTAGTCCATGTAGTTCATGAACATGTCGCCGTTCGGGCCGTTGCTGCAGGTGATGTGCGGGAACGTCGGCATGCCGCCGTTCGGGCCCGCGGCATTCGGGGTGTCCGCCACGAAGTCGTCGCCGGAGCAGCCCGTACCGTCGTCGCCCCAGATGTGGCGCAGGTTCAGCCAGTGCCCGATCTCGTGCGTCGCCGTGCGGCCGAGGTGGAAGGGCGGCGCCGCGGTGCCCGTCGTTCCGAACGCGGTGTCGCGGATGACGACGCCGTCGGTGTCCGCAGGGCTCCCGGGGAACTGCGCATAGCCGAGAAGCCCGCCGCTCAACCGGCAGACCCAGAGGTTGAGGTACTTGTCGCGCGGCCACGCGTCGGCGCCGCCGCTCGAGGCGTGCTTGACGGCGTCGTCGTCGGTGAACCCGGTCACGGTCGTCGACGTGCGGGTGATGCCGTTCGTCGAGTTGCCGGCCGGATCCGTGCTCGCCAGCTCGAACTCGATCCTCGCGTCGGCGGCCGGCTGGAAGACGGCCGGCGTCGAGCTGACGTCCGGGTTGGTCCTGCGGAAGTCGCGGTTGAGGACGTCGATCTGGCTTTGGATCTGCTCTTGCGAGATGTTCTGGGCCGCGCCGTTGAAGACGACGTGGACGACGACGGGGATGACCGTGATGCCCGTGCGGCCGAGGAACTGGGGCCGCAGCGCATACTGGAAGGCGCGGTTCTCGCTGTCGCTTCGCGCGGCCAGGTAGGTCGGGTCGCTGCGCAGCAGGCGCTCGTGGACGATCATCGTCCCGCAGGTGCGCCTGTCGGGCTGGCTGTCGTCTCCGTTTCCGCCCCCGCCACTCCGCTTGGTCTTGCGCGTTCCTTCAGCCATTGTCGCCTCTCCTCACTGGGTGTTGGATGTGTCCGCTCGACGCAGGACGAGCCGGTCGGCGGCGGCGTCGTCGACGACGTAGCGCTGCGACGGCCCCTCTCCGGGCTCGAGCACGAGCTGGCGGCCGTCCAGGCGCCACTTCCCGGCACCGCCGACGCGTCTGTCGTCGGGCCCGGGCGAATAGGTGGTCAGCTCGCCGCCGTCCTTCAGGTCGAAGGCCGTCCTTGGCATCCTCGACGGCTGGATCGCCGATGAGTCGGACGGGCGGAAAACCATGCGATCACCCTCATCCTCCTCGGACACGTGTGTCCAGGCGCGGGCGACGACCGATTCCTCCACCGCCCAATGCTACTCCACCTCTGCGCCTCGGCAAATACGACGGGACGGAGACACCCGCGCGACGGGTCGCCCACGCGGCACCGATGTGCGGAGGGATGCGCCGTAGCCGATCGCGGCGAGGGTGACGACGAAGCCGGTGAGCTGCTGGGGCGACAGCGACTGGTCGAGGACGACCCATCCGAGCACTGCGCCGGTGACGGGGGCGGCCAGGCCCAGGAGGGGCGGGGCGGCGGCAGGCAGCCGGCGGATGCCCTTGAACCACAGCATGAACGCGAGCGCGGTGCCGACCAAGCTGAGGTAGGCGAACCCGGCGAGGTTGCGCCCGGTCGGCGACGGCGGCGCGCCCTCCACGATGGCAGCGAGCGGAACGAGTATCACGCCGCCCATCAACATCTGCCAGCCCGTCGCTGCGATTCGGTTCGACGGAGCGGGGAAGCGCTTGGTGAGCACCACCCCGACGGCGAAGGAGACGTTGGCGCCGCCGGCTGCCAGGAGTCCGACGGGGTCGAGGCCGGCACCCGGGCGAATCGCGACGAGGCCCACACCGAGAGCGGCGACGCCTCCAACCGCCAGGTTCAGCCCTCGCGGCCTGCGTCCGGAGACGAGCCACGACAATCAAGCAACCAAGAGGGGTTGCAGCCCGCCGACGGCCGCAGCCACTCCGCCCGGCAGGCGGTACACCGCGGCGACGAGCATCGGGAAGAAGATGCCGAAGTTGAACACGGCCAGCATCCCGGTGCACCACCACTCGATACCCCGTGGCCGCCAGCGCGAGGCGACCGCCCCGGCGATCAGCAGCACGAGGCCGGAAGGCACGACTCGAGTCGCGCCAACTAGGAGGGGGCGGCCGCCGGGAAGCAGCTCGGTGATCGTGACGTAGGTGGTTCCCCATGCGATCGGCGCCAGCACGGTCGCGCCCGCCGCCAGCCCACCGGGACTTCGCTGTGCCTTCATGTTCATCATCTTAATATTAAGACAACATGGAACCTCGCGCTAGTACTGTTCCGGCGTGCGACGCCGAGAGCACGACGCGGTCGACCGGATCACGGATCAGTGGAACGCAGTACGCCCCGACGTCGACGTGTCACCGATCGATGTGATCGGACGCGTGTCGCGGCTGTCGCGGCTCGTGGACCGGCGTCTGGCCGAGAACTTCGGTCGCTACGGCATCGAGAGCTGGATGTACGACGTGCTGGCCACGCTGCGCCGATCGGGAGAGCCGTATGAGCTCACCGCCGGCGATCTGGTGCGTCAGACGATGGTCACCACGGGTGCCATCACGAATCGAGTGGACCGCCTCGAGCAGCGGGGCCTCGTCGAACGAGCAGGGACCGACGACCGCCGCAAGGTCATCGTACGCCTTACGAAGCAAGGCTTCGCGCTCGTCGAGGAAGTTGTCCTCGCCCACATGGCAACGGAACACCAGATCCTCGCCGTCCTCTCACCACGTCAGCGGAACGACCTGGCCAACCTGCTCCGAACCACCCTGCTCGCCCTCGGCGACCGCGCCAACACGCACGACATCCGACCCTGACGGCCCGCGAGGACGGATGCGTCGAGGCCGTCTCGACGACTGACTCGGCCTCCCGTCGGCGTTCGGCCTTGGTCTACATCCCCATCGCGTGGAACCCGGAATCGACGTACAGCGTGGTCGCCGTGACGTTGCTCGCGGCGTCCGAGAGGAGGTAGGCGGCGGCCGCGCCGACGTCCTCGGCCGCGATGTGCCGGTGGAGGGGAGACCGCTCCTCGACGATCGCCTCCATCGTCGGGAAGCCGGCGATCGAGCGGGCGGCCAGCGTTCGCACCGGCCCGGCCGAGATCGCGTTGACGCGGATGTTCTTCTGTCCGAGGTCCCACGCGAGGTAGCGCACGGAGGCGTCCAGCGCCGCCTTGGCGACCCCCATGACGTTGTAGTGCGGGACCGCTCTCTCGCCACCGAGGTAGGTCATGGTCACGATCGACCCGCCGCCGGCGGCCTCCATCAGAGGCTCGGCGGCGCGGGCGCAGGCCACCAATGAATAGGCGCTGACGTCGAGGGCGAGCCAGAACCGGTCGCGCGGCGTGTCGGTGAAGCGGCCCTCGAGATCCTCCGCCGCGGCGAACGCAACGGAGTGGACGAGCAGGTCGAGCTGCCCGTCGAAGACCTCGCCGACCTCGGCGAGAACGCGCGCGACGTCCTCGTCCGAGCGGACGTCGCAGGCGGTGACGAGCGCGCTCTCGACAGTGGCCGCGAGATCGCGGACGCCCGTCTCGATGCGTTCGCCCTGGTAGGTGAAGGCGAGGCGCGCGCCGCCTGCGGCGAGACGCTGCGCGATCGCCCACGCGATCGAGCGACGGTTCGCGACTCCGAGGACCAGCCCCCGCTTCCCTGCGAAGTCCGACACGGCAGCGAATCTAATCGTCTATCGCCTCCGGTCGCCGTGGGACCGCGCGTCCAGGCCTCGAAAGCGCCATCGAAGCATCGCGCCGAGCGTCGAAACAGGCCGCGTGCGTGCGGCCATCGAGCGCTCCTCGGAGAGGTCGGCCCGCATTCACACCGATCGTTTGAGCGCACCGGCTTTCGGCTACGCTGGCCGTCTTGCGCCGCGTTCCGCTCCTCGTCACCTTCGTCGCGGCGCTCTCCTTCGCCGCCTCTGCCGGTGCGGCCATCCAGCCGATCCGGCACGCGCTCCCGCGGGTGCGCCCGGGGACGATCACGATCCCGAAAGGTCATGCCAGCGGGCGCGTCCGCGTGATCGTGGGTCTGAAGCTGCCCCCGCTCGCGGTCGAGCAGGCGAGCCGCACCGAGGCACTGGTCTCCGGAGGCCTCGACGTCACGGGCCGCTCCTCGAAGGCGTATCTCTCGCGGCTCGCCTCGGCGCAGGCCGCCGCGGTCGCGCAACTACGGGCCGCGATCCCCGACGCCACCGTTTCCCGCCGCTTCCGGATCGTCCTCGACGGGCTGACCGTCACCCTTCCGGCCAAGCGCCTGCCGCAGCTCGTGCGGCTTCCGTTCGCGGCCCACGTCTATCCATCGCTGCGGTTCAACCTGAAGCTGAACGAGAGTCCGTCGGTGCTCGGCGCGGAGGTACTGGAGGCGGCGACGGGCGCGCGCGGCGACGGTGTGAAGATCGGCGTCGTCGACGACGGGGTCGATTCCACGAACCCCTTCTTCAAGCCCGCCGGCTTCAGCTACCCCGCAGGCTTTCCACGCGGCGAGAAGCAGTTCACGACACCGAAGGTGATCGTCGCCCGGGCCTTCCCGGGTCCGAACTCCGGCAAGGCCGGGAAGCTCGCGCTCGACCGGTCGGCCTCCTTCCACGGGACCCACGTGGCAGGCATCGCCGCCGGCGACGCCGGCACCAGCGCGCCCGCCGGCCGCGACCATCCGGCCGTCACGGGCCTCACGGGCATCGCGCCTCGCGCCTGGATCGGCAGCTACCGCGTCTTCAACGCACCGACGCCCGCCGGCAACAGCGCCTTCACGCCCGAGATCGTCGCCGCGTTCGAGTCGGCAGCCGCCGACGGCATGGACGTCATCAACTTCTCCGGCGGCGGCCCGGAGAACGATCCCGCGAACGACGCGCTCCAGGAGACCATCCACAACCTGACGCTCGCAGGCACCGTCGTCGTGATCTCGGCTGGGAACGATCGTGCCGAGTTCGGACTCGGCTCCGTGGGAACGCCCGGCACCGCCCCCGACGCGATCACCGTCGCCGCCGTCTCGAACACCCACGTCTTCGCTCAGGCGCTGACGGTTCAGAGCCCTGCGGTCGCCGGCGGCCTGCCGAGAATCCCCTTCGAGCCGAGCCTCACCGCCGTACCGCCCGCGTGGCAGGTGTCGAACCAGGCGCTCGTCGACGTCGGGACGATCACCGGCACAAACGGCAAGCCGGTCGACCGCAGGCTCTGCGCGCCGAGCGGCAATCCCAACGGCGCCGGAACGACGCTGCCTGCGCACTCCCTCGCCGGGGCGATCGCGCTCGTCTCCCGCGGCGACTGCGCCTTCACGCTCAAGGCCCAGCGCGCCAAGGCGGCGGGGGCGATCGGGATCGTCTACGTCAACAACCGTCCTGGTGAGACGCAGCAGGTACCCGTCGCGCCCTCGGTGCCGGGCGGCATGGTCTCCGACCTCGACGGCGCGCGGCTGCGGGCTGCGATGCAGGCGAGCGGTGGCCGCGCGCAGATCCGCATCACGGTGCTGCCGGTCCAGATCGAAACCGCCCGCGCGGGCATCCCCGCCTACTTCTCCTCCGCCGGGCCGACCTCGTTCACGCACGAGCTGAAGCCGGACATCGCGGCGCCCGGCCAGCAGATCCTCTCCTCGACGCTGCCGGAGTTCGCGGGCTCGCCGTTCGCCGTCTTCGACGGCACCAGCATGTCGGCGCCGCACATCGCCGGGGCCGCCGCGATCCTCGTCCAGCTCCACCCCTCCTGGACGCCCCTTCAGGTGAAGTCGGCCCTGATGGACACGGCGCACGCCGCGTTCGCGGACACGGCCCGGGCGACCGAGGCGCCGGTGCTGCTCGAGGGAGCGGGCCTCGCCTACCTTCCGGACGCGAACGACCCGAAGATCCTCACCGACCCCCAGTCGGTCTCCCTCCACGACGTCGACGTCAACCACGGCGGCCAGGTCCGGGGCGAGCTCGTCACGCTCTCCGACGCCGGCGACGGCTCCGGCACGTGGTCGGTCGAGATCCGCCCGCAGGCCGCAACGAGAGGCGTCTACCTCGACCTCCCCCCGACGGTCACGCTGGCCCCCGGGGGCACCGCCGCCCTCCCCGTGACGGCGAAGGTCGCCGCGGGGGCGGACGCCGGCGAGCAGTTCGGCTTCATCGTCCTGCGCCAGGGCTCGATCGAGCGGCGGGTGCCGTACTTCTTCCTCGTCACGAGGCCGGCGCTGGAGTCGGTCCCGGCCATCTCCCTGAAGGCCCTCCAGACCGGCAACACGACCAAGGGAACCTCCCACGCCGGCCTCTACCGCTTCCCGAGCACGCCCTTCGGCCCTGCTGCGAACTTCGTCGGAGCGCCGATGGACGAGAGCGGTGCCGAGAAGCTCTACACGATCGACCTGAAGGGATCCGCAGCCAACGTCGGCGTCTCGATCGTCGCCGCCTCGCGCGGCGCGCTGATCGACCCCTACTTCCTCGGGGCGAAGGACGAGAACGACGTTCAGGGCTACTCGGGGACTCCGGTGAACGTCAACTCCTACATGTTCGACTACCGACTCGACGTGAGCGCTGCCGGCGCCCAGTTCCCGCGCCAGAAGCAGTTCTACGTCTCGGTCGATTCGCAGCGCGATCACGCCACCGGCCGCAACTTCGCCGGCAGCTATCTCATGCGCGCCTGGGTGAACGACGTCACGCCGCCGGCCGTGCGTCTTCTCACGAACAGGGTCGCCGCCGGCAGGCCGACGATCATCGCGCAGGCCGGCGATCTCCAGTCGGGTGTCGACCCCTTCTCGCTCGTCCTCGGTTACGGCCGCATCCTCGTCGGCGCAGCCGCGTACGATCCGTTCTCGGGCCTCGTCTTCTTCCCGCTGCCGGCCCAGGCGAAAGCGCTGCCCGCGGGGAAGACGGTCGGTGTCATCGCCGCCTCCGACTATCAGGAGACGAAGAACCTCGACCAGGCGGGAGACGACGTGATGCCGAACACGTCGTTCCTCCGCGTGACGCTGAAGGCCGTTGCCGGTCCCACCGTCACCTGGCTCACCCCGGAGGTGGGCCAGTGCGCCGCGAAGGCGCAGACGCTCGTCGTCGACGCCGGTTCGACGAAGCCCGTGCGCCAGGTGCGGTTCCTCGACGGCAAGCGCACGATCGGCGTCAGCAAGCGAGGCTCGCTGGGCCTCTACGCCGTGCAGTGGAAGACGAGCGGCGCCGCCCGTGGCAGGCACACGCTGCGCGCGGTGGTCGTCGACTCTGCCGGCCGTCACGCCTCCGCCAGCCGACGAGTCCCGGTCTGCGCGAAGAAGTAGCCGTCGCGTGAGCCGCGTCGCGGTCGTCACGGGCGCCTCGAGCGGGATCGGCGCCGCGATCGCGCGCTCGCTGACGCGCCGGGGGTGGCACTGCGTGCTCGTCGCGCGTCGGGAGGAGCCCCTGCGGGCCCTCGCAGAGGAGCTCGGCGGCGAGTACGAGCTCTGCGACGTCGGCGATCGCGCCGCTGTCGGCGAACTCGCCGAGCGCGTGCGGGCATCGCATCCCCGGGTGGGGCTGCTCGTCAACAACGCCGGCATCCCGGGACGGGCGAGCTTCCTGCGCGCCGACCCGGAGCGGATCGAGGAGGTACTCCGCGTGAACTACCTCGGCGGCGTCTGGTGCCTCCGCGCCCTTCTGCCCGTCCTCGAGGCCGCGGCCCCGTCCCATCTCGTCAACGTCGTCTCGGTCGCGGGGACGGTCGCATTCGCGCCGAGCGGCCCGTACGCGGCGTCGAAGCACGCCCAGCTGGCCTTCTCCCGCTCGGCCGCGGCCGAGCTGCGCCCGATGGGGATCCGCGTGCACACCGTCAACCCGGGCTTCGTGGAGACCGAGGGATTCCCGCAACGGAGCGTACTCTCGAGCCGGCTGCTGCGCCGCACCGTGATCGATGCCGAGGACGTCGCCGAGCACGTCGTGCGCGCGCTCGAGCACGATCGCCGCGAGATCTTCGTCCCCGGCTGGTATCGCGGCGCGATGCTCGCGCAGGCGCTCGCTCCAGGCCTCCTCGCCCGCCTCCTCGCGGGGCGCGGAAGCGGAAGCCGGGGGCGGTCGTTCTGAGGGAGGTGTACGTCGAGCTCTTCTACTGGGACGGGTGCCCCTCGTGGCCGGAGGCCCGCGAGCTGCTGGAGGACGTGCTCGCGCAGACGGGTGCGGAGGCGAGCGTCCGGTTGAGCGAGGTCACCTCGCAGGAGGAGGCCGAGCGGCTCGCGTTCCCAGGATCGCCGACGATCCGCGTCGACGGCGTCGACGTCGATGCGCGCGGCGCGCACTCGCGTCCCGCCTTAACCTGCCGGATCTACCATGTCGGCGAGGGCCGGGTCTCCCCCGTCCCGAGCCGCGAAATGCTCGAGGAGGCCATCCGATGACCCTGACACTCGCAACCGAGGCTCCGCCCTTCGACCTTCCGGGAGTCGACGGGCGAAACCATGCGCTGGAGGATTACGCGGACGCGGCGGTGCTCGCCGTCGTCTGGACGTGCAACCACTGCCCGTACGTCCAGGCATGGGAGGGGCGGATGAAGCAGATCCAGGCGGACTTCGCCGATCGCGGCTTCCGCATGGTCGCGATCTCGTCGAACGACGCGGAGGCGTATCCCCAGGATTCCTTCGACGAGATGCGGCGCCGCGCGGAGGCTCAGAGCTTCAACTTCGACTACCTCTACGACGCCGACCAGTCGGTCGGCAAGGCCTACGGAGCCGAGCGCACGCCCGAGGTGTTCCTGTTCGACTCGGAGCGCCGCCTGCGCTACCACGGCGCGGTCGACGACTCCCGCGACGACCGGTCGGTCTCGCAGCGCTACCTGCGCGACGCGATCGCCGCGGTTCTCGCGGGCCGCGAGGCCGACCCGGACGAGACGCCGGCGGTGGGCTGCAGCGTCAAGTGGCGGTGAGGGGCCCGGCGCTCCTCGTCCTCGCCCTCCTCGGCTCACCCCTCACCGCCCATCCCGTCCTTTCGAGCCCGGCGAGCGAGACGGAGCCCTTCGCGTCCGGGAACCGGCTCGTCTGGACGCAGGCGCGCCGGGAGTTCCCGCTCATCCACCTCTCGCTCGGGGACGTGTGGCTGCGGGTCGACGGCCGGCGCCCGATGCGGCTCAACCGATCCGGAACGCTCGCCGCGAGCGGCGGGATCTCCGGAGGGACCGCCGTGCTCCAGGTGACCGACCGCGGAAACTCCGACCTACGCCTCGTCGACCTCGCCACCGGGCACTCGCGCACGCCGCGCGGCCTCGACACCCGCCTCTACGAATGGCGCGGGACTCTCTCCGGGCAGCAGCTCCTCTTCGGCCGGATCGACTTCGGCGGCCACGTCTTCCAGATCGTGCTGCGCGACCTGCGGACGGGGAAGGAGCGCGTGCTCGATTCGGCCCACGGGCACGGCGCCTATGCGGAGCCCGGTCAGATCGCCGGCCACTACGCAGTCTGGAGCGCCTGCCCCGACAACTTCTGCAGCATCCTCCGCTACGACCTCCGCACGGGCCGCGCCGTGCGCGCTCCCATGCCCGAGGCCTACAGCCACACCGTGTACGCGCCCGCCGTGACCGCCGGCGGCACCGTCTACTACGCGCGCGGCAACCTCGCCTGCGGCTCGGGGGTCACGCTGATGCGCTGGCGACCGGGCTCGGCTCCGTCGATCCTCCTCCGCTTGCCGACCGGCGCCGACCTCCGCTTCACCAGCGCGCACAGGCGCGCCGGCCGCACCCGCCTCCTCTTCGACCGGGTCGATTGCACGCGCAAGCGGTGGGACGTCTACGCCGTCGACGACGCCTAGAGACCCGGCTTCGCGAGCAGGTACCAGCCGTAGGTCGCCACGTACGCCCGAGGCGCAAGCGCCAGCGCCCGCTCTCGGGCCTCTCCGGAGCAGGCGGCGAGGTCGAGGTAGTCGTCGAGCTTCCGGCTCTCCTCCCGCGCCCGCGAGAAGCGCAGGACGAGGCTGTTCGCCTCGAAGAGGCCCCGCAGGTCGAGGTCCGAGAGAACGCGAGAGGTCGAGGGGTCGCGCGCCCGCTCGAAGCGGTTCAGCTCGAGCGCTGCGAGCGGGTCGGCGGGCGCGATCTGGTCGACGACGAGCACCCGGCCGCCGGGCCGCGCGAGGCGCACGAGCTCGGCGAGGACCAGCTCGGGCCGCGCGACGTGGTGCAAAGTGCGCAGCGACGCGGTGAGGTCGAACGAGGCATCGGGAAGGTCGAGGTCGGTGACGTCGCCCTCCTGAAACTCGACGTTCGGAAAGGCGGCGCCGCGGCGACGGCCCTCTGCCAGGAGCTCCGGCACGAGGTCGACCGCGACAACCTCGCGGACGAGCGGCGCCAGCGCGAAGGCGAGGGCCCCGGTGCCCGCGCCGGCGTCGAGGACGCGCTCGTCGCCCTCCGGGGCGAGGACGCTCCGCAGCTCCTCCCGGAGCGCCTCGCGACGGCTCTCCTCGAGCTCGGCGATTCGGGACGCCGTCGCTGCGAAGCGCCGGCGCAGCGGGTCGGTCATGCGCGCCCCTCGCGCCGCACGAGCTCGAGCGCGTCCTCGCGGGTGGCTACCGTGCCGGCGGCTCGCTCCTCGGCGATCCGCTCGAGGAGCCGGCCGATTTCGGGGCCTGCGGCGACACCGAGCTCGTCGCCGCGCACGAGCGGCTCGTTGGGATCGGCTGCCCGGGCCTCCTCGACCGCCCGCGCGAGGTCGTTTCGCCCGTGCAGCGCGAGCGCCTCCAGCGCCCAGGGCTCGGACTGCCGGCGGAAGCGGTGGACGGCGCGCGGCGAGGCGTCCCGCGGCGGATCGCTCCGCAGCAGCCGGACCGCGTAGCGGCGCAGCTCGTTCGAGATCGGGAGCAGGCCGACGCTGTCTCCGAGATAGGCGACAAGCCTGAACTCGGGCACATCGACGGCGCCGGCGCGGTCGGCGCGGTCGAGCGAGCCGCCGAGGCGCTGGAGCAGTCCCAGCTCGGCCAGGCGCAGCCAGCCGCCGTCCGAGAGCCGCAGGAGCTCGCCCAAGACTCGCTCCCCCGCCGGTCGCGTCACGAACTGCGCATGCTCGCGGACGAGGCGCTCCGTGCGGGGCTCGAGGCGGAAGCCGAGCTCGGACTCCAGCCGGACGGCACGCAGGAGTCGAAGCGGGTCCTCCGTGAAGACATCGGCTCCCACAGCGCGCAGGATCCGCTCCGAGAGGTCGGCGAGTCCGCCGAAGGGATCGACGGCCTCACCTCCCGCCACCGGCACGGCGACCGCGTTGACCGTGAAGTCGCGGGTGCGGAGATCCTCCGCGATCCCCTCCGGGAGCGGCGTGAAATCGACGGTGCGGCCGCCGGCGAGCGCGACCCGCCAGGCCCCGTGTCGCTCCGAGAGCGGAAAGGGCGCACCGCCCGAGCGGCGGGCATACGCGCGGGCGGCGTGCTCGGGCTCGCGGCAGGCAATGTCGAGATCGAGGACCGGTCGTCCGAGGAGCTCGTCGCGCACGGCACCGCCGACGACCCACGCCTCGCGCCCGGCCAGCAGCTCGCGCGCCAGCTCACGCATCGACGACCGTTCTGCGGGCGCGCAGCGGCGAGGAGTCGATGCCGCAGACAAGCTCGTAGGAGATGGTGCCGGCGAGGCGCGCATGGTCGTCGAGGAGGATGCCGTCGCCGACGATCGAGACCGGCTCCCCCACCGGGAGCTCGCGAAGCAGCTCGACCGCGAAGGCATCCATCGAAACTGTGCCGACGACCCGCCGCCGCTCGCCGGCCACGAGTACCTCCGTGTTCGTCAGCCGGCGCCGGAACCCGTCGGCGTAGCCGATCGGGACGATCCCGATCCAGGTGGCGTCCTCTGCGACGAAGCCCCGTCCGTACCCGGTGCTCTCGCCCGGCTGGAGCTGCCGCACCTGCGCGAGACGGCTTCGCCAGGAGAGCACCGGCTCGAGGCCGTCGGCTCGCGGATCGGATCCGAAGGGGGACAGGCCGTAGAGCGCGATCCCGCACCTCGCCGCGTCGAACCGGGCCTCAGGCAGCCGCAACACCGCCGCGCTGTTGGCGAGATGTCTCGTCAATCCCAAGTAACACTGTGTTACTTGGGAGAAACGGGAGACCTGCTTCCGGGCGAAGTCGAGGTCGCAGTCGGCCGTCGCCAGGTGGCTCATCAGGCCGACCACCTCGTGCGGCGGCTCCGCGAGCTCCGACAGGCCCCAGCGCCCCATGCCGGTGTCGAGCTTCAGGTGCACCGCCACGCCTTCCGGTACGGCATCGTCCGCGATCGCGAGCTCGAGCCGGGCCTCGCGCGCGAGAGCAACCTCCCGCGGCGCCGCCGGGCCGAGAACAAGAATCCGCGCCGCGGGGAACTCCTTCCGAAGCACCAGAGCCTCGGGCACCGTCGCCGCGCAGAGGGCGGTGGCGCCAGCTCCGAGCACGGCGCCCGCCACGTCGACCGCGCCGTGGCCGTACCCGTCCGCCTTGACGACCGCCCACAGCTCGGCGCCCTCGAGAGCGGAGAGCAACCTCCGGGCGTTCCGACGCAGCGCACCAAGGTCGATCTCGATCTCTGACCGGTGCACTAGCGACCCACTAAGGGCCTGTCCAAAGAGTGAACCAGGGCGCCTGACAGACGTCACGCGCCTCGATGCGGCGTCCTCGGTCGCGCAGATATGCCTGCATATCGACGCTCCCTGCGTCCTTGCCTCGAGACGCGTGCCGCCTGTCATCCACCGTGGCCACTTTCTGGACAGGCCCCTAAGCCAGCACGCGCGGCAGCGCATCGAGCAGGTCGCCCGCGACGAGGCCCGCCTTCTGCGGCGCCTCCCGCGCGGCGAGCGTATGCGCCGTGGCCGCCGCCGCAGCCGCTACACGCGGGTCGAGGCCCTTCGCGAGGAACGCTCCGACGATGCCGGTCAGCACGTCCCCCGTCCCCGCGGTCGCGAGGCTCGGGAAGCCGTCGCAGACGAGCACGCCCTCCCCAGGCGCCGAAACGAGCGTCCCGGCGCCCTTCAGCAACACCGTGCACCCGAACCGCTCGACAGCACGGCGGACGGCTTCCAGGCGATGCGCGTCGACCCACGCCGCCTCGACGCCGATGAGGCGTCCGAGCTCGCCCGAGTGCGGCGTCAACACAGTCGCTGCGGAGCGATCAACCGGCTGGAGCCCGTCGAGCGCATCCGCGTCGACCACCGCGGGGAGATCGGTCTCCTCCAGCAGCCTCCGCACGAGCGCCCGCCGCTCCTCCGAACGGCCGAGGCCCGGCCCGAGAGCCAGGGCGCCTGCGCGCTCCGCCGCCTCGAAGACCTCCTCCAGCGGGCGCTTGACCGCCTCCAGCAGGATCGTCTCCAGCACCGGCAGCGACTCCTCCGGCGCCGCGACGCTGACGTAACCGGCATCCGCCCGGAACGCGGCCCTCGCGGCGAGAGCCACGGCACCGGTCATCCCGCGGGAGCCCCCGACGACGAGCACGGAGCCGGCTGTGTACTTCGTGTCGCGCGAGCTCCGGCGCGGCACGAGGTCGAGCACGTCGCGCGTCACGCGCGCATGCTCCGTCTCGAGCGAGTCGAGGCCGATGTCGACGACCCTGAGGTAACCGTCGTGGAACGCCCCCGGCGTCACCGCCGACCCGACCTTGGCGGCGTGGAAGGTGACGGTCGCGGAGGCGACAACGGCCGGCCCCGCAACCTCGCCGGTGGACGCGTCGACGCCGGAGGGCACGTCGACCGCCACCACGTCGGCGCCGCAGTCGTTGATCCGCTCCACGAGCGCGGCCGCGGCGGCCCGCGACTGGCCGCGAAAGCCGGTGCCGAAGAGGGCGTCGACGATCACGTCCGGGCGGCCCAACTCCATCTCCTCGTCGCCGGCAGCCGCGTCGACGAGGAGGACCTCGCGCCCCGCCTCCCCCAGCAGCCTCGCGGCGATCCGCCCGTCGCCGCCGTTGTTGCCTCCGCCGCACACCGCTGCGATCCGGCGCGCGTCCGGAAACTCCGCCAGGACGAACTCGGCGACGGCCGCTCCCGCACGCTCCATCAGTGCACCGACGTCGTGCCCCGCCTCGGCGCGGCGCTGCTCCTCCGCCGTATAGAGCGGCTCAGTCCACATGCGCGACGACGCAGACGGCGGCAGCGAGACCCCGCGAATGCGTCATCGAGAGGTCGATCCGGTGCGAACCAGCGCGCTCCGCCCAGGCTCTCGCGCGACCGGAGAGGTAGACCGACGGCTTCGGGCGCCCGCGGATCTCGACCTCGCGCCAGGCGAAGGCGCGGGCGACGCCGAAGCCGAACGCCTTGCCGACGGCCTCCTTCCCGGCGAAGCGCGCGGCGTAGTGCTGCGCCGGGTTCGGCCTGGAGTCGCAGTAGGCTCGCTCGGCCTCCGTGAAGCACCTCGAGCGGAAGGTCGGGTAGCGGTCGAGCGCGCGGCGTACGCGGTCGATCTCGATCACGTCGAGGCCGATCCTCACCGGTTCTCCAGCCACTCGGGGAGGTGTGCGATCGAGCTGACGACGGCGTCTGGGACAATCGTCGAGCGCTCCAGAGTGTCGGGGTGGAACTTGCCCGTTCGAACGAGCACCGTGTTGAGGCCGAACCGCTGGGCGCCGCCGATGTCCGCCTCCAGGTCGTCGCCCACCATCCAGGTCAGCTTCGGATCGGCGTCGAGCGCCTCGATCGCCGCGCCGAAATAAGCCGCCGTGGGCTTGCCCAGCACAACGGCCTCGACGCCCGCCGCGTACTCGAGGCCGGCAACGAACGCGCCGGCGTCGAGGAGCGGGCCCCGCGCGGTCTGCCACCAACGATTCTTGTGGAGGCAGAAGAGCTCGGCGCCGGCCTCGAGCTCTGCGAAGGCCCGGGCGAGATTCATGTAGCTGAAGACGCGGTTCGTCTCGTCGGTCTCGTCGGCGCCGCCGAGCAGCACTGCGTCCGCGCCCTCCCCCACGAGCACGAGGCCCTCCAGATCCTCGAGGATCGCCTCCATCGTCAGCGCGAGCACCCGCCGTCCCGCGAGCACGGTCGCGGCAGCCCCAGGTGTCGTCTGGAGCTCCTGGTCTTCGAGGCCGAGGCCGAGGCCGCGCAGCTCCTCTGCGAGCTGCCGTCGAGAGCGGGTCGTGTTGTTCGTGATGAAACGCAGCCGGTGGCCCTCCGCGCGCAGGCGCCGAACGGCGTCGGCGCCGCCGGGAATCGCCTCGCCTGAGATGTGGAAGACGCCGTCGACGTCCAGCAGAATTGCGGCCATGGCCGCCGAGTCTATTCGCGTCACCCGCTCCGTCACCATCCCGCGCAGCGAGGTCGAGCTGCGGTTCTCGCGCTCGAGCGGCCCCGGCGGCCAGCATGCCCAGCGCAGCGAGACGCGGGTGGAGGCGGTGTTCGACGTGAAGCGCTCGGAAGCCTTGAGCGACGTGCAGAAGCGGCGCGTGATCACCCGCTCAGGCCCCGTCCTGCGCGCGATTGCACAGGACGAGCGAAGCCAGTGGCGAAACCGCGAGCTTGCCGTCGGGCGGCTCGTGGAGTCGCTCCGCGAGGCACTACGGGTCCCCCGCCCGCGCCGGGCGACCCGTCCGAGCGCCGCGGCCCGATCGCGCCGCCTGGACGAGAAGCGCCGCCGGGGATCGGTCAAGCGTCTGCGGCGCGAGCCAGACGACTCATAGGTCCGACCCGCCTCTCCGATACCCGGCCGGAGTACGTTGCTGCTCCTAACACGCCCTTCACAAAGGGTTCGCTACGGTCCCTCGCGTCCGCCGCATCGCCCGGAGGAGCGTGCCTGTGAAGTCATTGAAGTTCCTGCTGTTCATGCTGTGCGCGCTCGCCGTCGTCGCGCCGGCCGCGACAGCCCAGCCCAGGCCTTTCGTCGGCTTCTGGGACGATCCGAGCCTCCGCTTTCGCGATACGCGGGAGGCGAACCTCGAGGAGGCTCAGGCTGCGGGTGCCACGATCATTCGGACCCAGGTGACGTGGGCGAGCGTTGCGCGGACGAAGCCGGTAAACGCGACGAACCCGTTCGACACGGCGTACGACCTGGCCGACGTGGACGAACTCATTCGCGGCGCACAGCGCCGCGGTTTGGAGGTGCTCCTCACGATCTACGGGACGCCGGCCTGGGCGAACGGCGGCAAGACGCCGAACGTCGCTCCGACGCGCCTCACCGATTTCACCGACTTCACCTACGCGCTCGCAGCGCGGTACTCAGGGCGGTTCGCCGGCTATCCCTACGTCCGGTTCTACTCGGTCTGGAACGAGCCGAACCTGAACCAGTTCCTGAAACCGCAGTTCTCGGCAAGCGGTGCCGATGTCGCGCCGGCCACGTACGCGCGTCTCTACCGCGCCGCCTATGCGGGAATCAAGGCGGGCAGTCCAAAGGCGCTCGTCGCGATCGGGGAGACCTCCGCCCGCGGCCACGACAAGCCGACGAACGGCACGGTGCAGGATTCGCACTCGCCGGGAAAGTTCGCCCAGCTCGTCGCCAAGGCCGACCCGGCCCTGCGCTTCGCCGCCTGGTCGGAGCATCCCTACCCCTTCACGCCGGGCGCGCCGCCGACAGCCCGGGTCCGGTTCCCGAACGTGAGCCTCACTCAGATCGACACCTTCGGCGCCGCGCTCGACAAGGCGTTTCACCGGAAGGACATCCCGATCTGGGTGACCGAATACAGCCACGAGACGAAGCCGCAGGAGCCGAAGGGGGTGCCCTACGGCACGCAGGCCTCGTACGCCAAGCAGGCGCTCGACATCGCGAAAGCCGATCCGCGCATCTCGATGTTCGTCTGGTTCGTCCTGCGGGATGACCCCTCGAACCCGTGGCAGAGTGGGCTCCTCGACGAGAGCGGCAACCGCAAGCCTTCGTTCGCCACGTTCAGCGCCACCGCCCGGCTCCTCGACGCGCGAAACGCTGTCGACTACGTCAAGGCGGGCAAGGCGAATCCCGTCGTGCGCATATCCGCTCTCGAGCTCGCGGCGCGCTCCGGCACGGGATCGCGTGTCGGGGTCACCTACAAGGTCGTGTTCAAGAAGACCGTCGTGTCGGTTCAGCAGCCCGCACTGACGGTCGACCTCGACGGCTGGGTCACGCTGCCGCTCCAGTTCACGCCGCAGAAGAACCGCAGCTACCAGCTCTCGGTGGACATCGGCGACGCGAGCGGGAACCACGTCACGCACGCGCTCACCCTCGTCGCGGTGCGCTAGCAAGCGTCGGGAAACCCAGGGTTCCCCCACGGGCCCCCTCCTTCCGCGCTCCCGCTTGACCAGCCGCGTCTGGCCTCCCGCCGGGCAAGCCCGGCTCCGGCCGCGATCGTTTGCGAATCCTGCGAGCTTGTCTCGCCGCGTCACGGGTTTCCGCCCCAAGAAGAACTAGGGCCCGGCTTCGCGCGACGTATAGAGTCTCGGTCGAGTGAAGCGGGCGCTCGCCGTCCTCACGATGATCCTCGCCGCCGCGGCGGCAGCCGGCGCGTTGGCTGCCGCACCTCGCCAGGCGCCCGCGATCGCCGGCACCGACCCGGTCACGGGCAAGCACGTGAGCCTCGTCTCCTACCGCGGCCGCGCGGTCGTGATCAACATCTGGGCCTCGTGGTGCGAGGGCTGCCGGACCGAGGCGAAGGCGCTCCGCGAGTTCGCGAGCGCACACCCGAAGGTTCAGCTGCTCGGAATCGACTACCAGGACACGCGCACCGGCGCGAAGGCCTTCTACGACCGCCACGACCTCGACTGGCCGAGCGTCTTCGACCCGAAGGGGCGCTGGGTTGCGGCACTCAAGGCGCCCGGGCTGCCGACGACCGTCTTCCTGAACGCGCGCCACGAGATCGTCGGCGGCATAGTCGGCGCCGGCACGCGGGCGCAGTTCGAGGCCACCCTTCGCAAGGCGCTCGCTTCCAAGTAACACTGTGTTACTTGGAATGGGCTCTCCGTCTACTCGACGGTGACGGTCTTCGCGAGGTTCCGCGGCTGGTCGACGTTCAATCCTCGCAGCCGGGCGATCCGGTAGGCCAGCAGCTGAAGCGGTAGCACCGCCAGCGCCGCCTGGAGGAAGTTCGGCGTCCGCGGAACGTAGATCACCTCGTCGGCGTGGTGCTGGATGTCCTCGTTCCCGTCGGTCGCGATCGCGATCACGTGCGCGCCCCGGGCCCGCGTCTCCTGGATGTTGGAGACGATCTTGTCGTAGACATGGAGGTTCGTCGCGACGACGACGACCGGCGTCCCCTCCTCGAGGAGCGCGATCGGCCCGTGCTTCATCTCTCCTGCCGAGTAGGCCTCGGTCGGGATGTACGAGATCTCCTTGAGCTTCAGCGCTCCCTCGAGCGCGACGGGCAGGCCGATATGCCGCCCCAGGTAGAGGAAGAACGCCTTCTCGTAGTAGCGCTGCGCGATCTCCTCGATCGGGTGGTCGCCCTCCAGGAACTCGGCCATCTTCTCAGGCAGCCTGTGCAGGGCCGCGAGGATGAATCCGATCTCCTCCGGCGGCAGCGTCTTGCGCACCTGCGCGAGCTTGATCGCGAGCAGCGACAGGAGCGCCACCTGGGCGGTGAAGGTCTTCGACGCGGCGACTCCCACCTCGAGGCCGCAGCGCGTGTAGAGGACGGCGTCCGCCTCGCGGGTGATCTGTGTTCCCATCAGATTCGTGATCGCGAGCGTCCTCGCCCCGCGCTCGCGGGCGAGCTTCAGCGCGTTGACCGTGTCCCGCGTCTCACCCGACTGGGAGACCCCGATCACGAGCGTGTCCCGCGAGAGCACCGGGTTGCGGTAGATCCACTCGCTCGCGATGTCGGGCTCGACCGGCACGCGGGCCCACTCCTCGATTATGTAGCGGCCAACTACGCCCGCGTGATAGGCGGAGCCGCACGCGACGACGACGATCCGGCGGAGGTTCCGGATCTGCTCCTCCTCCAGGTTGAGCTCGTCGAGCTCGAGGTGTCCGTGGCGGACGCGGTCGCCGATCGTTTCGCGGACGGCTTCGGGCTGCTCGTAGATCTCCTTCAGCATGTACGTCTCGTAGCCGCCCTTCTCCGCGCTCTCGTCGTCCCAGTCGATCACGGTCACCTCAGGCTCCGCGATGGTGCCGTCGGGGCGGTGGAAGGTCGCTCCGCCCGGCGTGAGCGCGACGACGTCGTCGTCCTCGATGAACTGGACGCGCCGGGTCTCGCGGAGGAATGCCGCGATCGACGACGCGAGGAACATCTCCCCTTCCCCGACGCCGACGACGAGCGGGGTCTGACAGCGGGCGCCGACCAGGAGGTCGGGATGGTCGTGATGGATGACGACGAAGGAGAAATGGCCTTCCAGCTCGGCGTAGGCCTTCCTGACCGCCTGTACGAGGTCGCCGGCGTAGTGGCGCTCGATCAGGTGGGTGACCACCTCGGCGTCGGTCTCCGAGGTGAAGGTGTGGCCCTCCGCCGTGAGTGAGTCGCTCAGCTCGCGGTAGTTCTCGACGATGCCGTTGAGGACGATCGCGAGCCTGTCGGCCTCGCATCCCACCAGCGGGTGTGCGTTGCGTTCGGTCACGGCACCGTGGGTCGCCCAGCGTGTGTGGCCGAGACCGTGCTTCGCGGTCGACCCGTTCGAGCCGGCCGTCTCTTTCAGGTTCTGGAGGTTCCCGACGGCCCGCACGTAGTCGAGGCGCTCCTCCTCGCGAAGCGCGATACCGGCCGAGTCGTAGCCGCGGTACTCGAGGCGCTCGAGACCCTGGAGCAGGAGCGGCTTCGCCTCGCGACCTCCGACGTATCCGATGATCCCGCACACCGCGAAGCTCCTTTCGTCGACGTCCTGCGAGCGCCTCTACGCGAAGCTTGCGAATCTCCCCGAAAAACGCAAGAAGCTCGGCCTCTGTATCCGCTCCCTCCGTTGGGAACGGTCAGCCGAGCTCTCGTCGGACGAGAGCGGCGATCCTAGCACAGAGATCAGCTGCCTCAGCGGCGTCGGGAGCCTCCGCGAGCACCCTGACGAGCGGCTCGGTGCCCGAAGGCCGAACGAGCACGCGGCCGCGTCCGTCGAGCGCGGCGTTCACTCTCGCGGCCTCCTCGACGAGAGCGGCCGGGAGCTCCCGAGTCGCGACCTCGACGTTCTCCTTCGCCTGGGGAAAGCGTGGCATGACCGCCGCGGCCTCGGCGAGCGTGCGGCCGTCGAGCGCCCCGCAGAGAAGGAGCGCCGCCGCCAGCCCGTCCCCCGCCACGTGGTCGCGGAGGTAGATGATGTGGCCCGACTGCTCGCCCCCTAGCAGCGCGCCCTCGCGCCGCAGCGCCTCGAGCACGTAGCGGTCGCCGACGTCGGTCGTGACGACGCGGATCCCCCGGTTCGCCATCAGCCGGTGGAAACCCAGGTTCGTCATGGTCGTCACGGTGACGCTCTCGACCCCGAGGTGGAGTGCCAGGATCGCGAGAATCTGGTCGCCGTCCAGCGCCTCGCCGTCACCGTCGACCGCGAGCATCCTGTCGCCGTCGCCGTCGAAGGCGACGCCGAGGTCACACTGCTCGGCCACGACCGTCTGCTGGAGGAGACGGAGGTCGGTCGCGCCACACCCGACGTTGATGTTCGCTCCGTCGGGCTCCGCTCCCACCAGCGTCACGCGCGCGCCGAGCTCCCGAAAGGCCTCGGATGCGATCCCCGAGTACGCACCGTTCGCGCAGTCGACGGCGACGTGAAGTGCGGTGAGATCGGAGCCGAACCGCTCCACGACGTGGTCTACGTAGCTGTCGGTCGCGATGTCGACGCAGTCGGCCTCGCCCGGCTCGCCGCTCGGAGGGGCGTCCAGGAGCGCCTCGATCTCCGCCTCGGCGGCGTCCGTCAACTTCTGTCCGTCGCGATCGAAGAGCTTGATCCCGTTGTACTCGGGGGGATTGTGCGAAGCGGAGACGACGGCCCCGAGGTCGAGCGCGAGCAGCGCCACCGCCGGTGTCGGCAGGACACCGCCGAGGACAGCGTTGCCGCCGCAGGAGAGCACACCGCGCACGAAGGCTTCCTCGAGCTCCGGCCCCGATCCTCGCGTGTCGCGGCCGACGAAGACCTTGCCTCGACCCGACCAGAGGGACGCGGCGCGGCCGAGCCGCTCCACGAGGTCCGGTGTCAGATCCCGGCCGACGACGCCACGAACGCCGTCGGTTCCGAAGTAGCGGCGCGCCACGGCGGCGGACCCTAGATGTTCGATGAGTGATCGACGCGGCTCGGGTGCCGGCCGTGGCGGACCAAACGCAAAGCACCTGTCACGATCGGTGCCCGCGGGCGAGTGGTGGGTCGGGCGCCGAGACGAGCAGGTTCAGCGCTTGCTGAACTGCGGGGCCTTGCGGGCCTTGTGGAGCCCGGCCTTCTTGCGCTCGACGACGCGCGCGTCCCGCGCCAGATATCCCTCGCGCTTGAGCGACACGCGGAGGCTCGGATCGATCTCGACGAGCGCCCGAGCGACTCCGTGCCGGACCGCACCCGCCTGGCCGCTCGCACCGCCGCCGTGCACGCGCACTCGCACGTCGTAAGCCTGCTCGAGCCCCGTCAGCTTCAGCGGGGCGAGCACCATCGACCGGTGCGTCAGCCGCGGGAAGTACTGCTCGATCGTGCGCCCGTTGAACCAGGTCTTGCCGTCACCAGGCCGCAGGATCACACGGGCCACCGAGGTCTTCCGCTTCCCCGTCCCTCGATACTGGGCGATCTCGGCCATGGACATCAGTCGACCTCCAGCGGCTTCGGCGCCTGGGCTGCGTGCGGATGCTCCGTCCCGGCGTAGATCTTGAGCTTCGTCAGCTGCTGGCGCGCGAGCCGGTTCCGGGGGAGCATCCCCTTCACAGCCTTCCGCAGCACCTCTGTCGGTCGCCGGCGGAGCTCCTCGCGCAGCGGCCGCTCCTTCAGCCCGCCCGGATATCCGGAATGGCGGTAGTAGATCTTCTGGTCGAGCTTCTTTCCCGTGACGGCGATCTTCTCCGCGTTCACGACGACGACGAAGTCGCCGGTGTCGACGTGCGGCGTGTACTGCGCCTTCGTCTTCCCGCGCAGCGTCTCGGCGATCTGGGTAGCGAGACGCCCGAGCGTCTTCCCCTCGGCGTCGACGAGATACCAGTCGCGGTCGATCTCGCCAGGCTTGGCGTTCCAGGTCTTCTGCATACGAGAAAGTGGCGACCCAGAGCGGCCGCCGGGGCGGAATGGTAGCAGCCAGACTCGGATCGGAGCGCTCGGACGGCGGCCGAGTCGCGGGGTGGGGGGAGAGTGGAGCCCTGCGCTGTACGGACGGGCGGGGCGAGCGGCTTCTCTTGGCGTCACGAGTGCGAGCCCGGCGCGGCGGCACGCAGGAACAAATCGGTTTACTGCGCAGGGGCCGTGGCCGACCTCATCACCATCCGCACCCTGACCGACGGCGGCCAGCAACCAGCCGACATCGCGCACGAGATCGCAGACTTCCTGGCCGAGGCAAGAACGAGCCTCGACCTGGCGCAGTACGACTTCCACCTGCGAGCCGAGACGGCTGCGATCGTCGCCGGCGCGGTCAAGGACGCGGCGGCCCGAGGCGTAGCCGTCCGCTTCGTCTACAACGTCGACCACCGCAACCCGATCCCGGTGCCGCCTCCTCCCGAGCCCGACGTCCAGCTGATCAGCTCGCTCGGCGTCCCCGCCAGGCCGATCGCGGGCATCCCCGACCTGATGCACCACAAGTACGTCGTCCGCGACGGCGAGGCGGTGTGGAGCGGATCGATGAACTGGACCGACGAGTCGTGGTCGCGCCAGGAGAACGTCCTCGTAGTCGTCAGCTCTCGTGAGCTCGCCGCCCGCTTCACGCAGAACTTCGAAGAGCTCTGGAGCAAGGGCGATGTCGAGCAGAGCGGCTTCGTCGACCCCGATCCGGTCGACGTCGGCACCACCCCTCTGCGCGCGTGGTTCACGCCCGGGCACGGCGAGGATCTCTCCCACCGCATCGCCCGGGCGATCGGGCGAGCCCGCAGGCGCGTGAGGATCGCCTCCCCGGTCCTGACCTCGGCGCCGGTGCTCGGCACCGTCGCTCAGGTCGCCTCCGACGGGAAAGTCGACCTCGCCGGCATTGTCGACGCGACGCAGATCCAGGAAGTGCTCTACCAGTGGCGCCACAACGGCAACGCGACCTGGAAGATCCCGCTCCTCCAGACCGCGCTCACCCGGGCGCCCTTCTCCGGCAAGCGCTCGACCCAGTGGACGCCCGAGTCGACGCACGACTTCATGCACGCGAAGGTGACGGTCGCGGACGACACCGTCTTCCTCGGGAGCTTCAACCTCTCGCACTCGGGCGAGCGGAACGCCGAGAACGTGCTCGAGCTCGAGAACGCGGAAGTCGCCGCCCGCCTGGCGGCGTTCATCGACGAGATTCGCGCTCGCTACCCCCGCATCGACGCAGCCGCACTGGCCTGAGCGGCGGCCGAGTCGTCCTCAGTCGCGGGCGGAGCCGGACTCCGCCGGGCGGGAGCCCAAAGCGCGTCCGGACGAAGCCGAGGCGAGAAGGAGGGGACACACGGGGGAACCATGGGTTTACTCGTGCTCTCACCCGTGCTCCTACTCCCACTCGATCGTGGCCGGCGGCTTCGACGAGATGTCGAGCGCGACCCTGTTGACGGCCGGAATCTCGTTGATGATCCGGCTCGAGATCGTCTCCAGCAGGTCGTAGGGCAGCCGTGCCCAATCGGCGGTCATCGCGTCCTCGGAGGTGACGGCGCGGATGACGATCGGGTAGGCGTAGGTGCGCTCGTCCCCCTGCACGCCCACGGACCGGATCGCCGGAAGGACGGCGAAGCTCTGCCAGAGCTCGCGGTACAGGCCGGCCCGGCGGATCTCCTCCTGGAGGATCGAGTCGGCCTGCCGGAGAGCCTCCAGCCGCTCCTCCGTCACCTCTCCGATGATCCTGATCGAGAGCCCCGGGCCGGGAAAGGGCTGACGCCAGACCATCCTCTCCGGCAGCCCGAGCTCCTCGCCGACGCGGCGCACCTCGTCCTTGAAGAGCAGCCGGAGCGGCTCGACCAGCTCCATCCGCATGTCCGCGGGCAGGCCGCCCACATTGTGGTGCGACTTGATCTTCGCCGCGACGCCGTCGGCCGCCCCCCCGGACTCGATCACGTCCGAGTAGAGCGTCCCCTGGACGAGGAAGCGAATGCCCTGCAGCCTCCCCGCCTCCTCCTCGAAGACGCGGATGAACTCCTCTCCGACGCTCGCTCGCTTCTCCTCCGGGTCGGTGACGCCGCGCAGCCGCGCCAGGAAGCGCCCGCTCGCCTCGACGTGCACCAGGGGGACCTGGAAGTGCGATCGAAAGGTCTCGAGCACCTGCGCCGCCTCGTCTCGCCGCAGGAACCCGTGGTCGACGAAGACACACGTGAGCTGGTCGCGCACCGCCTTGTGGACCAGGAGCGCGGCGACGGCGGAGTCGACGCCGCCGGAGAGCGCGCAGAGCACCCGCTCGCGCCCCACTTGCGCGCGGATCCGCGCCACTTGCTCCTCGATCACCGCCGCCGGCGTCCACGCGGGCGGGGCGTTCGCGATGCCGTAGAGGAAGTTCTTCAGCACCGCCGTGCCGTGTGGCGTGTGCACGACCTCGGGATGAAACTGGACGCCGTAGATGCGGCGTCCGGGATCCTCGAAGGCGGCGATGGGTGTGGCCGCGGAGCCGGCTACGACCCGGGCGCCGGTCGGCGGCTCCGTCACGGAGTCGCGGTGGCTCATCCAGACCGTCTGCTCCGCCGGAAGGCCCTCGAAGAGAGCCCCCGGCTCCGCTCGTAGCGGCGTCTTTCCGAACTCCGAGACACCCGTGCGCTCGACGCTCCCGCCGAGCTCCGTCGCCATCAGCTGCATGCCGTAGCAGATGCCGAGCGTGGGCACGCCGAGCTCGAAGAGCCGCGGGTCGACACGGGGCGCGCCCTCCGCGAAGACCGAGGCGGGCCCACCGGAGAGGACGAGCGCCAGCGGCCGCCGTGCCCGAACCTCTTCCGGCCGGACGTCGTGGCCGACTAGCTCCGAGTAGACGCGGCACTCCCGCACCCGACGGGCGATCAGCTGCGAGTACTGGCCGCCGAGGTCGACGACGAGCACGGGGCGCTCCTCGGTGCCGGGGCGCTCGCGCCGCCCCTGCTGCGGGAAGGGCAGCACTTCAGCGGCGATAGTTCGGGGCCTCTTTCGTGATCGTGAGGTCGTGGGGGTGGCTCTCGCGCAGGCCGGCGCTCGTGATCCGGACGAACTGCGGCCGCGTCCTCATCTCGTCGATGGTGGGCGCTCCGCAGTAGCCCATCGCCTGGCGCAGGCCGCCGGCGAGCTGGTGGACGACGTGGCGCATCGGCCCCTTGTAGGGAACGCGGCCCTCGATTCCTTCCGGGACGAGCTTGTCGACGTCCTCGACGTCCCCCTGGAAGTACCGATCCTTCGAGAACCCCCGGGCCTTCATCGCGCCGAGCGAGCCCATGCCCCGATACTCCTTGAACCGCTCGCCCTGGACGACGACGACGTCCCCCGGAGCCTCGTCGGTGCCGGCGAAGAGCGAGCCCGTCATCACCGTGGCCGCGCCGGCCGCGATCGCCTTCGCGAGATCGCCGGACGTCGTGATCCCGCCGTCGGCGATCACCGGAACGTCCTGCACCGCCGCGGCCCGAGAGCAGTCCACGATCGCCGTCACCTGCGGGACGCCCACACCGGCGACGACGCGGGTCGTACAGGTGGCACCGGGACCCACACCGAGCTTGACCGCGTCGGCGCCCACCTCGATCAGCGCCGCGGTGCCCTCGGCGGTCGCGACGTTGCCGGCGACGAGGTCCACGTCCCAGCGAGCCTTGATCTTCCGTGCCGTCCCGAGGACGCCCGCAGAGTGGCCGTGCGCGGTGTCGAGGACGAGTACGTCCACCTGCGCTTCCACGAGGGCGCCGGCACGGTCGAGCGCGTCAGGCCCGACCCCGACCGCCGCGCCGACACGGAGCCGCCCGTGCTCGTCCTTCGTCGCGAGCGGAAAGTCGAGTCGCTTCTGGATGTCCTTGACCGTGATCAGGCCACGCAGCGTTCCGTCCGCATCGACGACGGGCAGCTTCTCGATCTTGTGCCGGTGCAGGATCTCCTCCGCCTCCTCGAGGGTCGTTCCAACGGGTGCGGTGACGAGGTTCCGGCTCGTCATCAGGCGCGCTACCGGCTGCTCGACGTCCTCCTCGAAGCGGAGATCCCGGTTCGTCAGGATCCCGACGAGGATGCTCCTCTCGTCGACGATCGGGACGCCCGAGATGCGGTAGGCGGCCATCAGCTCGAGCGCGTCGGAGACGCGGGCGTGAGGCTGCAGGGTCAGCGGCTCGCCGATCATCCCGGACTCGGAGCGCTTGACCCGGTCGACCTCGGCGACCTGCGCCTCGATCTCGAGGTTGCGGTGGATGATCCCGATCCCGCCCTCCCGCGCCAGCGCGATCGCGAGGCGCGCCTCGGTCACCGTGTCCATCGCGGCCGAGACCAGGGGTATCTGGAGCTCGATCTGCCGCGTCAGGCGCGTCGCCGTCGAGACCTGGTTCGGGAGCACGTGCGACTCGGCCGGCACGAGCAGCACGTCGTCGAAGGTCAGACCCTCCCGCGCGAACCGCCGGTCGAGGTCGAGCAGGCGCTCGAGCTCCTGCTGAGGAAGCTCAACCCCCACGTGCAGCGCCCTCCAAGGAGCGAGCGTACCAACCGCCTCCGACGGAGTCCGAGGGACAGTCCAGTCCGAGGGACAGTCCCTCGGACGTGTCCTGCGCAGCCCTGGCCGAGGGACTGTCCCTCCGGCGGATGGCGTCAGCTCTCGAGCGCCACCGCTTCCAATTCGGCGACCTCGATACCGGGCGCGAGCCGACCTGCCTCGCGCCCGTCGAAGCGCCCTGCTCCGACCTCGAGCGTGGAGGCCGAACCGGCAGCGACCGCCGCCCGGAGCGTCTCCGCGGCGGAGCGCCCCTCGAGCCGTGCCGCGAGGAACGCCGCGAGCAGGACGTCGCCCGCGCCGACGGCCGAGAGCGGCTCGAGCCGCGGGCCGCTCGCCCGCAGGCGGCGCACGCTCGGCTTCTCGCGCACGAGCGCGAAGCAGCCGGTCTCGTCGGTGATGACGACGTTGCGCGCCCCGAGGTCAGCGATGTGATCCAGGGCGAGCGCGAAGTCCTGATCGTCCCGGAACTCCTGCCCTACGAGACCCTCCGCCTCGCGCTGGTTCGGAAAGACGAGGAACGGCTCAGCCTCGATCCCGAGCCGCAGGACCTCCCCCTCCGCGTCCAGCACGGTCGGGACCGCACGGCGGTGCAGCTCGCGCATCACCTCGCAGTAGAAGTCGTCGCGAACCCCGCGTGGAAGCGACCCCGCGAAGACGACGAAGTCCGCGCCACGCGAGAGGTAGCGGATCTTCTCGCGGAGGATCTCGAGCTCCCCCGGCTCGATGTGGGGGCCCCATTCGTAGACCTCGGTCGCGCCGCTGCCCGTCGGGTCGACGACCGCCGTGGAGGTGCGCGACTCGTCCGCGATCCGGACGAAGTCGTTCAGGATCGACTCGGCCGTCAGCTCCTCGACAATGCGGTCTCCGGTGCGGCCGCCGGCGAGGCCGGTCGCGACGACCGGGACCTGGAGCAGCTTCAACGCGCGAGCGATGTTGATGCCCTTCCCGCCGGCGAGCGCGAGCGCCTGGCTCGCACGATGCCTCTGCCCGAGCTGGAAGTTCGGCACGGTGAGCGTGCGGTCGATGGCGGCGTTCATCGTCACCGTCACGATCACGAGAACCAGCTCCGAACGTGATGGACGGTTCGCCGCGCATACCACTCGCTCCGCGCGACCGCGCCCGGGCGGGCGATCGCGCGCGACGCCACGAGCGGGCTCCTCGCGAGCAGCTTCCTGCCGACGTAGACGCGCACCTCGCCCAGCCGCTGCCCCTTCGCGACCGGCAGCGCCACCGTCGCGGGCACGACCACCTTCTCGCCGAGCCGTCGATCGACACGGACGATCCGGACGAGCTTGCGCGGCGCGACGAGCCTGAGCGCGTCACGGCCGTAGGGAGCCCGGGCGTACCCGTAGGCACGCCACGGGACGACGACCGCAACCGTGCGGTACCGCGTCAGGCCGAACGTGAGCAGCTCGGCGAGCGCGTCGTTCCGCTCGCTCCGCGAGGGGCTGCCGAGCAAGGTTGCGTAGATCGTCACGCCCTCGGCCCGGGCCGCCGCCACCTCCGACCACCCTGCAAGCGAGGTATGGCCGGTCTTGACGCCGAAGAGGCCGGGAAAGGTGCCGAGGAGGTCGTTCCAGGTGTGGAGCGTCCGGCCACCCTCGATCCGGTCGGTGCGCTCGTCCACGATCCCTCGGATGATCGGGTTGCGCATCGCGATCCGGGCGAGGCGCGTGACGTCCCGGGCACTCGAGTAGTGGCCGTCGGCGTCGAGCCCGTCAGGGCGTGCGAAATGGGTATCGCGCAGGCGGAGCTTTTGCGCCTCGTCGTTCATCAGCTGGACGAACGCGTCGACGCTGCCGTGGCCGACGTAGGCCGCGAGCGCGGTCGCGGCGTCGTTCGCGCTCTGGATGAGCGCCGCCTTGACGAGGTCGCGCACCGTGAGCTGCTCGCCGGCCCGCAGCTGGATGGAGGATTCGCCCACGCTCGCCGCCGCGGGTGCGACGGTGACGATCTCGTCGAGCTTCGCGTGCCGCAGGGTGACCAGCACCGTCATCAGCTTCGTGATGCTCGCGATCGCCACCCGCTCGTTCGGACGGTAGGCGAGGAGGATCTCTCCGCTCGTCCCGTTCTCGACGAGGTAGGCGTGCGCGGACGGCCGCGGCGCGGCAGCGGCGAGCATCGGGACGGCGAGAGCGAGGGCTCCGAGGAGAGCGAGCCGGACCTTCACGTGACTCAATGTAGCTCGGGGAGTGGGATTCAGATGCTCGATCGGCGGCGCGTGAATTCCGCCAGCGCGATCTACGCGACGCGGATGCGCTGGCCGATGTGCAGGGAGGTCGGCGAGACGCCCGGGTTGAGAGCCAGGAGCTGGCCCGCATTCGTGCCGAGCCGCGCGGCGATCGCGACGAGCGTGTCGCCCGCGCGGATCACGTAGTAGCGCCGCCTCGGCCGCGCACGTGCCGAGACGGCCTGTGGCGCGGTGCGCGAAACAGAAGCCGTAGCCGGGGGCGAAGCGGCCGCGCGCGGGGCCGGAGGCCCGTCGGTTCCTCGCATGCTCGACCTGACCAGCACCACCGCCACCGTCACCGCGGCGAGGAAGGCGGCGGGAGCGAGGTACCGGAGGAGCAGCCGTCGGCGCTCGGGGCCCGTCATGGCTACCAGCCCGAGACGGCCCAGACCTCGCGCTTCAGGCGCTCGGCCTCCGCGACGGCGGCCGTCCGCCAGTCCATCCCGGAGACGCGGAAGGCATAGATCACCGACCGCGAGACGGTGACGAGCGCGCTGGCGGGGCCGCTCGTGAACGCACGGGCGACGTCCGCGGGCGTCGCCCCCTGTGCACCGATGCCCGGAAGCAGGAGGACCGCCTTCGGCAGCAGCCGCCGAGCCTCCCCGACGTCCCGTGGGTGCGTGGCGCCGACGACGGCGCCGACGCTCGAGAGTCCGCGGCTGCCGACGAGATCCTCTCCCCAGTCGGCCACCAGGCGAGCGACGTGGTGCCACAGCGGCCGGCCGTTCGAGAGCGTCACGTCCTGGACGTCGCTCGAGCCGGCGTTCGAGGTCTTGACGAGACAGAAGAGCCCGCCGCCCGCGCGCCGGCAGGCGGCGAGCAGCGGTTCGAGGGAATCCCGGCCGAGGTAGGGGCTCACCGTGAGTGCGTCGGCGAGCGGGCCCGCCCCTTCGCGTGGCTCGAGGTAGGCGGCGGCGTAGGCGCGAGCGGTCGAGCCGATGTCGCCGCGCTTGGCGTCGGCGATCACGAGCAGGCCCGCGAAGCGCGCGTATGCGCAGATCTCCTCGAGGACGCTGATCCCGTCGAAGCCGAGCGCTTCGAAGAACGCGAGCTGGGGCTTGACGGCGACGACCTCGGGAGCGACGGCGTCGATCAGCCCGCAGCAGAAGCGGCGGCAGGCGTCCGCCGCCTCGGCGCGGCCTCGTTGCGCGTCGCCTCGCAGCTCCACCGGCAGGAGGTCGACCTGCGGGTCGAGGCCGACGACGAGCTGGCTTCGCTTCCGCTCCACGGCGTCAGCCAGGCGGTCGGCGAACGGCGCGGTCGCGCTCGCCCGCCGCTCCTGCACCGCGATCCCCTGCGTCATCGCGGCCAGGGTAGCTGGCGAGGCGGAAGGGCTTCGAGGGCGGTGTCCGGGGACAGACCCCGGACACCGCCCTCGGAGACGACGAGGGCCGCGCTCCGGCGGCCCTCGTCGAACGATCCTGGCGGCGGAGCTCTAGCCGCGAACCGCCTGCTTCAACGAGCTGCCCGCCGAGAACTTCGGGACGGTGGCGGCCGGGATGTCGACCTTCTGGCCCGGGTTGCGGGGGTTGACGCCCTGCCGCGCTGCGCGCTGCTGCGTCGAAAACTTGCCGAAGCCCGTGAAGCTGACCGAGTCGCCGCCCTTGAGCGCGTCTGTGATCGAATCGAGGACCGCGTCCACGGCCTTCGCGGCGTCGCGGCGGTTCAACCCGCTCTTCGAGGCGACCTGGTCGACAAATTCCTGTTTCGTCACGAATCTCTCCTCCTGTTGACGACCCTCTCCACGGCAAAGACCCTAACAGCCTTCCCGTTTCGGCTCAACCATGCGGTTTTGCGGCACTTTTACGCACCTCGAGCAACTCGTCGGCACTGAACAGGGCGTGGAGCCGGACTCCACTTGCCTCGAGGGACTCTCTTCCACCCTCGCCCCGGTCGACGACGCAGACCGCGTTGCGGCAGCGTAACGGCGCGGCCCGCAGTGCCTGAACCGCGGCCACCGCCGCGCCTCCCGAGGTAACCACGTCCTCCACGAGAACGACCAGCTCGCCCGCACGCCAGGCGCCCTCCACTCGGTTTGCCGTCCCGTAGTCCTTCGGCGCGCCGCGCACGATCAGGAACGGGAGGCGTGACGAGAGCGACGCGGCGACAGCCAGCGCGACAGCTCCGAGCTCCGGGCCGGCGAGCCGCTCGGCACCGGGCTCGACCTCGCCGACCCGCCGCGCGATCCGCTCACCGAGCGCCTCGAGCAGCTCGGGCCGTGTCTCGAACCGGTACTTGTCGAGGTAGTAGCGCGACCGCCGTCCGGAACGGAGCACGAAGTCGCCCTCCAGGTAGGCGTGCTCGACGATCGCCTCGCGCAGCTCGTCGTCGGTCACGCCGGACGGGGCGGCCCTAGGGCCTAACCGCGGGCGGAGCGGATCGCCTCCCGCGCGAGCGGCAGCAGGCGCTCGGCGTCGGGAGAGCCCTCCGTGAGCGACACCATCGAACCGTCGTCGAAGTAGAGGTCGACGCGCTCGCGGCGGCGGGCGGCTCGGCGCCTGAAGAGAACGGCAGCGAGCACGGAGCCGGCTGCGACCAGAAAGCCGGTCAGGAACCTACGACCGCCCATCCTGGCCCTCCGACTTCGTCGGCTTCGCGTCCTCGCCCTTCGGCTTCGGAGAGCGCGAGGCAGCTCTCTCGCCCGTCGCGGTCGTCTTCGCGGCCTCGTCGCCCTTCTTCGCGGTGTCGTCGGCCTTCTTCGTGGCCGGCTTCGACTTCGCCTCCTCCGAGCCGCCGGCGAGGCTTCGCAGGCAGCTCTTCAGGTCGTAGAAGACGAGCCCGACCGTCGGTTCCGCGCTCGTCGTCGCGACGAGCACCCTCGCCCCGTCGCGAACGACGAAGACGCTCCCGTCGAGGGTCGCGGCCTCGAGCTGCGTGAGCGCCTCCGGCCCCAGGCTCTTACGCGTGCCCTGCGCGGCGGAGAGGAGGTCGAACGCCGCACGGCCGAGCTTCCTCGCCCCAGCCTCATCGGCGAGCGTCGAGGCCGCCACCTCCCCCTGGCGATCCATCAGCACGGCTGCCTGGATCTGCGAGGAGATCTCCGTCAGATCCGCGAGCGCCTGTTTCGCCTCCACGGCAGCTGACGCTAACACAGGGGAATACTCCCCTTCGTGCGCGCCATGCTGGCCTCGGTCTTCGGGAAGTTCTTCCGCGACCGCGGAACCCACCTGGCCGCGATGATCGCGTACTTCGCGCTTCTCTCCTTCGTGCCGCTCGCCTTCCTCGCGCTGGCGCTGCTCGGCCTCGCCGGGCGCCCCGACGAGTCGAGTTATCTCGTCACGGAGCTGAAGAAGGCGTTCCCCGGCAGCTCGATCTCGACCATCGTCAAGACCGTGGAGACGATCCAGCAGAACGCCACCACGCTCGGCGTGGTCGGCGGCGTGGCGCTCGGCTGGACCTCGCTCTCCCTCTTCAGCGTCCTCGAGTCGGCGTTCAACATCGTCTACGGCCGACCGAACCGCTCGTTCCTGCGCGGCAAGGCGCTCGCGATCATCTTCATGGTCGCCTCGCTCGTGACGCTCTTCGTCGGGCTGCTCGCGGGGTCGCTCGGCTTCGACGTGCTCAAGCGCTACGCGCCCGGCTTCGCGGCCAACAGCTACTTCGCGTACGCGCTCTCCGTCGTCGTCTCGATGCTCGCGATCTTCCTGTTCCTCGTGTCGGCGTACTACCGGCTGACCAATGCCAAGCTGCATCTGCGCGAGGTCCTGCCCGGCGCGATCACCGCGACGATCGGCCTCGAGGGGAGCTTCCAGGTGCTGCCGGTCTACCTGCGCCTGTCGAACCACCTCCCGGCGCTGCAGGCCTTCGGGGGGCCCGTGCTCCTCCTGATCTGGCTGTACGTGATGTCGAACGTGATCGTCTTCGGCGCCGAGGTCAACTGGTGGCTCGAGCGCGGCCGCCGAGAGGCTTCGGAGATCGAGGAGGCCGCGGCGGGCCTCGCGTAGGACCTTTCGCTTCAGGAGACCTCGAGCGACGCCCGCAACGACGACGCCGCTCGAGCCCGGTGCGAGTTGGCTCGTTTCCAGGCGTCGCCGAGCTCGGCGACGGTACGCTCCTCGCCCTCCGGGAGGAACACCGGGTCGTACCCGAACCCGCCGCTTCCTCGGGGGCCGTGCGCGATGCGGCCCGGAAGCACTCCCGTGCCGCGGCGCTCCGTCCCTTCCGGCGAGACGCACACGAGCTCGCAGACGTACCGCGCGCGCCGATCCTCGACGCCCTGGAGCTCCTCGAGCAGCCGCGCGACCGGCTCTTCCGCCCACCGCGCCGACGCGATGCCGGGCCGCCCCCCGAGCCCCTCGGCCTCGATGCCCGAGTCCTCGGCGAGGACCCACGTGCCCGCAGCCGCCGCCGCCCGGCCGAATCGGGCCTTCCCGAGCGCGTTCTCGTAGTAGGTCTCCCCTTCCTCCGGCGGAAAGCCGCCCGCGCCGAGCAGCTCGATCTCCCATCCGGGGAGAGCGGCGCGGAGCTCCTCGAGCTTGTGCGGGTTCGCCGACGCGAGAACTGCTCTCAGCGGCTCCATCGCACCTGGCGCACATCGGGGAGCTCCGCGACCTGTGTGGCGGCCTCCACCGGGTCGACCGACCCTGGATCGAGCTCCACCTCGAGACGGTTGCCGTCGCGCTGGAGCGCCAGGACGTGCCCCGCGTGCTCCAGCGCCTCCACGACCGGAAGCATCGATGCGCCCTCCGCGAGCTCCACGAGCAGCCAGCGCCGCGAAGCCCGCCCCCGAAGCCAGCGCGCCTTCGCCCAGTCCATGGGCCGCAGGCTGATGAGCGCGCCGAGCGTGGCGATGACCGCGCCGGCCCAGAAGCCCGCTCCCGCGGCCATGCCGATCGCCGCGACGAGCCAGAGCGTCGCGGCCGTCGTCAGCCCGCGGACGGCCAGGCCCTGGCGAAAGATCACACCGGCTCCCAGGAAGCCGATCCCCGTGACGATCTGGGCCGCAATCCGGGAGGGGTCGGCGCGGACGACGTTCCCGCCTCCGGCGAGGAAGTCGCGGAAACCGTAGGCCGAGACGAGCGTGAAGAGGGCGGAGCCGACTGCGACGAGCAGGTGCGTGCGGAGCCCCGCGCTCTTGTCGTCGAGCTCGCGCTCCAGCCCGATCGCCCCGCCGAGGACGGCCGCGAGCGCCAGGCGCAGGAGCGTCCCGTCCCAGCCAATCGAGGGGAGGTCAGGCACGGGCCGCGGCGGCAGCCTCCCTCTGTGCCTCGGCGATCCGATCGATGCCGGCGCCCGCGAGGTCGAGGAGGACGTCGAGGTCGTCGCGCGAGAAGGGCACGCGTTCGGCCGTCGCCTGCACCTCGACGAGCCGCCCCTCGCCCGTGGACACGACGTTCAGGTCGACGTCTGCTGTCGAGTCCTCGGAGTAGTCGAGGTCGAGCAGCGGCGATCCCGCGACGATGCCGACCGAGACGGCGCCGATCGAGTCGCGCAACGCCCTCGAGAGGCCGAAGCGGTCGAGCGCCCGGTAGGCGGCCACGTAGGCTCCGCAGATCGAGGCGCAGCGCGTGCCGCCGTCCGCCTGCAGGACGTCGCAGTCGAGCCAGAGCGTGCGCTCCCCGAGCGCCTTGAAGTCGACGATCGCGCGCAGCGACCGGCCGATCAGCCGCTGGATCTCGATAGTACGTCCCTGCTGGCGCCCCGTCCGCGCCTCCCGCGCCGTCCGCTCGCCGGTCGAGGCCGGCAGCAGCGAGTACTCGGCGGTGAGCCACCCCTTGCCGCCGCCTTTCAGCCACCGCGGCACCCCCTCCTCGACCGATGCCGTGCACAGGATGCGCGTCTTGCCCTGGGAGTAGAGCGCCGAGCCGTGAGGCTGCTCGAGGAAGTCGTGCTCGATCGAGACCGGCCGCAGGTGGTCGGCGCGACGGCCGTCCGCACGGGTCATGCGGCAGCCTCGAGCTCGGCCGCGGCGACGTGTGCGACCTCGCCGAGCGGCAGCTGGAGGAAGCGCTCGCCGAGCGACCTGAACACCTGGACGTCGCCGGTCGTGAGGAAGCGGTAGCGGCCCTCACGCCCGGACGCGTTCTCGATGCCCTTGCGCCCGAGGGTCTCCGACACCTCGCGTGCCGTCTCCTCCGCCGAGAACACGAGCGTCGTCTCGCGGCCGAACACTCGCTGCAGGATCGGCCGGATGAACGGGTAGTGCGTGCAGCCGAGGATGACGGTGTCGCACCGGGCCGCCTTCAGAGGGGCCGCGTACTCGCGAACCGCCTGCACCGTCTCCTCGCCGAAGGGGTGGTCGCTCTCGATCAACGGGACGAGCTTCGGGCAGGCGACAGGCGTGAAGCGGACACCCG
Organism: Gaiellales bacterium; assembly: GCA_038237515.1. Lineage (GTDB taxonomy): Bacteria > Actinomycetota > Thermoleophilia > Gaiellales > Gaiellaceae > JBBQDZ01. The sequence goes on from JBBRYP010000017.1 coordinate 53,831, forward strand.
CGTCGAGCGTCCGGACGAGCTGGTGGTACCGGCCGGCCGTTACCGTCGCCTCGGTCGCGAGCAGGCCGATCCGCCGGTTGCGAGTCGCCTGCACCGCCGCGTGCGCCTCCGGGGTGAGCACGCCGACGACGGGCACCGCGAGGCTCTCCTGCAGCCCTGGGAGGGCCGCCGAGGTGGCCGTGTTGCACGCGACGACGATCAGCTTGACGCCGAGCGACTCGAGGTAGGTCCCGATCTCGTGCGCGTAGCGCCGGATCTCCGCGAGGGGCCTCGGGCCGTAGGGGAGGCGCGCCGCATCGCCGAGGTAGACGAAGTCCTCGTGCGGCATGGTCACGAGGCATTCGTGCAGGACGGTCAGGCCGCCCATCCCCGAGTCGAAGACGCCGACGGGGCGCGGGTCGAGGCGGCGGGCGGCGCTCACTCGGACGATTGTAGAAAGTGCGGACGGCGGATACGCTGGATCGCCTTGCGCCGCCTTCTCACGCTCGCCTGCGCAGCCGCGGCTGCGCTCGCCTTCTCCGGCGCCGCCTCGCCCTTCACGAAAACCGACCAGCCGCTGACGATGGACGACGGGGTGACCGTCGGGACGACGCTCTACCTGCCGGACGGTACGCCGCCTGCAGCCGGCTGGCCGGCGGTGATGATGTTCCACGGCCTCGGGGGGCGCCGCACCGACATGAACGCGCTCGCCGAGAACTGGTTTGTCCCCAAGGGCTACGCGGTGCTCACCGCCGACGCTCGTGGTCACGGCGAGTCGGACGGCCTGGTCACGATCGACGGCCCGCGCGAGGTGGCAGACGTCAAGGCGCTGTACGCCTGGCTCTCGGGCCGGCCGGGCATCGACAGAGCGCACATCGGTTCGTGGGGCGTCTCCTACGGCGGCGGCGTCGAGCTCCGCGCGCTCGTCGAGCACGTGCCGTTCGCCTCCGTCGAGACCTTCGAGACCTGGACCGACCTCTACTCGGCCCTCGTCCCGAACAACCTCTCGAAGTCCGGTGTCGTCTTCGGGTTCCTGAGCAGCATCCGCGCGAACGCCGTCTCGGATCTGATCGCGGCGACGAAGGGCGACCTCCTCGGCAGCACGAGCCTGACGTCGCTGAAGGCGCTCCTCGACGAGCGATCGAGCCTCCCGGCTCTCGGCCAGGTGACCACACCCGTCTTCATGGCGCAGGGCCGGCGGGACTTCGCGTTCGACATCAGCCAGATGACGCGCGCCTACGTTGCCCTCAAGGGCCCGAAGCGCCTCTACCTGGGCAACCTTGGCCACGCGCCCTCCACCTTCCTCTCGGACGACTTCCAGCACTTCATGACCGAGGCCGTGCAATGGGAGGATCGCTTCCTCAAGGGCCAGCCGAACGGGATCGACACGCTGCCGCCGGTCGAGCTGGCGCCGAGCCCGTTCCGGGGCAAGACAGTCTCCTTCAAGGGTCTGCCCCCGACGAAGACCGTGAGGGTGACCTTCGGCGGCTCGGCGACGATCGACCAGAACGGCAAGATCGTCCGCTCGGGAGCGCTCCCGAAGCTCGCGCTCGAGCAGTTCGGCGCGGCGATCGTCCACGCGACCGTCTCGTCGAAGACGGGGTTCCCCCACCTCGTCGCCGTGCTGAGCGCGCTGCCGCCGAAAGGGCCGGAGATCCTGCTCGAGGACGGCGGGACGCAGGCGGCGCTGCCGCTCCGTGCCGGGATCGTCAGCTTCCCCCTCGCGAGCAACGCGACGCTCATCCCCGCCGGGTCGAGGCTGAGACTGACGATCGCCTCGAACTCCTCCGTCCAGAGTCCGGCGAACCTCGTCTACCTCCAGACTCCGCTGCCACCGGGCTCCTCGCTCACGGTCGGCACGGTCACCGTCGACCTGCGCACGCTGAAGACCCCGATCTCGCGATGAGGGCCCTCCGGCCGCTGGCGGCTCTCGCCGTGCTGGGCGCCGTTGCGTCGGGCGCGCTCGCCGGCTCGACGCCGGGGATCAGCGCCGGCTCGATCCTGCTCGGCGGCACCGTCCCCATCAGCGGCCCCGAGTCGGCGTTCGGGGTCGTCGCGTCCGGGGCGGACGCCTACTTCAAGTACGTGAACGCCCACGGAGGGGTGTTCGGGCGGAAGATCGCCTACGACTACCTGGACGACGCCTACGACCCCGCGCAGACGGTGCAGCAGACCCGCAAGCTCGTCGAGGCGGACCACGTCTTCGCGATCTTCGGCAGCGTCGGGACCGAGCACATCCTCGCCGTGCGGCCCTACCTGGCGCAGCAGGGCGTTCCGCAGCTCTTTGTCGGAACGGGCCTCACCGACATCGGGCGCAACCCCCGGTACCCGGGCACGACGGGCTACCTGCTCGACTTCGCCGCGGAGGGCAGGACGTTCGGCAGCTACATCGCGAGGACGAGGCCTTCCGCGACCGTGGCCGTCCTCTCGGAGGCGAGCGACTACGGCAAGGAGCTCCTGCGAGGGCTGCAGAGCGGCCTGCGCGGCAAGGCGAGGGTCGTCGCGAGCGAGACCTACGACGTAACAGACGCGGACGTGAACTCCCAGATCGCGAGGCTTCGCGGCTCGAACGCCTCCACGCTGGTGCTGTTCGCGCTGCCGAAGCAGACGATCCAGGCCTTCGTCGGGATCGACAAGCTCGGCTGGCACCCGCAGGTGTTCGTCACCTCGGTCTCCATCGATCCGGCGGTGATGCAGATCGTCGCGCTGAACACCTCCTCGAAGACGACAGAGGGCGCTATGAGCCTCGCCTTCCTGAAGGACCCGACGAGCCCGCGCTGGTCGGCGGATCCGGGTATCGCGCTCTACCTCCGGATCATGCGCAAGTTCGCACCCAAAGAGGACCCGAAGGCGGTCGCGCACCTCTACGGGATGGCGACGGCCTTCACGATGGTCGACGCACTCCGGCACGCGGGTCGCAACCTCACGCGGGCGGGGCTCCTGAAGGCGGCGACCCACCTCGACGAGCCGAACAACCCCTTCCTCCTGCCGGGTATCGTCCTGCGCACCACGCCCACCTCCCGCTTCCCGCTGACGCAGGCCCAGCTGTATCGTTTTCACGGCGGCCGCTGGCAGCCGCTGGGCGGCCTGCTCGCCGCCAGGCCGTAAACGACTTGTAAGGGTTGGGTTTCGCCTCCCAACCGTCGCGGCGACAACCCGTCTATGAGAAGCGAGATCGCCCGGAGAGGCCTCTGGGGGCGCCACCTGGGACGGGGCCTTCCACACGAGAAAGGACACTGGATGAGGAGCAAGATGCGATTCCTGCTGGCGTCTGCGGCGGGGCTCTGCGCATTCGCCTTCGCGGGCACCGCACTCGCCGCGTACACGCCGAGACTGACGATCACGGGAGCAAGCCAGAATGCCGGCGCGCCCGGCGGGATCAAGGTGAAGTTCCAGGCCGGCCAGACCGACGACCCGACGGCGAAGGCGACGTTCTACGTGCCGCTCGGATACCAGCTCGGAATCCCGGGGACGGCGGGAACGCAGCTCGGCACCGCCGCCGCCTCCGTCTTCGCGATCGACCTGAACGCGCTCGTGCCCGTGACCGGAACGGTCGCCGTGGCGAACCCGGCGGACTTCGCCGCGCAGGCCACCGCCTGCACGGGGACGGCCAGCCATACTTCGACGTGGGCGCTCAACCTGAGCGCGGCCGGGACTCCGCTCGTCGTGCCGGTCTTCGTGGACACCGTGACCGCCGGCCCTCTGGCGCTCTTCGCCTCGGCAACGCTCGTCATCTGCCTGCCACCGCCCGACCTGCCGCCGGGCACCCCCGGCCGCGCGACACTCGGCGCGAAGCTCCTGACAGCCGAGTTCACGACGAGCGCGATCACGAACCCCGCCGCGCTGGGCGAGTATCGCTGGCGGGCGACCGCGACCCCGTACACGCCCGCGAAGGGCACCGTGAACGCAGCGGCGACCGTCGAGGTGCAGTCGCTCGTGGATCTTCCGACGAAGCTCTCGCTGAAGGCCACGGTGAAGAAGACCTCGAAGAAGGGCATCAGCCTGGTGAGCTACACCGGCACCGGGCTCTCGAACGGCCAGGGTCTCAGCACCGCCTCCGTCGACCTGCTGAAGGGCTCGAGCGCGACGGTCGTCAAGAAGTTCAAGACGCAGTCGACCGACGCCAACGGCGCCTTCAGCGGCTCGTTCGCGCAGAGACAGGCGAAGACGGCCACGAAGGTCTACATCCTCGCGAGGGTGACGACGCAGGATCGGGACCTCGGCCCGTCGGGTTGCACGGCGACCTTCGTTCCGCCGGCCTCCCCGTTCTCCATCCCCTGTCTCGACGCCACCGTCGGAGGCGTCACCGTGTCGAGCACGATCGTGAAGGCGAGCATCCCTGCCGCTCCCAAGCCGAAGCCCCGGAAGAAGGGGCACTAGCACGAGAATCGAATCCGCGGAGCGGGCGCCTTGCGAGGGCCCACTCCGACCGCGAAAGAAAGGAACCAGATGAGGAAGACAATCCGTTTCTCCGTGCTCGCAGCGACAGCGCTCGTCGGGCTCTCGTTCGCAAGTGCGGCACTGGCCGACTTCAAGCCGTCGATCTTCGTCAACAACGGCGTCGGCGCGGGAGCGGCGGGAGTGACGGTGCGCTACGTCACGACGACGCTTCACGATCCGACGGCCGTGTTGAAGTACGCGGTGCCGAAGGGGTACACGATCAACGGGAGCCTTGCGGCCGGTACGAACCTCGGCGCAGCAAGTGCCACCTTTTACGCGGTCGACCAGAAGCGGCCGATCTCGGGTAAGGGAACGCTGCAGGTGGCGAACCCGTCCGAGTTCGCCTCGCAGGCGATCTCGTGCACCGGTGCGACGGCGCATACCGCGACGTGGGTCGCGTCGCTGACTGCGGGCGGCATCAGCTTCAGGCTGCCTGTCTACGTCGACGCGATCACGAGCGGCCCGTTGGCCGCGATCGCATCCGCTTCGCTGACCCTCTGCTTCGCCGCGCCCGACGTGCCCGTGGGCACACCGAACCGTGCGGTGGCCGGAGCTCGCATCCTGGCGGCCTCGTTCACCTCGAGTGCGATCACGAACCCGACGGCGGGCGGCACGTACAGGTGGCGCGCGACGGCGACGCCTTACCTGCCCGGCAGAGGCCTGATCGACAGCAACTCGACGGTCGAGGTGCAGTCGCTCGCGGTCCTGCCGATCGGCATCACGCTGACGGTGAAGCGCGTGAACGCGACCAAGGTGCGCGTACTCGGCACGCTCAGCGCCAACGGCAGCGGCATCTCCGGCGTCTTCGTCGACCTGCTGAAGAGCGGGAAGAAGGTCGCGACGCTGACGACCAGGCGGGCGGGTGCCTTCGACGTCATCGGCAAGCTGAAGGGCGGAGGGACGTTCGCGGCGCGTGCCGTCCAGCCCGACAAGGACCTGGGTTCGGGGAGCTGCCTAACGACCTTCAAGCCTCCGATCTCGCCGACGGTGATCCCGTGCACGGACGCGACGCTGCCCGGCTTCAGCGTCCTCAGCAAGAAGGTCAAGCTGTAAGGCGCCGTCGCGACGGGCGAGGCCGGATCGCGGCCTCGCCCGTCGTATGCTCGCCCGATGGCGGCCATCCGCATCGGGACGTGCTCCTTCGCCGACGAGTCGCTCTCGAAGTACTGGTACCCGCCCGGCGTCCCGCCGCGGGAGCGTCTCCGCTACTACGCGGAGCACTTCGACACCGTGGAGGTCGACTCGACCTACTACCGCCTGCCGAGCGCCTCGGCCGTCGCGGGCTGGGCGGAGCGGACGCCGCCCGGCTTTGTGATGCACGTCAAGGCGTTCGGGTTGATGACGCGCCATCCGGTCAAGCTCGAAACGCTGCCGCCCGAGCTCCGGGAGTCGGTGCAGGTCGACGATCGAGGGCGTGTGGAGAGACCTTCGCGGGAGGTGCGCGCGGAGGTGTTCCGGCTCTTCCGGGAGGCGCTCGAGCCCCTGCGCTCGAGCGGCAAGCTCGGCGGGATCCTCCTTCAGTTCCCCTCCTACGTCGTCGCCAAGCCGGCCTCGCTCGAGTACCTGGAGTGGGCGCGCGAAAGGCTCGGCTCGGACCGGGTGCTGGTCGAGTTCAGGCACCGGAGCTGGCTCGACGACGAGAATCGGGCGGCAACGCTCGCGTTCCTCGAGCACCTGGGCGCGACGAACGTCGTCGTCGACGCCCCGAAGACCGAGGCGAGGAACCTCGTGCCGACGGTCGTCGCGGCGACGAGCCCGCTCGCCTACGTGCGCTTCCACGGTCGTAACGCAGGAACCTGGAACGTGCGCGGCAGAAGCGCGGCCGAGCGCTTCGACTACCTCTACTCCGACGAGGAGCTTCTCGAGTGGGTCGAGCCGCTGCGTGAGCTCGCGGGGGCGACCGAGGAGGCCTACGTCGTCTTCAACAACAACGGCAGGAGCCCGGTCGGCGGAGGCTTCGTCGCACAGGCGGCGACGAACGCCGTCGCGCTCGGCCGGCTGCTCGAGGACGAGGGGGTTCCCGTGACTAGAGTGAGCCTGTGAACGTCCTCGCGGTCATCCACGGCGAGGAGGTGCGTTCCGGCGTCTTCGGGGAGGTCGTCAGGGAGAGGGGGCACCGTCTCGAGGAGTGGAGCCTCGCCTGGAGCCGGCCCCCTGTGAGGCCGATCGACGACTACGGCGCCGTGTTCGTCTTCGGCGGCGCGATGCACGCCGATCAGGACGACCGCCATCCCTGGCTCGCCGAGGAGAACCTCCTGCTCCAGCGGCTGCTCGCGACGCGCACGCCGCTCCTCGGCGTCTGCCTGGGCGCCCAGCTGCTGGCGAAGGCCGCGCATTCCTGGGTGAGGCCGGCGAGCGAGCCGGAGATCGGCTGGTTCGAGGTCGAGCTTGCTCCCGCGGCGCAGGACGACGCCCTCCTCGAGCGCCTGCCCGCGCGGTTCCAGGCCTTCCAGTGGCACTACTACACCTACGGCGTCCCCGCGGGCGGCATCGAGCTGGCGCGGAGCAGGCACTGCACGCAGGCCTTCCGCCTGGGCGAGGTCTCCTGGGGGATCCAGTTCCACGCCGAGGTGACGCGGCGGCAGGTCGACGCCTGGATCGCGAGCAGCGCGGAGGAGCTACCGATGCCGGTCGCAGACCTCCGCCGCAGCCTTGACGAGCGGATGCCGGAGTGGAACGCGCTCGGCCGCGTCCTCTGCGGCGAGTTCCTCGCGGTCGCCGAGCGGGCGTCGCTGCCGCTCGCTCGCCGGTAAGCCCGGTTCCCCCACGGCTCACTACCGCTCGACCGGCAGCTCGGGGTGGCGCGACCACTCGTGCCAGGACCCCGCGTAGTTCCGAGCTGCGTATCCGGCGCTGCGCAGGGCGAGGGTCGCGAGGGCGGAGCGCGACCCGGAGTGGCAGTAGGCCACGACCGCGGCGCCCTCGGGCAGCCCGACGAGCGCCCGGATCTCCTGCGGCGACCGCGGTTGCCCGGGGCCGGCGAAGAGGCGAGAGACCTCGAGCTGGCGCGCACCCGGGATGTGTCCCTGCCGCGGGTCGCAGGGCGAGCCTCCGCGCCCGTTGAACTCGTCGTCGCGCCGGACGTCGAGGAGCGTAAGGCCAGGATCACCTAGGCGTGCGGACAGCTCCTCCCGGGTCGGCAGCGCGTCGAGGCGCGGCTCGTAGGTCGCCTTGACGGGCCGCAGGTCGGCCGGTCCCTGCTCGACCTCGCCGTGCCAGGCCGTCATCCCGCCGAGCATGATCGCCACGCGCGGATGTCCGGCGAGTTCGGCGAGCTGCGCGGACGGCATGGCGCCGACGCCGTCGCCGCGGTCGTAGAGGACGAGCCGCTCCGCGCCCGTCAGCCCGTGCCGGCGCAGCCGCAGGGCGACCTCGCCGGCGAAGTCCCTGACCGCATCCGTGTCGCTCGAGGGCGGCGGCGAGCCGAGGACGAGGGGAATCGCGCCGGGAATGTGCCCGCGGGCGTAGGCGTTCGGGCCGCGCACGTCACCGAGGACGAGGTCGGGTTCCCCGAGGTGCGCCTCGACCCATTCCCGATCGACGACTCCGGGAAGATCGCTCATGAGACTCCCGCAAGGAGGTCGCGGAGCACGTCATTCGAACGATCAGGCTGCCGCTCGTCGAGCGGCAGGGTGTGGAGGAGCGCAACCTTCATCTCGCGAGCGCTGCGACGAGCGCGACCTCGGCGGCGACCGCCTCCCGCTTGCACAGCCGCTCGCTCCAGGCTTCGAGGCGGGGAAAACGCTCGAGCTCGACCGCGAGATTCGCCCGCGCGCGCAGGATCCACGGGAGGTAGGCGATGTCGGCGAGGCCGTAGTCCGGCCCCCCGAGAAAGGGAGCGACCGCAAGCTCGGAGTCAAGCTCCTGGAGGCGCTCCTCGAGCCTCTCGCGTGCGCCGGACTCGCCCCGCCGCAGCGCGTAGTACGGGCTCCCGAGCTCGTCGAAGCGCCACACGCGCAGGCGCACGAGCGCGCGCGAGCGGGAGTCGGCGGGCAGCAGCTGCGGCTCCGGGTAGAGGCTCTCGAGGTACTCCATGATCACCGTCGACTCGGGCAGGACGTAGCCGCCGTCCTCCTCGAGCACGGGCACCCGTCCGGTCCGGTTCTTCTCGTAGAGCCACGCGGGGCGTTCGCCGAGGTCGATCTCGACCGTCTCGTACTCGAGGCCTTTCTCGGCGAGCACGATCCGCACCCGCGCGCAGTAGGGGCAGCGCGCGGCGTCGTAGAGCCTGATCACCGATCCGAGCCTACCCGTGAGTGAAAGCCACGGCGCCCGGAAGAGCCGCGGCTCCGGCGAAGCCGACCCCGCCGCCCTCGAGGCCGAGCACCTCCGCGATCGCGGCGACGAGCTCCCGCGCCGGCGGCAGCTCGCGCGGCGAGGCGGCGGTGCGTGCGACGGCGCGGACCCGCGCCGGGTCGGCACCCGTGAGCCGCGCCAGCACGGTCGGGTTTGCCCGCAGCGCCACGACGTCGCCGGGCGCAAGCGGACCGTGGTATTCGGGCACCGAGGCGTACTCGTCGGCGATCCGCCCGTGTTCGAAGACGATGAAGCGTACGACTGCGCCATCCTCGACACCCAGCGAGAGCACCACGGTGCCGAGCCGGTCGGAGAGCTCTCGCGCGAGCCGCCGCAGAAGCTGCGGGTCGCGGTCGGCGAGGTCGTCGTAGACGGCCGTCCAGCCGTTGCGCGAGGTGGCGACGACGCTGCCTCCCGAGCGGCCGAGACGGGGGACGAACTGCCGTACCGCCCGCTCGACGGCCCCGGCGTCGTCGGTCTGGACGTGCACGGAGCCGAAGGTCTCGCCTCGGACCGGTTCGGCGAGCCGCCCGGCCAGCTCTTCCAGGCCCGCCACGAGCTGCAGCGAGCGCGCTTCGAGTCCGAGGCGATCGTAGACCGTCCGGGCGACGGAGTTCTCCCAGTCGACGTGCAGGGTCAGATGGTCGGCCCCCAGAACGCGCAGCGCCTGGGCGACGGCCGCGAGCAGCAGCTTCGCGGTGCCCCGCCGGCGCGCCCGCGGCCGCACGTAAATGTCGCTCAGGTAACCCTCGTTGCGGCCCTTCCGGCGGGCTAGCGCTATCCCGGCAGGCCCGTCGTCGTCCTCCGCGAGGAAGGCGACGTGCTCGGCGAGATACGCGTCGACCTCGCGTAGCTCGTCCTCGAGTGACACGGAGCGGTAGGCCGGAGGCGGCAGCTCCGCGAAGAATTCTCCGTAGAGCTCGTGAACCGTGGCGCGATCCTCGGAGCCGGCGCGACGGATCCTCACGCCGCCGCCCCGGTCCCGTAGAGGCCGAGCAGGAGATAGTGCGCGGTCAGGTTCTGGAACGGGCGGAAACGCTCGCCCATCGCGCGAACCTCCTCGGTCGAGAGCTGCCGGCCGCCACCATAGAACGCGGAGACGGCCTTACGGAGGCCGAGGTCGCCCGCAGGCCAGGCGTCGGGCCGGGCGAGGTGCCGGGCGAGGAACCAATCGGCGGTCCACTCGCCAAGGCCGCGCACGGCGACGAGGCGCGCCTTCACCTGGTCGTCGGCCAGCCTCGGGAACTCGTCGAAGGGGAGGTTCTCGCGCGCCAGCCCGACGACGTACTCGGCCTTGCGTCGCGAGAAGCCGAGCGCGAGGAGCTCCTCCGGCTCTTCGCCGGCGAGCCGCGGGGCGGTGGGGAAGGAGTACGCGACGCCGACCTGCTCGCCGTAGCGCTCGATCAGCCGGTTGCGGACTGCGAACGCCGAGAAGAGCGATACCTGCTGCGCCGTGATCGAGGTGACGAGCGACTCGAAGGGGTCCGGCGCGAGCGGCGGCCGCAGGCCGCGGAGCCGGAGCACGAGGCCGGCCAGGACGTCGTCGCCGGCTGCGAAGCGCTCGAACGGCACGAGGTCGAACTCGAGGCCCAGAAGCTTCCGAACGACCGGCTCCGTCGCCGCGTCGAGCGGTTCCACCTCGACGCCGCCGCGCGCGAGCTCGATCCGCACCTCCCGCCCGGCGACGACGCGGTGGAGGCCTCCCTCGTGCCACAGGTTCGCGAGGTCGGTCCCGAAGGCTCGAAAGCGCTCGGTGGAGAGTGCGAAGTCGTACGGGTCGGGGATCCTGAGCAGGGCGATCCGGCGAACGCTAGCGGCGGCCTCTCGAGAGGCCGCCGCCGGCGTCGCTCGGGCGGCTAGTGCGGCGTCTCCCAACGTTTCGCTCGAAACTGACGGTTCGCCGACGCCGCACTATTCCGGCCGCTCTGCGGCCGGCGGCCGCGAAGCGGCCGAGTAGTGCGGCCTCCACCTGCCCTTCGTTTCCGGTCGAACGTTA
>JBBRYP010000018.1:0-64264 GCA_038237515.1 Gaiellales bacterium
CCATGTGCCCCCTCCTTCTGCGCGTTGGCGATTTGACGCTGCTTTGGGCTCCCGCCGGGCAAGCCCGGCTCCGCCCGCGTGACGGCCCCGAACCATTGCCGGCTTCCCCGTTGCGCCTCCTCGGGGGCGACGGATGTGGCGGCAAGTATCCGTTTCTGTAGAGAGTCCGTCCGACGCTCTCGCTTGCAGAGTCCGTCCGACGCTCTCGCTTGCCGCGAACGACCGGCTTGAAATCGACACCTAGACCTCGTAGCATGCGCCACGAGTGCTACGGGCAACACGGGCTCCCGCACTACTTGCGGGCGTTGCCTTGGCCGTCGCCGCCGGCTGCGGGTCATCGGCTCGAACGGGTTCTCGCGCAGGGAGCCCGAACATCCGCCGGCCGCCCGGCGTAACCTCGTCGCAGTGCGGCCCCCCGCCGGCGAAGCAGGCCACCCCGCGGGCCGCGCTGCCCTCGGGCCTCGACTCCGATTGCGACGGTCTCTCGGATGCAGACGAGCAGAGGCTCGCGGACATGTATGCGCCGGTCATCGTCCACTTCGGGCCGTCCGGCCCGTTCGGCATCGTCGAGAGCACCGAGTCGCACTTCCCCGCGAACGTCGACTGGTTCCTTGCGAAGGCCTCGCTCGCCTACTACGACGATGGCTGCCTGCCCGACCTCTACAAGACGATAGCCACCGCCCCCCCGCAGGCGGCTCTGCTCGGACAGACGTACACCGGCGGGTGCGGCTCGCAGGGCAGCGTCCGCTCGGACGGGACGCGCAGCGCCAAGAAGCACCGGACGTTCTATCTCGGCGACGTCGGCGATGCATACAAGGGGGGTAGCCTCGACTCGCGCGACTGGACGACCTACTTCCACGCGTACCCGAACTACGTCGGCGGCGTGACGATCCAGTACTGGCGCCTCTATCCTTACCACGACACCGCGCTCGCCGACCACGGCGGGGACTGGCAGGCCGTCTACGTCGTCCTCGGGCCCGGCGCGTCGACCTGCCAGAACGACTGCGTGACCGCTGTCGGCCTGCTCGACGACGAGTCGATCGACTGGGTCACCCCTCCGTGGACGGGAAAGATCCACCTGGCCTCGGAGGTGAAGACGATCCAGGTGCCGAGCGCCGGCACGCACTTCCTCGTCTTCTCCGAGGCGGGCGGCCACATCGGGCGCGCCGCCCTCCCTGGGCCGTGGCACGGGGCCAGGTTCGTCGTCAACGCGGACATTTCCAGCGTCCTCTACTTCACGGTGCAGGAGACCTGGCCGAACGGCATCGTCCACTGGTCCTGCGACATAAGGGGCAGCGCGTGCAGGGGGGTCACGTTCTACAACGCTCAGGTCCACAAGAACGAGAGCGGCCGGCTTCTCGATGTCGGCGAGAAGTCCATGCCGATGAACGGCCAGGTCTTCATCCAGTACTCGGCCTCTGGGGCAGTCCCGGGACGTTCTACGCCACGTCGGGCTACTGGGGGCCGGCGTTCTCGCCACCGCTGCGCTCGGACGGGCTGATCTCCGCCTGGTGCACCGGGATGCGCGCCGACCTGCTCCAGCGCGAGTGCTATCCCGCCTCGGTCAGCCGCTGAGCAGACGGCTGTCCTAGCCCGTCACCGTTTGGTCTAGGAATACTTCCCGTGTTCCCGGAGGGTTGCTTCGGGCACGTTCATCGGACTGAATGAGCGAAATCGCCAGCATCCTGCTCGTTCACGGGGCGGGGAGCGGGCCCTGGGTCTTCGACGGCTGGCGCGGCCGGTTCGGCCATCTCGATCTGGAGGCCCTCGACCTCCAGGCGGGGTTGAACGTCGCCGAGGCGGCGATGTCGAACTACGCGGCTGTCGTCGTCCGCGACGCCGAGCTTCTCCCGCGGCCGCTCGCGCTCCTCGGCTGGAGCATGGGCGGGCTGGCCGCGATGGCGGCGGCCCGGCGCGTCGAGCCGGAGGCGCTCGTCCTCCTGGAGCCGAGCCCGCCGTCGCAGGTTCAGGGTTTCGACGTGAGCGTCGTGCCCGCCGCCGGCACCTTCGACCCCGAGGAGGTGTATGGGCCGTTCCCCCCGGGCGTGCGCGTGCGGGCCGAGTCGTCGCTCGCACGGGCGGAGCGCAGGCGTGGGATCTCGATCGCGGCCCTCCCGCCGCGCACGCTCGTCCTGTACGGCGACGAGTTCGCGGAGGAGCGGGGTCGACCGCTCGCCCGCAGGTACGGCACCGACGAGCTCCACCTGCCGGGCTCGAGCCACTGGGACCTCGTCCTGGGCAAAGAGGCACGGGCGGCCGTGATCGACTACCTGACTCGCTCGGCGGGGTAGCCCCAGCCCCGCATCGACGCGAGGACGGCCTCGCAGTGCGCGGTATCGCGGGTCACCAGCGTCAGCTCGACCTCGGTCTCTCCGAGAGGCAGGTTCATCCCCTCGCGGTGGTGCTCGACCGAGACGACGTTGACCCGCTCTTGCGCCACCAGCTGCAGCAGCCGCACGAGCTCGCCGGGACGGTCCGGAAGCCGTGAGCGGACGACGAGGTACCTGCCCTCCTGCGTCAGGCCGTGACGCATCACCGAGATCAGCAACGTCGGGTCGATATTGCCCCCCGAGAGCACGGCCACTGCTGCGCCCTCACCCTCGATGCGGCCCGAGAGGAGCGCAGCGACCGTCACGGCGCCCGCCCCCTCGACGATCAGCTTCGTCCGCTCGAGCAGCAGCACGATCGCCGCGCTGATCTCCTCCTCAGCGACCGTCAGAAGCTCGACGCCGAGGTCGTCGAGGACTCGCGAGGTCAGCAAGCCGGGCCGTTTGACCGCGATCCCGTCGGCGATCGTCACGCCGTGCTTGCCGCCGCCGGCCAGAGGCGCGCACGCGGCCGCCTGGACGCCGACGACTCGCACCTCGGGACGCAGCTCGCGCAGCGCGAGCGCGATCCCGGCCGAGAGGCCACCGCCGCCGACCGGGACGACGACGGTCTCCAGGTCCGGCACCTGCTCGGCGAGCTCCAGCCCGACCGTGCCCTGACCCGCGACCACGACCTCGTCCTCGAAAGCGTGGACGAACGTCGCTCCGGTCGTGCCGGCAGCCTCGAGCGCGGCAGCGAGGGCGTCGTCGAACATCTCCCCGCCGAGCTCGATGCGCGCCCCGTAGTTCCGCGTGGCGTCGACCTTCGTCATCGGCGCGTCCTGCGGCATGAAGATCGTCGCCTGGATTCCCGCCTCGCGTGCCGCCCACGCGACCGCCTGGCCGTGGTTGCCCGCGCTCGCCGTGACGACGCCCGCGGCCTTCTCGGCGCTCGAGAGGGTGGTGATCCGGTTGTAGGCCCCGCGGATCTTGAAGGAGCCCGTGCGCTGCAGGTTCTCGGCCTTCAGGTGCACCGGCCGGCTGGCGAGGCGGGAGAGCGTCTCCGATCCGTAGACCGGCGTGATGCGCGCGCTCGTCGTGAGGCGGCGGGCCGCCTCCTCGATCTCACGAAGGCTGGGTGCCGTCCCGGTCGCCATCGTCGGTTCCGTCGTGTGGGATGCGGAAGACCTTCTCCATGATCTGGCGAACGGCACTCAGCGGGTCGAGCTCGCGCCGCTCCACCTCGTCCAGCAGGCGCCGCAAGTCGGGGTCGCCCGCCACCGCCGCCTGGAGATGGTGCTTCGCACGCGCGGAGGCGACGGCAAACACCTCGGCGGAAAGGTTCGCTCGCCGGCGCTCCTCGAGCATCCCGCCGGCCTCGAGGTGGGCTCGGTGCGCCTCGACTTTCTCCCAGAGTGCCTCGACGTTCTCACCGCGCGTCGCCTCGGTGAGGACGATCGGTACCCGCCACTCCCGATTGCGGTCGAGCGACAGCACCTGCCGCACCTCGTTCAGCATCGTCTTCGCCAGCGGGTGGTCCATCTTGTTGACGGCGATCACGTCGGGAATTTCCATGATTCCGGCCTTCAACGCCTGGATTGAGTCGCCCGAGCCGGGCATCAGCACGAGCAGGACGGTATCCGCGATCGAGATCACCTCGACCTCGCTCTGCCCGGCGCCGACGGTCTCGAGGAAGACGAGCTCCTTGCCGGCGGCGTCGAGCAGGAGGAGCGCCTGGAGGGTCGCCTCCGAGAGCCCGCCGAGGTGACCGCGCGTGCCCATCGAGCGGATGAAGACCTCGGGGTCGAGGAAGTGGTCGGCGAGCCGGATGCGGTCCCCGAGGAGAGCGCCGTGCGAGAAGGGGCTCGAAGGGTCGACGGAGACGACCCCCACCTTGCTCCCGCCCGCGCGCACGTGGTGCACGAGGGCCGCGATCAGGCTGGACTTCCCGACTCCCGGCGGACCGGTCACCCCGACGGCGTACGCGCGGCCGGTGCTGGGATAGACGTCGTGGACGACCTCTGAGGCGAGCGGGTCGGAGTTCTCCACCAGCGTGATCGCCCGCGCGAGTGCGCGGCGATCGCCGGAGCGAACGCCTTCCGCGAGCGCTGCGCGAGTCCACTCGCGACTCCGCGGCATCCTAGAGCGACGAGTCCGCCGGCGAGGCGACCGGCTCCGGAGAGGAGACCACGGAGACGTCGATGGGTCTCGCGTCGTGCGGTTCCCGGCCGTCGGCGATGCCCCGGGCGAGCCCGTACCCGATCACGGCGGCGAGGCCGGCGAGCATCGCGGAGCCGCCCCAAACCCAGCGCGCGCCGACCACGTTCGTCAGCGGGCCCGCCGCGATCATCCCGAGCCCGAGGACGGCGAAGTTCGTGCTCATGATCACGGTGAACGCGCGCCCGCGCAGCCGGTCTGGTGCGCCCCGCTGGACGAGCAGGGCGTTGCAGACCACAGCCGCGCCGTTCCCGAGCCCGAGGACGACGACACAGCACGCGGCGACCCAGACGTTCGGCGAGATCGCGGCCGTGCCGATGCCGAAGGCCATGAGCGCCATCGCCGCACCGTAGACCTCGCCCAGGCGGCGGTGCTCGAGGACGGCGCTCGCGTAGAGGCTCCCGAGGACGAGGCCGAGACCGCTCCCGGCCGAGAGCAGCCCGAAGCCGAACGTGCCCGCGTCGAAGGTCACCTTCGCGAGCACGACCTCCGCGACGTTGACGCCCGCATTCCCAATCACGGCGATGCTCCAGGCGACGAGGACCGTCAGGAGCGCGCGCGAACCCACCACCAGCCGCATGCCGTCCGCCACGTCGCGCCAGTGGCCGCGGCTCTCCGCCCGCTCGCTCTGGAGCAGCCGGCCCGGGATGCCGGCGACCAGCAGCGCGGAGACGAGGAAGGTCGGCGCGTTGAGCCAGTACGCGAGGTGCGGCCCGCGGGCCGCGACGAGCAAGCCGCCTAGGAGCGGTCCGACCGCGCTCGCCAGGTAGTCGACCCCGCGAAGCAGCGAGTTCGCCTGTGGCAGCTGCTCCTCCTCGACGAGGTTCGGAAGTCCCGCGTAGACCGCCGGCGAGAAGAAGCCCGTCGCGGCGCCGGCGATCGCCGCGAGGCCGACGATCATCCCGGGCCGCCCGACGAACGGCAGCGCGAAGAAGACGCCCGCGCGCACGACGTCGGCCGCGATCATCATGTGCCGCCGCGAGAGCCGGTCGAGCAGCGGGCCGAGGACGAGCCCGATACCAACCGAGGGCAGGAAGTTCGCGATCAGCAGCGCGCTGACCCAGTTTCCGGAGTGGGTGCGGTCGAAGATGTCGACCGTGAGCGCGATCACCGCGAGCCAGGTGCCGATTCCGGACTCGACGGTCGCGAGGAAGAGGAGGCGAAAGCTCCTCGCCTCGCGCAGGAGCGCGAGCTGGCGAGCCAGGTAGCCGGAGGCCACGCGGCAACGCTAACAGCCGCGCAAGACCGCCCCCGAGACGCTTTGGAGACGCCTTTGCACTGTGCCGCGGCTGCGGCTCAGGAGTCTGTCCGGAGAGTGGCCGCCACGGATGAGACGCGGCACGGACCGCGAGGCGAGAACGCAGGAAGCGTCGATATCCAGGCTAATTGTAATGGCGACCGAGGACGCCGCAGCGCGGCGCATGACGCCTGTCAGACGCCCTGGTCCACTCGTCGGAGCGGCCCTAGTGCGGCCTCTCATAACGTTCGAGCGGAAACGAAGGTCACGTGGAGGCCGCACTACTCGGCCGCTTCGCGGCCGCCGGCCGCAGAGCGGCCGGAATAAGTGCGGCGTCGGGTGCCGTCGGTTTCCGGTGAGACCTTGGGAGACGCCGCACTAGGCGGTTCCGACAGGCGCGCCGAGCCGCCCGAGTGCGCGAGCGAGGAACTCGTTCTCCTCCGGCAGCCCGACCGTCACGCGCACCGCACCGGGCGCGCCGAAGCCGCCGAGCGGTCGCACGATCACCCCTTCGTGCAGGAGCCGCTCGAAGAAGATCCGAGCATCTCCTCCGACCTCGGCGTAGACGAAGTTCGCAACCGCGGGCCCGACGGGCTCTAGCCCGTGGTCGCGGAGCGCCTCCTCCACGAAGGCGCGACCCTGCGCGTTCAGCCGGCGCCGGCGCGCGAGCTCGGCACCGCCGTCGAGGCTCGCGCAGGCCGCTGCCTGCGCCGGCGAGGCGACGTCGAAGGCACGGCGGACCTTGCCGATCGCCCGGACGACCGACTCCTCCGCGACGGCGAAGCCGACGCGCAGGCCGGCGAGCCCGTAGATCTTCGAGAACGTCCGCAGGACCACGACGCGCCTGCCCAGCTTGAGGTACTCCTCGATCCCGTCCGCGTACCCAGGATCGTCGATGTACTCGAGGTACGCCTGGTCGAGAACGGTCAGCACGTGCGCCGGAACGGCCTCGAAGTACGCGTCGAGCTCGGCGCGGGTGTTGATCGTCCCGGTGGGGTTGTTCGGGTGGCAGACGTAGACGAGCTTGGTGCGCTCTGTGATCGCCTCCACGATTGCTTCGAGGTCGTAGCGACCGTCGCGCAGCGGCACGCGCACCGCGACCGCTCCCTGCTTGACCGCGTCGATGACGTAGCTCGGGAAGGACGGCCATCCGCAGACGACCTCGTCGCCCGGGTCGAGGAACACCTGGGAGAGGCAGTCGATGAGCCCGTCCGCGCCCGCGCCGACGACGACTTCCTCGAAACGCACGCCGTGCCGCTCGGAAAGCGCCGAGCGCAGGCGGTAGGCACCTCCGTCGGGATACCGGTTGAGCTCGCTGCTCACACGAGCGAGCGCCTCCAGGGCCTCGGGGAAAGGTCCGTGCGACCCCTCGTTCGAGGCGAGCTTCACCACGCGCTCGAGCCCGAGCTCCCGCTGCACCTCCTCGACCGGCTTCCCCGGCTCGTAGGGGGTCACGCGCTCGAGTGCGGCGCGGAAGCAGCTCTCGGAGGCCGGCAGGAACGACGCGCTCACGCTCGGATCGTAACCTCGCCCCACCCCGGTGCACCGTCCGGCGAAGACGGTGCACCCTATCCTTCCGGGATCGAGGAGATCGGTCTCTTTCCGCTCGAGCTCGTCCTGCTTCCGACCGAGCGCGTGCCCCTGCACATCTTCGAGCCGCGCTACAAGGAGCTGATCGGCGAGTGCCTCGAAAACGAGGAGGAGTTCGGCCTCGTGCTCGCCGACGACGATGGGCGGCGCGAGGTCGGCACGCGCGCGGCAGTGATCAAAGTTCTCCAGATCTTCGACGACGGCCGGCTGAACGTGGTCGTCGAGGGACGCGACCGGTTCCGGATCGTCGTCGACACAGCCGGCCGCGCTTTCTCGACGAGCGAGGTCGAGCCGGTCGAGGACGACTACGATCCCCCGGCCGACGAGGATGTCCGGCGGGCGCTCGAGCTCTTCGCGAAACTCGTGCAGGTGGCCGAGGCGTCGAACGTCGACCAGCCGGACGCCGCCTCCGAGGCGCTCTCGTTCGAGATCGGAGCGAGGATCGACCTCGGCCCCGACCTGAAGCAGGAGCTGCTGGAGATCCGTTCGGAGCGAGAGCGGTTGGAACGGCTACGCGAGCTGATGGAGATCGCGATCCGCGGGGTCTCGATGGAGCGCGAGGTGCGCAAGCGCGCAGCCGGCAACGGGCGCGTCAGCCGGCGGCTGGTGGACTGACCGGCGGCCTCTGGCCGCGGCGGTCGCTGGGTACGCTCTCGATGTCGTAGGCCATGAGGATCGCGTCGAGAAAGTCGCGGCCGCGACGGTAGTGCCCGCGCCGATAACCCTCGCGCTCGAAGCCGAACCGCTCGTAGAGACTGATCGCGGCCTCGTTGTGGGGGAACACGTGCAGCTCGAGCTTCCGCACGCCGCACTCGCGGGCCCAGTCGACGGCGGCTGCGAGGAGCGCCCCGCCCACGCCGCAGCGTCGATGGCTCGCGGCGACCATCAGCCCGAGGTCGGCGACGTGGGCGCTCGCCGGGTGAGGGTCGCGGGCGACCGAGAGTCGCCCGACGACGCGATCCGCGGTCTCCGCGACGAAGACGGCCACGTCGGTGCTCCTGCGCGTGGCGCGCAGGTAACGACGCTCCGCGGCCGCATCCCGCCAGACCGAGCTCGAGATCAGCCACCCCTCCGGCTCGCTGACGACCTCCCTCCCGAGCTCGGCGAGTGCGGCGGCGTCGGCCGGCTCGGCCCGCCGCACGGCGTGCTCCGGCGCGTGCCCGGCACCTACCGGGAAGGGCGGGTCAGACGACGATCCCGTGACCGCCACGCCGCGGATCGCCGGCTGCTGCGAGCCCGCCGTCGGGGGTGACCTCGACGCCCGCGGCCCCGCCGAAGTAGAGGTTCCGCCGCCGCCAGCGGACGAGGTCGTAGCCGAGCGCATCCAGCCGGTCGAGCTCGGCGGCCTCGATGCCGCCCTCGCAGTGCACGTGCGGCTCCTCGACGTGCACGCGCGGCGCCTCGATCGCGGACTCGACTCCGAGCCCGTGACCGACGACGTTGAGGACGATCTGCAGGATCGCGCCACGCAGTCTCACGGAGCCGGCGCTGCCGACGACCAGGCGAACCCCCTCCTCGCCGAGGACGACCGACGGGGCCATCATGCTCGTCAGGCGCTTGCCCGCACGCGCCCGCCGACCGGGCATGTTCAGGTCGTACTCGCCGAGCATGTTGTTGAGGTGGATGCCCGTGCCGGGAACGATGGAGCCCGACCCGGAGCCGAGCGAGGCCGAGAGCGACGCCGCATTGCCGCGGGCGTCGACGACCGAGATGTGGGTCGTGCCCCCGGCGGGCGCCGGCTCGAGTGCTCCAGCCTCCCTGGCCGCGACCCTCGCCGAAGCGGCTGCGATCTCGCGGTCGCCGAGCAGCCGCCGTGCCAAACCTCCTCTGTAGAGATCGCCGGCGAAGCGGCCTCGGCGGGCTCGCTGCTGCTCGCGGATCACCTCGACGAGCCTCGCGATCGCGGGAGCAGCTCCAACCTCTCCGCCGAGCCCGAGCGCGTCGAGCAACCGCAGCGCGTAGGCGATCAGGATGCCGCCCGACGAGGGCGGTGGGTTCGAGACGTACTCGTGGCTCCGGAAGCCGGTGCGGATCGGCTGCCGCCAGATGACGCGGTAGGCCGCCAGATCCCCCGGCGTCAGCATCCCGCCCTGCTCCTCCAGGGCCGCGCAGACGCGCGAGCCGAGCTCGCCTTCGTACAACTCCGCCGCACCTCGGCCGGCGAGCGCCTCGAGAGTGGAGGCAAGATCGTCGAGCTGCAAGAGGTCGCCGTGAACGAGCCGCGCTTCGTCGCGGCCGTACAGGCGCCGGCCCTCTTCGGTATGGCGCAAGATCAGGTCGAGGATGGCGTGCAGGTAGGCCTGCGGGCGCGTCAGCTCGACTCCCCCTCGCGCCAGCTCGATCGCCGGCGCGAGCAGCTCCTTCCACGGCCGGGAGCCGAAGGCCCGGTGTGCCTCCCAGAGCCCGGCCACCGTGCCCGGGACCGCCGAGGAGGCCGCTCCGATCCGGAAGACCTGGGAGGTCTCGCCTCCCTCGAAGTCGATGTCGACCACCTCCATCTCGCGCCGCTCGTCCTCGTCACGACCGAGACCGGGTACCGAGACGAAGAAGTCGAGCAGCCGCGAGGAGCGGTCGCGGGCGCGGTGGACGAGCATGAACCCGCCGGCTCCGGGGCCCGTGAGCGGACTTTCCGCGACCCAGGAGGCTGCGGCCGCTGCGACGCAGGCGTCGACGGCGTTCCCGCCCTCGGCCAGCACGCTCGCACCCACCTCTGCGGTGAGCGGATGGCCTGCCGCAATCGCGCCCCGCACAGGCGCAGCGTAGAGTCTCCGCCCGCCGCGGGCGCGACCGGGTCGGCCCCGGAGGTCTACCGCGCCAGGTGCGCGGAGAGGAGCACGAGCCCTACGAGGAAGGCCGGCACGAGCAGGCGCATCGCGCGCGCGCTCACGTGCGCAGGAAGCTCGGCGGCTCGAGCGTGTCCGCGGAGGACGGCGACCGCGGCGCGGTGGCTCGCGTCGCCGCCTTGCCGCGACCGAGGCCCGTCGCTACGACCGTCACCCACACCTGTCCCGCCAGCCGCTCGTCGACCGTGGCGCCGAAGATGATGTTCGTCTCGTCCGTCGACCCCTGCCGGACGACCTCGGCCGCCTCGTTCACCTCGAAGAGCGAGAGGTCCTCGCCGCCCGCAATCGAGAGCAAGATGCCCTTCGCACCCACGATCTCCGTGTCGATCAGGGGCGAGCGCAGCGCCCGTTCGGCCGCCTCGCGCGCCCGGTTCTCGCCGGTCGCGAAGCCGATGCCCATAAGTGCCGAGCCCGCGTCGCTCATGATCGTGCGAACGTCGGCGAAGTCGAGGTTGATCAGCCCCGGCATCGTGATCAGGTCGCAGATGCCCTGCACGCCCTGGCGCAGGACGTCGTCGGCGATCTTGAAGGCGTCGAGCATCGAGGTCGATCGGTCGAGCACCTCCAGGAGGCGGTCGTTCGGGATGACGATGGTGGTGTCGCAAGCCTCGCGCAGCGCCTGCACCCCGGCATCCGCCTGCGCCTTTCGGCGCGTCCCCTCGAACCTGAACGGCAGCGTGACGATCCCCACCGTCAGCGCTCCCAGGTCCTTCGCCATCTTCGCGACCACCGGGGCCGCGCCCGACCCGGTGCCCCCGCCCTCGCCGGCGGTGACGAAGACCATGTCCGCGCCTCGAATCGCGCGCTTGATCTGGTCGTACGACTCCTCGGCGGCCCGCTTCCCGATGTCGGGATCGGCGCCGGAGCCGAGGCCTTGCGTCAACTCGCGGCCGATGTGGATCTTGACCGGCGCGTCCGACATCTGGAGCTGCTGGATATCGGTGTTGACGCCCATGAACTCGACCTGCGAGATGCCCGAGTCGATCATCCGGTCGACGGCGTTCAACCCCGCGCCGCCCACGCCGACGACGCGGATGACCGCGAGGTAGGCGGGAGACTCGCCGCGCAGGACGTGATGCAGACGCGGCGCGGATTCCGGCATGGGATCGATCCAGCGCCGCACGGGCGCCTCGTCCTCGACGGGCTCCGGCAGCGGCTCGAGCGCCCGCGGCGGCTCGACGACGTGACCGTTCTTCGCCGGCTCGGCGGCGGGCGGCGCAACCGGCTCGGCAGAGCGAGCCGTTTCGGCGCTCTTGCCCTCGACGAAGTCCGGGACGTGCTCGACCGTGGCCTCGACGGGCTCGAGCGGCTCCCCCTTCCTGTCCGCCTGGCGCTGAGCCGCCTCCGTTGCCCGGAACAGCTCGGCAAGCGGGCCCTCACGCATGCTGGCGCGCTTTCGCGCCACTGCGAACCTCCTTCGAGAGCTCCCGGTAGGCCTGGGCGGCCGGACCGGTGGGTTCGTATTTGAGGATCGAGCTGCCCTTGACGGGTGCCTCGGCGTAGCGAACGGTCTTGCGGATCCGGGTCTTGAAGACGAGGTCGCCGAAGTTCTCCTCGAGAATCTCGATCGCCTCCCTCGAGTGGAGCGTCCGCTTGTCGAACATCGTCGGCAGGATCCCGATGATCTCGACCTTCGGGTTGAGGTTCTCGCGGATCATGCCGAGCGTGTTCTCGAGCTGGACGAGACCGCGCAGCGAGAGGTACTCGCACTGGACGGGGACGATCACGCCGTCCGAGGCGACGAGCGCATTGATCGTCAGCAGCCCCAGCGAGGGAGGAGTGTCGATGAGGACGTAGTCGTACTCGTGCTTCGCCGGCAGCAGCGCCTTCTCGAGCGCGCGCTCCCTGCCGATCATGCTCGCGAGCGCGAGCTCCGCCCCGGCGAGATCGATCGACGAGACCGCGAGATCGATCTCGGCCTCGTGGACGATCTCCTGGATCGGGATCCGGTGGACGAGGACGTCGAACATCGAGCGCTCGATCTCGTCCGGGTTCAACCCCTGGCTCATCGTCAGGTTCCCCTGCGGGTCCAGGTCGACGCAGAGAACGTTCGAGCCTCCCTCCGCGAGTGCCACGGCGAGGTTCAGCGTCGAAGTCGTCTTCGCCACGCCGCCCTTCTGGTTGGCGAAAGCGATGACCGTGGCCAGTTGCGGTCCTTTCCCGTTCCCGTTCGGCGCCCGGAGGTTGGGACGCGGCAGTAGGCGGACGAGTCCCATCGGGCTCGTCTTTCGGGTCAGGCTAGCAGAGTCCTCTTTGCGCGAGACGTGGCCGCTCGCTTCCCCCTTCCTCCCCCGCGACGGCGGCTTCGCGGCAGCGACCGAGCGCCGCGTAGGCGAGATCCGTCCCGGACGCCTCGACTCGCACCCAAGCCTCCGCCTCGCGAAGGAGCGCGCGTACCTCGGAGAGCACGACGCCGGCGGGCGCTGCGTCCCGCTCGAGGGCCTCGATCCGGTCGAGCCGCTCGAGGACGGCACGCGCCTCATCCATTCCTCGAGGGTAGCGCCGCCCCTCGCACGGGACCGCCACGGATCTGCACCGGAAGTGAGACGGCCGCGGGCGCTAGCCGAGCGCGGCGAGGCGGGCGGCGGCGGCAGGGCGGGCGCGGGCGCCGAGCAGGGTCTCGTCGAGCGCTCCGAGGAGGCGCCGCCGCTCGTCGCGCAGGAGCGTCTCGACGACCGCGCGCCGAACGACGTCGGCGGCCGCGTCCGTGGCCGATTCGCCGCCGACGAGAGCCCGCAGGCAGCCCAGGAGCTCGGAGCGCTCCCGGCCCGACTCGCCGAGCAGCGTCGCGGCGCGCAGGGCCGCAGCCCAGAGCCCGTCACGCCCGCCGAGGAGAACTCCGAGCGTCTGCCGCAGCTGCTCCGAGCGGAACGGCTCGTCCTGGAAGAGCGAGAGCTCCCAGCGATCGAGCGCCTCTCCCAGCTCCGGATCGTCGTCGGCTGCTCCCAGGCGCTCGAGGAGCAAGCGGGCGACCGACCCGCGGACGGCATCGAGTCTCACCTCGCCCGCACGGGGCTGCGTCGCCGCGATCGGAAGCACCGGGCGGACGCCGAGCGGCCGCCAGTCGAGACGCTCGAAGAGGATCGGCCCGGCGGCGACGGGGCCAGCGGTCGCGAGCCGGATCGCGGTGACGGCGTCCGCGAGCTCCCCGGGGGCATCCGGCGGCTCGTCGGTTCGCGGTGGCAGGCGGCGCTCGAGCTCGAGCACGCAAAGGCGGTCGGGCTCGCGTCCGAAGTCGTGCGGGAGGAGGGTGCGAGCCTCCGGCCAGTGTGCGACCAGCTCGCCGGCGGCAGCTCGGCGGACGCGAAGCCCGGAGGCGAGCTCGATGGGGCCGCCGGCGGAGAGCCCGATCAGCGGAGCAACGGCCGCGTACGCGCGGTCGTCGCGGAAGAGCGATCGCTCGAGTTGCTCGTACGCGGAGGCGAAGGCGCCGTCGTCCCAGTCGAAGCCCCCGCACGCCTCGGCGACCGCCACCAGGAGCGGCACGAGGACAGTCCGCGCGAGCGCCTGCTCCTCCGTCAAGCGTCCCTCGGCGTGGGCACGAGCGAAGATCGCCGCCGCCGGCTCGCACTTCAGCTCCTCGAGCGCGATCGAAGCATCGCGAAGGCCCTCGAGCCGCTCGGCACGCCCCTCGACGAATCCGCGGACGAGCGGGCGGTACTCGTAGAGCGAGGGGCGGCCGGGGGACGGATGCTCCTCGAAGGAGAACGGGATCTCCTCCCCCGCCTCGACCTCGCCTGCGAGCAGCGCGAAGCCGGCGAGGCAGAAGCCGTGGAGTGCCTGGCGGAGATGCGGAGCGCGAGCGGCCACGATCGTTTCGCTTACGCGCCGCGGCGCCGCTCTCCTGCCTGAGCGGGCGCGCCGCCCGCTCCGGCCCGCTCCTTACTGGGTCTGACCCCGGGGACGAGCGACAGCCGCCGTGGCCGGCGGCAGGCGAGGCGGCTCTCCCGGCTGGCAGCGAGGGCACCAGTACGCGGTGCGGTTGGCGTCGCCCTGGCCTCGCAACCTGATCTTCGTGGCGCAGCGAGGGCACGGCCGCCCGGCCCGGCGGTAGACCGACCGCTCCTGGCGGCCCTTCTCGAGCGAGGCCCGCATCAGCCGCTCCGCCTCCTCGAGGACGCGCCGGAGATCCTCGTCGCCGACCTCACGCAGGCGGCGCCACGGCGAGACGCGCGCGTGCCAGAGAGCCTCGGCCTTCCAGAGGTTGCCGATCCCGGCAACGAGCCGCTGGTCGAGGAGTGCGTCGCCGAGCGTGCGATCGGCGGGCTCCGCTCGGAGCTTCCGGATCATCCCGTCGAGGTCGGGGCGCACGGCCAGGATGTCTGGCCCGAGCCGCCGCAGGCCGCGCCCGTGCAGCTCCAGGATCGGGCCGCGCCACTGCACCGCCTCGTAGCGCTCTCCCCGCAGCACGAGCCAGGGGAGCCCCGCGCGCCTCGAGCCTCGGGGGACGACGCTCCAGCGCCCGGTCATCCGCAGGTGGCTGCGCAGCACGTACCCGCCGTCGAAGCGGAGTACGAGGTTCTTACCGACGGCGCGCACCTCCTCGAGGCGGCGGCCGTCGAGCCGCTCGACGAGCCTGGCGGCGGCCGCCTGCGGATGCGGCGTCTCGACCTCCACCCGCTCCCCCACGAGCGCCTGGAGCCTTCTCGCCGCACGGTGGAGGGAGTCCCCCTCGGGCACTCCCGACAGCGTATTCGTCTTCCGAGCATGCATACCCAGATCCGCTCGAGCCGCCCGCGCAGGTCGAGCGGATCACGGGCGCTGCGCCAACCACGAAGGTCGAGCGCCGACGCTCGGTGCGCCTATGCGAGCCGTCGAGGTCCGTCGCGAGCAAATCAGCCGACGTGGACAAGCAGGGTGCGGCGCAATGTGCGCGGATCGATGCGGATGAGCGCGTAGCCAGTGGCTGGCTTGCCGGCTGGCGCGATCACGGTCGCGGCCCAGACCGCGCGAGGCTCGACGGCCAGCGCATTGGCGATGCCGGGGAGCCTGGCGCTGCCGGTGCGCCTGCCGTTGTCGATGTCGTAGCGTGCGAGCGTGGATCGCGTTCTGGTCTCCGATCGAAGCGCCCACACGGCGCCGTCGCCTGCCGCGAAGTCGTGTTGGAAGCCGCCGAGCCCGAGGCGCCCGGTGACAAGTGTGCGTAGCCGGCCCGAAGCTTCGTCGACCCGCAGGACCGACGTCGCTTGCGGCAGCCAAACGGCGCCGGCTCCCGTGGCGACGTCACCGAGTGGCGCCCTGAGGACGCGGCGAACACGACCGGTCGAATCGATGTGCACCAGCCAGGTCCCAGTCGAAACCCAGCAGCCCGAGCGATCGGCCGCCATCCGCCCTGCGTTCGCGATCCGCCAGACGCGCATGAGCCGTCCGCTGAGGGCGAAGAGCCCGATCCGCGCGCCGTGCGACGAACCGATCAACGCCCACACGCCGCCGGCGCCCGCAGCCACGTACTGCACCGAGCTGTCCTGTCTTCGCCAGACGACCCGCACCCTGCCCGTCCGCGCGTCGATGCGGCTGATCGTCCCCCGTACGTATCCGTTCTCGACGCTCGCCACCCAGGCGGCACCCCCCGCCACGGTCACGCTGAGTGGGTAGGCCGCGCCGGAAAGCCGCGGCATCGACAGTAGACGCCCGGAGCGCCCGTCGAACGAACGCACTCCGAACGGACCAACGAGCCAGACACGACCAGCTCCCGCGGCGAGATCGACGAAGTCGCCACCCGCACCCGCCGGCGCCGCGCTGATCAGAACCACGATCAGCAGAAGGAGAGTCACCCGGCGAAGTCGGCGCGCATGGCGCAGCCTCCCGGCAAGCGCAGACAACGTCGACGAAACACCCATCCGCCACCCACTACGCCGAAGGCGGCGCCTCAGGTCCCGCCAGCCGCCGAAGCGCCCAGAGTCGCCGCTGCGGTTTCGATCGCATCTCCTTCGCCAAAAGGGCCTCTACCACCCTCGCCTGATCGAGCCTCAGGACCTTTGGCGGACGAAGAGGCGTAAACGACGTGTGAGGCTGCTTGCTGTCTTGCCGGTCGCGTTCGCGGTCGGCGCTTGCGGCAGGGGCGCGGCCGCCCTCACCGCCCCGCCACGGGCATCGAGGCAGATCGTCTTGGAGCCGGCGAAGTTCACGCGCCTACCTCATGCCTGGCGGGCGTTCGGCAACGACTTCGGCCTGCTCACGCGGAGCGGCGGCAACGTCGAGAGCTACGCGCTCAGCTGGGCGTACAAGCCGAACTCGCTCGGCTGGGCGGGCGCCATGCCGCGGAATGCGATCGCCGTCCAGGTGCTGTTGCTTCGCACCAGGCCCGACCATCTCCGGATCAACCTCTGCCTGCACACGCCGCAGCTCGGGGGCTTCCCCGAGATCCGACGGTTCCCGCTGCGCCTGCCGCGAGCGACCGGCAGCCGGCTCGAAGGAGCAGCGCGCGTGCCCGAGTACCGCGTTTTCGGCCGGATCGGCGACATGTACAACGTCGACCTCCGCGTCGACATCAACAACGCCACCCCGACCACGGCGATGCTGCGAAGCGCGCAGCGGGTCGTCGATGAGCTGCGCTTCCCGACCTGGCCGCGCCGGGACCGGTGCTGATGCGAGCGCGGTTCCTCGGCGCTCTGCTGCTCCTGCTGTGCCTGCTGCCGGCTGCGGAGCCGAGCCCGGTGTTCTGCTCTCCACGACCGTGGCTCGGGCTGTGCTGCTCGATGGCGCGAGTGGCAGCGAGGTCGGCGGGATGAGCGGCCTCCGGGCGCTCGACACCCGAATCGGCGCCGCGCTACGCCTGCCACCGGATCATGTACCCGGCCGAGTGCTCGCGCTCTCGACCCGGCCTCGGCGACACGGACCCGATCAAGCGTGGGTTCGATGGGGAAGGGCGGCTGCGACCCTCAGCACGGCTTGCACCTGCCGACGAACCTGTTCTGGCGAGAGGCCGCCTGCGGGCAGCTCGACGGTGAACGACGCCAGGCCGCGCAGATGATGGTTCTGCCAGTTGGCGGCGGTACCGGCGAGCCAATGGTGGTGGTAGAAGCGCATCCCCGCCGCCCGGGCGTAGATGCGGCCGGCTGCGGTGCTCGGCCCCCACGCCCACACGAGATCCATGTGCTGGTGGAACCAGATCGTGACGCGCGGGTGGATGCGCAGGATCAGGTTCCGCGCGATCCGCGTCTCACGCTCCGAGAACGCAAACGGGCCGGGATAGTAGACGTCCCAGGGCCTGCCGCCGCCCTGCCACTGTGACGACCAGTTGGCGTTCAGATCGACGCCGCGGCCGTTCTGGCGGGTGCCACGAGCAAACCCGTCGGGGTTCAGGTTCGGGACGATCCAGAGATCGACGGGCGCCTTCACGCGTTCGAGCGCGGCGGTGATCGCGATGCCCGCGCACTCGGTCCCGTGGATGCAGCCGAAGACGAGCAGGCGCGTCCCGTGCGGATCGCCGGCTCGCACCGCGACGATCGGCCGGCCTTCCTCCGAGCGGCCGAGCGGGAGCTGACGGTAGACGGCGATGCGAGCGGACAGAGCTGCCCTGTCGGCAGGCGAAGCCTCGTCTCTGGACGACAACGCGCCGCCGAGGAGGACGACGACCAGCAGGCTCAGGAAGGCTTTCCTCACCTGCTCCGACTACGGCTGGGGCGACCGCGGGGGTCCACGCCGCCGCTCACGACCGCGGGCGCAGCTCGTGCTTGCAGCGGGCGGCGGCGATTTTGCAGGCTCCCGAGTCGGTGGTCCCTGCGACACTGAGCCGATGCGGGTCGGGTCGCGTTCCTCTCCGGGGTTGGAGTTCTCAAGGCTGGAGCGGTCCGGGGGCAGGCGTACGACCTCCAGGCGTAGGCGCTGGCCGTGGCTGCTGGGGGCGCTTGCGGCGGTTGCGGGGGCAGCGCTCGGCTTCGCCTTCTTCGCGTGGCCGCGCGCCGCGCTGACGCTCGATGCCGCGGCGCTCGCGCGGGTACGCGAGCCGAGCTTCGGTAGCGCGGGCGTGCTCGTCTCCGTCCGCGGCTCGGGCAGCGCACCCATCCCCGTCAGCCTGCGCCCGGACGGTCGGCTGTGGCCGAGGCAGCGCCTGGCGCCTGGCGCGAAGTTCGTCGTGGACGTCACCTTCCGGCGCCCCGGCTGGGTCGCCTGGATCGCCGGTCGGACGCAGCGGCTCCGGCTCGAGCTGACGGCGCCGAGCGCGCGTCTCGAGCGGCGTTGGCTGCGCGTGCGGGCGGGCGCGCCGGTGCTCGTCAGCTTCGACCGGCCGGTGCGCCAGCTCGAGCTGACGGGTGTTGGCGCGCGGCGCTTGCGTCGTCTGCCGCGGCCGGCGCGGAGGGTCGCGCTCGGTCGCCTGGGTGTGGCGGGCTCAGTCGGCGTCAGCGCCGTAGCGCGGACGTGGGAGCAACTGCCGCACGCCGTCACCGTCACCTGGTTCCCCCCCGGCCGGGCGGTCGAGCTGCTCGTCTCGCCGAAGCCCGGGTCGCGGCTGGGATCGGGCACGCCTCTTCGGCTCCTGTTCTCGGAGAAGCTGCACAGGCTGCGGCATGGGCGCGTGCCGTCGCTCGTGCCGCGGGTGGCCGGTCGCTGGCGCGCACTCGACGCGCACACGCTCGTCTTCCGGCCGCGCGGCTACGGCTTCGGACTCGACAGGACGGTGGAGCTGAAGCTGCCCCTGCCCGTCGAGCAGATCGGCGGCGCGAGCACGCCGACGAGCACGCTCGCCTGGAGGACGCCTGCCGGATCCCAGCTTCGCCTCCAGCAGCTCCTTGCGCTGCTCGGCTACCTGCCGCTGCATTGGACGCCCGCGAAGACGGAGGCGGCCCCCGCGTTCAGGAGCGAGCTCGCCGCGGCTGTCGAGCCGCCGGACGGCAGCTTCGACTGGCGCTATCCGAACACCCCACCCGAGCTGCGGGCGCTCTGGAGCGCCGGCCAGCCGAACCAGATCACGCGGGGCGCCGTGATCATGTTCGAAGACACGCACGCGCTCACCGTCGACGGGTTCGCGGGACCGAGGGTCTGGCAGGCGCTGATCGCCGACGCGGTCGCCGGCAAGCGCCGTGACAGCGGCTACAGCTACGTCTACGTCCATAGGGGCGTCCCTCAGTCGCTGAACCTCTGGCATGACGGACAGACGATCCTCAGCTCGCCCGGCAACACCGGCGTGCCCGCAGCGCCGACCCAACTCGGCACCTTCCCCGTCTTCGAGCACATCCCGCTCGGGACGATGAGCGGCACCAACCCGGACGGCTCCCACTACCACGACCCCGGCATCCGCTACATCAGCTACTTCAACGGCGGCGACGCCATCCACGCCTTCAACCGCGCCTCCTTCGGCACCCCGCAGAGCCTGGGCTGCGTCGAGCTTCCGCTCGCCGCCGCCGCGACCGTCTGGCCCTACACCCCGATCGGCACGCTCGTCACGATCGAGAACTGAGCCCAGTACCGGCGGGTTTGCGCCTTCGGCCTTTCTCGTGGGACACCAGGTGCCGGGGCCCTGCCCTCGCGGATCGAAGGTTCTGAACGGCTGCGGTGAGAAGCGGCTCGACCGTGCGTGACAGATGTCGAGGAGTTGTCTAACCTGGACGGGTGCCGGCGTTGAACATTACGGCGCTCTCGCGGCGAACGGGTGTCGCCGTGGACACCCTCCGCAAGTGGGAGTCACGCTACGGCGTCCTGCGCCCTGCCCGTACCCCCGGTGGGCAGCGGCGCTACACGGACAACGATGTCGCGCGCGTCGAGTGGCTGTCCGCACGCGTCGCGGAGGGGTATCGGATCGGCGAGGCGGCGCGGCTCCTCGGCGGGCCCGACGGCGAGGCGCCGCAGACGGCGCGGGCCCTGCGTGCCTCGCTCGCGACGGCCGCGGGGCGTGGCGACCTGCGCGCGGTCGAATGCCTCCTCGACCAGGCGTTCTCCCTCTACCCGTTCGAGCGAGCGCTGCGTACGGTTCTGCGGCCGGCCCTCGAGCGGGTGGGGAGCGCATGGGAGGAGGGATGCCTGTCGGTGGCGCAGGAACACCTGGTCTCGCAGGCGCTGCGAGCCCGTCTCGTGCGGCTGCAGGTCGACGCCGGAACCCCCGTGCGCGGAACCGCCGTTCTCGCGTGCGCGCCGGGCGAGCAGCACGACATCGGCCTGCTCGCCCTGGCGGTCGGGCTGAGGGCCGACGGTTGGAACGTCGCGTTCCTCGGGGCGGCCACGCCCGCCGCCGACGCGATTGCGCTCGCGCGCGAGCTCGGGGCGTCGGTTCTCGCCCTCAGCATCACCATCCCGCAGCATCTGGCGGCGCTCGCGAGCGAGCTCGACGCGATCGAGACTCGCGCGCCGCCCCACGTGGTCGTGGGCGGCCAGGCAACGAGCCAGGCAGTCGCCCGGGTGCTGGGCGCCCGGCACCTCGATGGCGACCTGCGGCGCACGCTCAGGCAGCTGCGGTCGGTGGACGCGTGAGCGCGCGCACGCGCGCCGCGGCGGCGGGGATGGCGGCCGCGACCGTCTGGGGGTTGCTCGAGCCTCTCGACCGCCGGGTCTTTCGCTGCGACTACTCCGATGTCGCGCTCCTCGGCAAGGCTGTCACGCGGGGCCGGAGCTGGCCCGTGGCGGGGTTCGCCGTCCATGCGGCGAACGGCGTCGCTTTCGGCCTCGTCTACGACCTCGTCCGCGGCCGGCTCGGCGGCGACCCGCGCCGCCTTGCCCTCGGTCTCGCGCTCCTCGAACACGTCGCGCTCTGGCCGCTCGGAGCGTTCGTCGACCGCCATCATCCGGCCCGCGGGGAGACCGGCGTGCCGCACCTGATCGGGAACCGCCGGGCCTTCGCTCAGGCGACGGTCCGCCACGCGGTTTTCGGCCTCGTGCTCGGACGGCTCGCGTAGCCCTCAGGCGACTACCAGCCGTTCCAGTGGACGAGCGCGCCGAGTGGCCGGCGCCGCTCGCGCAGCCGGCTCGTCCGCCGTCTGCGGTCGGATCCGGTGCAGGACGACCGAGGGCGGCGATGCCGACGGGCACGACGTCCTCGGGCAGGTCCAGCAGGCCGCGCAGCATCGCTTCCTGATCCGGATGGCCGAGAAAGGTCGCCGGCAGGCCCTAGGGCCGCAGGACGGCCCGGCGCGGCCCTTGAAGGAACCCCGCCTCGAGGAGCAGCGGCATCACGTCGGTCTCCGCCACCGGCCGCCCGTCGAAGCGCTCGACCGCGAGCCGTTTGGCGCCCCCGGCGCGAACGTGCAGGACGAGCGCGGCGAGCGCGGGCCGCAGCCACTCGGGCTCGGGGTCGCGCAGGGGTACGAGCGTCCTGCCGCCGCGCTCGACGAAGAGCGCCGCCTCCCCGCCGAGCAGCACGACGAGGGCACCCGCCACTCGCGCCGCGCGGGCGCGCCGGGGCCAGGCGAGCGCCGCGCCGTACGGCTGCGCGGGGTCGGCCGCAGCGAGCACGAGCGCCTCCGGCTCCCCACCCTCGGCAGGGCGAAGCTCGCGCAGCCGCTCGACCGCCCCGCCGAGAGCGAACTGGGCTCCGCCGAGGCCCTCGACGAAGTAGCCACGGCGGCAGAGCCCGATCGTCTCGAGCGCCCTCAGCTCGCCGTAGACGGCGCCATAGCCGCCGGGGATGGCTTCTCCGCGCACGCCGTCGCGGGTGGCGATGCCCTGACGCTCGAGGAGCAGCTCGGCGAGCGCGCGGCGGTCCGGCCGCCCGGGGAACAGTCGGCTCGTCAGCGCCCAGCGCCCCTGCGTCGAGGTGATCGACGTCGAGCGCTGACGCGAGAACCGGCGAGGACGCCGCTCCGGCCGGGGTACGCCGTAGCGCCGGCCCGCCCGCAGCGGCTGCCACGAATCGTTCGTCACCTCGCCGGCCCAGACGAGGTCCCACAGCGCCGGCAGGGCCACCTCGGACTCGACGCCGCTCGCCGCGACGAGGTCGAACCAGAACTCGGCGCTCCCGGCGAGGGCCGCGCGAATCGCGTCGTGCGCCTCGCCCTCCGGAGCGGGCGTCGCGGAGGGCTGTCCGAGCGCGGCTGCGTCCTCGCGGAAGAAGACCGCGACGCGGTCGGGGCCCGCGCCGACCCACACGACCTCGCCCGAGGCGCAGAGCTGGTCGAGCTTCGCCGGGTGGTAGTCCGGGACCCGCCGCGGCAGCACCTGCGACTCCCAGAGCGTGACCGGCAGCGGCAGCGCCTGGAGCGGCACCAGCGCCTCGCGCAAGCTCGCTCGGCGATCGATCCCCTGCCAGCTCGGTAGGAACCGGCCGAGCGTCGCCTGCTCCACCGGCTCGACCTCCTTGCGCAGGGCGGCGAGCGAGGCGCGACGCAGGCGGCGCAGGATGTCGGGGTCGCACCACTCGCGCTCGGTCCCCCCCGGTCGGAGCTCGCCGCGCACGAGCTTGTCCTCGCGCTCGAGCTCCCGCAGAAGTCCCTCCACGTCGCGGTCGAACCGCTCGTTCGCCTCGGCGGTCGTGAACGGGCCACGGCCTCTCGCGTAGCGCCCGACGAGCGTGCGCAGCGATCCCGGGCCGCCCTCGAGGAACGCGTCGGGAAGACCGCTCGGCGGCATCGCGCCGAGAGCGTCGCGATAGCGCCCCGCGTCCTCCGCCGCGATCAGACGGCTCTCGCCGCCCACGCGCACCTCGACCGCCCGCCGCTCTGCGATCAGGATCGCCGCGAACGCCTGGTCGTAGTCGCCGGGGCGAAGGTCGCCCCTCCTCAGGAGCAGGTCGTGGAGCTCGTCGGCGTCGCGCGGAGAGCCCGCGAGCCGCCGCTCGAGCTCCTCGAGCGCGGCCGGATCGAGCAGGTCGCGCAGCTCCTCCTGACCCAGCAGCTCGCGCAGGAGGTCGCGGTCGAGCGAAAGGGCCTGCGCGCGCCGCTCGGCGGCCGGGGTGTCGTCCTCGTACATGTAGGTCGCGACGTAGTCGAAGAGGAGGGAGGCCGCGAACGGCGACGCCGAGGCCGTCTCCACATCCACGAGGTCGATCTCGCGCGTGGCGAGGCCGGACAGCAGCCGCTTGAGCGCCGGGAGGTCGAAGACGTCTTGGAGGCACTCGCGGTAGGTCTCGAGGATGATCGGGAAGGACCCGTACCGCCTTGCCACCTGCAGGAGGCCCTGCGCCTTCAGCCGCTGCTGCCAGAGCGGCGTGCGCTGGCCGGGCCGGCGGCGCGGGATCAGGAGCGCGCGCGCCGCGTTCTCGCGGAAGCGCGCGCCGAAGAGCGCGCTCTGGCCGAGCTCACCGACCACGAGCTCCTCGACCTCCTCCGGGGGCACGAGCAGCTCCTCGAGCGGCGGTGGGGCGTCCGCGTCCGGCAGGTGCAGCGCGATCCCGTCATCCGACCAGAGCGACTGCACCTCGAGCCCGAGCGACTCCCGGAGGCGGGCGGCGAGAGCCATCGCCCACGGCGCGTGCACACGACCGCCGAACGGCGTCAGGATGCAGAGGCGCCAGTCGCCGATCTCATCGCGAAAGCGCTCGACGACGACGGTTCGGTCGGAGGGAAGCGCCCCGGTCGCCGCGGCCTGCTCGGAGAGGAAGGTGAGCAGGTTGCGCGCCGCGCGCTCGTCGAGCCGATGCTTCTCCCGCAGCCGCTTCACGGCCCTCGCCTCCGGGAGGGCGACGAGCTCGCGCGAGGCGGCTCCGATCGCCTCGCCGAGCTCGTAGGGCCGCCCGACCCCCTCGCCCTTCCAGAAGGGCACGGCACCGGGGACGCCGGGCGCCGGCGAGACGAGCACGCGGTCGCGGGTGATCTCCTCGATCCGCCAGCTCGAGGCGCCGAGGAGGAACGTCTGCCCCGCGCGCGCCTCGTAGACCATCTCCTCGTCGAGCTCGCCCACCCGGCCGCCCCCGTCGACGAGGTGGACGCCGTAGAGGCCGCGGTCGGGAATCGTCCCGGCGTTCGTGACCGCCAGGCGACCGGCGCCGGAGCGCCCGCGGACGACTCCGGCGGTCCGGTCCCAGACGATGCGTGGTCGAAGCTCCGCGAACTCGTCGGAGGGGTAGCGACCCGCGAGCATGTCGAGGACGTTCTCGAGCTGCGCGCGCGAGAGCGCCGCGAAGGGGTAGGCGCCGCGCACAAGCGCGTGCAGCTCCGCGACGGCGATCTCCTCCTGGGAGGCGATCGCCACGATCTGCTGGGCGAGCACGTCGAGCGGGTTGCGGGGGACGACTGTCTCCTCGATCTCGCCGGTGAGCATCCGCTGCGCAACCACGGCCGTCTCGAGGAGGTCGGCGCGGAACTTCGGGAAGATGCGCCCCTTCGAGACCGCGCCTAGGTCGTGGCCGGCGCGGCCGAT
This sequence comes from Gaiellales bacterium, assembly GCA_038237515.1. GTDB lineage: Bacteria > Actinomycetota > Thermoleophilia > Gaiellales > Gaiellaceae > JBBQDZ01. The sequence goes on from JBBRYP010000018.1 coordinate 24,420, forward strand.
CCGCTGGAGGCCGCGCGCGACCGACTTCGGCGACTCGACCTGGATCACCAGGTCGACCGCACCCATGTCGATCCCGAGCTCCAGCGACGAGGTTGCCACGAGGCACGGGATCTGCCCGCGCTTCAGGAGCTCCTCCACCTCGAGCCGCTGCTCGCGCGCGACGGATCCGTGGTGGGCGCGAGCGACCTCTCGAGGCGTCGCTTGCGATGCCGCTGAAGAGACGGTGCCGGCTTCGCCGGCGTCGGCGCTCGCAGCCAGCTCGTTGAGGCGCAGCGCTAGGCGCTCGGCGAGACGGCGGTTGTTGACGAAGACGATCGTCGAGCGATGCTCGCGCACGAGCCGCAGGAGCTCGGGATAGATCGACGGCCAGATCGACGTCGGGGAGCCCTCGCCTCCGGTGCCGAGGATCTCGGCTCCCTCGCTTCCCGCCGACGGCTCGCGCAGGTCCTCCACCGGCACCACGACCTCGAGGTCGAGCTCCTTCGCGCGGCCCGCGTCCACGAGCTCGATCTGCCTCGCGCCGGAGACGAAGCGGCCGACCTCCTCGAGCGGCCGCTGGGTCGCCGAGAGGCCGATCCGCTGGGCCGGACGCTCGAGCAGCCGGTCGAGGCGCTCGAGGCTCAGCGTCAGGTGCGAGCCGCGCTTGGTCGACGCGACCGCGTGCACCTCGTCGAGGATCACGGTCGCGACCGACCGCAGGGTCTCCCGCGCGCGGGAGGTGAGGAGCAGGAACAGCGACTCGGGCGTCGTGATCAGGATGTCGGGCGGCTCGCGCAGCATCGCGGCACGCTCCTTCGCCGGCGTGTCGCCGGTGCGAACGCCGACGCGGAGCTGCGAGCGGAGGCCGGCGAGCGGGCCGCGCAGGTTGCGCTCGACGTCGTAATTCAGGGCCTTGAGCGGAGAGATGTAGAGGAGGCGGAGCCCCTCGCCCGGGGACTCGTTCAGCCGGTCGATGCCGTAGAGGAAGGCGGCGAGCGTCTTCCCCGACCCCGTGGGCGCCTGGATCAGCGTGTGCCTGCCGCTCGCGATCGTCGGCCAGCCGCGCTCCTGCGCGGGCGTCGCCGCGGCGAAGGTGGCGGTGAACCAGGCGCGCGTGGCGGGGCTGAAGACGCTCAGCGGATCCATGCCGTCATCGTACCGAGGCGAACGTCCGTTCCCGTTGCGGCCCGGCCCTGGATGCAGGAAGATCCCGCAGTGCCGAATTTCTGGGTTCAGGTTGGGATGAGCCCGCCCACCGAGCAGCGCGACAAGTACAAGCTGATCGCGGAGCGCTGGGGCGGATGCCTCCGCGAGAACGAGATCTATCGAGACACGAAGAACTCGGAGGTCGGCTACGTGCTCGTCGAGATGCGCGCGGAAGACTCGCAGAGGGCCGCACGCATGCTGAAGGAGATGGGGGCCGGGCCCGGAACGCTCGAGCTCCACGACCGCGAGGAGGCGACGGAGACGGACGGGCTGCTTCCTCCGGAGGAGTCCGCCGCCTCCGGGGAGTCGGCGGGCGCCTAGCTCGACCTCACGGACTCGCTGCCGACGGTAGTGACGCCCACCTGCTCATAGAAGCGCCGCGCGCCCGCGAGCTCCGCTTCCTCCTCTTCGCTCCGACCCGCGTCGCGGGCCGCCGCCGCGGCCCGCAGCCTCGCGAGCGCTTCGTCGGGGCGCGACCCGATCGCGGCGAAGGCCTGTGCAGCCGCACGGAAGCGTCCGGCGGCGACCTCGACGGCGGCTTCGAGCCAGCGTGTCCGCAGCGGCGCCCGCCCCGCCGCCGCCGCCAGTTCCCGCCCACGCCCGAGCTCGCGCAGGGAAAAAGCCAGGCTGGTGACCCAGAAGGACGGCAAGTCGTAGCCGCGGGCCTGCCAGAGCGCGAGCAACTCGTCCGCAGCGGCCGCGGCAGCGCGACCGTCCTGGAGCGCGAGCAGGACGCGAACGTGCAGCGAGAGTGCGGGGAAGAGCGCCTGAGGATCGCCTGCGGCCCGGGCCAGCAGGAGCGCACGGGTGGCGTCGGCGGCTGCGGCGTCGACCTCGCCGCGGGCGAGCGCGATCGCACCGCGAACCTGGCGGCTGTCGAGCTCGGTGTAGTGCTCGCTCCCGCTCTCAGCCGCGTCGATCCCCTCCTGGGCACCGGCGACGGCGGCATCCCACTCCCCCCGCCAGTAGAGCTCGTGCAACCGCTCCGCGGCGAGCCAGCGCAGGCCGCGCGCGTCGCCGAACCGCTCCGCCGCCGCCCGCCCTTGCGCGTAAAGGCCGAATGCACGCTCGAGCTCGCCGACGTTCGCCAGGAGGCTGCCGAGGTTCGAGTAGCCACGCACGGCCTCCGGCGAGCTGAGGCGGACCGAGATGGAGATGCTGCGCTCGAGGTCGGGGATCCCGCCGAGGTCGCCGGAGAAGGCGCGGGCGACGCCGACGTTGTTCAGCGCGTGCGCCTCGATCTCCGGCAGATCGAGCTCCTGCGCGATCTGCATCGCCTCGAACCCGAGCCGGATCGCGTCGCGCACCTCTCCCGCCACCATCGCGAAGCCCGAGAGGTTGCTGAGCACGCGCGCCTTCGCCGGCGAGGGCGCGGCCTCGCCGACGAGTGCGCCTGCCTCCGCGGCTAGACGCGTCGCACGCTCGCGGTCGCCGCGAGTCAGCCGGAGGCGGGAGAGGAGCACCGCCGCCTCGGCTGCGGCCTCTGTCTCCCCGGCCGCGGCGAGGGCGTTGCGCGCCTCCTCGAGCGTCTCCTCGCCCGCGCCGTCGGCCCAGAACCGCGCCGTCCCGTAACGCAGGAGCAGGAGGGGGCGCCCCGGGTCGGCAGGCGGCCAGAGCTCGCAGGCGGCCGCGTAGAAGCGGACGGCGGCCGTGAACGCATAGAGGCGGAGGGCCCGCTCGCCAGCGTCGCGCAGGACGAGGCGCCCCCGCTCCTCGAGCGCGCGAACGTCCTGACCGGACGCCCTCCCGAACTCGATCGCGCAGAGGTAGTGGTGCGCGAGGAGCTCCGCCATGTTCTCGGTGCGGTCGGGCGCGATCGAGGCGATCCACTCGGCGGCGAGCCGGTGCTTCTCGGCGCGACGAGACCGCGGGATCTGCCCGTACGAAACGTCTCTGACCAGGGTGTGCCAGAACGCGTACTGAGCCTCGTCCTCGACCCAGGAGCGCGGCTGAGGCCGGAGGAACCGCTTCTCCTCGAGCCGGCGGAGCCGCTCGAGGAGCTCGTGCTCCGGGACGCCCGACACGGCCGCGAGAGAGCCGACCCAGAACCGGCGCCCCACCACGGCGGCGTCCTGGAGCGCCGTCCGATCGCCGGAGGGGAGCTCGTCCAGGCGGGCGGCGACGATGCTCCGCAGCGTGTCCGGAAGGGGCAGGTCGACGCCGTCGCGCTCGAGGAAGCCGCGGTCGGCCAGCATCCACACGTACTCCTCCGCGTACAGGGGATTTCCGCCGACGCGCGCGACGAGGGCGCGGGTCACGTCCTCGGGAGCAGAGGTGCCGGCGAGCAGCGCCTCGAGGAGCTCGAGCGTGTCCTCGTCCGAGAGAGGCTCGAGGTGCAGATGGGCTCCGGCAGCCCAGCGGGCGCGGCGCTCGAGCAGCTCCGGCCGCGCCGTGCAGAGGATCGTTACGGGGACGTCGCGCACCCACTCGACGAGGTGGTCGAGGAAGTCGAGCAGACCGTCGTCGGCCCACTGCACGTCCTCGATGGCGAGCACGAGCGGCCGGACCCCCGCGAGCGCCTCCACGAACCGGCGCCAGGCGGCGAACGCCTCGGCGCGACGGTCCGCGCCGAGGAGTTCCTGCTCCCCGAGCCCGACGAGCGGGCGCAGGTGCCGCTCGACCCACTGGGCCTCGCGCTCGTCGCCGAGGACCGCGGCGACGGCGCGGGTGAGCTTCCGGCCGGCGACCTCGGAACCGTCGTTCTCGAGGATCGCCGCCTGCGCCTTCACGATCTCCGCGAGTGCCCAGTAGGTGACGCCGGCGCCGTAGGGGAGGCTACGGCCCTGGCGCCAGAGGAAGGGCTCGCCGGAGTCCTCGAGCGCGTGGAAGAGCTCCCACAGGAGCCGCGTCTTTCCGAGCCCCGCCTCGCCCACGATCGCGACGAGCCGGACGGAACCGGTCCCCTGGGCGGCGGAGACGGCTTCGCGCAACACGTCGAGCTCGTGCCGGCGCCCCACGAGCGCCGCGAAGCCGCGACGGCCGAGGTCGAAGACGTGCTGCGGCCGCACCGAAAGCGCCTCCCAGGCCTGAACCGGCCGCTCCTTTCCCTTGGCGAGGATCTCGTGCGCAGGCCCGTACTCCACGGCCGTCTCGGTGGCACGGTGGGTCTGCTCGCCCACCAGGATGCCGTCCAGCGGGGCCGCCGCCTGCAGGCGCGACGCCGTGTTCACGACGTCGCCGGTGGCGAGCGGTTCACCGCTGCCCGGTTGCGCGCCGAGCGCGACGAGCGCCTCGCCCGTATTGACGCCCGCCCGCACGCGGAGATCGAGCGACGGTTGCGCCGCGTTCAGCTCGGCCACCGCGTTCCGCACCCCGAACGCAGCCCGCACGGCCCGCTCCGCGTCGTCCTCCCGCGCGACCGGCGCACCGAAGAGGCCCATCACCGCGTCGCCGATGAACTTCTCGACGCTGCCCCCGAGCCGCTCGATCTCGGCGCGGGCGCGCAGGTAGTACGGGCGCAGGAGCGCGGCAGTGTCCTCCGGATCGAGCTGCTCGGCGCGTCGCGTGAAGGAGACGAGGTCGACGAAGAGGACGCTGACCGGGCGCACCTCCTCCCCCTGCCGCGTCTCCGGGCGCGTAACTCCGAGCGCAAGTCCGCACGCCCAGCAGAAACGCGCACGCTCGGGGTTCTCCTCGCCGCAGCGAGGGCAGGCGGCCATATTCCGAGTGTACGACGCACCATCCTGGTGTAGAAGTCGAGAGGAACCGCGCGTCACCGGCGCCAACTTCGAGGTGGTCGACAACTCGTCGCTCCGACCCACCAAGACACCGTGTTACTTGGCAGCGGCTCGTAGACTCCCGGGCATGGCCACGGTGACCCGGCCGGATGCCCTCCACTTCACCGGCAACGACGAGGCCGACCGCCTGCTCGCGCGGGAGCCGCTCGCGCTCCTGATCGGCTTCGCGCTGGATCAGCAGGTGACGGTTCCGACCGCCTTCGCCGGCCCCCTGAAGCTCCGCGAGCGTCTCGGCACCCTCGACGCGGGGCGCATTGCGGCGACAGACCCGGCCACGCTCGAGGAGGCCTTCCGGCGCAAGCCCGCGGTTCACCGCTTCCCGGGTTCGATGGCCACGCGGGTGCAGGATCTGTGCGCCGTCGTCGTGGAACGCTACGGCGGGCGGGCCGAGCGGATCTGGACCGAGGCCGCCGACGGCGACGACCTCCGCCGGCGCATCGCCTCGCTTCCCGGCTTCGGGGAGATGAAGGTGAAGGCCCTCGGGTCCGTCCTCGCCAAGCGCTTCGGCGTGGAGGCGGCGCAGGCGCTCGTGCCGGGGCATCCGACGCTCGGCGACGTCGACTCCGCAGAGGCGCTCGAGCGCTACCAGGCGCAGAAGCGCGCGTACAAGGCGTCCCTGCGAAAATCCGAACCTCCTCGAGCGGACTAGGACCGTGGGTGCTCCGGGATCCGCCTACTCGTGCTGGCGCTCCTCGCTCCAGCGGTGATCGTCTCGGCCGCGTCCCCGACGACGCGCGCTACGGCGACGGTCACGATCGCCAACCTTCTCGTTCTCGCCGACCCCGGTGACGGTGAACGTCAACGACGCCGTGCACTGGACCTGGGCGCAGGGATCCCACTCGACGACGAGCGGCACCTGCCCCGGTGGCACTTGCACACCCGGGCCTGGGTGGGACTCCGGAACGCGGAGCGCACCAACCGCGACGTTCGACAACCAGTTCACCTCGGCGGGCATGTTCCACTACTACTGCACCGTCCACGGCGCGAGCATGCAGGGCGACGTGATCGTCAACGCGCCGACCTCCGCCACGTTCACTGCCTTCGCGGCGCGCCGGCTCGCCCGCGGCTTCTCGGTCACCTGGAAGACCGCCTCCGAGATCGACGTCCTCGGCTATGCGCTGTTCCGCCGGCAAGCGCACCGGCGTAGCCAGGTCAGCAACCTGATCCTCGCGCGCGGCGACACGCGGCCCGCCTCGTACCGCTTCGCCGACCGCGGCGCCCGCGCGAACCCGGGCCTGCGGTACGTGCTCCAGGTGATCCACGCAAACGGCACTCGAACCTGGTTCGGGGCCGTCGCCGTTCGCTAGCGAAGATCCTCGAGCGCAGCGAGGGCTGCGCCGAGGCCGCACATCCCGTGGGCGCCCCCGCCGGGCGGGGTCGCGGCGGAGCAGACGTACACGCCGGGCAGGGGCGTCCGGTAGGGCACGAGCCTTCGCGCCGGGCGGAAGAAGAGCTGGCCGAGGTCCATCGCCCCGCAGTTGATGTCGCCGCCGACGTAGTTGCGGTTACGGACCTCGAGGTCTCTCGGGGTGAGAACGCTTCGGGCGAGGACGACGTCGCGAAATCCTGGCGCGAAACGCTCCACCTGCGCCTCGATCGCATCCGTCAGGTCGAGGCTCGACCCGTTGGGGACGTGGCAGTAGGCCCATGCGGTGTGCTGCCCGGACGGCGCGCGCGTCGCGTCCCACAGGCTCGGTTGTGCCAGGATCACGAACGGCCGTTCGGTGCGGCGCCCCGCCCAGGCCGCCCACTCGGAGGCGGCGATCTCCTCGAAGGTGCCGCCGAGGTGGACCGTCGCCGCTCGGGCGCACTCCGCCGCGCGCCAGGGAATTGGCTCTCGCAGCGCCCAGTCGAGCTTGAAGGCGCCCGGACCATGGCGGTAACGGCGCAGAGCCGCCTCGTAGCGGGCCGGGAACCGCCCCCCACCGAGCCGTGCGAGCTCCCGAGGCGCCACGTCCGCGAGCACCGCGTCGGCAACCGGAAAGGCGTCTAGGGGTCTCGACGCGTGGATTCTCCCGCCGAGGGCGGCGAGCCGGGCTGCCAGGGCGTCCGCGAGCCGCTGCGAGCCGCCGTTCGGGAAGGGCCAGCCGACGGCGTGGCCGAGCACGCAGAGCGCGAGGCCGAAGCCGGCGCTCGGCCGGCGTTCGAGGGGGAGCATCGAGTGCGCGGAGTGGCCGGCGAAGAAGGCGCGTGCGCGTGCGCCGGTGAAGCGGGAGTGGACGAGCGAGCGCGCATCCGCGAGGCCCGCGCGAACTCCACCCGCGAGCGACCCGGCTCCGAGCGAACGCAGCGCACCGGCAAGCGCCGCGGGCGGCGGAGGCAGCGGGCCGAGCAGGATCGGCTCGATCGCGCTCCAGGCATCGACGAGCGGCTCCACCAGCCGGCGATAGGCCGCTCCGTCCGCGCCCAATCCCACTGCCGTCGCCGCCAGGTCGCGCTCCAGCAGGACGGCGGTGCCGTCGTCGAGCGGATGCGCCGCCGCCGCGGGCGACTCGAGCCAGTCGACATCGAGCCCGAGCTCCCGAAAGACCGGCGACGCGCGGCCGAGCGGGTGGATCGCGGAGCAGACGTCGTGCGTGAAGCCCGGCAGGGTCAGCTCGGCCGACCTCAAGCCGCCACCGATCGTCGGCTCCGCCTCGAAGACCTCGACCCGGAGCCCCGCGCGCGCGAGCTCGATCGCGCCGGTCAGCCCGTTCGGACCGGAGCCGACGACGACGGCCTCGCCCGAGCTCAGGTGGGAAGCCGTGTCCAGTAGAGGTCGGTCGTGAGGGAGAGGAGCCGCCGGTCGGTGACTGCCCGCGCGAGCTTGGTGCGCACCGTGGCACGTTCCGCCTCGTCGAGCGAGGCGACCGAGCTGACGGACAGCCAGAGCGAAACCGCCTGATCCGGCTCGAGGGAGATCTCGCGCGGGAAGTGTGCCTCGCGGAGCGGCTCGAACGGGGAGCGCTCGAGCGCCGTCCGCCACTCCCCGGAGTGGTAGCTCGGGCCCCCCGGACGCCCGGCTCGCTCGTAGATCTCGCCGAGCATTCCCATCGCGTCGTCCGGAATCAGCGGATCGAACCCCCAGCCGCCGTTCCAGAGCAGCACGAGGTGGCCGCTCGGACGAAGGACGCGGACTATCTCCGCAACGACGCGATCGCCGTCGAACCAGTGGAAGGCCTCACCGACGAAGACGGCGTCGACGGAGCTTTCGGGAAGCGGGATCGCCTCGGCCGTCCCCGCGTGCGTCTCGACGCCCTCGATCAGCGCCCGCATCGCGTCGTCCGGCTCGATGGCGACCACCCGCTCGTACCGCGTCGCGAGGAGGCGCGTCAGCTTGCCGGTGCCCGCGGCGAGGTCGAGGACCTCCGCCCCGGCGTGAACGGGTACGGCGTCGAGCGCCTCTGCCGGCCAGTCCGGACGGCCGCGCTCGTAGTCGAGGGCGGCGTTCCCGAACTCGCGGCCGGAGGCCCTAGCAGCGTGGGTCCCTTTTCGTCTTGTCCGGTTGCTCATCTCAGACGGGCGCGCGGGAGCCCGCACTGCCCTGAGGGTCGGCGCCGCAAGCGGCGCCTACGCAACGCCGGCGAGCAGGAAGGCGCGCTGCTCCTTCAGCATCTCCCGCGCGATCACGAGGCGCTGGATCTGATTCGTACCCTCGTAGATCTGCGTGATCTTCGCGTCGCGCATCATCCGCTCGAGCGGGTACTCCTGGATGTAGCCGTAGCCGCCGAGGACCTGCACCGCGTCCGTCGTCACCGCCATCGCGACGTCCGTGCAGAAGAGCTTGGCCATCGCCGAGATCTTCGTCAGCTCGGGCCCGTCGACGCCCTCGTCGACCATCTGCCCGAACCGGTACAGCAGCCCGCGCGCGGCTTCGCAGCGCGTCTCCATGTCGGCGAGCATCGCCGCCACCAGCTGGTGCTGGGCGATCGGCTGCCCCATCGTCTCGCGCGTCCGCGCGTAGTCGAGGGCGTAGTCGGTCGCGCCCTGCGCGAGGCCGAGCCCCTGCGCGGCGATGCCGGGGCGGGAGCGATCGAGGATCCGCATTGCGATCTTGAAGCCCTCCCCCTCCTCGCCGAGGAGGTTCCCTGCCGGCACCCGGCAGTCCTCGAACACGAGCTCGCCCGTCGTCGAGCCCTTGATCCCCATCTTCGGCTCGATCCGCGCCACCTCGAAGCCCGTCGAGTCGGCCTCGACGACGAAAGCCGAGATCCCGCCGTGACCCGCCTCGGGATCCGTCTTCGCGAAGACGGTGTACAGCGTCGCCACCCCCGCGTTCGTGATGAAGCGCTTCGAGCCGTTCAGGACGTACACCTCGCCCTCGCGTCGGGCGGTCGAGTGCATCGCCGCGGAATCCGAGCCCGAGCCCGACTCCGTGAGCGCGTAGGCGCCGAGCCACTCGCCGCTCGCGAGCTTTGGCAAATAGCGCTCCCTCTGCTCGTCGGTGCCCGCGAGCTTCAGCCCGAGCGATCCGAGCTCCTGCACGGCGAGGATCAGCGCACTCGTCGCGCAGACCTTCGACAGCTCCTCGATCGCGACGAGCGCGAGCAGGGCGCCGGTGCCCGTGCCGCCGTAGGCCTCGTCGAAGAGCAGCCCGAAGACGTCGTGCTCCCGGTAGAGCTCGACGACGTCCCAGGGGAACTCTCCGGTCCTGTCGATCTCTGCGGCCCGCGGCGCGATCCGCTCCCGCGCCAGCGCCCGAACGAGGTCGCGGATCTCGCGCTGCTCGGCGCTCAGCAGGTCATAGGGCACAGCCTGGAGTGTAGTCGCGACCCCTTGCTAGAGACTGGTTTGACGGCGCCCCGGCCACGGCCGAGAATCGCCGAACATCTCAAGAAGGAGGCACAGGTGCTGAAGGATTTCCGGGAGTTCCTGCTGCGCGGGAACCTCGTCGACATGGCCGTCGGGATCGTGATCGGGATCGCCTTCGCGGCGGTCGTGGCCGCCCTTGTGAGCGACCTCGTGACACCGCTGATCTCGGCGATCGGCGACAACACCGACTTCGCCGGGCTGACCTTCTCGGTCAACGGGAGCCGCTTCGCCTACGGCCACTTCCTCAACGCCCTGATCGCGTTCGCGATCGTCGCCGCGGTGCTCTTCTTCCTGGTGATCAGGCCGGTGAACCAGCTGATGGCGCGGCGGCGGACGGAGTCCCCGGTCGACGCGACGACGCGCACGTGCCCGGAGTGCCTCAGCGAGATCCCGGTCCCCGCCCGCCGCTGCGCGTTCTGCACGTCCGAGGTGGCCGCCGCGTAGACCGTCGCCGCTATCGTCCCCGCCCGCGTGGCGGACTACGTCTTCACGATGCTGCGGGTCTCGAAGTTCTACGGGCCCGAGCGCAAGGTGCTCGACGACATCACGCTCGCGTTCCTGCCCGGCGCGAAGATCGGCGTCCTCGGCCAAAACGGCGCCGGCAAGTCGACCCTGCTGCGCATCATGGCGGGCCAGGAGGAGACCTCGAGCGGCCAGGCCGAGCTCACGGCCGGGGCCACCGTGGGCCTCCTCTCGCAGGAACCCGAGCTCGACCCGGCCAGGGACGTGCGGGGCAACGTCGAGGACGGTGTCCGGCACCTCCGCGAGCTCCTCGACCGCTTCCAGGCGGTCTCGCTGCGCTTCGCCGAGCCTCTCGACGACGAGGGGATGGCAAAGCTCCTCGACGAACAGGCGCGCGTGCAGGAGCAGATCGACCGCCACGACGCATGGACGCTCGACGCGACGCTCGAGCGGGCGATGGACGCACTGCGGTTGCCGGACGGCGATCGCGACGTCACGACCCTCTCGGGCGGCGAGCGGCGACGGGTGGCGCTCTGCCGGCTCCTCCTCGCTTCCCCCGACCTGCTGCTCCTCGACGAGCCGACGAACCACCTCGACGCGGAGTCGGTCGCCTGGCTCGAGCGCTTCCTCGCGGACTACGAGGGGACAGTCGTGGCCGTCACGCACGACCGGTACTTCCTCGACAACGTGGCCGGCTGGATCCTCGAGCTCGACCGCGGCCGCGGGATCCCCTACGAGGGCAACTACTCCGGCTGGCTCGAGCAGAAGCAGGCCCGTCTGGCGCAGGAGGAGAGGCAGGAGTCGGCGAGGCGGCGGGCGCTCGCCCGCGAGCTCGAGTGGGTGCGGAGCCCGCCGCGGGCGCGCCACGCCAAGTCGAAGGCGAGGCTCGGCGCGTACGAGCGCCTGCTCGCGCAGGAGCGGGACGTGCGGCTCGACCGGGTCGAGATCCACATTCCCGCCGGGTCGCGCCTCGGCGATCGCGTCGTCGAGGCGGAGCACGTCTCGAAGGGCTTCGGCGAGCTTCTCCTCGTCGAGGACATGTCCTTCTCGCTCCCGCCCGGGGGCATCGTCGGTGTGATCGGCCCGAACGGCGCCGGCAAGACAACGCTCTTCCGGATGATCGCCGGCGAGGAGGCGCCCGACTCCGGTGAGCTTCGCGTCGGGGAGACGGTCGAGATCGCCTACGTCGACCAGGCCCGCGGCGACCTCGTCCCCGAGAACTCGGTCTGGAAGGAGATCTCCGGCGGGCTAGACACGATCCTGCTCGGCACGCGCGAGGTCAACTCACGCCAGTACGTCTCCTGGTTCAACTTCAAGGGCTCCGACCAGCAGAAGCGCGTCAGCTCGCTCTCCGGGGGCGAGCGCAACCGCGTGCACCTCGCGAAGCTGCTGCGAAGCGGCGGTAACCTGCTGCTCCTCGACGAGCCGACGAACGACCTCGACATCGACACGCTGCGCGCGCTCGAGGACGCGCTGCTCGACTTCGCGGGCTGCGCCGTCGTGATCACCCATGATCGCTGGTTCCTCGACCGCGTCGCGACGCACATCCTCGCCTTCGAGGGCGACTCCGGGGTGTCCTGGTTCGAGGGAAGCTACGACGAATATGCCGCCTGGGCACGCGAGACGCGCGGCGCAGACGCGCTCGAGCCGCACCGGATCAAGTACAAGCCGCTCGTCCGGCCCGGGGCGTAAACGCTAGCCGGGCCTCGGCCCGTGGAAGACCGCCTCCACGTTGTTTCCGTCCGGATCCAGGACGTACGCCGCGTAGTAGCCTCGGTGATACTCTGGGCGCGGCCCCGGTGCGCCGTTGTCGCGACCGCCCGCCGCGAGCGCGGCGGCGTGGAAGGCATCCACCGTCTCCCGGTCGGGCGCGGCGAAAGCGAGGTGGATCGGACCAGAGGGCTCGCCCGCCCTCACGCAGAGATCCTCGCTCCCCTCGGGACCGAACGCCGTCTCGTCGCCGGACTTGACCTCCCGCGCGCACCACGGGGCGAGCGCTGCGCGGTAGAAGCGCCTGCTCGCCTCATAGTCTGCGACGTCGAGCGTCAGGTGGTCGACGAAGGCGCCGCGCACACCCCTGGGCTCAGCCGCCGACGACTGTCGGGTGGAACTCGGCGGTCTTGACGCCGCTCCCGTGGCGGACGTAGGCGAGCGAGGAATGACCGTCGGAGAGGTCGAAGGCGATCGCCCCCGTCGACCGGACCGTCTTCGCGGAGGCGACGTCGGCCTCTCCCGTCTCGTTCACGTACTCCATGCCGCCGGGAATCTTGATCAACGCCCGGTAGGGATCCGGCGGGTCGATCCCGCGCAGCGTCTCCGTCTCCGTCTCCACGAGATCGCCGAAGCGAACCCGCGCGCTGCGCTGCTCGAGGTCGACCTCGAACTCGACCGGGCAGAACACCGGCTCCTTCACGTGGGGCGCCACGACCGAGAGCACCTCGAAGAACGTCCCGCCATGCTGGGCGCTCAGGATCTGGAGGATCGCGTCGCGCTGCCGCTCGTCCGCCCGCTCGTCGACGAAAGGCTGCAGCTCGCCGTTGCCCTCGTGCAGCGCGCCAGGCCAGCGATACGTCGCGCCCCAGGCGAGGCCGCTCAGATCGAGGTCGCCGAACGCGCCGTCGTCGATCCGCATGCCTGCCATCCCCTCGCAGTTGCCGTGCGTCGGGTTCTGGTTGAAGTCGCAGGGACATCCCGGGTCGCAGTTGCAGTTCTTCAGGTACGGCCCTTCCATATGCCACTCGGTCACCGTCGTCCTCCTTCGAGCTTGCCGGGTTCTGGGGCTAGAGTCACCGCCGGTGATCCTCGAGAACGGCGTGGTCAGGACGATGGAGCGCTCGCTCCCGACCGCACGCGCACTCGCGATCGCAGGCGAGTATATCGCCGGAGGTATCGGCACGCACGAGACGGCGCTCGCGAGCCCCGACCGCGTCGACCTCGGCGGCCGCTGCGTCGTCCCCGGCTTCACCGACTCACACGTCCACTTCCCGACCTGGGCGACGGCCCAGACCCAGGTGCGCCTCGAGGGCGCAGCTTCCCTGGACGAGGCGCTGGCCCGGCTCCGCGAGGCGGCCCAGGCGCTGCCCCCCGGCCGCTGGCTGCGCGGGCTCGGGTGGCGAAGCGGCGAGTGGTCGCCGTCGGTCGAGCCGACGCGGCAGGCGCTCGACGCGGTCACCGGCGATCGGCCCGCGGCGCTCCTGGCGCGCGACTACCACTCGCTCTGGCTCAACTCCGCCGCTCTCTCCCGCGCGAAGGGCGACCTCCAGGTGCCGGGCGGAGTCGTCGAACGTGACGAGCGGGGCGACCCGACCGGCGTCCTGCGCGAGGAGTCGGCCTGGCGCTTCAAGGAGCGCTACGTCGAGACGACCGACGAGGAGTACCTGGAGGCGATGCGCAAGGGCGTGCGGCTCGCGAATGCGCGCGGCGTGACTGCGGTGCACGACAAGGACGGCTGGCTCGGCGCCCCGCGCCTGTGGCAGCGTCTCCGCGCCGACCGCTCGCTGACCCTGCGGGTGTGGCAGTCGCTCCCGCACGAGCACCTCGACCGGCTGGCCGAGGCCTCGGTGCCGCCGGGAATCGGTGACGACCTGCTGCGGATCGGCTACCTGAAGGTCTTCATGGACGGGACGCTCGGCTCGCAGACCGCGCGGCTCCTCGACGGTTCGGGCGTCGAGATCACGAGCCGCGAGGCGTTCGCCGACATCGTTCGCCGCGCGGCGCGCGCCGGCTGGCCGGTCGCGGTCCATGCGATCGGCGATCTCGCCAACCGCGAGGCGCTCGACGCGCTCGAGGAGACAAGGGACGAGTGGGCGCCGCGGGGCCTGCGCCCGAGGATCGAGCATGCGCAGCTCCTCGATTCGCAGGACGTGGACCGCTTCGGGCGGCTCGGGGTCGCCGCCTCCGTCCAGTTCAGCCACGCCCCCTCCGACCGTGACCTCGCCGATCGGTTCTGGAGCGACAGGACGGGCGGCGCCTACGCCTACCGGTCGCTCCTCGACTCGGGCGCGCTGCTCGCGAACGGCTCGGACGCGCCGATCGAGGAGCTCGACCCGCTGCTCGGCATCCGCGCTGCCGTCCTGCGGACGCTCGACGCGAGGCCTGCCTGGCACCCCGAGCAGGCGCTCTCGGTGCAGCAGGCGCTCGAGGCCTCGACCGTCGCCCCCGCCTCGCTCACCGGCGACGAGCGCCGGCGGGGCAAGCTGCTGCCGGGCTTCCTCGCCGATCTCGTCGTCCTCGACCGGGATCCGGTCGAGTGCGCGCCCGAGGAGCTCGAGGAGGTACGCGTCGTGGCGACGATGCTCGGCGGGCGCTGGGTCCACAACCCGCCGCCGTGGGGATGAGGATCGCCGACCTGAACTGGGGTCAGCTCGAGGCCTACCTCGAGGGCGACGACCGGGTCGTTCTGCCGCTGGGCTCGACCGAGCAGCACGCCTACCTCTCCCTGGCGACCGACTCGATCCTCGCCGAGCGGGTCGCGGTCGAGGCGGCGGAGCCCGTGGGCGTACCGGTACTGCCGGCTCTGCCCTACGGGTTCACGCCGACGTTCGCCGCCTATCCCGGCAGTCCCACGCTCCGGCTGGCCACCCTCCTCGCCGTCGTGCGCGACCTGCTGGAGTCGCTGCACGGGCAGGGCTTCCGCCGCTTCCTGCTCGTCAACGGGCACGGAGGGAACGCGCCGGCGGCCGGCGCCGTGACCGAGTGGGCGGCCGAGCGGCCCGGCGCGCAGGCGATCTTCCACAACTGGTGGGCGAGCGACCGCGTCTGGGGCGTCGTCGAGGAGATCGATCCCGACTCGAGCCACGCGTCGTGGACGGAGAACCTGCCCTGGACGCGCCTGGCAGGCGTGCAGCTGCCGGCCGAGCGCAAGCCTCTCGTCGACCTCGCCGCGCTGCGGCTGCGCGATGCCGCCGGATGCCGCGAGCTCCTCGGCGACGGCTCCTACGGCGGGGTCTACGCTCGCCCGGACGAGGACGTGCTGCGCATGTGGCAGGCCGGCGTCGAGGAGGTGCAGGCGCTCCTCGAACACGGCTGGCGGTAGCGCTCGGACGGGACCGTCGGCTCGACCTCGGCGCAGTCAGTACGGAGCTTGCAGGTCTTCGAACATCGGGAAGTGGCGGACGTTGCCCGTCGCGAGCTCGGCGTCGACCTGTTCCGCCGTTGCTGCGATCACGAGGTCCGCGACGCTGATACCTGGCCGGCGCCGATCCCAGCGGCGACCAAGCTCGCCGGCGCGGCGTGCGATCGGCTCGTCCAGCGAAACCCAGTTTAGAGTCCGAAAGAGCTGCTCCGTGCTCGTGCGCTCGCCGCTCCGCAGCCCACGCGCGACCTCGATTCGTGTGACCTCGCTGCAGATCGGAACCTGGGTCAGGCCCCGTACATAGCCGACAGCAGCGGCGTCGCCGCGAAGGAGGTCGATCAAAATCGAGGTGTCGAAGACGATGCTCACGCCTGGCGCCGCCGCTCGATCTCCTCCTGGCGGTCGGCGTCGAGTGCGCGCAGCCGCTCGACGTAGAACGGCCCCTGCGGGAGATCCGGTGCCACCCCGGCGACGGCGTCGACGGCGGCCTTGAACCTGGTCAGGCGAAGGTCGGCGTCGCGGTCGGTGTCGAGATATTCGTCGACAGCCCGTCGGATGAGCGCCGACTTGGTCAGCCCCTCGGCGGCTGCGCGACGTGCAAGCTGATCGTCCTGCCCGTCGTCGAGGTAAATCTGTGTCCTCCTCACGATGTATGAAATATACACCGCTTGACGAGCTGGTCGGTTCAACCCGAGAGGGTCTGCGACGAGCAGAACCTGGTTTGGGCGGGTGGGGTATTCCCTTTGCTGTCCTTCGTTCGGAATAGCCTGATTGTGTGGCTCATCCGCAGCCTGGCTTTGACTATCCGCCCGTCGTCGTTCCAGGGCATCGTCGTGACGTTCGCCAACGGGTCGAGTCGAGCGATCCCGCTTCCGTCCTACTGAGGGGAAAATAACGCTGAGGTTCAGGCGGCGTTTGCCTCCTGCAGGGTGACGGTGTGGCCGAGGCGTTCGAGTTGGGCGACGAGGCGGCGGGTGGCGCGTTCGGGGTCGCGTTGGCTGAAGTAGTTGCCGCCGGCCTCGCGGTAGAGCTCGCCGGTTGTCAGCATGTGCCAGCAGGCGCAGAGGATCGAGTGTTTGACGGCGCCGACCGCTTTGCCGTGCCCGATCCGCGAGCGCTGGCGGCGGTAGAGCGCTTGCAGGTGAGTGTCCTTGCTTCGGGTCGCGGCCATCGCGGCGTCCTTGAGGGCTGCGTCGAGCCAGCGGGAGCCCTTGCGGGGACGTCCGGAGCGCTGCTTGCCCGCCGAGCGGTTGTTGCCGGGGCACTGCCCGCCCCAGGAGGCCAGGTGGCGAGCGGAGGGGAAGACACTCATGTCGGGGCCGATCTCGGCGAGGATGTTCTGCGCGCTGCGCCGACCGACGCCGGGGATCGTGCACAAGAGCTCAACCGCCGCCGCGAAAGGGGCAAGGCGTTCCTCGATCGCGTCCGAGAGCCGGTCGATCTGCTCGTCGAGGAAGTCGAGGTGGGCGAGGATCGCTCCGATCAGCAGAGCGTGCAGTTCGTCGAAGCGGCCCTCGAGCGCTTCTTGCAGCACCGGCAGCTTCTTGCGCAGCCTGCCCTTGGCCAGCTCGGCAAGCACGACCGGGTCGGTCGTCCCCTGGCAGAGTGCGTCGAGCATCGCGCGACCGGAGACACCGAGCAGGTCGGAGGCGACGCAGTCGAGCTTGATGTTGGTGTCCTCCAGCGCCTTGTGCAGCCGGTTGGCCTCGCGCTGGCGCTCGGCGATCTGCGTCTTGCGATAGCGGGTCAGCTGGCGCAGCTCGCGGATCGGCTGGGGCGGCACGAAGTTGGCCTTCAACAAACCGGCCTCAGCGAGCTGGCACAACCAGGCCGCATCGGACAGGAGAGTCGCCGACGTGAACCGCCCGTGCCAGCCGCGAGGGGACGTCCAACCGCTCGACCGCCCCGGCTGTAGATGTCGGCCGCTCGCGAACGAAGGGAGGTGAGATGGTCGCGACGAAGGCCCGGCCCGCGACGAACGCGGTAGGTAGAAGCGTGCTGGCCCTCGCCTGCCGGCGACGACTGGGCAGCTCAATCGGTCCGATTGCACGGGCCGTGTTGCCACACGCCGAGCACGTTTCCCGGCGGGTCGCGGAACGTGGCCACCCACAGGTCACCTTCCGGATAGGGCGCCGTCACAACCTCTCCGCCGTGAGCGACCACCCTGTCGAGCGTCTCGTCGACACGCTCGACAAAGACGTACGGTCTCACTCCCGCCTCACCGCCAACCGGCAGGTCCGCCATGAAGTGTCCGATGACATGCCCGGTGCCGTCCTCGAAGCTCGGATCGTCAGGATCGCCGCGCAGGCTCCAGCCAAAGACGGCCTCGTAGAAGGCTGCCGACCTGCGTGGATCCTCGGCCGGAATCCGGAGGTAGGAGACCCCGCCGACCCTGAAGGCCCCCCGTTCGTCTTCGGCACTCGCCGACACGTCGTCATTATCGATGGCGGCGGCTCGATGCGTCCGCCCCGCCTTTGCGCGCCTATGTTCCATCTGGCTATGGGCCCCTCGGCTTCGTGGCGACCGGCCTCACCTTCCCAACCGTTGGCTGCCGGCAGGTCGTCGGCCAGGTAGGGCGCACCAAGCTGACGTTCGTCGTCTAGGTCACGAAGATCAGGCCGAGAGCGCAGGCCGCCGCTCCGGCTTCTTCGCCTGACGTAGAGCACCGGCGACGGCGCTTACGGCTTCGTCAGCCGCAGCAGATGCGACCCGTCCGGGTTGACGAGGTAGATGTCGGTCGAGCCGTCGGCCGTTCGCGCGGCGAAGGCGATTCGCTTGCCGCCGGGAGACCAAGCTGGGCCGTTCGCGAGCACCCGCGTCAGCCGCTTCACCCGCTGCGTTCGAAGATCGACGACGAACATCGGCCCGAAGTCCCCGTTCTTCGCCGGCGTCACGTAGACGATCCGGCGGCCGTCGGGCGACCACGACGGATGACTCGCTCCGAGTCGTACCGGGACATCGCGCGACTCGCCGAACATCACGTCAACGATCTTGATGCCATAGTTGTCGCCTTGGTCGCTGTTCAGCACGTCGTACGCGACACGTCTGCCGTCGGGTGACCAGGCGGGGCTCACGTAATCGGTGAACTCGCTGGGGCTTTCGACCAGCGGCCCCCTGTCAGAGCCGTCGCGGCGCATGACCCAGATGCCGGACCCCTCGCCGCAGCCGTCGCTCGGCGCGGCGAACGTGATCCGGCGACCGGTCGGTGACCAGGACGGCTGGTCCGCGTAATAGGCCACTCGCTGGCGCCCCGTGCTGGTCCGTGCGGCGTCGATGAGGTAGATGCTCGGTACGGTGGAAGCGTCCTTCGCGACGAGGGCGATCTTCTTTCCGTCAGGCGACCACGCCGGCTCGTCGCCGGCTCGCGCGACCCGGCGGACGTGGACACCGTCGGTCTTCCAGACGTCGAAGCCCCCGCCACGGTCGCTCGCGTAGGCGACCCACTTCCCGTCCGGCGACCAGGTGGGCTGCCAGCTCGTGACGACGCCAGTTGTGTGCGGGGCACCGAGGGCCACCGTCGATAGGAGCACGACGAGCGAGTTCCACACCTGCCTTATCTACCCAGCGGCAGTTCGTCCTACTCGCAGAATCACGAGAGCGCCTTCTGCTCTATGGCTTCGTCAGGCGCAGCAGGTGCGACCCGTCCAGGTTCACGAGATAGATGTCGATGGATCCGTCTGCCGCCAGCGCAGCAAAGGCGATCCGCTTTCCGCCCGGGGACCAGGCGGGGTAGCTCGCAGGCATCCGCGTCAACCGTCTGACGCGCGCCCTGGCGATGTCGAGGACATACAGCGGTCCGTAGCCGTTCGGATCGGGCTGGGGCCCGTATCCGGCCGGAGCGGGCGCGAGACGGTCTGCGAAGACGAGAGAACGGCCATCCGGTGACCATGAGGGACGACCGGGGTTCTGGGCGTTGACGGGGAACATCTTCTGGGAACCACTTCGCAGGATGACCTGCTCCAGGAACGTGCCACCGTTTTCGTGCAGATAGGCGATGCTGACGCCGCTCGGCGACCAGGCGGGCGAGTAGTACCTCTCGAACTCGCTGCTTCCGCTCTCCTGCTCCTCGCCACGACCGTCAGCACGCATGGTGACGATGGCATCGCCGTCCGAGCACGCATCGGGCGGGTCGGTGAAGGCGATCCGGCGTCCGTCTGGTGACCAGCTCGGTTCGTAGCCAGATCGCCTGATACGCCGACTCCCGCCACCCGACGCGGACACGAGCGCGATTCCGCCGTAGCTGGCATTGAGCGTGAGCGCGATGCGTCGCCCGTCAGGCGACCAAGCCGGGGCGCTGCCGCCGCGGACGACGCGCCGCACATGGACCCCGTCGGTCTTCCAGATGCCGACGCTCCCGTCACGGTCGCTTGCGTAGGCGATCCACTTCCCGTCCGGCGACCAGGACGGCTGCCAGTTCGTGACCAAGGCCGCAGGCTGCGATCCGGCGAGCGCAGCCGCCGACAGGAGCACAGCGAGCGGGTTCCACACAAGCCTTCTCTACCCGGAGGGGAGTCGCTCTACTCGCGCACGCGGCCGCTCGAGTGGGCCGAGGGCGCCGACCTGTCAGCGTGACAGGTGGATGGCCGCGGTCGGAGAAGTCAGCGGCTCGGCCACCACGCTGCTCACCTGCCGCTCGGGGAGGTCTTGGAGACAGAATTCTCAGCCCGGTTCGATCCGGATACGCTCCATCCAGATTTCCGCGGCCGTGCGGCGGATTGTTGGCATTGCGCGAACCGCCCACAGCTCTTCCGCCGCACGCGCGCCTCACCGGAGGTCTGTCTAAGCTTCCTACCATGCGGTTGACCGCGGCGATCACGCATGAGCCGCCTTGGTACGTGGCACGCTGCCTTGAGGTGGAGGTCGCAAGCCAGGGGGAGACGGTCGAGGAGGCGTTGGCGAACCTCAAGGAAGCGCTCGAGCTCTACTTCGAGGATGCCCCCGTTCCGGACATGACAGAGCCGCCGATCATCGCTTCGGTCGACATCGCTGCGTGAGCCCACAGCTTCCGGTCGTTTCGGGATCGGAAGCTGTTTCGCTCGGGAAGGTGGGCTTCGTCCGCGTGAGCCAGCGCGGGAGCCACGTGAAGCTCCGGAATGAGGCAGGAAAGACGGCGGTCGTCCCGCTTCATCGCGAGCTCGCGCACGGCACGCTGAGGTCGGTTCTGCGGCAGGCCGGTCTCTCGGTCGAGGAGTTCGCAAGGCTCGTCTGAAAGTCGGGACGAGCGGGATTGGTCGGATCGCTAGCGACCCCGCGCGAAACTTCGACGAGGAGCTGGTTCGCTCAAATGCTCGATTCGCCAAGGGGCAGTCGTCAGGCCCGCGGTACCGCTCAGGGGCGGAAGCGGCTGATCCGCTCGAGTGTCTCCGCGGCGGATTCGGTCTTCTGCACGGTGATCTGATCGATGATTCGCCCGTCGTGGAGACGGACGATCGAACCGCAGCGTGAGGCGATCAACGGATCGTGTGTCGCAACGACGATCGTCGTTCCGCGCTCCTCGCGCAGCCGCAGGAGCAGGTCCATGATCTCGTCACTCGTGCGCGAATCGAGGTTGCCGGTCGGCTCGTCGGCGAGCACGAGGATCGGCTCGTTGATCAGGGCGCGCGCGATCGCTACGCGCTGTTGCTCGCCCCCGGAGAGCCGAGATGGCAGAGACTCGCCGCGGCCGCCGAGCCCGACCGCGGCGAGGAGCTCCTCGGCGCGCGTGCGCGGATCGAAGTCGGACCGGTAGGGAAACAGGGGCGCCGCGATGTTGTCGGCGGCGCTGAGCGCGGCCAGCAGGTGGAAGCGCTGGAAGACGAAGCCGACCCGCCTGCGATAGGCAGTCTTGTCTTTCGGCGAGAGCCTCGTGACGTCGACTTCGCCGACGACGATCCTGCCCTCGTCCGGGACATCCATGGCGCCGATCACGTGCAGAAGGGTTGATTTGCCCGATCCCGAAGGTCCGGTCATCGCCGTCACCGATCCGGCTTCGATCGCCAGCGTCACGTCCTCGAGGGCGGTCACGACGCCACCCCCGGGCAAGCGGTATCGCTTGCTGACGGCTTCGATCGAGATCAGCGGCGTTCTCGGCTTCTTGGCATTCCCGGTGAGCATCGTTAGATTGTGCCAATCTAACCAGGGAACTGCCTAGTGGCGTTGCGGCACGCGATACTCGCCCTGCTCGTCGACGGTGAGAGCTACGGGTACGAGCTGAGGACCGAGTTCGAGGAGTCGATCGGCCCCCAGTGGGGCGGCCTGAACGTCGGGCACGTCTACCAGCTGCTCGACCGGCTCGTCCGCGACGGCCTCCTGACGAAGCGCGAGGTCGCGCAGCGGGCGCGTCCCGACAAGGTCGTCTACCGGCTGACGCCAAGCGGGAGGAAGGAGCTGGATAGCTGGCTCCGGATGCCCGCGACTCGGCAAGGGGGGTATCGCGACGATCTCTTTCTGAAGCTCTTCGCGGCCGCCCGCCTGGGCGAGGAGGCGCTCACGAAGACGCTTGCACTCCAGCGCGAGGCCGACCTGGGCGAGCTCGCCTCGCTCGCGGCGCTGCGCCACTCACATCACCACCAGCCCATGATCGAGCTCCTGATCGAGGCGGCCGTGCTCGACGTCGAGGCGAGGCTCCGGGTGGTCGATCTCGCGGAAGCACGCCGGGGTGCTCTCGTTCGGGAGTCCCGAGGCGGGCGGCCGGCGGAGGCGACAACGCGCCAGGCCCGCGTTCGCGACTCCGCCGGCTGAAGCTCACTCGTCGGCCGCAAGCACAGTCGGCGCCGTCAGGCGCTCGAGCTGCGAGAGCGGTAGGAGGACTGCGAGGACGGTTGCGAGGAGGCCGCCGCCGACGGCGGCGAGCGCAGCGAGCACGAGCGAGAGGGCCGGGACGGCCAGCAGGAACGCTCCGATCGCGACCCCGGCCAGCGCCCCGACGAGCGTGGCGAGCCCCGCGAGGGCGAAGCCCTCGACGCAGACGAGCTCCAGGAGATGCCCCCTCGCCCAGCCGACCGTGCGCAGGGTGACGAGCTCCGCCTGCCGCTCGCGCAGGTTCAGGTACATCACGTCGGCGATCGAGAGCGCCGCGAGCGCGATCAGGAGCCCGACGGCGAGATAGTCGAAGCCGCGGATCTGGATCGCGATCGCATCGCCGAGGAGCGTCCCGGCCAGCACGCCCTGGAACGCCTGCTGGACGGCGAGGAGCACGGTCAGGGCGCCCGCGCCGACCAGCAGGCCGGCTCCCCCGACCACCGCGCGGGCAGGGACGCGCCACAGGTTGAGCAGCGCGACATCCCTCACATGCCGGACGCGATGCGTGCGCCGCAGCTCGGAGACAGCCGGCCTCAGGGCGCTCATCGGCTCGAGGCGCGCGGTCTTCCAGGCGGGAAGCAGGCCGGCAACGAGGGCGATCCCGAGCGAGACCGGGAAGACGAGCAGCGTCACCCAGAGCCGCGCGTGCAGAGAAAGCGCCGCCACGAGCGCCGCCGCCAGGCCGACGCCGATCAGTCCCGCAACGACTCCGATCACGAGCACCTCCCCCAGCAGGACCGAGAAGATCGCCGCACGCGACCAGCCGAGGGTCAGAAGCGTTCCGATCTCCGCACGACGAGCGCGCGCCGCGGCGTACGTGCCGTTGCCGAGGAACAGGCAGCAGATCAGGGGGATCAGGGTGAAGAGCGCGAGCTGCTTGCGCCCGACGCCGTTGAGGAAGGCAACCGAGACGCCCTTCTTCGCCCAACCCTCCGTGAGTGTCAGCGCCGGCCGGCCGAACTTCCCCTTCGGAAGCGCGACGGTCAACGGATGCGGCGACGAGCCCGCCGTGATATCGACGTCGAGACCCGTCCGTTCGTGGATCCGCAGGGCGACAGACCGGATCCGCGCCTGGCTTCGCGCGTCTGGCCCGGTGACGCCGGTGACCCGGACCCGGATCACGCTCAGGGGCGCTTTCGGGTTGATCGGCGGAGTCGTGAAGAAGTTCTTCCGGTCCGAGAAGGGGCGGAGGGCCCGGATCGTGGTCAAGATCAGCGGCGGCTGCTGAATATAGTCGCCCACGTTCTGAGTCGGCGAAAGCGGACGGCCGCCGAGCGCTTCCCGGCTGGTCGCGTCGGCCGGCTGCAGCAGCGGCGGGTAGTACGTCTCGAGCGGCACCTTGGAAAGCGGCGAGAAGCCTGGCAGCCTCGCCGGGTCGTAGCGGCCGACCTCGACGAAGTTCGGCGCCTGGAAGATGGAATGGTTTTGAAACTCGTTGCCTCGAGCATGGACGGTGAGGCGCCGGAACTGGAGGTCCTGGTTGTCCGGCGGCGCTGGCTGGAAGCCGCCGTTCAGTACGTACGCGGGGTCTTGCCAGACCTGCGGTTGGGTGGGCGTGGTCAGCGGCTGGAGGACATCGGACGCTGTGGTTCGGTAGCTCGTCTCGCCGACCGTCCAATAGTTGTAGGCGGTCGATGTCCTCTGGCCGGAAACGGCGTCGTCACCGGCGGCCCCGCCGATCGTGCGGTAGGCCGTGGCGATCGGAAAGCCGATCTGACCGACGCTAGACCCCGTGCGGGAATTGAGAAAGGAGTACGCCGTCGTGTTAGACGGCCAGCCCGGTGGCGGAGCCTGGGTGAACCCCCGCGGACAGGGTCGGTAAGAGCTGAGGCAGACTCCCGAGGTCAGCAGCTGGGGAATCTCTGCCGGGCGCGGGACACGCAACCGCTCGACGATTACGCGCAAGGCCTCCCGCAGGTAAACGCGCGAGCTCAGCAGCACGGGGACGTTCCTCCAGCCGTACCCGTTCTTGTTGCGCTTGATCGAGATGCGATCGGCCTCGTCGAGGTAGCGACCGTGGACAACCGCGCGATCGAGTTTCACGAGACGCTCCTCTTGAACCGGGTCGATCGCGGCGAGCAGGATCGGGAAGTATGCGCCGAAGAAGACGCCGGCGCCCTTCGGCGCTAGAGCGGCCCCCGACCCATAGAAGTTGTTGCGGTTGATCGACGGAGTCCTGGTCGAGAAACACTTGATGTCCTGATTCGAGGCGTAGCGGAACGGGCTCGCCACCTGAGGCGGCAGGGAGTCGTAGAGGCCCTCGCACACCCGTATGGCCCCGCCTGGGCCAGGGACGATCTCGCGCGGCGTTCCCGGGCTCTCCCCCTGCCGGACGGAGGTGAACCGGTGGACGCGGTTGACGTAGACGTAGTCCGTCGCGTCCGGGTAGACGGACCTCCCGTTGTCGGCGACCCAAGAGAAGCGCAGGCGGTACAGCTGGTAGGGATCGCGGTTCACGAAGCGCTGGACCGAGATCGGGATCGCGCCGCCCAGAAGGACGTAACCGATGTTCGCAATCGGCGCCGCGACCGCGACTCCAGGCAGCGACTCCACCTGGTGCCACTGCCTCAGGCTGATCCCGCCAAAAACCCCCGAGAGGTAGTTGTCGCGGACGAGGTCTCGTGCGCGCTCGAGCTGTGTCTTCGAGCCCTTTGGACGGACGAGGATGTCGTAGGCGGGACGGAAGTTGCTCTTGACCGAGCGGGTTACCTTCAGCCCGCTGGTTCGCGCGGCCGCAGCCAGGAGAACAAAGCTGACGCCCGCAGCAAGGATGGCAACGCCGAGCGCGAGGACCCGGCCGGGTCGGTGGCGGAGCTGGCTGGCGACGAAGCGTCTCATCTCCGTTGCAGCGGGAGCGACTGCCATTGGGGCAACTGGACGTTCAAAGAGCCGTCTGTCAGGCGCCGCAGACCGGTTCCGTTGGGGTGGACGAGGTAGAGGCTGAAGCTCTTCAGTCTCTCCCCGCGCGCGAATACGACCCAACGCCCGTCCGGCGACCAGCCGGGTGTCGTGTCGTAGACGGCGCTCGGCGCGATACGAACTGCCCGGCTGGAGCCCGCCGCGCTGACGACGTAGATCTGACCGTTCCGAGTACCCGCCCGGTCGCTGACGAAGACGATCTGTCGACCGTCCGGCGACCAATCGGGTAGCGTCTCCGTCGCGGGAGAGTTGGTGATCTGCCGGCGACCGCGGCCGTCGACGCCGATGGCGAAGATGTGCTGCTCCCCGAAACGTCCGAACTGAAAAGCGACCTCGCGCCCCGTCGGAGACCAAAGCGGAGCGTCGCCCGCCGTGAGGCGCCGCCGTCCGGTGCCGTCGGGGCGGATGAGCTGGACGCTCGGATGAACCGGGTCCTCGTGCGCAAACACGAGCCAACGCCCGTCCGGCGACCATCTTGGGTCGCCGTCGAAGGTCTGGCTCCCCGGGCGGACCACCGTGAGCTGGTGGCGCTCGCTTCCGTCTGGGTTAGCGACGAAAATGCCGTTTGGAGCCGCGTACGCGATCCTCTTCCCGCCCGGAGCCCAGCCGACGATGCCGACCCCGATCAGGCGGCGAACGATGTGAACGCGCCGCGGGGCCCCTACGTCGATCCAAGCGATCTCGGTGCCACCCTGACGCGGGAAGATCGTGAAGTAGAGCTTCCCGTTGCGTCCGGGGAGCGTCGCGCCTCCGAAGTTCGGTAGCCACAGTCCCACCAGCACGAGAAAGACGAAGATGCTCGAGAGCAGGCGGAGACTCATGGTGTGGTGGCGCTCCATCGCGAGACCGTCCCACGATACCTAGTCGCAGACTAGAGATCCACACCCGAAAGCTTGCAGCGCCGGCTCGCCCATTCCGGATAAGGCTTCACCAGAGGCCACTTGCGGGTCAGACCCGCTTCTCTAGAACGGCTTGACCGACCGGAGCGAAGTAAGTATAATAGCCACAATCTAAAGAGAGACAGAGTCGATCCGGGGGGAATGGCTCTCGCAGCAACAGAATGTCGTTTCGCCGTCGGCGCGATCCTCATCTTCGCCGCACTTGCCAAGGCGATGGATCGGCCGAGCTTCGAACGGGCGGTCGCGAAGCTTGGCTTGCTTCCATCGCGCGTCGGAGGGCTGGTGGCGAACTGGCTCCCCCGGCTGGAACTCGCTGCCGGAGGTTTCTTGATCTCCGGCCTCGGAGTCCGCTATACGGGCCTCGCAGTTGCAGCGGCACTTGTCGCCTTCAACGGCGCGATCGCGATCAACTTGGCTCAAGGGGCGAAGTTCGACTGCGGATGTCGCGCGGTCGGCGCGCCGACAACGATCGGGTGGGCACTCCTCTCTCGAAACGTTCTGCTCATGGCCATGGCCGTCCTGGCCGCGTTCAGGGCGCCTCCCGTGCTCGCCGTTGGCACTCTGCTTGGTGATCGGGCAACCGGCGTTGTCAGCTCGGATGACGCTTTTGCGCTTCTCCTGTCCTCGCTCGTCGTCGTCCTCGCGCTCACTCTGCTGAACGACGCCTTCTCGTTAAGCAGGTCGGTTGCTGCAGCCACCAGGCGGCAGGTATGACCGCGCCATGGATCGCTGCGTTCGCCGTATTGTCGCTCACGGTCCTGCTGATGCTCATCGTCCTCATCGGCGTCGTTCGGCGGGTGCTCGGAATACTCGATGAGGATCCAGCGGCGAGCTCCAACATCTACGCGCGCAGCCTGCATATCAGCAACACCTATGGCGGGCTGCTACCGGGCACCCAGGTCCCGCTCTTTGTCGCAACGACTGCCGCAGGCGAGACGTTGACCTCGAGCGAGCTCTTCGGTCAGCCTCTCCTATGTCTCTTCACCGCGGACAACTGTCCCCCGTGCACGACGCTCCTCGCAGAGCTCGCCGCGCCGGCCGGGACTCTGGAAGTCCCGCTGCTTGTGTTCGCCGACGATCCACGGGCTTCGAAGTGGCAGTCGCTCCCTGCAGGCATCAAAGTGCTTGAGCAGGTAGACCAATCGGCTTCGAAGTCCTTCCAGTCGACTGCTTTTCCGCAGGCATTCGCCCTGGACGAGCGTGGCGTAGTGCGCGCGGTTGCAATTCCGAATTCATTTGTCGACCTTCGCACGCTCGCGCGTGCTCTGGAAGGAGGTGATCGACTGCCCGAAGTCACGCAAATCGCTGCGGCGTGACGCTTTATCCGAGGAGGAAGCATGACGGTAAACGAAATCGCTACACCTGAGAGCGAAGAGCGGAGCACTAGAAGCGGATTCCTTCGCAAGCTCGGGATCCTCGCGGCAGTCGGTCTCGGCGCTGCAGCCGTTCCGGCGGTCGGCCACGCCGAGCCTGCCAACTGCTGCCCCAATCAGGCCGTATGCGGCGGTCCCAGCAGCGCACCCAACTTCTACTGCTCCGGCGCATGCGGCGGGTGCTGCATCCCGAATCAGGGTCCGAACTGCGTTCATCCGACTGCCCGTGCTGACGCGGGAGTAGGTCTCGCGCCAGGGCGTGGCAAAGTCCCCTGCGTGAAGCCCCGCTCTAGCGGGGCTTCATGCCTTCTTGCCGCCCCTGGCTTGACATCAGCTCGTCAAGTCGGCGCCCAAGAGCAGAGTCTCTGTTTCGCCCAATTTTCCGCTCGCGCCATCGGTGCCTCGCGAGCTTGATCGCGCGGCCATGGCAGCAGTGGAGTCCCATCAGTCAGCTAGAAGCCGAAGCGGCTGAGCCAGCCCCGCCGCTCGCCCTGCGGGCGCTCGGGGAGGTCTCCGCCGCCGACGATCGCCCCCGGCACCTCCTCGCAGAGCCAGCGGGCGAGCGACTCGTCGTCGATCGCTCGGGCCGCGCCCGACATGCCGATCGCGCGGAGGTCGGGATGATGGGCGTCGCTCGCGACGAGGTGGGCGAGGCCGAGCTCGACGAGGCGCAGCGCCGTCGCCCGCGAGGATCGCCCGAGCCGGCCGTCGAGGGAGCCGGCTGTGAGCTGGACGAGGGTGCCGGTCTCGACGAGAGGCGCAAGCCGTTCGGGTGCCGCCTGGACGTCGGCGTTTCGCTCCGGGTGCGCGAGGACCGGCGTGAAGCCTGCCGCACGGAGGCGGAACAGCCGGTCGGCCAGATCGAGCGGCCAGCCGAAGTACGAGAACTCGACGAGGACGTACTCCGGGTTTCCGGCGAGCCCGAAGCGGCGGAGGTCGCCCTCGGAGAGGAGATCCAGCCGGTCGAGCGCGATCTCGCCGCCGCCGCGGAGATCGAGCCCGACTTCCTGCCGCTCGAGCTCCGCCCGGAGCTCCGAGACCCCATGCTCCATCTCCGCCGGGTCGGTCGGGTAGTCGTCTCGCACGTGGGGTGTCGCAGCGAGCACGACGATGCCGTCCGCCACGGCCGCGCGTGCGATCTCGACGCTTTCCTCGAGGGTCGCCGGCCCGTCGTCGAGCCCCGGGAGGACGTGCGAATGGAGGTCGATCACCGCCGCGGGGGCAGGCCACGAAACGCGGTGAAGAGCTCGCGGGCCGCGGCGATGCCGAGCGGCAGGTACTCGAGCAGCAGCCGCTCGTTCGGCGAATGGACGTTCGCGTCCGGGAGGGCGAAGCCGGTCACGATCGTCGGGATCTCCCGAGCCGCGAGCGCCGGCACGATCGGAAGCGTTCCGCCCGAGCGTACGAGCAGCGGGCGTGCCCCCACCGCGCGCTCGAAGGCGTCCAGCCCCAGCCGGATCGCCGGCGAGTCGGGGCGCACGAGGCCGGGCGGAGCCGACGACAGCCGGTCGACCTCGACTTCGGCCCCCTCGGGGGCGGCCTCGCGGAGAAGCCGCTCGACCTCGGGCGCGATCGTCTCGACGACCTGCCCCGGAGCCAGGCGGATGGACAGGTTCGCCTCAGCCAGGACCGGAAGGACCGTCTTCTGGAGCCGGGGCGATCCGCCGTCGACGCCGTTGACGTCGAGTGCGGGCTCGGCGAAGGTGCGCAGATAGAACTCCTCGGCCCCGCGAGCGTCGGCGGGCCGAGCTCCCTGGTCGGCGAGCTCCCCCGCTCCCGCCGGCAGCTCCGACCAGCCCGCGAGCTCCTCCGCGGTGGGCGCCGCGATCCCGGTGCGCAAGGGCTCCGGCAGCCGCCCGTCTCGAGGAAGCACGCCCGAGAGTGTCTGCACGAGCGCGTGAACGGCGTTCAGCGCCGCGCCGCCGTACATGCCGGAGTGGAGATCGCGTCGGCCGGTCCTGACGCGCAGGTGGAAGTAGACGAGGCCGCGAGTCGCCAGGTTGAAGGCGGGGACACCGCGCGCCACCATCCCGCTGTCGAAGATCACGCAGGCGTCCCCACCGCGCTCGTCCTGCGCGAGGTAGTCGACGATCGAGTGGCCGCCGATCTCCTCCTCGCCGTCGCAGCAGAACCGGACGTTCACGGGCAACGCGCCCTCGCGGGCGAGCTCCTCGGCGGCTTTCAGCAGCATGTAGAGCTGCCCCTTGTCGTCCGCGACCCCGCGCCCGTAGAGGTATTCGCCCCGAACCGTCGCCTCGAAGGGCGGCGTATCCCAGAGGTCGAGCGGCGCCGGCGGCTGGACGTCGAAATGCCCGTAGCAGATGACTGTCGGCGCGCTTGCGGCGTTCTCCGAGGCCGGCACCTCCCCGATCACGAGCGGGCGGCCCTGCCAGTCGACGACCTCGGCCTCGCCGCGGCGGCGTACGAAGTCGCAGACCCATTCCGCCGCGCGCCGCACGTCTGCCGAGTGCGCCTCGTCGGCGCTCACGCTCGGAATCGCGAGCAGCTCCGAGAGCTCCTCGAGTAACACTGTGTTACTTGGGCTCACGGGCGCGGTCACGGGCGCCGAGTCTAGATGCTCGATCGGTAACCCACGGGAGCCGGATGGTGGCCCGGACGCGGCGCGAACGACCGATCGAGCATCGTGGGGTGTACCGTGAGCCTCCGTGCGCAGCCTGCTGCTCGGCATTCTCGCGCTCTCGGCGCTCGGCCGCCCGGCGACGATCACCCAGACGCAGATCGCCGGCGCTGCACTCGGGAAGCAGGCGCCCTATTACCGCGCGGCGTTCGGAAGGCCGTGGCGCCGCGACCGTCTCGAGGGCGGCCTCGAGCGCCTCTCGTTCCCGCAGCGCGCCCTCGACGTGTACTTCCGCTCGGGGCACAAGGCCGCGGTCGGGATCGTCACCTGGAGCATCCGGCTGCGTACACGCGAAGGCATCGGCCCCTGCGCATCGCTCGCCGCCCTGCGCAGCGCCTACGGCTCGCGTATCGTCGCGTTCCGCCGCTCGGGAAAGGTGCGCGCCTACCGGCTCGGGCAGCTCTGGTTCGCGCTCGCGAGCGGGCGCGTCGCCGCCGTCCAGCTCTCCCGGAAGCCTCTCACCGTCTTCACCGCCCTGAACTCCCCGGCCTGCTCGGCCGGAGCCTGACGACGATACCGAAGGCTGGTACACGTTCCAGGGTCAGCAGGCAGTTGCGGCCGGAGCCGGGCTTGCCCGGCGGGAGGCCAAGCGAGGCTGGGCAGCAAGAGCGCAGAAGGAGGGTGTCCGTGGGGGAGGGAACCCTGGGTTCCCCCGCGCTACTACGCGACTTCGCGCAGTTTCTGGCTCTCGGAGAGGGCCCGAAGCTTCTTCAGGCCCTGGTTCTCGATCTGGCGGATCCTCTCGCGCGTGACGTTGAACGTTCGACCGACCTCGTCGAGCGTGCAGGGATGCTCCCCGTTCAGCCCATAGCGGAGCTCGAGGACCCGTCGCTCGCGGTAGGAGAGGGATGATAGGACCTTCGTCAGCGTCTCCTTGCGGAGGGTGACCTCAGCCGCTTCCTCCGGCAGGGGCGCCGTCTCGTCGGTGATGAAGTGCCCGAACTCCGATTCGTCGTCCTCGCCGACCGGCTTCTCGAGCGAGACCGGCGACTGGGCCGTGCGCCGGATCTGGTCGACCTCGTCACAGCTGAGCTCGACGTCGCGGGCGACCTCGTGCGAGGTCGGCTCCCGCCCAAACTCTGACCGTAGCTTGCGCTCGGAGCGGAGGATCTTGTTCAGTTTCTCGACGACGTGCACCGGCATCCGGATCGTCCGCCCCTTGTCGGCTAGCGCCCGCGCGACCGCCTGACGGATCCACCACGTCGCGTAGGTCGAGAACTTGAACCCTTTGCGGTAATCGAACTTCTCGGCGGCGCGGACGAGGCCGATCGTGCCCTCCTGGATGAGATCGAGGAAGGGAAGGCCCTGGTTGCGGTAGCGCTTCGCGATCGAGACGACGAGGCGGAGGTTCGCCTCGATCATCTCCTGCTTCGCGCGATGGTCGCCGCGCTCAATCCGCTTCGCGAGCTCGACCTCCTGGGCCGCGGTGAGCAGGTCGACCTTGCCGACGTCCTTGAGGAAGAGCTGCAGCGAGTCGGTGGTGACCTCGCGGACGGCCGCCTCGACCTCCGCCGTATCGGGCTCCGCCACCGCGACGACCTCGATCTGGAGCTCCTCGAGGGCCGCGTAGAACTCGTCCAGCTGCGTCGTGTCGAGGTCGAGGTCGTCGAGCACGACCGAAATCTCCTCCGCAGTCAGGGAGCCGGCCTCCTGCCCGGTCGCGAGCAGGCCTCTAGCCTCGTCGGTGTCCAGAACGTCGACGACCGGCGGTCTCGCCGTTGCACCCACGACTGCGCTCATCTCCACTCCCCCTCGAAGGAATCCTGGTCAAGGTCATCCTTGCGAAGGCGGCACTGTCGCACACGGACCGGATGGATCGCCATAGGCCGATCGGCTCATCTTGCACGCAGCGGGTCCTAACCGACGCCCTTGACGCCACGCAGGCTGCGCAGATACGTGCGAGCCTCTCTCCCGATTCGGGTGTGTGGTCCCTCGGCGGCGGCGCGGCGCAGCTCCTGCCTGGCCCGGTCGACCTGCCCGATCCAGAGCAGGAGCAGGCCGAGGTGGAACCGCACCGTCGGCGCGTTCGGGAAGCGCTTCACGAGCGGGCCGAGGCGGGAGAACGCGAGCGACGGGCGGACCTTCGAGAACCGGCCGACGGCGGCGGCGACCTGGGCCCCCGCGTCACGAGGCGCCGCCGCAGCAGCCGCGAGGTACTGGCGCTCCGCCGAGAGCGGTCGCCCGAGGCGCTGGAGCGCGACCCCGTAGAGCAGCTTGCCGGGGACACCGGCGCGCGCCGCCCTCCGCAGCGCCCGCAGCTGCGCCGGCGGAGACAGCCTCGCGAGGCCGGGAGGAGGGCCGAACCCGGGAAGAAAGACCGGAAGCCC
This sequence comes from Gaiellales bacterium, assembly GCA_038237515.1. Classification (GTDB taxonomy): domain Bacteria; phylum Actinomycetota; class Thermoleophilia; order Gaiellales; family Gaiellaceae; genus JBBQDZ01. The sequence continues at coordinate 56,605 of JBBRYP010000018.1, forward strand.
TTTCGGAAATCCCGGATGCAGGAGATCGTCGGCCGCGACCGCCGACGCGGTGTCGGGCGCGACGCGGGCGGCCCGCCGCCAGGCGGCCGTCGCAGCGCCGTCCCGGCCGGACCAGAAGAGCGCGAGGCCGAGGTGGAGCTGCGCGAGCGAGCTCCGCGGGCTCTCCGCGGCCAGAGCCTGAACGGCCGCGAGGCTGTGGTCGGGCCAGCGCGCGAATGCCAGGCCCACGCGTGCCTCGAGCGAGCGGTATCGCGCGAAGACGCGGCCGGCGGCCTCCCGCCGGTGCGCGCCGAAGAGCCGCTCCGCACGCCGCAGCGCGCGCGCCTCGGGGTCGATGCGCACGCCGAGGTCGAGCGCGAGGGGCGGCACCCCCGCCCGCGGCCGCGCGGCCGTCGCCTTCTCGGCGTGACTCGAGGTGGCGACGGTGACGCCGACGGTGACGGCCACCGCCCCGGCGGAGGCGGCGGTAACGAGCGCGACGACGCGGGCGCGCGGGCTCACCGCGTGAACCGTAGTGCGGAGCGCGCCCGACCCTGCTCCCGATCGTTGCCCCGGAGGCCCCGGGGACGGCACGGCAGGCTGGCTTGCGCGGGAATGCGCCGCGGGCGAGGGGCGTTTCCCCGCCTACCCGACGCTATCCTCGAGCGAGAGATGCCCACCTACCGAGACCTCCTCCAGCGCGCCAAGACCGAGATCGACGAGGTCGACGCGCCGCGCGCCAACGAGCTGCTCTCCGGCCCGGAGCCGCCGCTCGTACTGGACGTGCGCGAGCGGGACGAGTGGGACGAGGGACATATTCCGGGGGCGCTCCACATCCCGCGCGGAAACCTCGAGTCGCGGGTCGAGCAGGCGGCGCCGCAGAAGGAGCGGCCGGTGCTCGTCTACTGCGCAGCGGGCAACCGATCAGTCTTCGCTGCCAAGACCCTCGCCGAGCTCGGCTACGACGACGTCCACTCACTCGCCGGCGGGTTCGCGGACTGGAAGCGGAACGGCTTTTCGACGAAGCTGCCCCGCTCGCTCTCGCCCGAACGCCGCACCCGCTACAGCCGTCATCTCCTGATCCCGGAGGTCGGGGAGGAGGGTCAGCTGCGCCTGCTCGACTCCCGTGTGCTCCTGATCGGCGCCGGCGGTCTCGGCTCGCCTGCGTCGCTGTACCTCGCGGCGGCAGGCGTCGGCACCCTCGGGATCGTCGACGCCGACGTCGTCGACGAGACGAACCTCCAGCGCCAGATCGTCCACTCCACCGCCTCGCTCGGAGAGCCGAAGGTCGACTCCGCGAAGCGGGCGCTCGCCGCGCTCAATCCCGATGTCGACGTGCTCACCTACCGCGAGCGCCTCACCTCGGAGAACGTCGACCGCATCCTGGACGGGGGTTGGGACGTGATCGTGGACGGCGCCGACAACTTTCCCACCCGCTACCTCGTCAACGACGCATCCGTCTGGCACCGCATCCCGGTCGTCCACGGCTCGATCTTCCGTTTCGAGGGGCAGGTGACGGTCTTTACGCCGCACGAGGGGCCCTGCTATCGCTGCCTCTTCCCCCAGCCGCCGCCGCCGGAGCTGGCGCCGAGCTGCGCCGAGGGCGGCGTGCTGGGCGTCCTGCCGGGGATCGTCGGCTCGCTGCAGGCGAACGAGGCGCTGAAGCTCTGCCTCGGGATCGGCGAGTCGCTTGCGGGCCGGCTCCTCCTCTTCGACGCGCTCTCGGCGAGCTTCACCGAGGTTTCGGTGCGCCGCGACCCGGACTGCCCGGTCTGCGGCGAGGAACCCTCGATCACCGAGTACGTCGACTACGTCGAGTTCTGCGCGGCGGCGGCCGGAGCCCCGGCGCGGTGACGACGGTCCGGATCCCCCCCACGCTCCGCACGGAGGCGAACGGCCAGGCGCAGGTGGAGGCCGAGGGGGCGACTGTCGGGGAGCTGCTCGACGACCTGATGGCGCGGTTCCCAGCTTTGCGGGAGCGCATCCTCGTGGGCGATGCGATCGCGCCCTTCGTGAACGTCTACCTCGACAGCGAGGACGTCCGCACGCTCGACGGGCTGGAGACGCCGGTGCGTGACGGAGCCACGGTCATCCTCCTACCGGCCATGGCCGGCGGCTGATGCCGACGGTCCAGGAGCTCTACGAGCTCTGGGCCGCCGAGTCGGAGCTCCAGGAGGAGCTGCAGCGCAGCCTCGCGCCGCGCGGCACCGAGTGGCTGTTCGCGAGGTTCGCATCGCTTCGGCCGCGCAGGGGGCAGCTGGTCGTCGACGTCGGCGCGCGCGACGCGCGCCACGCGGTCAGGCTCGTACGCGAGCACGGGCTGAGGGCGGTCGCCCTCGACCCGCTGCCGCTCCACGTCGAACGCGCGCGCAGCGCGGTCGCGGAGGCCGGCCTCGCGGAGGCGATCGAGGTCGTGGAGGCGCCGATCGAGGCGATGCCGCTCGGAGACGGATCCGCGGACTGGATCTGGTGCCGCGACGTCCTCGTGCACGTCGACGCTCACAGCGGGCTCGCCGAGTGCGCGCGAGTGCTGCGGCCGGGCGGATCGCTGCTCGCGTACGTGACGCTCGCGACGGATCGGCTCGAGCCGCGGGAGGCCGCCGAGCTCGCAGGCGCGATGGCGCTCGCTCCTGGGAGCACGACGCCCGAGGCCATCGAGGCGGCCGCGGCCGATGCGGGGCTCGCCGTCCGCTCGGTCGAGCGGCTCGGCTCGGAGTGGCGCGAGCGGATGATCGAGGACGGCGCCTGGGACCCGGCGCAGGACCTGCTGCGACTCGCCCGCCTGCGCCGCCGCGAGCGCGAGCTCGTCGACGCGCACGGCGCGGCCACCGTGGCCGCCGAGACCGGGGGGCGGCTGTGGGGGATCTACCAGCTGCTCGGGAAGCTCTGCCCGACCGTCTACGTGTGGGAGCGTGCCTAGCTTGCTCGCCGCCAACCTGCTCGAGCTGATCGGGAGCACACCGATCGTCGAGCTGAGCCGCCTCTCGCCGAACGCCGCCGTTCGGATCTACGCGAAGCTCGAGGGCCAGAATCCGACCGGGTCGATCAAGGACCGCGTGGCGAAGGCGATGATCGAGGCGGCGGAGGCCTCGGGAGCGCTCGAACCCGCCCGGGCGATCCTCGAGCCGACGAGCGGCAACACCGGCATCTCGCTCGCGCTCGTTGCGAAGCTGAAGGGGTACCCCCTCACCTGCGTGATGCCGGAGAACGTCACGGAGGAGCGCAAGCGCCTGCTGGAGCTCTACGGCGCCGAGATCGTCTTCTCGCCCGGCGAGGAAGGCTCGAACGGAGCCGTCCGCGTCGCCCTCGCCCTCGCGGAGCGCGAGCCGCGGTACTTCCTCCCCTTCCAGTACGGGAACGCGGCCAACCCGCGCGCGCACTACGAAGGCACGGGCGCCGAGATCGCCTCCGAGCTCGACCGTGTCGACGTCCTCGTAGCCGGCCTCGGGACCGGTGGAACATTGATGGGCACCGGGGCGCGCCTCCGCGAATCATTCCCCGACGTGGTCGTGGCCGCCGCGGAGCCGCTTCCGGGCGATCCCGTCATGGGTCTGCGCTCGCTCGAGGACGGCTACGTCCCGCCGATCCTCGATGTCTCGAAGCTCGACCGCAAGCTGCTCGTGTCCAACGCCGAGGCCGTCACCGCCCTCCGCGCGCTCGTCGAGTACGAGGGGATCTTCGCCGGGGTCTCCTCCGGCGCCGTCGTGCACGTGGCGCGCAGGCTCGCGGCCGAGCTCGACGAGGGGGCGACCGTCGTGTGCGTCCTCGCCGACGCCGGCTGGAAATATCTGTCGGCGCCCTTCTGGGCCGAGGTCGATCCGGAGCGCTCGATGGAGGCGAGCCTCTGGTGGTAGTTCCGGAGCGGTTGCGGGCGGCGATCGAGGAGCACGCGCGGGCGGAGGCTCCGAACGAGGCGTGCGGGCTTCTGGCGCTGCGCGAGGGGGTCGCCCTGCGCTACCTCCCGGCCGACAACGAGGAGGCGAGCCCGCACCGGTTCCGGCTGCGGCCACGCGACCCGCTCGACTTCTTCCTCGAGGACGAGGGCTTCGAGCTCGGGGTCGTGCACTCGCACCCGCCGGAGGCGCCGACGGGTGCGCGGCCCTCCCGCACCGACGTCGAGAACGTCGGTCTCTGGGAGGGCCGCCCCTACCTTGTGCTGTGGCTAAAGACGGGCGAGCTGCGTGCCTGGAGGATCGCCCGCGGCGAGATCGAGGAAGTACCGCTCAGATCACCTTGAACGAGCCGTGCATCGCGGCCTCGTGCGGAGCGCAGTAGTACTTCCAGGTTCCCTTCTTGAGCGTCACGGTGACCGTCTTCGTACCGGTCTGGCTGACACCCGTCAGGTCCTTCTCGAACTTCCCGCCCGACTTTTGCTCGATCACGAAGTTGTGGATCGAAGACTTGTCGCGGATCACGAAGCTGTACTTGCCCGCCCTCAGCGAGGTGACCTTCTTGCCGTGGCTGTCCTTGAGGCTGATCGTGAAGCCGGGGCCGACCGTCCCGGTCAGCTTGGGTGTCGCCATGGCGAGGATCTGCGTGGCGAAAACTGCGGTCGCGGCGACAGCCGCCGCGACCGCGATCAACATGCGTCGTTTCATGCGTGTAGCTCCTTTGCCTGAGTTGCCGGAGTCTGACGGTTCAGGTGGAGGTACGCGCGAGCCGCCGAAGCGGATTTCCCTACGTGACCTTGAACGAGCCCTTCATCGTCGTCCGGTGCGGGTCGCAGACGTAGGTGTAGGTGCCCTTCTTGAGCTTCACGGTCGCGCTCTTCGAGCCCACGAAGACGACGGAGGTGATCTCCTTGTTGACGCCGGGGCCCGTGATGTGGAAGTTGTGAATCGGCGACTTGTCCGAGACGGCGAACGTGTAGGTGCCGGCCTTGACCGCCGTCACCTTCTTCGCGCCGCTCTTGAGCGTGATCGTGAACCCGGGGCCGACGGTGCCGGTGAGCTTCGGGTGGGACATGGCGCCGGTCTGGGCGACCAGCGCGAGCGACGCGGCGAGCGCCAGGACGAGCAGGGCGATGCGCTTCATGTGTCTCCTCGGATTGGTTGGTTTCGGGCCTGGTTCAGTGTAGTCAGGGGCGTATCCCACGCAGCGCGGGATAAAACGCGCGGAAGCGACGGTAGCCGTCTTCGTAGGCCTCCCGCCAGGCAAGTTCGGGATCGATGCGCCCCACCGTGCGGACACACGCGCGCACCGCCTCGGCGCAGTCGGAGAAGACACCGCTGGCGACGCCTCCGAGCAGCGCGGCCCCGAAGGCAGATCCCTCCTCGACCGCCGTGCGTTCGAGCGGCAGGTCGAGCACCGAGGCGACGATGCGCAGCCACGTCTCGCTCCGCGCTCCACCACCGGAGACGCGCCCGACCGTGGCGTCGACGCCGAGCGCGCCGAGCAGCTCGACCGAGTCGCGCAGGCCGTATGCGACCCCCTCGAGCACGGCCCGGGCGAGCTCACCCCGCCCGTGGCCGAGCGAAAGTCCGAGGAATGCCCCCCGCGCCTCCGGATCTGCGTGGGGCGTGCGCTCTCCCGCGAGGTAGGGCAGGAAGGTGACGCCGTGCGCGCCGGCCGGGATCGCCGCAGCTGCCTCGGTCAGCGCCTCGAAGGACAGGTCGGGCGCCGCCGCGTCGCGAAACCACCGCAGCGATCCCGCGGCGGAGAGCATCACGCCCATCGCCTCCCACGTGCCAGGCACCGCGTGGCAGAAGGCATGCACCCGTGCCTCCGCGTCGGCCGCATAGTCGGGAAGCGCCGCGAAGACGACGCCCGAGGTGCCGAGAACGACGGAGATCGCTCCGGGACGGTCGACGCCGACGCCGAGAGCCGCCGCGGCCTGGTCGCCCGCCCCCGCCGCGACGCGGGTTCCGCGGGGACTCGTCCCGGTGACTTCAGGCGACTCGAAGACCTCCGGCAGCCACGCGCGCGGAACGTCCAGCTCCCGCAGCAGCTCCTCGCTCCAGCGACGCTCGGCCACGTCGAAGAGAAGCGTCCCCGAGGCGTCGGCCGCGTCTGTCGCGAGCGTGCCGGTGAGACGCAGGCGAACGTAGTCCTTCGGCAGGAGGACGTGGGCGATCTGCCGGTACAGCTCCGGCTCGTGCCGGCGCACCCAGAGCAGCTTCGGGGCCGTGAAGCCGGGAAGCGCCCGGTTCCCCGTCAGGCGGATCAGGCGCTCGAGACCCACCCTCTCCTCGATCTCGGCGCATTCGGCCGCGGTTCGCTGGTCGTTCCAGAGGATCGCCGGGCGCAGGACGAGCAGCGCCTCGTCCAGGAGGACGAGCCCGTGCATCTGCCCGCTGAGCCCGATGCCGGCGGTCGGGATCGTCGCGAGCTGCTCGAGCGCCCGCTCGGCTGCCCGCCACCAGTCCTCGGGATCCTGCTCGGCCCACCCCGGCCGCGGGATCGAGAGCTCGTAGCCTTCCTCGGCGCGCGCGAGCACCTCGCCTCTCGACGAGATGGCGAGCGCCTTGATGCTCGTTGTTCCGACGTCGAGGCCGACGAGCGCGCCGTCCGCAGGGACGGGGGCAGCCGGCGTCCTCGACCCGGGCGGCCCGCTGCTCATAGGCTTGCGCCGTGGAGGTTTCTCTCGCGCCGGGCCTGTGGCGCTGGACGGCGCCGCATCCCGACTGGACTCCGGCGGACGGCGGCCCCGACGGCTGGGACGAAGACGTCGGCTGCGTCTACCACGAGGCGCGGGAGGCGGTCGTCCTCGTCGACCCGCTCGTGCCACCGGAGCCCGAGCGCACGCGCTTTTTCGAGGCTTTCGACGCCGACGTGGCGAGGGCGAAGCTGCCGGTCGTCGTTCTGCTGACGGCGGCGTGGCATGAACGAAGCTCGCGGGAGCTCCTCGAGCGCTACGGCGCGTCCGTCGGGCCGCCTCCGGCGAGCGTCGATCAGATCTCGGTGGCCGGCGCAGGCGGCGAGGAGGAGCGCCTCGTCTGGCTCGCCGGCCCTCGCGCGCTCGTCGCCGGTGACGTGCTCCTCGGCAACGGGCGCGGCGGGGTGCGGGTCTGCCCGGACGCGTGGCTCCCGGAGGAAAGCCGGGGGCCGGTGATCCGGGAGCGGCTCCGCCGGCTCCTCGACCTGCCGATCGAGCTGCTGCTGCCGTCGCATGGGGAGCCTGTCCTGGCGGATGCCCATGCCGCCCTGGCCCGCGCGCTCGGCTAGAGACCTACTCGCCGCCGAGCGCCTGGTAGACAAGCTCGTAGGCCCGCACGGCGTCCTTGCGCTGCTGCGCCTCCCGGAGCGCCGCATCGTCGATGCGCCCGGCGATCGAGTCGATGAAGCGCCACTGGAGGACGCTGCGACGGACGGCGGCGACCGCGTCCTCGGTATACGGGTAGAGGTCGAACCCGAGCCGCTCGCCGTTGTCGCCATAGCCGGCCCGCCGCAGCTCGAGGGCGAGCTCGAGCGTCTCCATGAAGGCCGTCGCGCCGACCATGTTGTCGTCGTCGAAGGTGCCCCAGCCGGAGTTCGCGTGCTGGTGGCCAAGCAAGCCCTCGGCCGCCAGGAGCGCCGCGTACTCGGCGAGGTTTTCGTCGTTCATGATCAGGTGCTGCCAGTCCATGTTGACCTTGACGTTGTCGATCCCCTGGGCGCTTAGCTTGTGGATCACGTGCAGCGTCATTCCGATGTTGCGCATGAGGATCTTCATCGCCGGCTCGGAGTTCTTGTGCTCGAGGAA
>JBBRYP010000019.1:0-62278 GCA_038237515.1 Gaiellales bacterium
CATCTACAACCACAAGCGGCCCCACGGCAGCCTCGGCTGGAAGACCCCGGCCGCCTACGCCGCTAGCCTGAACGGACAACCCGAAAGGAACACAACCCGACTCTCATAGCGGCTGGACCGACAAACGGGGGCCGGTCAGGCGCACAGGGCCGTTCGGGCCGTCGAAGGCGTAGTCCTTCTCGACCTTCACCATCGGAAGGTTGCGCCGCTCCGTGCTGAGGGAATCGCGCTGCTTGGTCAGCTCTTTTTCTTTGTCGAGCAATTCCCGGCGGGCCGCCAGCCACGCGTCTCGGGTGTCGATCTTCGGAAGGCTCATCGATTTCCTTTCATTCGCGAATCCGTCACGTACCGGTACGACGACCGGACGGGCTCAAAGTCATCGGTGAGGCGGGAACGGGATGAAGCCCGTGTTAGCAGGCGGAGTCTTCATGCCGCGATCCTGGCGGTTGAGCCATAATTCCCGATCGCCGGAGCCCACGGATGCGGCAGGCGGGCGAGGATTGACAACGCCTGCGCCGGCGGCGCTCAGGGTGAGTTGCCGGAAGCGTCTGCGTGCCGTCCGGCGGATACGGTGTGGGGGTCAGTATTCGCCGGACCGTGCATTAGGCTGCGCGGCGTGGGCTTTCGCATGATCCGACCCGCAGAACTCCACTGGATCACACGACCCCACGAGCCCGAGGAGGCGCCACGCCACGTCGCCGAACTGAGCGAGCGGGCGGGCTTCGCCCACACCCGCGCGAACGTCTGGCGTTATGAGCCCGGCGCCAGAGGGCGCCGCCACAGGCACCCGATTCAGGAGGAGACGTTCGTCGTCCTCGCGGGCACGCTCTCGATGTACCTCGGCGACCCGCCGGAGCGTCGGGACGTGCCCACGGGCGGCCTCGTTCACGTCGAGCCGGGCACATCGCTCCAGTCGGCGAACCATGGCGACGTGGATCTCGTCGTCTACGCCTACGGCACCCCGCCGGAGCGCGAGCACGCCGAGATCCTCGAATCGGCGCTGTAGCCAGGCGACCGAGTCAACGGGCGCGCCGCCGACGCCCTGCACTGGTTCGCGACCTCCGAGGACACGCCGGGCAACGAGTTTCGGCCCCTGGCAGCACGACTAGTCGGCGCAGGGTCCGACCGCATGAGCCTCAACGCGGCCGGCGGCGTCGCATACAGGGCGCCGCCGGCCGCCCCTGCGACCGAAGAGCCATCGGGGGCGGACCGGGGCGCCGAACCGGCTCGAGCAGGATGGTGCCGGCGGTCTACGCCTGCGCCGCGGCTCGCTCGAGGCCGTCGATCTCGATCTTCTTCATCTTCAACATCGCCTGCATGACCCGCTGCGAACGCTCCGGGTCAGGGTCGCCGAGCAGCTTCGTCAGGGCGGTCGGGACGATCTGCCACGACAGGCCGAATTTGTCCTTCAGCCATCCGCAAGGGCCCTCCTCCCCACCTTCTGAAAGTCTGCTCCAGAACGCGTCGACCTCTTCCTGGGTTTCGCAGCTCACCTGGAATGAGATCGCCTCGCTGAACGTGAACTGAGGCCCGCCGTTCAGGGCGAGGAACTCTCGACCGTCCAACTCGAAGCTCACGGTCATCACCGTCCCCTCGGGGCGAGGCCCGGCCGCGCCGTAGCGTGCAACGTGCAAGATTCTCGAGTTGGGAAAAAGCGACGTGTAGAAGCTCGCCGCCTCTTCTCCCTCGGTGTCGAACCACAGGCATGGAGTGATCTTCTGCATCAGTCGTCCTTTCTGGTGACGTTGGTCGCTTGGCGCCGCATCTACCCGATCAGACGGCCGCAGCATCGAGAACTCATCGGCCTGCCGACGGCGTCGTCTCGCGGATCCGGTTTCTCAGCTGATGCCTTGAGTTCTCGCAAGTGCATGCTGGATCCCAGCGGTCGCGGAATGGAGCCCGAGGTACAGCGCGTAGAGCTCGTCGTAGATCTCGGCGCGGCTTCCGTCGGGCTCCACAACCGCACCCGGCCGCGCCCATGAGGAGCCGGTGGGAACGAGGCCGGTACCTTCGGCTGCGAGGAGGGCGTCTCCGTAGCTGGCGCCGATCGTTTCGGCGGGGATCTCCTGGGTGAGGCCGGTGACATCCGAGACGACCTTCGTCCATAGGTCCCCGCGCGTGCCGCCGCCGACGGCGACCGCGCGAACGCAGCCATCGGGCGCCATCACCTCGAGGTTCTGGCGGGCGCCGAACGCGATGCCCTCGAGCGCAGCGCGGTAGAGATGTCCGCGGCGGTGGCGGAGCGTGAGCCCGATGATCGTTCCCCGGGCGTGCGGATCGAGGATCGGGGTACGTTCGCCGGCGAAGTAGGGCAGGAGGAGAAGCCCCTCGGCACCGGCTCGTACGCCCGCGGCCTCGGTGACGAGTGTGTCGAAGGACTGCTCGCCCGTAAGGTCTCGGATCCAGGCGGTGAGGCTGCCCGAGGTCGCCATGCCCGTGGCGAGTGTGCGCGAGCCGGGGTCGACGCCCGCGGTCGTCCAGATGGACGACGCTCGTGCGGGTGCCTCGGCGACGAGGACGAAGAACATCGTCGACCCATACCCGAGCATGAGGTCGCGAGGCCCGCGGACGCCTACGCTGACGGCCTCAGCCCAGGCGTCGATGGTGCCGGCGACCATCGGAGTCCCAACAGGGATGCCGGTCTCAGCCGAACCCGCGTATCCGACCTCGCCGACCACGTCACCCGGCCATGCCAGTGGCGGCAACGGGAGACCGGGCGCGACCATCGCGGCCCAGTCCTCGTTCCACTCCTGCGACTCGAGGTCGTAGAGCGGATCGCACTGGCTAGCCGAGTGGTGATCGAGCACCCATTGCCCGGTGAGTCGTGCGACGGCGAACGAGCTCGCCATGTGCCAGCGGCGAGTCGCGGCGTAGACGTCTGGCTCCTGCTGTGCGAGCCAGCGGAGCTTCGGTCCGAGTGCCTGGCTCGACAGCGACGAGCCACCTCTCCGCAGGATCTCCTCGGCGCCAAACTGCTCTGTCAGCTGGACGACCTCACGTTCTGCTCGTGTGTCGACGCCATAGAGGATTGCCGGCCGGAGCGGCAGGTCGTTGTCGTCGCATGGGAGGAGGCAGGGGCCGATTCCGCTTACCCCCACCGCCGCTATCCGCCCCCCGGAGCGCGGCACGAGCTCAGCGCACAAGGCGACGACGTCACTCCACCAGACGCGTTCGGCGTCGTGCTCGACCCAGCCCGGGCGAGGTAGGGACGTCTCGTGTTCGCGTGCGGCGCGCGCGACGATCTCGCCCTCGGGCGTCGCGAGCACCGCCTTGCTCGACGCGGTGCCAATGTCGATCCCGAGGAGCAGCTCGCTCAACGGGCCGTGCCGAACCCATCGAAGTCGACCTCGAGCAGTCGGCAGACGTGCCGCAGCGTCTCGACGTGGTCGCCGGGGATCGCGTGAATGTGGTTGGAGCCGTAGCGGCCCAACACCTCATCGTCCTCCGCCTCGAAACGCGCAAAGGCATGTGGCCACACATACGTCGAAGCCCGCATCAGACGTTCGTTCGTCGTCTCGTCAAAGGTCTCGAGCGCGCCGCGAAGCACATGCATGCGATAGCGCCCGTCAAGCCGGGTCAGGCGCGCAAATGTGAACTCGCCGGGCGCCGCGAGATGGTGGATCGAAGCGCCGCCTGCAGGGAAGTAGAAGTCCTCCGGGTAGAGGTGCACGCGTTGCAGGTTCTCGGCCGGGTCGTCGCTTCGGGCCGCGAACCAGGTCGCATGTTGGCCTGAGTTGCAGAGATCCCAGACGCCGAGGTCAGCGTGGTAGTGCCGCACGTCGGCGAACAGCACCGGTGTCCCCGAGATGCGCTTCAGCAACTGCATCGTCAGAGCGGCGTCCATGTCGGCCTCGGTCGAGCAGACGACTGGCTTCTTCGGTCCGTCCCAGTCATAGGGATCGTTGAGGAAGGCCTCGGTCACATCCATGGTGCAGAAGTGGTCGGTGAGCTCCGGCTGCGCCTTGATGCCGCAGAAATCCAGGTTCCACTCCTCGATCAGCTCGAGCATCACGTAATAGGAGCGAATCTGCCGCTCCAACAGCTCGGGGGTCAGTCTCTGGCCGTCGTAGTGGACGCCGGCCGCATGCCGCTCGAGCCACGACCGGGCCGCCGCAACCTTCGAGCCGTTGATCTCGGACGAGCGTCGGACGATCTCCCACTGGTCGATCTCCTCCACGTCGACGCCGAACTGGCGCATCCACTGATCTGGATTCGACACCGCCGTGTACATCCCCATTGGCCGGCCGCCAATGCGGCCGAACGTCGATCCGCTCAGAGAGCTGGTTGCACCCGCAGCGAGGGCGTGCTCCTGGATCCGCCGGAACACAGCGGGATCCTCTATGTCACCCCACGCCCGGCCGTAGCTTCGTCCGATCTGATCGAGCGCGCCCGCGGCGGCCAGCATGCCGACCATACCCGGGTATCGTGGGTCGGTATTCGAGAACAGAAGCAGCGACCCAGGGGTCTCACGGGCCGCCAGCATCGTGAAGTGCGGGAACGCCCAGACCGGGATGTTGATCACCGTCAGGTCGGGTCGATAACCGGCGAGCCGCCGCGCCTCGGCGACCGCGAGCTCGTTCGTCCACAGCACCTCTCGCGCCCGTACGACGGTGTGACCGGCGCCTTCCAGCACGCCCGCAATGGCTGTTTCGACCTCGGCGGCGAATCGACCGACATCGCGATGCACCGACGCGCGGCCGTCGGACACGGTCAGCAGGCCGATCGTCGCCATCAGGAGCTCGCCCTCTCGCCGTCGCCGACGTTCATCCCACAGGAGGCGCGGATGCGCAGCTCGAGTGGCAGAACGACCTTTACCGTCTCCGTCCGGATTCCCTCGATGCGCTCCAGCATGAGGGTCATGGCGGTGTTCGCCATGATGCGGACTGGTTGGGCGAGGGTCGTGATCGGGGGTGTCATCAGCTCCGCCCAGAGCGGATCGTCAACGGCGACCAGCGCAAGGTCGCCGGGGATGCCGACCCCGGCTCGGCGCACCGCGCGCAACGCGCCGAGTGTCATCAGGTTGTTGGCGACGACGAGCGCGGTCGCTTGTGGCGTGGTCTGAAGGAGACGCGCAGTCGCCTTCTCGGCGCCATCGACGCGAAAGCCGCCGTCGAGGGCGAACGGAACTTCGCCCGCGGCGCGCATAGCCGCGGTGTAACCCTCTAGCCGCTCGGTGCCGGTCTCGACGTCCAGCCGCCCGCCCAGGTAGGCGATTCGCTTGTGGCCGAGCCACAACAAATGCTCGGTGGCGCGCCGAAGCCCTTCGACGTTGTCGCACACCACCGCGTCGGCCCGCGGATCGTCGATCATGCGATCGAAGCACACCACCGGGATGCCGTTGTCGAGGAGCGCCGCGGCACCCACTCCGATCTGGTCGGCAGGGGAGATGATCACGCCCAGTGCGCGTTCGTCGGCGAGCATCTCCAGGTAGGCTCGCTGCTTGGCGGGCGTCTCGTCGGTGTTGCACAACAGCACCCGATAGCCGGCCGTGTACGCGGCGTCCTCGATCACGCGCACCGCCTCACTGAAATGCGGATTCTCGATGTCCGAGACGATGACGCCGATCATCTCCGTCGTCTGACGGCGGAGGTTCCGCGCCAGGCGATTCGGCCGGTACTCCATGCGGGAGACCGCCTCCACGACGCGACGGCGATAGTCCTCGCGGACCGTCGGAGTCCCGTTCAGCACGCGCGATACGGTCGCCGGTGAAACCCCGGCGACCCGCGCGACCTCGCGAATGCTGACCGATTCGGCGCCCCGGCCCGGGACTCCGTCTTCAGCCACCCGCCCCGCCCTCGGAGCTGGCGGGGGGAAACGGCGAAGCGGCGCCCGTGCACGGCGAGCTCCAGCAGAAGCGGAGGAACGCGACCACCCGGTCCAAGAGCTCATCCGCCGCCGGGGTGACGGTCCGCATCAGGGCGAAGCCGTGGATCATGCCTTGCCACTCCTCGAGCGTGACCGGCACGCCTGCGTCACGGAGACGGGCTCCGTAGAGGATGCCGTCATCGCGAAGCGGGTCGAGCTCGCAGGTGGCGATGTACGCCGGCGGCAGGCCCGTCAGGTCAGCTGCGCGGAGCGGCGCGAAATCGGGATGTTGAAGATCCGATGTGCTCTTGGCGTAGTGAGCGAAGAACCACTGCATGTCGGCGCGCGTCACGAAGCAGCCGTCCGCGTTTGCATCGTACGAGGCGGTGTCGACCCGTCCGTCCGTAACCGGGTAGATGAGCACCTGCGAGGCCAGGTGTTGCCCCTGCCGCGCGTGAGATCTGGCGGCGACAGCCGCGAGGTTTCCTCCTGCGCTATCCCCGGCCACGCTCAACCTCACCGGGTCGACTCGGAGCAAGGAGGCATTGGCGTGAACCCACCTAACCGCGGCGACGGCGTCCTCGACAGCGGCTGGGAACGGGTGCTCGGGCGCGAGTCGATACTCGACGGAGAAGACGGCGCACTCCGCGGCCTTGGCGAGCTTTCTGCACAGCCCGTCATGGGTCTCGATGCTGCCGATCACCCAGCCGCCGCCGTGGAAGAAGACGACAGCCGGCAGCTCACGCTCTGTCGTCGGTCGGTAACTTCGCACGAGAAGCGGGGTGCCTGGCGTGGTGAGTCGGTGGTCTTCGATGTGATCGACGGGGTCGCTGTCGCCCCAGAGCTCGAGGCTGCTCTCGAGCATGTTGGCGCGCGCCGTCGGGACATCGGATTCGGCGACCGGCGGAGTCTCGAGAGCCATGAGGTCCTCGAGAAACCGCCTGATCTCTGGCCGCGGAAGAGGCGTGGTGCCCATCCAGCGTCTCGCTGCCTGCTCGACGGTCACAGCTCGCGTGCCGCGGCCCGGTCGCTGCCCAGTGGAATCGTCCCGGCCGTGCGAGAGTCGGCGGCGGAGGCCGCGGTACTTCCGTTGCAGCCGGCAGGCCGAGGTGGAACCGACGAGTGCTCCATGCAGGCAGACTGGGTGCGGCCGGACATCAGGCGCAGCAGGTCGAGGCGCGTAAGGTCGCCGATTCGTCCGTCGAAGATGACGCGTCCGAGTTGTAGGACGATGACGCGATCAGCGATCTCGAAGATGTCTTCCACGTCGTGGCTGATCAACACGACACCATGACCGGCAGCCGCCACGCTGCGGACTAGCCGGAGCACCTCTGCAGTCTGCGTCACTCCGAGCGCAGCTGTCGGCTCGTCGAGGATCACGATCCGCACGCCATCGTGCAACATGCGCGAGATGGCAACGGACTGTCGCTGCCCTCCCGACAATCCTTCCACAGGCCGGTTGAAGTCGGCGACGCTGACACCGAGCGCCGCGAGGCGCTCGCGGGAGCGCTCGATGGCGACCCTGTCATCCCGGATCGGGATTAGTCCGAATAGACGCCGGCGTGGCTCGTCACCGAGAACGAGGTTATGGGCGATGCCAAGATTTTGACAGAGTGCGAGATCCTGAAAGACGGTCTCAATGCCGGCCTTCCGCGCGTCCGAGGGGCCGTGGAACGCAACAGGTTGGCCCTCGAGGAGGATCGAGCCTTCTTTCGCCTTTACGACTCCGGAGATCGCTTTGATCAGCGTCGACTTCCCAGCGCCGTTGTCGCCGACGACACAGACGACTTCGCCGGATCTGATGACGATCTCGGCGTCCTCGAGGACCGTCGCCCCTCCGTAGCGCACGGTCATGCCCGAAGCACGGAGTAGAACGCGCGAGCCCCGGGCCGGGGTGGTTTTGAGCGTCTGTGCAGTTACCGGATGCTGCGGCCCGACCCCAGCGGTCGCGGGCGTGGCGGTCGAGTCCCGCAGCTTCCACTTCAGAAGCAGCTGGTCACTGGCGAGCGCGAGCAGAAGCAGCGAGCCGCGTGCGATCTGCTGGTACCAGTCTTGGAGGCCCGCGAAGATGAGCCCGGAATCCATGATGCCGATCGTGCAGACGCCGGCTAGCACGCCGAGCGGATGACCGGAACCACCGGTGAAAGCGACGCCGCCAAGGATGACCGCCGTCAGCACCGCCAGTTCGAACCCCAGTCCGAAGTTGGGGCTTCCGCTGCCGAGTCGGGACGTGGAAAGCAGCGCAACCAGGCCGATCAGGCCGCCGTTGAGCACGAACGTCAAAACCAGCAGACGACTCGTTCTCAGGCCGACGAGACGTGCCGATTCGCGGTTGCCGCCGAGCGCGTACAGTCGCAAGCCTCCGACGGTCGCGACGAGAGCCCAACCTCCGATCAGGAGGACCAGCGCCGCGACGATTACCGGTAGCGGCAGCCCGACCCATCGAGTGCGCCCGATCGCCGCGAACGAACCTGGGAAGCCGAAGACCGGGATCCCGCCGCCCACCACGAACGCGAGGCCGCGATAGATCGCGAGCATCCCGAGGGTGACGATCAGGGGGGAGATCTTCAGCCAGAGCACGAGCAGGCCGTTCACGAGCCCGAGCGTCAGCCCGAGGCCGATGGCGGTGATGACACCCAGCGCCATGCTCTGTGTGTCGACTACGACGGTGGCGGTCACCATCGCGACGAGCGCGTACATGCTCCCGATCGAGAGGTCGACGTTGCCGCTGACGAGGAGCGCCATCGTGCCGACCGCTGCGATTGCGATCTCGGACACGTTCAACCCCATCGTCGTGAAGTTGTCGGGTGTCGCGAAGTTGGCGAAATGGATGCTGAAGTAGAGAAGCAGGCCCAGACCGACGATCGCGAGACCGATCCGGCGACTCGCATCTCCGGGGGAGAGCACGCCGAGGGCGTTGACACCTCGGACGCGGGGAGCGTTGGTCAGCAGCCTGCTCATCCGTTCACCTCTCTTCCGTCGATGGCCGTCGACCGCCGAGTCAGATCGACGGCCATCATCCCTTCTGGGAACGGTCAGGCAGGAACGTACGCCTTCTTCCAGTAGAGCTTGCGGGTTGCGTAGCTCACGTTGCCGAGCAGCGGCAGATACTTCTCGTATCGCGCCCGGCTCGCGAACACGGCGGCCGGCTTCGCGTTGTCGGCCTCGTACTTTCTAACCTTGCCGGGCGAGTCGAGGAGGATCGGCGCGGCGACCATCACCCGCGGGATCTGCTTGCCCTCGATCCAGTCGGCGCCGAATTGACCGAGGCCGTACCCCATGAGCTTCCAGGCAAAGGCGATGCTGGCCTTGTACGCGCCGCCCTTCTTGACGAGCGAGAGCGCCTGGCTGTCGCCGTCGACGCCGGAGAGGTACATGTCGTCGCGGAGCTTCCCGGCTTGATCGAGAGCGTTGTAGGCGCCGACCACCGCCGAGTCGCCTCCAAGCACTATCTTGATGTTCGGGTGAGCCTGGATCACCGTGCTCATTACCTTGAACCCCGTATCGACACTGACGTCGACGCCTTGATCGCTGACTACCTTGATACCGCTGCCGCCGGTCTTCAGCCCTGCTAGGACACCCTTGTGGCGTATCACTAGCTGAGGCGAGAGGCTGTCCAGATTCATGTACAGGACCTCGGCCTTGCCGCCGAGGTGCTTGACCGCATAGGCGGCCGCCGCCTTGCCCTGAGTGAACCCCACGGTGTACTGGCTTGCGGCGATCTGCAACGTCGTCGGGTACGTGATCAGGCCTTCGACGCAGATGCCGGACTTGAGTGCCTTGATCATCACGGGCCGCTGGCTGGCGAGATCGAGCGGTTGCATCATCAAGGTGCCGACGCCGATCGCCAGAAATTGTTCCATCTGCTGGATGTTCTTCGCCGGGTCGTTGCCGGAAATCGCCGTGACAAAGTCGACGTGACGGGATTTGCAAGCCTCTTTCATTCCTGCTGTGAGCGCGAGGAAGAACTCGGCCGCAGCGGTATTCGCCCACGCAACCCGGCGCGGCAGACCCGTCGCCGGGCCAGCGTGCCGCGTCGAATCGAACGGAGGAAGCTTCGCCGAGACAGTACGTCCCGCGGTCTGTGCTGCGCTGGCGCTTCCGGCGAATAGGTCGAACACGCTCAGGCCCAAGATGCCGGCCGCGCCGTAACGAAGAGTATCGCGCCTAGTGTGGCCCGACTCCCAGATCGATGGATCGCTCACGATTCTCTCCTCCTTCGGGTCGATTCCGCCGTGGCGACCCGTGGACGACCGCTCGGGCCTTGCGAGACCGGCATTCATCGGCGGTCTCTTCTGCGGCGAAAAGATATCGATTACCCAGCTGTTCCGAACGGCCTGAGGCTCGCCCAGATCGCCTGGAATCGGAGACAGCAAGGCTATTTTCCGGCGTGATCGTGTCGCAGCTGACCTTCTCGGCTGAGGTACTATGAGAATTCGATTTCTCAGCCATCAAAGCGCTTCTACAAGATGTGACTAGTGATGTCAAGATCCGCCGCAGCCGCGATCCGGGACTGCGGCCCCCCATTCACATCCACAGACACAACCAGCAAGGTCGCTGAGATCGGCGTTGAACGCGGGTCGACCTCTTCCCTGGTCTCGCAGCTCAACTGGAATGAGATGGGCCTCGAGTCAGGCTGCGGTCGCCTCGAGCTCCAGCAGCCGGGCCTTCGCCTCCACCCCGCCACGGTAGGAGCCGAGAGCTCCGCCTGTGCGCAGCACGCGGTGGCAGGGAACGAGGATCGGCAGGGGGTTGGTGGCGAGGGCGGTCCCGGCGGCGCGGACGGCGGCGGGCCGGCCGGCCCTGGACGCGACTTCGCGATAGGACGCGGTCTTTCCGTAGGGGATCTCGGCGGTCGCCCGGAGCACCTCGCGACGGAAGCCGACGCTGAGCTGCCAGTCGAGGTCTAGCTCGAAGGCGGATCGCCGGCCCTCGAAGTATTCGTCGAGTTGACGACGGGCCAGCGTGAGCGTGTCGCGGGATGCGGTGAGCACGCGCGGCGAAATGCGGCGGGCGAGCTCCTCGAGCACCGAGTCCTCCCCCTCGACCGGAAGCCCGACGCGGACGACTCCCGCCGGTGTGGCGCCGAGTAGCATCGTCCCGAGCGGCGAGTCATGCCGCTCGACGGCGACGTCGACCAGGCCCTCCGCATCGGCGCGAAGGAGCAGGTCGCGGCGGATCCGTTCCCACGTCGCCGCATCTGGCTCGTGCCTTGCCCCGAGCGACTTCTCGATCTGTGTGTGACGGTTGTTGTTCATGCCCGTTAGACGGCGCCGGCGCCGGGATCGTGAGATCACTTCGAGTCGTGGAAGATGACGCCCATGGCGGTGCGCTGCCCGCGGATGATCGTGCCGACGCCGTGACGCATGCCGACGCGGTGGTAGCCGTTCTTGCCCCGGTGGGGCCGCTGCCGGGTCGGAAAGATCACGAACGCGCCGCGGGGCGGCTTGAGGACGTGTGCGCGGCTCTGCGCCCGTGGGCGCTGCTCCATCAGCACGAACTCGCCGCCCTCGAAGTCGACGCCCGGCTCGGACAGGATCGTCAGGATCTGGAACGGGAAGTAGACCTCGCCGTAGAGGTCCTGGTGCAGCGCGTTCCAGTCGCCCACGCCGTAGCGCAGGATCAGCGGCGTCGGCCGCTGCTGGCCGGCGACGCGGCACCGCTCCAGCAGCTCCTTGTGCTCGAGCGGAAAGGTGGGGTTGTCCCCGCGGAGCAGCTTTGACCAGTCGTTGGCGATCGGTGCCAGGTGCCCGTAGAACGACGTGCGCAGCTGCGCAATCGGCTGCGGCAAGGGGTGGTCGAAGTAGCGGTAGCGGCCGTCGCCGAAGCGATGGCGCGCCATCTCGATAGTCGTGCGGAAGCGACCACCGTCGAACAGGTCGGACAACTCCTCGCACTCGACCGAGTCGAGGAGAGGCACGGTGATCGCGTTTCCCTGGCTGTCAAGCTGCGCACGCAACTCGTCCCAGTCGAGGGCGTCGACACGGGCGCGGACGGTCGTAGTGGTTGAAGGAGCTACGGTCATGGAATTCCTCCTTGGGGTGTAGAGGGTTCGAGTTCGGCTCGGAGTCGCTTGAGGGCTTCGAAGACGTTGCGCCGTGCAGCCGGCTCGCTGATCTGCATCACCAGAGCGATCTCGCGATGCGAGAGGTCGCCGAGAAAGCGGAGCGCGAGAGCCTCGCGTTGCTTTTCGGGCAGGCTGCGCACGCGCGTCCAGATCGCCTCGTCGAAGAAGCTGTCGTCCGCGGCGCGAGGCTGCGGCTCCGGGTCTGCAACCGGCTCCGGGAAGCGGGCACGCTCTCGGTGGCTGTCGATCGCCTTGCGCGCCGCGATCGAATACAGCCACGGGCGCACCGTTGCCGGATCGCGCACCCGGTCGTAGGCGCGCAGCGCGGCGAGCATCGTCTCCTGGAAGACGTCCTCAGCGGCAGTCTGTCCGGCCTGCGCGGCGCAGAAGCGCAGCAGCGCAGGCCCGTACAGCTCGAACACACGCTCGAACGGCACCGGGCTCTGCTGCCGGCGCGCGTGTGCCGGCGCGTGAACGCGGTTGGACCTGCTCACGTCTCGTAAGACGCCGGAAGCGTGAACTCTGTGAGATCGGATGAACGGCTGAGGGCCGCGATCGACCGGCGCACCACGGCTTCGTTCGCCCTGCCGCGCTCGGGCGGGCGGCGACCCTCACCTTCCAGCCTCGACCGTAACAGCCTACGACTGCAGAGCTCGCGGCGCCTGTCGTAACGCGCAGGTGGATCCGCGTGGAACCGGCCATTCCGGGTCAGCCTAGGCAGCCGACAGTTCCGCCACAGTCACGAGGTCCGCCCCGAGCGCTCGAAGCCCGGCGACGATCCAGGGAAGCGAGTCGCGTGTCGGAATCGACCACGCGTGGAGCAGGACGAGCGCGCCTTCCCCGTGATCGCGCCCCCGTACGAGATGCGGCGGCCCTCGAGCCACAAGGGTCTCGCGCCGAAGACACCGGCCTCGTCGAGCACTTGTCGGAGCTCCTCGAGCAGGCGGCTCTTGCCGAGGCCGGCGTCGCCGGTGGCGAGCAGGACGCCGCCGGAACCGGCCAGCAAGCTCGTTGCGGCGTCGGAGATCAGAGCGAGCTCCGGCTCCCGGCCGACGAGCGGCGTTACCACGTCGGCGAGGCCGCGAACTCTGCGAGCGGCCGTGGATCCGGCGACCTCGAAGGCGACGACCGGTTCGTTCATCCCCCCACTCGCGCTGCTCCCGGACGAGTGACGCGGCGCCGCGAGGCTCCTACGCAGCGGCCGCGGCGGAGCGCAGCGACGAGGTGTCGCGCGTCAGACCCTCGTGCACAGCGTGGACTGCGCACCACCCGCCGCCTCGCCGGCCCGCTGTCGCCGTCACAAGACCGGCCGGAGTGCTGTTAGTGGCAGCGATCCGTCGAGCAGCGCACGACCGACGACAGCTGCCTCGCAGCCGAGTGAGGCGACCGCGGCAAGGTCGGCCCCGGAGCGAATTCCGCCGGCTGCGATCGTCGGCAGGCAGGAGACGTCCCGGACCGCCTGCAGGAGCTCCAGGTCCGGCCCGCCGAGCGTTCCGTCGCGTTCGATCGCAGTGCAGAGAAGCCGCGCCACGCCGGCTGCAGCGCAGCGACCGGCGACCTCGAAGGGATCGAGACCGGTTTCCTCCGTCCATCCGCGAGCCGCCACGCGCTTTCCGCGAACGTCGATCGCCACCACCAGCCGGTCGCCGAGAGCGGAGGCGAAGCGTTCGAGCGCGCGGGGCTCCTCCAACGCGGCCGTGCCGACCACGACCCGCACGGCGCCGGCGGCGAGCAGCCTCTCGGCGTCCCCGGGGCAGCGAACCCCACCGGAAGCTTGAATCTCGGCGGGGGCAGCCGCCTTCGCGAGACCGCGGATGAGACCGGGTCTCACCCGCCCGCACCGAGCACCGTCGAGGTCGACCACATGGAGCAGTCGCGCGCCCGCGGCCGCGAATCGGCGCACGAGCTCCTCCGGCTGCGCCCGCACCGCCACGCGCCCGAAGTCACCCTGCACCAGCCGCACGGCCTCGTCGCCGAGGAGGTCGACTGCCGGGATCACCTCGAAGGCGACGTCTCCTTTCATGTTAGTATGCTAATACGTTCGCACAAGAGAAAGATTGGAGATCGCCCCGATGGCGGAGGGGTCACATCCCGGATGGGAAACAGACGACACACGAGACCTGCTGAGGACGATCGTCTCGCTGAAGACGGTGGACGAGGCGGAGCGGTTCTTCCGCGACCTGTGCACGCTGTCGGAGCTCGAGGCGATCACGCACCGCTGGCAGGCGGTGCAGCTGCTCGACCGCGGCCTGCCCTACCACGAGGTGAGCAGGAGGACCGGCGCCTCGACGACGACGGTGACGCGGGTGGCGCACTGGCTGCGCCACGGCGAGGGCGGCTACCGGCTGATGCTCGACCGGCGGCGTCGGCGGCTCGCGCGAACCGCCTGACGATCGCGATCCCCGCCAAGGGCCGTCTGCGCGAGCCCGCCGTCGCCCTGCTGGAGGACGCTGGATTGGGCCCCGAGCAGCCGGGTGAGCGTGCGCTCGCCTTCGCCTGCCGCAACGCGCCTGTGGACGTGCTGCTCGTCCGCGCCGCGGACATCCCCGAGTACGTCCAGGACGGGGTCGTGGACTGCGGCGTGACAGGAGCCGACCTCGTTCGCGAGCGCGGCGCCGACGTGGAGGAGCTGCTCCTTCTCGGCTTCGGCACCTGCACCCTCGAGGCCGCTGTACCGGAGGAGTCGCCGGCGCACTCCCTCGCGGACCTGGACGGCCTCCGCGCCGCGACCGTCTATCCGAGGCTGGCGCGGGCGCTGCTTCGAGAGCGGGGCGTCGAGGTCGAGCTCGTGGAGATCACCGGGTCGGTGGAGGTGGCTCCACGGCTCCGCCTCGCCGACGCGATCGTCGATCTCGTGTCCAGCGGCAACACTCTGCGGACGAACGGGCTGCGCTCGCTCGGCGTGCTCTTCTCCTCCGAGGCGACGCTAATCTCGCATCGAGGCGGCGAAGACGGCCGCACGCGCCGGCTCGCGAGGATCCTGCGCAGCGTCGTCGACGCCCGCTCGGCGCGGTACCTGATGCTGAACGCGCCCGAGAGCGCGCTCGAGGACATCTGCGCCATCGTTCCCGGTTCTCGGGCGCCGAGCGTACTGCCACTGACCGAGCCGGGCATGGTCGCAGTGCACGCGCTCGTGCCCGCCGCGGAGGTCTGGCGGCTGCTACCGCGACTCGAAGCCGCCGGCGGGACGTCGATCCTGCTCCTCCCCGTCGAGCGCATGCTCGCATGAACCCTGTGGCGACCATCCACGTCTGTGCGTTCCTCGGGCGTCGCTCGCAGTGCCCGGCGGGAGGGGACAGTACGTCTAGGGGCCGGTCCGGAATGTGGCCACGGTGGATGACACGCGGCACGCGTCTCGAGGCAAGGACGCAGGGAGCGTCGATATGCAGGCATATCTGCGCGACCGAGGACGCCGCATCGAGGCGTGTGACGCCTGTCAGGCGCGCCGGTTCACTTCCTGGACAGGCCCCTCGTACGGCCCGGGAGAGCCGGGTGCTGCAAGCGGCGTCAGGCGGGCACTCGCGTTCCTGGCGTGCCGCTGGTAGGCGGCGGCGGGCGGGTCAGTGCTTTGCACGGCCCGACCGCCGCCGCGCCGTCCAGCGGTGCGAGCGCTCGGCGGAGTCCTGCTCTGCCAGGCGGGAGCCGAGCGCCGCCAGGAGCGCGAGGGGCGGCGCCTGGCTCTGCCGGGCGGGAGCCGCCGCCGGCGAGGGACGCGCATGACCCAGGTGGAGCGGATCGTTTGCGACGTCCGCGAGCGCGGAGAGGTCGCGCTGCGGGAATGGGCGTTGCGCCTCGACGGTGTCGAGCCGGTCCGGGCCGAGCCGGTGGAGGGTCTGCCCGTCGAGGCGCTCCTCGCGCTCGCGGACGCCGTCCGGCGCTGGCACGCCCTGCAGCGCCCACCGGAGATCAGCCTCGAAGTCACCCCTGGAGTCCGGTTGGAGCGGCGCTGGGTGCCGCTCTGCTCCGTGGGCATCTACGTGCCGAGGGGTCTCGTCTCGACGCTCGTCATGTGCGCCGTCCCCGCACGGGTCGCGGACGTCGACCGGATCGTCGTGACCACCCCACCCGCCGGCTCGGGTCTCGTCGCCGCAGCGGCCGAGCTGCTCGGGATCGAGGAGGTCTGGGCGGTCGGCGGACCGCAGGCCGTCTCCGCGCTCGCCTACGGGACCGACTCGATCGCGCGCGTGGACAAGATCGTCGGTCCGGGCAACGCGTACGTGAACGAGGCGAAGCTCCTGGTGGCCGCCGACGTGGCGATCGATCTGCCCGCCGGGCCGAGTGAGGTCGTCGTCCTCGCCGGCCGTGGAGCGGATCGGCGCATCGCGGACCTGGAGCTCGCCGCGCAGGCCGAGCATGGTCCCGGAACGGTTTGCCGGATCCTCGAGGTCGACGGCGATCCCGAGCGCGCTCTCGCAGAGGTGGAGGCGCTGGCTCCCGAGCACCTCGTCCTGCTCGGTACCGACGCCGAGAAGCTCGCGCCCCGGGTGCGGAATGCCGGCGCCGTCTTCGTCGGTGCCTGGTCGGCGGTGGCGGCGGGCGACTACGCGACCGGCGGCAACCACGTCCTACCGACCGGCGGCTGGGCTCGGGCACTCGGCGGGCTCGGCCTGGAGAGCTTCATGAAGCCGGTGACCGTCCAGACGCTGACACGCGAGGGCCTCGCGGGCGTGCGGCCGGTGGTCGAGGCGCTCGCCGGCGTCGAGGGGATGCGTGCGCATGCGGAGGCGGTTCGCAGGTGAGCGGATTCGCGCGGCATGCTGGAAACGGGACGGGCATGAGACGGCTGCCCGACTCGTTCGCCCCCTACCGGTGGGCGCCCTCGACGGAGGACCTCGCGCGCCGCCTTGGCCTGGATCCGGCCGAGATCGTGCGCTTCGACGGCAATGTCCCCGCCCGCCCGGCCGCAAGCGCCCGCCCGGCGACCGTGGCGGGAGCCCTGGCGTCCGTGAACGAGTACGCGCACGGCGGCTATCCCGAATTGCTGCAGGCGATCGCCCGGTACGCCGGCGTCGAGTCCGAGAACGTCGTGCTCGGCGCCGGTGCCGACGACCTGATCCTCCTGTGCGCGCGGGCCTTCGCCGGGCCCGGAGACCAGGTGGGGATCGCCACGGAGCCAACGTATCCGCTCTACCGGATCGCCGCCGCGCTCGCCGGAGCCGAGGTCGGGGACGCGAATCCGGCCGTCACCTTCTGCTGCAGGCCGAACAACCCGACCGGGGCGCTCGACCCGCTGCCGGACGCGCGGCCGCTCGTCGTCGACGAGGCCTACTGGGAGTACGCGGGCGACACCGCCGCCGGGCTGATCGAGGAAGCCGTCGTCGTCCTTCGCACGTTCTCGAAGGCGTTCGGACTCGCCGGGGCGCGCGTCGGGTACGCACTGGCCGACACGGCTACCGCGGCAGACCTGAACCGCCGCCAGGCGCCGCTCCCCGTGTCGAGCGCCTCGGCCGCGCTTGCGCTCGCTGCCCTGGCCGACCCGCCCGACGTCGCCAAGGAGTTGGAGGAGCGAGACCGGGTGGCGCGCGCATTGCGTGCGCTCGGACTCGATCCCCTGCCTTCCTGGACGAACTTTCTGTTCGTGCCGCTCGCCGCACCGGAGCAGGTGGGCGAAGCGCTGCTGCGTCGCGGGCTCGTCGTCCGGGTCTTCCCGGAAGGGATCCGCTTCAACGTCCGGGATCGCGAGGACGACGACCTTCTGCTCGACGCACTCGCGTGCGCCCTCGAGCGACCCGCTCCCGTCGCTGCGCCCGGCGGGCGAAGGGCGCGGGCGCTCCGCGCGACGGCAGAGACTCGCATCCGTGTGCGGCTTGCACTCGACGGGGTGAGTCGGGTGCGCATCGCCACGGGGGCGGGCCTCTACGACCACCTGTTCGAGCAGCTGGCGTTCCACGCGGCGTTCGACCTCGTGCTCGAGGCGGTCGGCGATCTCGAGACCGGGCCACATCACACAGTCGAGGACGCAGCGCTCGCGCTCGGCGCGGCGCTCGACCGCGCGCTCGGCGCCCGGCGGGGGATCGCGCGCTACGGGGACGCGGTCGTCCCGATGGACGACGCGCTCGCCCGCGCCTCCGTCGACCTCGGAGGCCGCGCCTGGGCCGAGCTGCACCTCGACCGCGACCCCGGGCTGGCCGAGCACGCGCTTCGGAGCCTCGCCCAGGCCGGACGGCTCGCGCTGCACGTCGAGTCGAGCGGACGGGACGAGCACCACGTCGCGGAGGCTGCCTTCAAGGCGGTCGGTCGCGCGCTCCGCGCGGCGGTACGGGCCGAGGGGGCCGGCATCCCCTCCACGAAGGGCGTCCTGTGAAGGTCGCGATCTGCGACTTCGGCGCCGGCAACGTCCGGTCGGTTCTCGCGGCGTTCGCGCGGCTCGGAGCCGACGCCTGCGTCGCCGACGCGGCCGAGGCGGTTGCCGCCGCCGGCCTGGCCGTCCTGCCCGGCGTCGGCTCTGCCGCGAGCGCGATGGCGGCCCTGCGCGAACGCGGCCTCGACGAGGCCCTGCGCGTTCGGATCGCAGCGGCGAAGCCCGTGCTCGGCATCTGCCTGGGTCTCCAGCTGGCGCTCGAGCACACCGATGAGGACGGCGGAGTCGAGGGGCTCGCGCTCCTGCCGGGACGGGCCATGCGGCTGCGCGAGGGGCGGGTGCCGCGGATCGGCTGGGCCCCGGTCGATCCCGGTGGCGAGGCCTATTACTTCGCGCACTCCTACGCCGCCGAGACCCCCGCCGCCTCGGCGACCTCCGAGGGGATCGTGGCGGCAGCGCGGGCGGGGAGCTTCGTCGGCGTCCAGTTCCACCCGGAGAAGAGCGGCGCCGCCGGCGCCCGGTTTCTGGAGCGATGCCTCTCCCCCGCCTGATTCCGTGTCTGGACGTGGCCGCGGGCCGCGTCGTCAAGGGCATCCGCTTCCGGGGCCTCCGCGACGTCGGCGATCCGGTCGAGCTCGGCGCCGCCTATTCCGACGCCGGCGCCGACGAGCTCGTCTACCTCGACGTGAAGGCCACTCTGGAAGGGCGCCCGGCCCTCCTCGCCCTCGTCGCACGGGTGGCCGACCAACTGGCGATCCCGTTCACGGTCGGGGGCGGGGTGCGTTGCGCAGACGACGGCGCCTCGCTTCTCCAGGCTGGAGCGGACAAGGTGGCCGTCAACAGCGCGGCGCTCGACCGGCCGGCGCTCATCTCGGAGCTCGCGCACCTCCTCGGCTCGCAAGCCGTGGTCGTCGCGATCGACGCCGCGGGCGGTCAGGTCCGGACCCGCGCGGGAACCGCCGCGACGGGCCGTGAGGCCGTCGACTGGGCACGTGAGGCCCAGGATCGCGGGGCGGGAGAGCTCCTGCTGACCTCCATCGACGCGGACGGCACGCGGGCCGGCTACGACCTCGAGCTGACCGCCGCGGTCGCGGGTGCGGTGTCGGTGCCCGTGATCGCATCGGGCGGTGCCGGCGGCGCTCGGCACGTCGCGGACGCCCTGGAGGTGGCGCAGGCGGCCCTGCTCGCATCGATCCTCCACGAGCAGCCGGAACGGTTGGCTTCGCTGCGGCAGGAGCTGCGTGGGCTGGGGGTCCCGCTGCGCGATGTCGCCTGACCTGCGCGCCGCGATCGTCCAGGATGCCGCGAGCGGCCGTGTGCTGATGCTCGCCTGGATGGACGACGAGGCGCTCCGTCTGACCCGGGAGACCGGCTCGGCTCATTTCTTCAGCCGCTCGCGAGGCCGCCCCTGGCACAAGGGAGAGACATCGGGCAACACGCTCGAGGTCGAGGAGCTGAGGGAGGACTGCGACGGCGACGCGATCCTCCTTCGCGTCCGAGCCGCCGGACCGGCCTGCCACACCGGCTCGACCTCGTGCTTCGCGCCCTGGCTCTGGCGCGTGGTGGCCGAGCGCGCCGCAACCAGGCCGGAAGGGTCGTACGTCGCCGCCCTCGTCAAGCAGGGCGCTGGCGCGGCAGCGCGCAAGGTGGGCGAGGAAGGCCTGGAGGCCGCGCTCGCCGGGGCGGGAGAGAGCGACGAGCGGCTCGTCTCCGAGCTCGCCGACCTCTGGTTCCACAGCTACGTCCTGCTGGCCGCCCGCGGCCTCGACCCCGCCGAGGTCGAGCGCGAGCTCGAGCGCCGGCATTCGACCGCGGCGTGATGCCGCCCCGCCGCCGTCCTCAGCTGCGGGCGCGCACGAGCCCCGACTCGTAGGCGAGGACGACGGCCTGCACCCGGTTTCGCAGGTCGAGCTTCTGGAGGATGCTCGCCACGTGAGTCTTGGTCGTGTGCTCGCTGACGACGAGCTCGGCGGCGACCTCGGCGTTCGAGAGGCCACGGGCAACGAGTCGAAGCACCTCGACCTCGCGCGCCGTCAGCCCTTCGATCGAGGGCGACTCGGCGGTGGTGGTCGGACGGTCTGCGAATCGCTGCCTACGGGTTCCCGAAGGGCGTCTGCGGCTCCGGCAGCTCCACGTAGGAGTACCTCGACCTAGTCCGCAAGGTCTCGACCTGGGCCTTGCGGACGCCGGGCTCAGGCCGCGATTCTTGCTTCTCTTGATCAGTTCGAGGATCGATCGTTCCGAGCTTGCGGACCCGGCCGGCACCGGGCGTCTGGTCGCGTGGCTGGCGTCGCCATTCGCTCCGCACCGAGTCGCTCCTCGTCCTCGCGGTGTACGCCTGCTGCGAGGGCAGCCGGAGCCTCGTGACCGGGAGCGCTCGCAGCGCGACGGGTCACGCACACGACGTCGTCTCACTGTTCAGTTCTCGATCGGTCGTACCTTCCTGGAGAACGGCCAGGTACCTGCCATAGACGAACAGCTTGCTCCGACGCCGCCCGGTGACCTCTCGGACGATCCCGAGGCGCTCGAGATGCGCAGCCGTACTCGCGATGGTGACCTCTGAAAGAGCGAGCTCGCGCGGCCTCGGGAATGCGGAACGCGACCTGGCGGATCGCCAGCTCATGAAGCCGCAGCGCAGACCCGCTCGCACGACCAAGGTTGTGGATCGCTCGCCGGTCTTCTTCGACGAGCGCCAGCAGGCGCTGAGTTGTCTCCGTTGCAGAACCAGCGTCGCTGACGCCCTCCAGGAAGAATCGAAGCCACTCTTCCCATTCGCCGTGGGTCCGGACGCGTTGGAGCCGAGCGTAGTACTCGTCGCGGTTCCACTTCAAGTAGAGGCTCAGATAGAGAAGCGGCTGCGACATGACCCCGCTGCTCCTCGACGCAGAGCAGCAGCGTGATCAGGAGTCGGCCCAGGCGCCCGTTGCCGTCGAGGAAGGGATGGATGGTCTCGAATTTGCGCATGGGCCAGCGCGGCCTTACGAGGACCGACGTCCTCACCGGGTCGTTGTGAAGAAATTTCTCGAGCGCCCCCATCGCGGGTAGCACCTCGTGGGCGGGAGGAGGGACGTATCGCGCGTTGCCCGGGTGCGTACCGCCGATCCAGTTCTGGGTCGAGCGCAACTGCCCCGGCGCCCGACTGGCGCCTCGGCCGGACTCCAGCAGCAGACCGTGGATCTCCTTGAGGAGGCGGAGGCTGAGCGGAAACCCGTCTCTCACGCGGGCGAGTCCGTGGTTCATCGCACGGATGTAGTTGAAGCTTTCACGCGTATCTGCGACGGGGACACCGGGCGCCTCGTCGTGCTCGAAGAGCAGCAGATCGGAGAGCGAAGACTGCGTCCCTTCGATCTTCGACGAGAGCACAGCCTCTTTCCGGATGTAGGAGTAGAGAAACTGATCGGGGACAGGAAGAAGAAGCGTGATCCCGTCGAGCCGCCCGAGGGCCTGATTCGCCTGGCGAGCAACTCCTGGGTGTCGGGGTCGATCTCGAGAGGCGGGCTCGGCGGCAGCGGCTTCGGGTGGAAGACGTAGAAGGTCTCGCCGCCGGCACGCACGCGTCGGAAGGTCCCCGCTCGATCGGTGATCCCCGGAGAGCGGGCAGTATCGACCATGCGCTACCTCGCGATCCTTTGCCTCAGCGCCATGAAGCTAAGGATAAAGGGCTTTCCTTAGGAAGGACCGGAACGCAGCAAAGGATCCCCGGCCTCGGTCACGACCTTCCCGTCAGTCGGTCCACCAGTCCTGAATCACCTCTCCGTCACCGCTGTGATGCGGGCCGACGGCGAGCAGCTCGAGCCCGTCCGACCCGGCCTCGAAGGAGCGGATCACCCCGGGCGCGACGCGGATCGCGTCGAGAGCCTCGATCTCGAGGATCTCGTCGTCGAGCTTGACCCGGCCGGAACCGGCGAGCACGACGTAGACCTCCTCCGCCTTGTCGTGCCTGTGCGCGAACGGCTGGCGCTTAGCGGCGCGGAGACGGTGGTAGCTGACACCGGTGTCTTCGGCCTCGAGGTCTTCACGGGCGAATCGGGCTTCCTGGATCCCGCCGAACCCGGACTTCGGAGCGGAGTCCTCGACGTCGCTGAGCTTCTTGAGCGTGTACGGAGAAGCCATTGAAGCCTCCTATCGAGAGTTTCGAATCAGGTGGCGAAGCGTACGCCACGGTGTGCGGGCGCACCTCGGGTGGCCACGGCCTGCGGACTCTCGTTGCCTTGTCGGTCAACGGCGCCCCGCTACGCCTCGACGCCGCAGCGACCTCTGGATGCCGAAGACGATCAGGCCGGCCGCGATCACCGCGGAGCCTTCGACGATCGAGCGGAGCGGCAGCGCGAAGGCCAGGAGGAGGCAGCCGCTGCCGCCGAGCACGGCGGCTGCGCTCGGGCCCGTCCCGCCCCGGAGGGTCAGCGCCGAGGCGTTCGCGATCGCGTAGTAGACCAGGACGCAGAAGGAGCTGAACCCGATCGCCGAGCGCACGTCGGCGACCGAAACCACCGTTACGACAACGGCCGCGGCCGCCAGCTCCGCCCTGTACGGCACCCTCGATCGTGCGTGCACGGCGGCGAGGGCACGCGGCAGGTGCCCGTTCGCCGCCATCGCGAATGCCGTCCGGCTGACCCCGGCCAGCAGCGAGAGCAGGACGCCGAGCGACGCGACCGCCGCCCCGATCCGGACGACCGGCGCAGCCCTCCGAAGCGAGCCGACTTCGAGCGCCGCCCTGAGCGGTGCGGCGGAGGCGGCGAGGACGTCGCTCCCGGCCGCGGCGAGCGCGGCGAGCGCGACCGCCGCGTAGACCACGAGCGTCACGGCGAGGGCTAGGGGTATCGCCCGCGGGATCGTGCGCCGCGGGTCGGCCACCTCCTCGCCGAGCGTCGCGATGCGAGCGTAACCCGCGAACGCGAAGAAGAGGAAGCCCGCGGCCCGGAGGACGCCCCACGCGGAGGTCCCGTGCAGCGGAGAGATGTTGCCTGCCGTCGCGGTTCCCCCGAGCAGGGCGGCCACGACGAAGGTCGCGAGGGTGGCAAGCACGATCGCCACGATCGCTCGCGTCAGGGCGGCCGTCTTTCCGATTCCGCGGAAGTTGACGGCCGTGAGCGCGAGCGTCGCCGCCACCGCGAGCGGACGCGCGACGGAGGGAGCCGCGTAGTGGCCGAAGGTCAGGGCCATCGCCGCACAGCTCGCGAGCTTCCCGACGACGAAGCCCCAGCCGGCGAGGTAGCCCCACAGCTCGCCAAGCCGGCGGCGGCCGTAGACGTACGTTCCGCCGGACTCGGGGTAGAGCGCGGCGAGACGCGCGGAGGAGCGGGCGTTGCAGTAGGCGATCCCCCCGGCGATCGCCAGCCCCAGCAGGAGACCGGCACCGGCTGCCTGCGCCGCGGGCGCGAAGGCGACGAAGACACCGGCGCCGATCATGGAGCCGAGCCCGAGGACGACGGCCTCCTTCGTGCCGAGCCGCCGGTCGAGGCGCGACGGCGCCTCCGCTTCGAGACTCGCCGCCGCGTCCTCACCGCGCTCTTCCGCAGGCCGGGCGGTGTTTCCGTTCACCGCTGGATCATGCGCCCGCGCCCCGTGTCTTCGCGACCGCGCCCGGTCGCGGCTCAGCGCGACGCCGGCCGCTGCTGCGCCAGACGGGTGACCACGCTCTCGAGCTCACGCAGGCGCGTCGCGATCCCCTCGAGCTCGCCCATCAGGTCTGCCTCTGCCTCCCCGAGCTCCACCGAGAGCTCCTCCTGCGCCTCCGCGACGTCGGTCTTGACCTCGGTCGCGACGAAGCGCTGCGCAACCGCGCCGATGATGATCGAGAGGAAGCCGATCCCTACGACCATCACCCCCATCGCGATCACGCGGCCGAGCGTCGTGTGCGGATAGATGTCGCCGTAGCCGACCGTCGTCATCGTCGCGACCGACCACCAGACACCGTCCCAGGTGGAGATGTTCTCGGCCGACGCCAAGGCCGCGCCGCCGCCGAGCGCGGTCATGACGGCGAGCAGCGCGGCGTAGCGGAGGCCACCGAGCGAGAAGAGCTTCTTCGCGTACTCGAGCAGCGCGAGCAGGCGCAGCAGCCGCAGGAGCCGAAGCACCCTCGCCGCCTGGAGGCTGGAGGGAAGGAACGGGGGTGTCAGGAAGACGATCGAGAGCTCGAGGGGATGGTCGCGAAGCCAGGCCTTCTTGTCGGCTGCGATGGTGAAGGTCACGGCGACTCGAGCAGGAAGACGAACCAGATCGCCCAGTTGAGGACGCCCGCGATCGTCCGCCAGGGCGACCCCGCAGAGGACTGCTCGATCACGATGACGGGGATGACGAGCAGCGCCGCGACGAGGATCGGCACCTCGAACCACCGCTCGACGCGGCGCGTGCGCTCGTCGAGGGCGCCCTCCGCGGTCACTGCTCTGCGAGCACGACGACCCGGTCGCCGTCACCGGGCGTGATCAACTCGGACTTCGGGATGTTCACTCGCACCCCGTAACCGGCCCGCCGCGTCGGTCGAACTGGATTTGTCGCGGTAGCCGATCGCGATCTCGCCGCGCCGGCGTGCGGCCTCGACGAGGGTCGCGAAGGGCGCAGGACGCCCGTTGGCGAGGTATTCCTCGACCGGCCGCAGGTAGATCTCCGACCCCTCGGCGGCGAAGAGCTTGCTGAAGACCTCGCCAAGGTGCGGGTTTTCCGAGATCTGCGCGATCATCAGGCTGATCAGCCGATCGCTGACGATCACGTCGTCCACCTTCGTCACCTGCGCGAGCTCGCGGTTGCGATCGTCGAGCATCTCGCTCGCGATCGGGAAGTACGCGCCTGCGCGGGCTGCGATGTCACGCAGATGAAGCAGCGTGACGAGCGTGCGGGCGTCCGCGTGCTGCGGCGCAAGCTGCTCGGAGTAGCACATGACGATCACCTGGTCGTAGCCGGGCACGCCGAGCCCGTCGAGAGTTCGGCGGTCGGTCGTGCTGCCCTCGCGGAACGCGATCGTGAGGTTCCGGACGCCGCCGCACTGGGCGGCGATCGCCGCCTGGGCCCGGGCATCGTCGGCGACGACCGTGATGAGCGAACCCTCCCGTGCGTACTGGTCGAGCTCGTTGATGACCGCGGCGGAGCGGCTGTTCCAGCCGAGCAGCAGCACACGCTGTGTCGGCTCCTCGATCGGCGTCGGGGCCGCGATCACCGCCTCGTCGATCGCGCCGCCGTACGCCACAGCTGCGGCGAGGCGAGAGTCGTCCTCCGCGATCGCGACGATGCTGTCCTCGGCGCCGATCGTAGTCTCCATCGGTGGGTTCAGGACGACATCGCCGCCGCGGTGGAGGCCGATGATCGTGCAATCCTCGTAGGCGAAAAGGGCCTCCCCGAACGTCTTCCCGACGAGCGACTCGTCACGACGGAAGTAGACCTCGTCTCCCTCGAAGTCGAGTAGCTCCGTGTAGACGACGGAGGCGCCGGACTGGCGGGAGGACTGCACGATCAGCCGGGAGATCGTCTCGCGCTTGTCGATGAAGACCGTCTCGCCGTTCCCGACGAGCCGCGACGCCTCCAGGTTCGCCGGGTCGTGGATGACGGCGATGATGTGGTAGGGCTCCGCCCGGCGTTCGAGGCCCTGCGTCAGGGCGAGCACGGACTTGATCACCTGCGTATCGGCGTCGATCCCCTCTTCTGCGAGGACGACCACCGAGCGCGCCTCGTTCGGTTTGACGATCCTCAGGTCGTCGAGGTCGATGGGGCTCCCCGTCCGGCAGATGACGCGGGTGTTCCGGAGGTCCGCGATCTTCGAGCGAATCAGGTCCTCCATCTCGACCTTGTCCCGCTCGGCCAGGATCACGACGGACGGACGGCGCTCGTTTTCGTTGGCGATCGCGAGCTCGGACAGGATCGTGAAGATCGTGTCCGACCAACCGAGGACGAGGGGTGTGACCGCTCTCGAGAACGAACGAACGAACGACCCTTGCGGAGTTCCTGGAGCTTCTCGTCGAGCCCAGTCGAGATGACGCCGATCAGCGCGCTGACGATCAGGAGCCCGGCGATCGTCAGGCAGATCATCAGGACGATGAACGGCCAATGGCCGCTGTCGCCGCCGATCGCGCCGGAGTCGAGCGCGTGCACGAAAGTGTTGAAGAGCTGCCGGAACACGCCGGGCTTGTGCCCGCCGGCACTCGCAGGCGCGATCCCGGCCGCGAGGACGATCACGCTGAAGAGGACGATCAGGAGCAGCGTCGCCACCGCGAGCCAGCCGACGAGGGAGACCGCGCCCCTCGACATCGTGTTGTCGAACGCGTACCCCAGCCGCTGGCGCAGAGTGATCTTCCTCACCTAGCTCTCCCTTTCGTCGCGGCCCGCAAGGAGGCGCGTGCCGCCCGTGCGCCGGGACTCACGAAGCGTGCGAACAAGATCGCCATCACCCTTCCAAGAGTAGAAACCCCGGCGCCCCTGCTGGCGCGAAGGTGGATTGTGCGCTCGGCCCGCTCACCGGTCAAGGTCGTCCGGGCAGCTCGACGGCGGCCCAGAATCGTTCTGGTAGCTTGGACGCGTGGCCGGTGTCACACCGACGGAAGAGGCCTTCGATGTCTCTTGCCCTCACTGCAAGAAGCCCTTTTCGGCCACTCTCCTCGTTGGCACCGCGAGGCGCTACCACGGCTTCAAGTGTCCGCATTGCAAGCTGTTCGTCCCTTACGAGCGGGTGAACGAGACCGCCACGGTAAGCCCGCTCGACTAAGTGCTCGATCGATAATTCACGCGAGCCGGCTGGTGGCCCGGACTCAGCCTGATTCCATCTCTCGCCGCGCTCCCGCCGCGCCTCGACCCTCCTTCAAGTGATTCGAACCGAGTGCCGATACGGCTTGCGTGGCCGTCGACGTAGCCGCCTCACGCGCGCAGGCGCGTGATCTCGCGTCCCCGAAGCACATTGCGGCGGCTCCGGCCCGCCTCGTCCTCCCCGTCATCGTCCTTGCAAGCTTCGCCCTGCGCCTTCTCGGGGCGCTCGCGCAATCCGTCCCGGTGTACTTCCCGGACGAGTACATCTACGGGACGCTCGCGCGGAGCATCGCCGAGAGCGGGCGGCCGCTCGTCCGCGGCTCGCACGCACACTTCCCGGCGCTCCTCGAGCCGATCCTCGCCGCACCCTTCTGGCTCCTCGGCGACCCGGAACTCGCATACCGCCTGACACAAGCCGAGCATGCCCTCGCGATGTCGTTCGCAGCGGTGCCCGCCTACCTTCTGGCGCGCCGGCTGGGGATCTCGAGCCTCGCAGCGCTCGCCGTCGGCGGGCTGGCCGTCGCCTCCCCCGACCTCATCTTCTCGTCCTTCCTGCTCGCCGACCCGATCGCGTACCCGCTCGCACTCGGCGCTCTCTACGCCGGTGTCCGCGTGCTGGAGTCGCCGACTCGCCGCTCTCAGGTCGCCTTCGTCACGCTGACCGCGCTCGCGACCTTCGCACGCGTCCAGTACGTCGTCCTGCCTTTGGCGTTCCTCGGCGCGGCGCTCGTGGTCGAAGGCAGAAGCGTTCGCCGCGTCGCGACCCGCTTCCGGGTGACTGCGGCGCTCATCGCAGCTCCGCTGCTCGCAGCAACAGCGCTCGGTACCTCACGGATCCTCGGCTACTACTCCGGCGTCGTCCACGAGCACCTCGATGCGGGTGCGCTCCTCCACTGGGGCGGCATCGACGCACTGCTCCTCGCCTACGCCGCTGGCTGGGTTCTCGTGCCCGGCGCGGCCATCGCGATCGCTCTCGCCCTTTTGCGGCCGATCGACCGGTCCGAGCGCGCCTTCGCGGCGCTCGCACTCTTCTTCGGCGCCGGCCTCCTCTTCGAGGCAGCGCTTTACGCATCGAACGGCTCCCAACGGTTCCAGGAGCGCTATCTCTGCTCGCTGATCCCGCTCGTCGCCATTGGCTTCGCCCTCTACGTGAAGCGCGGGTGCCCCTCGCGCAAGCTGCTGGCGGTCGTAGGCGTAACGATGTTGGGCCTCGCCGCGTCGATCCCGCTCTCCGGGTACACGATCGGAGGAGACAAGCAGGACTCTCCGTTCCTCTTCGCGGTCTTCCGGCTCGAGAAGGCGCTCGGCGCCGGCGCCGGTTCGCTCACCGTCGCGGCGATCGCCTCGGTGCTCGCCGTACTCGCCGTGGCAAGCGCCTTCGGCGGCCGCCGGCTCCGGTGGGCGCCGGTCGGGGCCGCCGTGGCCGTGGCCGTGACCGTCTCCGCAGCTGCCCACTCCGTCCAGGCGACGAATGCCCTGGCGATCCGCGCCTCGCACCTACCGGCCGATGCGCGGTGGGTCGACCACGCACAGCTCGGCCCGGTGGACGTGCTCCAGACGGCGGGGGCGCCCGCGGACACCGTGCTCGAGCAGCTCTTCTGGAACCGCTCGCTCCGGTCGGTCGCCCTACTGGGCCGCGCG
This sequence comes from Gaiellales bacterium, assembly GCA_038237515.1. GTDB lineage: Bacteria > Actinomycetota > Thermoleophilia > Gaiellales > Gaiellaceae > JBBQDZ01. Next base: position 28,545 of record JBBRYP010000019.1, read on the forward strand.
AGGGCCGTCGATGCCTTCGAGAACCGCCACGCACGTGTAGGTCCGAACGGAACGCTCTACCTGGACGGCCGGCCGGCCAACCGGCCGCTCCTCGTGCAGAACTTCGCCTCCGCCATCACCTTCGCGGACGCGCGGCGCGTTGGCCGCGGAGGCACGATGGAGCTGTGGCGCCCCGGGCCGGGGGGGCTGCGGCTCTCGAGCTTCACCCTCGGCCGTTACTGGGACGGATGGTTCGCGAACGAAGGAGAGGTCGTTCTCTGGCCCGGTCGTGCCGGCGGCGTCCGCGGCACGCTCCGCCTCTCGATGACGCTCCCCGCGAACGGCGTCGCGCTCTCGATCCGCTTCCACGGCAAAGGTGTCGACCGCCGCGTCTCGTTCCAGCCCGGAGAGCACCGCACGGTCTCGTTCCGGGTCGAGAGCCGCGCCGCGTGGGCCGTCGTCTTCAAGAGCTCGACGCACGGCCTCCTCTGGGACGGCCGAGCAGTGAGCCTCCGAGCGACCCCGCCCATCTTCACCAGAAGCTAGCGACCCGGGTTCCGAGCGCGTTGCGGGCTCCTCGCGCGGCAGCTCGACGCGAGATCGCGAGATCGAAGGGGCAGTGATGCTGGAAGGCTTCGACCGGCAGGAAGGCGGCGAGTTCGACCTCCGCACCCTTCGTCTTGCATGAGAATCTCGAGTCGTGACGGCGATCCCGGAGGTTCGCTACGCGCGCAGCGGCGACGTGTCGATCGCCTACCAGGTGCTCGGCGACGGACCGGTCGATCTCGTCTTCACCCCCTTCTTCGGAAACATCCTCCACGCCTGGGAGCATCCGCTCATGCGCCGCTTCTTCGAGCGGCTCTCGTCCTTCTCGCGCCTGATCCTCTTCGACAAGCGTGGCATGGGGCTCTCCGACCGGACGCGTGCCCTGACGCTCGAGACGCAGATGGACGACATCCGGGCCGTGCTCGACGCCGTCGGCTCGGAACGCGCCGTGCTGCTCGGCGGCGTCCAGGGCGGCCAGCTGTGCGCCCTCTTCGCCGCGACCTATCCCGACCGCACGCGGGCGCTCGTCCTTTATCACCCGCACGCCTCGCCGGCGGATCTGTCGCCTGTGCCGCCCCGATCCGCCGACGACGCGCGCGAGCGCTGGGGCACGCGCGAGCTCGCCGACGAGATCGCGCGCGTGATCCTTCCGACCAGGACGGGGGGACGAGGCGCTTCTGCGGTGGCACGCCGATTACCTGCGCTACGCCGCGAGCCCGGGAGCGGCGGCGGAGTTCTTCCGGATGTTGCACGACACAGACATCTCGGACGTCCTGCCGACGATTCGCGTGCCGACGCGCGTGATCTACCGTGCGAAGAGGCGCGACGTCGCGCTGCGGGTGGCGGCGCGGATCCCCGGCGCGAGCTCCGTGCAGCTTCCGGGCGAGGACATCCCCGTCTGGGTCGACGACGAGGTTTCGCTCGAGCTCGAGCGCTTCCTGAGCGGCCGGGAGGAGCTGCCCGTCCCCGACAGCGTCCTGACGACCGTCCTCTTCACCGACATCGTCAGCTCGACCGCGCGCGCGACCGCGCTCGGCGATCGAGCTTGGCGCGATCTGCTCGCGCACCACCATGCGGCTGTGCGGCGCGAGCTCGCCCGCTTCCGCGGCGAGGAGCTCGACACCGCCGGAGACGGCTTCTTCGCAATCTTCGACGGACCGGCGCGCGCCATCCGCTGCGCGCAGGCGATCGCCGCCAGCGTCAGCGAGCTCGGCCTCGGCCTGCGCGCCGGGTTGCACACGGGCGAGTGCGAGCTGCACGACGGCAAGCTCGCCGGCATCGCCGTCAGCATCGGCTCGCGCGTCGCCGCCGAGGCGGGGCCGGGCGAGGTGCTCGTCTCGAGCACGGTCAAGGACCTCGTGGCAGGCTCGGGGATCGAATTCGAGGAACGCGGCCTGCGTGCGCTGAAGGGCGTCCCAGGCGAGTGGAGGCTCTACCTCGTGCGTGCCTCGAACGCCTGAGCGCACAATCGCGAGCTGACTCGGCCGTCCAGGCTCGACCGGCGAATCCGGCCTCCCCGCCTCAGACGCAATCCTTGAGCCCCTGCGCCTCCGGCAGGCCCTCGAGCTTCTTCAGCGTGTTGTTCTCGATCTGGCGGATGCGCTCGCGGGTGACGCCGAAAGCCTTCCCGACCTCCTCCAGGGTGCAGGGCTGCCCGCCCTTCAACCCGAACCGGAGCTCGATCACCTTCCGCTCGCGGTCGGGGAGCGAGTCGAGAGCGCGATCGATGTCCTCGCGCCGCAGCGAGAGGGAGGCCGTGTCGAAAGGCGATTCGGCCTGGTCGTCCTGAACGAAATCGCCGAGCTCGGACTCCTCCTCCTCGCCGATCGGCTTTTCGAGGCTCACCGGATGCTGCGCCATGCGGAGGATCTCGCGTACCTCGGCAGTCGTGATCTCAAGCTCGTGCGCGATCTCGTCGGGCCGAGGCTCGCGTCCCAGGCGCTGGACGAGGTGGCGCTCGATGTGCACGACCTTGTTCAGCTTCTCGACCATGTGCACCGGGATCCGGATCGTGCGTGCCTTGTCCGCGATCGCGCGCGTCACGGCCTGTCGGATCCACCAGGTCGCATAGGTCGAGAACTTGTAGCCCTTGCGGTAGTCGAACTTCTCGACGGCACGAATCAGGCCGAGCGACCCCTCCTGGATCAGGTCGAGGAACGTCAGGCCGCGGCCCAGGTAGCTCTTCGCGATCGAGACGACGAGACGGAGGTTCGCCTCGATCATCTGGGTCTTCGCGCGCATGTCTCCGCGCTCGATCCGTTTCGCGAGGTAGACCTCCTGGTCTGCCGTCAGCAGGGAGACCTTGCCGATCTCGCGGAGATAGAGCCGCAGGGAGTCGAGCGACGGCTCGACGGTGAGATCGAGCTTCGGTGCGTTCTTCGTGTCCTCCTCGGCGAGCGCCGGCTGCTCGTGGGGAGGGTGCTTGTGCTGCTCGCCCTCCATCAGCTCGATGCCGTGGTCGATGAGGTAGGTGTAGAAGTCCTCTACCTGCTCCTTCGTCAGCTCGACCTCCTCGAGGCCGGCGACGATCTCATCGTAGGTGAGGAAGCCTTTCTCGGTTCCGTCCTGGACGAGCTTGTGAAGCTCTTCGACGTCGGGGAGGGTGATGTCGACGGTGAGCATTGACCTCCGGCTTCTCGCGTTGGTGGACGGGGACTGGGGCTACCTAACGAGAAGAGCCGGCCGAAGGTCCACCGGCTCACCCTTGCGCGGCGGATCTTAATGGGAACCGGCTCATTTGGACAAGGAAACTTCCTCCGTGTCTCGAAACGCCGAGAGCGGCGGCCAGGCGCAGCCTGCTCCTCGGTAGCGTCTGCGGCATGGAGACGGGACTCACGGGATCTCGTGTGCTCGTCACCGGCGCGTCCGGCGGCATCGGATCGGCCTGCGCCCGGGCGTTCGCGGCGGAAGGCGCAGCGGTTGTGCTCCACTACCACCGCGGTCGGGAGCGAGCGGAGGCGCTTGCGCTCGAGTTGGGTGCTACAGCAAGCCTCGTCGGCGCAGACCTGACCGACGAGGCACAGGTCGACTCCCTCTTCGGCCGGGCCGGCGCGCTCGACGCGTGCGCCGCGGTCGCGGGAGTCTGGCCGCGGGAGGACCTACCTGTGTCACAGCTTCCGCTCGAACGCTGGCGGGCGACGATCGACGCCAACCTGACGGCGAGCTTCCTCACCGCCCGCGGCTTCCTCCGGCAGCTTCGGGGCGACGGGAGCCTCGTGCTCGTCGGCTCGACGGCAGGGGTCTTCGGCGAGGCGGGGCACGCGGACTATGCGGCGGCGAAGTCGGCGATCCTCCACGGACTGCTCCTGTCACTGAAGAACGAGGTCGTCCGGATCTCTCCTCGCGCGCGCGTGAACGGAGTTGCGCCCGGTTGGACCGAGACGCCGATGACCCGCGGGCTGATCGATCCGGAGCGGGTGCGACAGGTAACGAGGACGATGGCTCTGCGGCAGGTGGCGAGCCCCGAGCAGGTGGCCGCCCAGGTCGTGGCCCTGGCTTCACCTCTCCTGTCGGGGCACGTGAGCGGCCAGGTCGTGATCGTCGCGGGCGGCATGGAGGGCCGTGTCGTCCACGACGACTGAGCCCTTCACTGAGACGGCCGCGCCGGCGGGGCCGGCACGGCCGCTCGCGATTCCGCGCCGCAGGAAGATTGCCGTCAGTCCCCGGCGATCGGAGCCATGGAGAGGATCGGCAGGCGAGCCGTCGCACTTGAGCGCCTGAACCCGAACGTGCGAGAGGGAACCGCTGCCGCAGCGGCTCCCTCCGCTCCTCGGGCCTCCGCCGCATCGGGGCCCGAGGTGACTTACGCAGTATTAGTGACCGAAACCTAACTATCTATCCCTCGGAAGAGGCTCTCGAAGCATCCGACTAGAGTCACTCTCGATGAGCAACAGGTTCACGCAGCGCCTCGCCCACGGCCCGCCGATCGTGGCCGACGGAGGGATGGGCTCGCTCATCGCGAGCGCCGTCCCCCGCCTGCGCTGCCCCGAGGAGGCAAACCTTCGGGCTCCGGAGGCTGTCGTCTCGCTCCACGTCAGCTTCATCCGCGCCGGCGCGGAGTTGATCGAGACCAACTCCTTCGGAGCCAACCGTCGCAAGCTCGCGGGGTACTACCTCGAGGAGGAGTTCGAGCGAATCAACTCGAGCGCAGTGCGACTCGCGCGGGAGGCGCGCGAGATCTGCGGCAAGCAAGTCTTCATCGGCGCCTCGATCGGCCCGCTGGGCGACGCACACGACGTGTGGGGGGAGGATCGCCGCCGCCTCTTCGCCGATCAGGCCGCCATCCTCGAGGGACGCGGCGCCGATCTCTTCGTCGTCGAGACCTTCTTCGACCTCGAGGAGCTGACGACCGCGATCGAGGCTGTTCGCAGCGTCTCGTCCCTGCCGATCGTCGCGCTGCTGACCTTCGACGAGGAAGCGGTGACCCTTGGCGGCGTCGAGGCACGCGACGCGGCGGAGCGGCTGACAGCGCTCGAGGTCGCGGCCGTGGGCGCGAATCACGGCGCCGGCGTCCTCGCGGCGCTGACGGCGCTCGAGGCGATGGGCTCCGACGGCCTGCCGCTGGCGGCTCTCCCGAACATCGGGCTGGCGAGCCTCGCCGGCGGGCGGGTCGTATATCCGCACGCGACCCCCGAGTACTTCGCCGAGTTCGCCGCCCACGCGCAGCAGCTCGGCGCGCGCGTGATCGGCGGTTGCTGCGGTACGACTCCAGCCGAGATCGAGGCCATCCGGGCCGCCGTCGAGGCGGATCGCAAGCCGGTCGAGCCTCTGGCTTCGAGCCCTCGACGGTTCACGCGGGCGGCGCCCGTGCCACACGAGGAGACCCGGCTCGCGCGAGCGCTCCGGGACGGCGAGTGGGTTTCGTCGGTCCAGCTCGACCCGCCGCTCGGCGGCGACAACCGTGGCCTGCTCGAGACCGCCGCCGCCCTGCGCGACGCCGGAGTCTCGTTCGTCGACATCAACGACAACGCGACCGCGCGGGCCGCCATGAGCGCGCTCATCGTCTCGGCGGCGATCGAGCGGGAGTGCGGCCTCGAGACGATCCCGCATCTGACCACCCGGGACACCTCTGTGATGGGCCTCGAGTCCGTCCTCCTCGGGGCGCACGCCGAGGGAATCCGGAACGTCCTCGCGGTGACGGGCGACCCGCCCGAGGTCGGTGACTATCCGGGGTCGCGCGGGGTGTACGAGATCGACGCGATCGGGCTCGCCGACCTGATGTCCCGGTTGAACCGGGGAGAGGATTACAACGGCAAGGCGATCGACGCACCGACGTCGTTCCACATCGGAGTGGCGCTCAACCCGACCGCCGACGACCTCGGCCTCGAGCTCGAGCGTTTTCGCCAGAAGGTCGCCGCGGGCGCGCACTTCGCGATGACGCAGATCCTCTACGACCTGGCCTACCTGGACGCCTTCCTGGAAAGGCTCGAGGGGCCCTCACCGATCCCGATCCTCGTCGGGCTCTTTCCGCTCTCGACCTACCGCCTCGCGCTGCGCCTTCATAACGAGGTGCCGGGCATTCTCGTGCCCGAGTCGCTCCAGCAGGCGATGCACGATGCCGGAGCCGGCGCGGGACAGGTCGGGATGGCGCACGCGCGCGGGCTGTACGCACAGGCGCGAAGCCGCGCAGCGGGCGTCTACGTCGCGACTCCGTTCCGCCGCCCGCTGTCGGCACTCGAGCTACTGGCGGAGTAGGAAGCGGGGGGCCCGCCCGCCCGAGCGGCGGGCCCCCGCGGTCTCACGCTACGGCGTGACCGTTGGGCAAAGGGGGCTGCCACCTGTCGTGCACTTGATGCGCCCCTGGATCGTCGGGCTGACCGGCGAGTTCGCCGCGATGTAGTCGGCAACGACGTTGTCCATGATGTCCCGCGTCGTCGCGCGGCTCGAGAAGTTCGGATAGCCGTCCCCGCCGCTCGCCATGAAATCGTTCTCCGCAAGCGAGTAGTTCGTCGCCGCAGTCAGGTCGAGTGGGGTCGCGGTGCACGTCCCGTCGTTCCCGGCCGTGGTCGCCGATACCACCCGGCTGCCGGCGGGGGCCGAGATGTTGTACGTGAAGCACAAGCCGGAGATCTGCGGGAACCGGCCCGCAGCGCCCGGCATCTGCGAGACGCCGTTCTCGAGCATCGTCTTCAGCTCGGCTCCGTTCACGGAGACCGTGACGACGACATTCCCGAAGGGGAGCACCGTGAGCACCTGGCCGCGCGTGACCAGGTATGGCGGCGGCGTGTACGGCGGGCAGAAATCGCCGGCGATGTCGGTGGTCGGACAGGTCAGGTCAGCTCGGAGACCGCCCGAGTTCGTGATTGCGACCTGCGTCATGTACGTCTTGCGCATCGCGTCGGCGACGACGTTCCCCTCCAGCGACTCGCACGTGCGCCCCGCGGTGTTGCCGCAGGCGTCCGTGCGCGGAATCGGCCTGGTCGAGCTCCCGATCACGGTCCCGAGGATCGGCGCAAGCTGAGCGTTCAGCCTGTCGATCTGTCCCTGGATCAGCGGGTCGGGGGTGACTCCGATGTCCCACGGCTTGTGGAAGTCAGCGGTCTTGTAGACGACGCCCACGCCCTTCTGCACCAGCAGACGCAAGCGGGTGAAGCGGATGCCCTTGCTTCGGTTCTCCGTCACGAGGACGCCGTTCGGACGCACCGTGTTCACCTGGAAGTCGGTGTGGTCGCCGACCACGGCGTCGACGCCCTGAACGTTGTCCGCGAGGTCGACGAGGGGCCCGGTCGGACTCGTCACGCTGCCCGCCGTCGCCCCGAGGTGACCGAAGGCGACGATCGCGTCCACGCGTTGCGAGCGCAGCCGCGACGCCCAGCCGTTGACCGCCAGCGTCGAGTTCTCGATCTGGAACGGCGTCAGGTTCGCCGGAGAGGTCAACTGCAGCAGGTCGTCGTTCGAGAAGCCGACGAGCGCCAGCTTCACGCCACCGACGGTGAAGATGCGGTAAGGGTCCCACTCCGGCGGGGTCCGTCTGCTCGCGTCGACGATGTTCGACGAGAGGAAGCGGAAGTTGGCGAGGGGGATCAGCACCTTCCGCAGGTACTGCTGCCCCCTGTCGAAGTTGTGATTTCCGAGGCCGTCGGCGTCGAATCCCATCTCGTTCATCATCACGACCGTCGGGCGGTCGCCGAAGAAGCTCGAGATCGGAGGCGTCGCGCCCTCGGAATCACCGCCGGCGATCGTCAGGGAACCGGTGTTCGGGAGGAAGGAGTCCTCCGCTCGGAAGACGTCGAACCACCGCTTGAGGAACGCGGCGCCGCCGATCGAGAAGCTCGGCACCGCGCCCGGGGAGGGGAGCGCGTCGGGCGCCTCGCTCAGCGGCACGAGCTGACCGTGGTAGTCGGAGATGTCGAGGATCGTGACCTGCCGCAGGCTTTCGCTCCCGACGACGGCGGGATAGAGGATCCGGCCGCGCGCGTTCTGCGGGCCGGGGATGCGCATGAGGAACGCGATCGTCGGCGCGAGGTCGATCGAGCGGATACCCCGGACGGGCGTCGAGAACTGCCGGATGCCGGGCCCCGAGGCGAGGAAGACCCCGTGCATGTTCACGTTGTGCGCGAGGTCGACCAGGTTCGGGAGGTAGCCGTGCTGCCCGAAGAAGTTCGAGAGGGCGATCGTCTTGCCCGGCGTCGCCGCGTCGAACTGGTACGGAGGCCGGGAGACGACGACGACGTCGCCGCTTCGATTCGGATGCAGCGCGTCCTCCCCGTCGACGTTACGGAGCTCTTCCTTCTTGAAGATCTTCAGGATAACCCGCTTCCCCGGGTTCGCGGGGTCGGTCAGGTTCTGGAAGGCCGAGACGATCTGGTTGCGAACGGTCTCGTAGCTCGCGGCGGGGACGACGCCGCCGGGGTCGCGCCCCGCTAGGTTGACGTAGATCTGCGCGGTGCCGCCGGCCCAGCACGCCTTGGCCATCGTCACGCCGGTCGGCGCCGAGCGGCAGTTGCTTGTCGATTCCGAGTCCGAGAGACCGGCGTCGAAGAGCACCTTGCCGGCCTGGATCGCGTACCACTGCGGCGCGAAGCCGTGGTCGGAGGAGGCGAACGTCGAGGGGTTGCCGCCCATCAGCGAGCGAGCCAGCGCGAGCTTCGAGTCGGCGGTCTGGTAGGCGCTCCGGATGTAGCCCTCGCGGATCGCGACTCGCCCGTCCGGGACGCCGTTGTAGTCGGCGTCGTCGTAGGTGGGGTTCGGCTGGCCGTCCATGTCGGTGGGCGTCGTGAGCGCCATGAACTGGTGCGAGAACTCGTCCGTCACCGGGTAGCCGACGAAGGCGAGTTGCGTATCCGGCTGGAGCGTCCCGAGGATGTACTGCATGACGGCATCGCCGTAGGCCTTCTCGAGGTCACGGCCCTGCTGGACGTACGTGTCCTCGTCGATGATCCGTGCCTCGAGGGGAGCGAAGTCGGCCGCGACGTACCCTGGCAGGTTGTCCGCGATGTACTTCTCGAGCCGGTCCTCTCCCGCTCCGCCGGCCGGCAGCGCGTTGCAGGCAGGAGTCCCGCACGAGGCGATCACGCGGGCGACGGAGGTGAAGTAGAGCTTGAAGCCCGAGATCGACCCAGGGCCTGCGGTCGTCAGGGTGATCAGCTTGCTGTAGAAGCTCGCCGTCTGCCCCGCACGCGAGCCCATCAGGCCGTCCGCGCCGCGCAGCTTGATCTCCTTGAAGTCGCCGATCTTCAGGATGGCGTCGGCGCTCGCGGCGTTCTTGCCGGCGCTGCTCCGGACGAGGATGACCGTGTCATACGCTGCGGCGCCGTTGACGACGCTGTCGTAGGCATAGATGTCGTAGATGCGGTTCGGGTTCTGGGATGCGAAAGTCGTCGGCACCGCCAGCTGCGTCTGCAGCGGCGGCGCGGCCGGGTCTCCGGGCGGGACGTTCGACCAGCCGCTCGCGACAGAGAACGCGGCGACCTGGTAGGAGATCCCGAAGGCGGCCGCTCCCGTTTGCTCGGCTGGGTTCGCCGGCGCCGCGAGCACCCCGCGGGTCGAGAAGAAGTTCGCGAAGTCGACGGTGGGGCCGGAGATGCCAGACTGGCTGCCGCCCACCCACTCGACCTGCGCGACCTTCTTGCCCGCACGTTCGGCCGCGGCGGCAAGCGTGTCGGCCTGCAGCGTTCCAGGGGTCGAGAAAGACGTCCGGTTGTTGAAGGTTCCCTCTCCCGTCCTGTGGTAGGTGTTGTTCGTGGAGCCGTGCTCGCTCGGCCACGTCCCCGTCATGAGCGAGTACCAGCCGACACCCGTGTTCGGCGGGAAGGCCTGCTCGAGCCCGTTGTCGCCACGGAGGCCGTTCTGGATCAGCTGGGCGTACGTGGGCATCAGGCCCTGGCGCGCGTAGCGCTCCATCAGGTCGGGCCTCATCCCATCGGAGGTGAAGAAGACGACGCGCGACGACTGCGCGGCGGCCTTCAGGTTGCCGATCCGGCCGCTGCCCGCGCGATCGGGCTGACGCGGCCGCGGTGACTGGTGCGCAGAGGATGCGGCGGCGAAGAGACCGAAGGCCGTGATGAGTGAAGCGGCGACGGCAAGCCGTGCTCGTGTCATGAAATCTTCCCCCTTGTGAAGGTCGCGAGGGACCCTAACCGCCCGATCGGGCTCGTCAAGGTGACCCTCCCAGCCGAGGCCTCGTTCCGTGCGTGTGAGTGCGGATCCACGACGGCGGCGATCCCGCGACGATATCTGGCGGACGAAGAGCTTGCTCCTGCGCCGGCCCGATCCGCCTCGACTCCGGGAGGGACTAGGCTCTACGCTCGTGGACGGGCGGCAGCTGCGGGATTTCATCGACCGCTACAACGCGGCCTGGAACGACCACGACGTGCCGGCGATCGTCGCGATGCACACCGACGACTCCGTCTTCGAGAATCACACGACCGGCGATGTGAACGTCGGCCGCGGCGCGATCGACGGCGCGATCGCCGGCATCTTCGCCGTGTTCCCGGACCTCGCGTTCGAGGCGCGGCGCCAGTACGTTCGTGACGACCTCGTCGTCCAGGAGTGGACGGCGCGGGGGACGCACCTCGGGAAGATGACCCGCTCCGGCGTCGAGGTCGAGCCCACCGGGCGGAGCGTCGAGTACCGCGGCATGGACGTGATCCCAATCCGCGACGGCCTCGTCGCCCGCAAGGACGTCTACTCCGACGGGTTGACGCTGCTCCGCCAGCTCGGCCTGACCTCCATCGGCTAGCGATACACTGTCGCCCGCTCTCGGGGGCGTAGTTCAGTTGGTTAGAACGCCGGCCTGTCACGCCGGAGGTCGCGGGTTCGAGTCCCGTCGCTCCCGTTATTCGGAGTGCCTGCAAACGGGCAGTTTCGTTGCCTGATCAGACGCGCGTTTTCACTCTGTGGCCCAATCGTGGCCTACAGAATGGGCGCAAACAACCTGCGAATAGCGGTTTCGTGAACGAGCTTGTGTGGCGGTCGCAGCGGGTCACGGCTTCGACATTCGTGTGGGGTGCGAAAAATCAGTGAGCACCGCGGGAGTACTCGCCAACTCAATCATCCCCACCGGAATCCGCCGGCCCGGGCTATCGCGTGGGCGCGCCCACGCTCGGGCGCTCGATCTCGTCCGGGGAGGACGGTACATCGTGCGTCTCGACACTCCTGATCTTCTGCGACGAAGCACGGCGTCCGGCCACGACGTAGATCGCGGCCGCGCCGACGATCACAACGCCCTGGATCAGCGGCTGGTAATTCGCGCCGAGGTTGAGGATGTTGAAGCCGTTCGCCAGGACGAAGAGGATCAGGGCGCCGACGACGGTCTTCACGACGCTGCCCGAGCCGCCGAACAGCGACGTGCCCCCGAGGATCGCAGCGGCCAGCACGGTCAACTCGATCCCGGACAAGGCGTTCGGGTTGATCGCCTCGAAGCGCCCGGCGTACAAGATCCCGACGACGGCGGCGGCGAAGCCGTTCAGCACGAAGGGGACGGTCTTGTACCGGGCGATGTCGATGCCGGACAGCCGGGCCGCCTCGGTGTTGCCGCCGACCGCGTAGAGCCGACGGCCGACGGCCGTATACGAAAGCACAAGCCAGCTCACGAGCGTCACTGCGAACAGCACCCAGACCTGCTTCGTCAGCGGCCAGTGCGTCGGGAACGCCGCGAAGCCGACGATGACGAGCGCAAGTCCCGCGAGCACGGCGCCGGCCGCGCCGAGGTCGAACGGCCGCTGCAGGTCGCGCGTGCGAGTGATCATGTAGAGCCCGACCGCGACGACGACAATCCCGACGGCGACGGACGCCCATCGGAGGTTGAGCGGGGCTGGTCCGTCGACGAGCGAGTTGAGCCCCGTCTTCGACGTCACGATCGACTCGCCGTTCGTCAGGATCAGCAGGACGCCGCGGACAGCGGTGAGCGCGCCGAGCGTGACGATGAATGCGTTGATTCCGACGATCTGGACGAGCAGTCCGTTCACGAGCCCGACGAGCGTCCCGATCCCGAGACCCGCGAGAACGGCGACCCAAACCGGTGCGTGGTTCAGCGTCATCAACGTCACGCCGGCCGCGAGCGCCCCCGTCGCGCCGATCGAGAGGTCGAAGTTGCCGCTGATCAGGACGATCGTCATGAATACCGCAAGGATCCCGACCTGGGTCGTCTGGTCGAGGACGTTTGCCGTGTTGATCGCAGAGAGGTACGGAGGCCGCCCCGTCACCGCAGTCGAGATAACGAGCGTGATCACGAGGACGAACAGGGCGTAGACGACGCCCGCGTTGTGCAGTCGGAAGGCCTCGGTGTTCACCGCGCCGAACCGCGCGCGGAAGCCCGGTGCGCGCGTCGGCGTCGCAGCGCTCAAGCGACGTCCTCCTTCGCTCCCAGCCCGCTGGCGAGCGCGAGCAACTCCTCCTCCGAGGTCTCGATCGCCCGCCGCTCGGCGACGATCCGGCCGCGGCTGATCACAAGCACACGGTGCGCGACCGCGAGGATCTCCTCGAACTCGGAGGACACCACGATCGCGCCCTTCCCCTCGCGGGCGAAGCGGCGGATCAGTTCGAGGATCTCGACCTTTGTCTCGACGTCCACACCGACCGTGGGCTCGTCGAGCAGGAAGATCGCTGGATCCCCGTAGAGCCATTTCGCGAAGACGACCTTCTGGGCGTTGCCGCCGCTTAGGGACGAGACGGGCGCGTCGACCGAGCGAGCGACGATCCGCAGGTCGCGGATCGCCCGTTCTGCGCGTTCCACCTCCTTCGCGCGCGAGGGCACCACATGGGCGCTCAGCAGCGCGGTGAGGTCGGGCAAGCTCGTATTGCGCCAGATCTCCCAGTCAGGGACGAGCCCCTGACGCATGCGCTCTTCCGGCACGAGCGCGATGCCGGAGCGGACGGCGGCACGCGCAGAGCGGCCGAGCTCGCGGCCCTGCAGCACGACGCGACCCCTCGCGGCGCGGTCGCTGCCGAAGATCGCGTGCAGAATCTCTGACCTACCGGACCCGAGCAGCCCCGCGAGGCCGACGATCTCACCCCCGTGGACGGTGAACGAGACGTCCGAGATCCTCCCCGGGGAGTCGAGGCCTTGTACCTCGAGCAACGGCAATGCGTCCTCGCGGCCCTCGTGCTGGCGCAGCGACTCGAGCGAGGCGAGATTCTTGCCGACCATCGCGTCGACGAGCCTGTCCTCCGTCAGCTGGGCAGTCGGCTCGTCCGCAACGACGAGCCCGTCGCGCAGAACGGTGATCGTGTCCGTGAGGCTCAGCACCTCGTCGAGGAAGTGCGAGCAGTAGATGAAGGTGACGTCGTCGCGGTCGCGGAGCCGGCGAACGGTGTCGAAGACGAGCTCGCGCTCCGCCTGCGCGAGCGACGCCGTGGGCTCGTCCATGATCACGAGCTCGGCGCCGTGCGCGAGGGCGTGCATGATCGCGACCATCTGGCGCTGGCCGATCGAGAGCTCGGACACCCGCAGGTCGGGATCGAGGTCGTACTGCACCCTGTCGATGACCTCGCGGTACCGCTTCAGCAGGCGCCCGCGCGCGAACAGGCCCCGGTAGTCGTTCAGGAACACGTTCTCGAGCACCGAGAGCGTCGGGACGAGCGGGATGTGCTGGTAGATGGTGGAGATCCCCGCGGCCAGCGGGGCCGCGGGGGAGCTCCAATCGACAGGCTCGCCCTTCCACCGGATCTCCCCCGTGGTGGGGTCGAGCGCTCCGGCGACGATCTTGAAGAGCGTCGACTTGCCGGCGCCGTTCGCGCCGACGATGCCGTGCACCGTCCGTGGCTCGACGGTCAAGTCGACACCCTTCAGGGCGAGAGTCCCGTTGGGGAACCGCTTGGTGATGCTGGTCAGCTCGAGCAATGAGCTCCCGTCACCAGGTCGGCTCTCCTACCACTGGCCCACGCACTGGCTCGCGTTGGCCTTCGTGATTCCGGGCGTTTTGTAGAAGACGAGCTTCGCCTTGTCGTGCAGCTTGCCGGTGAGGTTGTCGTACATCCGCCGCATGGCGATCTTGCCCTCGTCGTACGGCTTGTAACAGACGGTGCCGTAGTACGAGCCGCCCTTCTTGATCGCGGCCATGCCGAGCTTCGAGCCGCCCATGCCGATGACGAGCGCCTTCGAGCCCGCGTTCTGCACGGCCTTGGCGCAGCCGACACCCATGTCATCAGACTCCGAGTAGAAGAGCGCGATGTCGGGGTTACCCGACAGCATGCCCTGGCACGCCGCCTGACCCTTCGTCGCGACCCAGTCGCCCGGCTGCTGCGCGACGACCTTGAGGTTCGAGCCTTTGATGCCCTGGAGGAACCCGGTCTTGCGGAGCCCGACCTCGGCGTAGCCGGCCTGGCCGAGCACGAGCCCGACCTTGCCGCCCTTGGGGAGGGCCTTCTTCGCCATCCTGCCGGCGACCGCCGACGCGCCGACCTCGTTCTCGATCACGAGCGCGGTCAGCTTCGGATACACCTTCTTGATCGTCGCGTTCGCGCCGACGAGGCTGTGTACGGAGATCACCTTGATGCCGGCAGCCGACAGCTTGTCGACGAGGCTCGCGGCCTCGGCGGCGTCGGACGGCATCATCAGCACGCCGTCGGGCTTGAGCGCGATGATGTCCTGCACGTTCGCGGCTTCCTTCTGCGGATCGTTCTTGCCGTCGAGATTGGCGACGACTTTCACGCCGAGCTTCTTCGCCATGGCGGCGACGCCCTTGCCCTCGGCGGCCGGAAACGGGAACCCGTAGCCGGAGCCGTTGTCGATGGCGATGGTGAACGTCTTCTTCGTCTTGCTCTGCGCGGTCGCGCCGACCGTGGCCGCCACGACGAGCACAAGGAAGCTCACGATCGCAATGTGCATTCGTTTCTTCATTCGAACACTCTCCTTTTCTCTGACCCAACGAGTGGCACGAGCGGTCACGAATCGGCGACGGCGACCACCTCCTCTCTCTCGACCGAGTAGACGTGCGTGAGCACGAGGACGACGTCGCCGTGCTGGTTCATCACGGCGCACTCCTCGTCGACGAACCCGAACGCAGGGCGCTTCGGGTTGTTCCGCTTCGCGGCGATCGTCGCCGTCACGGTGATCGTGTCACCGATGTGCACCGGGCGGACGAAGCGGATCCGGTCGTAGCCGTAGCTGAAGGCGAGCGGGTTGATGTCGCCCGCGGTCATGCCGACGCCGACGGACAGGATGAGCGTCCCGTGGGCGATCCGCTGTCCGAAGGGCTGCGTCTTCATCCACTCCGCGTCCATGTGGTGCGGGTAGAAGTCGCCGGTCTGGCCCGCATGCAGGACGACGTCCGCCTCGGTGATCGTGCGGCCGAGCGTCGTCCGCGCCTCGCCAACTTCGTACTCCTCGAAAGACTTCGGAACGATGTTCAAGCGGCCTCCCCGGGCAGTGGATCGTGTTCGCCCAGCCGTGGGCTCGCGGCGGACGATGGCGGGATCGCACCGTCGATCCGGATCGGCGCGCGGACGGTGCGGAACCGGCGCTCGCCGTCCCCGACCTCGACGACCATCTCGAGCTCCCTCACGGCGTCGTGTGCCAGGAGCTCCGGCCACCGCATGACCTCGGCGACCCAGAGTCCCGCGCCGCCGAGCCTGTCGACCCATTCGGCCGCCGGGCGCGTCTCGAGCACCTCGGCGATCCGGCCCTTGATCTCGTCGCGGCGCTCGTACCAGTCCTTCGGGTCGTCGATGGCTTCGACGTCGGGAAGGTCGAGCAGTTGGCCGAGGAGCGGCACCGAGCCCATCGCGAGCGCGAGGAAGCCGTCCGCAGTCTCGTAGATGCCGTACGGCGCGCCGACGTAGGGATGGGCGCTGCCAATCTCGCTTCGCACCGGAAGCTGCTGCCCGTCGTTGAGGTGGCAGGTCAGCACCTCGAACTGGAGGTCGAGCGCGGACTCGAGCAGGCTGACCTCGACGAAGCCGCCCCGTCCGGTCACGCCGCGGCGGACGAGGCAGGCGAGGATCCCCTGGCAGAGGTGCGCGCCAGCGAGCGCGTCGACGATCGAGAGGCCGAACGCGACCGGCGGATCGTCGCGGTTACCGTTCAGCCACGTGAGGCCGGAGAGCGCCTGGACGACCAGGTCCTGGCCGGGACGATCGCGCCACGGGCCGGTCTCGCCGTAGCCGGACGTCGAGCCGTAGACGATGCGCTCGTTCAGCTTCGAGACGGCGTCGTAGTCGAGCCCGTACCGCTCCATCACCCCCGGCCGGAAGCTCTGGATCAAAACGTCCGCGTGCTCGGCGAGCTGCTTGACGCGCTCCAGCTGCTCCGCGTCGCGCAGGTCGGCGACGAGGCTCTCCTTGTTCCGGTTGATCGTGTGGAAGAGGAGGCTGTCGCCGTCGAGCTCGAGGCCTGCGAGGCTGAGCGAGCGCGTCGGGTCGCCGACCCCGGGCCGCTCGACCTTCACGACACGCGCGCCGAGATCGGCGAGGCGCAGCGCGGCCGACGGGCCAGCGAGGTACTGGCTGAAGTCGAGGACGAAGAGCCGGTCGAGCGGCAAGCTCACGGAAGCTCGATCTCGTCGATCCGGACGCGCCGCCCCTCGTCGGCCGACCGGTAGGCGCACATGAGCACGCGCAGCGTCCTGAGGTTGTCCCGTCCAGAGGTGAGGGGCTCGCGGTCCTCCTCGATCGCCGAGAGCAGCTCGCCGATCGGGCCGACGAAGGCGTCCGGGATCCAACGCTCCGTGAAGCGGCGGTCGAACGCGTGGTCCGGCGCCTGCACGCGAGAGTAGAACCGGAAGGTATCGGGCCGGCCGACGGGGTAGTCGTACAGCGCGCCGAGCGTCCCCTCGGACTTCCCGTCGGTGCCATCGATGTGGACGACGGCGCGCGGCTCCGGGCCCCAGTTGTTGTGGTCGACGACGACCGAGACCTTGAGCGTGTCGGAGTACTCGACCACGGTGAACGTCCGAGACTCGCCCATCGCGTACTGGGCCGGCGCCCGCGCCGTCGTCGCGATGACGCTCTCCGGCTCGCCGTACAGGTGGCGGATGCTGTCGAAGTAGTGGACCGAGTGATAGAGGTACTCCAGCCGCTCGCGCTCGGCCATCCAGGGCCACATGAGCCAGTCCGTCATGATGTTCACGTCGAAGAAACCGCCGGTCAGGTCGCCGTACCAGCCTGCGTCGATCAGCAGCTTCGCCGTCCGGACCACGCCCTCCCAGCGCATCTGCTGGTTGACCGCCATGCGCACGCCCGCGCGCTCGGCGCGCTGCACGAGCTCGATCGCAGGCTCCAGTGTCTCCGCGAGCGGCTTCTGGCACAGCGCATGCCGTCCCGCGGCGAAGGCCTTCGAAGCGATCTCGAACTGCGCATGCGGGGTGACCGCGATGTCGACGACCTCGACCTTCGGATCCGCCAGCAGCTCGTCGACCGATCCGTACGCCGACGGGATCTCCCACGCGCGCGCCGTCTTCTGCGCCGCCTCGAGATTCGTGTCCGCGATCCCGACGACGTTGAATCCCACCTTGCGATACGCCGGCAGGTGGCCCGCGTTCACGATCGCGCCGGCGCCGACGACGCCGATGCCGCGCCCCCGCGATTGCGGCAGCTTCGGCCCCTTGTCGAGCGCGACGATCTCGTCGATCGTCATCGAGCGGGCGCCCCGGCGAGCAGCGCGTCCGTGCGCCCGGCAGCCTCGTCGAGCGCTTCGTCCACGTTCTTCTCGCCGGTGTGCACCTCGTCGATCAGCTCGTTGAGGATCTCGTTGATCGCGTCGTACTGGGGGATCGGCGGCAGCGTCTCGACCGCCCGGTGCGTCTCCTCGATCAGCGCGTAGCACGGGAACCGCTCCTGCATCCCCGGGTCGCGCCAAGTCGAGAGCCGACAGCCGATGTTGCCCTCGTCGGAGGTAACGAGATCCTGCTCGCGCGAGGCCGCCGTCCGGATGAAGTCCCACGCCAGCTGCGGCTCGTTCGCACCCTTCGGGATCGTCAGCGCCCAGAAGACGCTCAGCGAGACGTGGCGTCCGCCGGCTCCGTCTCCGCGGGGGATCAGCCCGAGCTTGTTCTTGCCGTGGATCTTCGAGTCGGGCATATCGGCAACGACGGCGAAGCCTGCCCAGTTCCACATGATCGCGCCGCGTCCGCTCGCGTAGTACTCGCCGGAGAGGACGCTCTCGTAGGCGCGCGGCTCGGGCTGTGTGAGGCCGTCCTGGATCAGCCCGGTGAGATACGTCAAGGCCTCGCGGCCCTCGGGGCCGTTGAACGCAGCCTTGTGCCCGTCGAGCACCTTGCCACCGCGGCTCCAGAGGTGGATGAAGAAGTCGTAAACGCTGTTGTGACCGTCGGCCATCGCGGCGACGACACAGCCGGAGAGATCGTCGGCGGGCCGGGTGAAAAAGGCGACGACGTCGCGAAACTGCGACCAGGTCTCCGGCGGCGCGAGCGGGTAGCCGTGCTCCTGCCGGAACCGCTGCTGTTCCTGCGGATCCTCGAGGAGGTCGGCGCGGTACATGAACATCTGGGGCCCGTCGTGGTACGGGATCCCGTAGAAGCGCCCATGATCTGACACCTGTCGGAGCAGGCTGTCGCTCCAGCCCTGCGGCCAGTCTTCGGGCGGCGCAGAGGCGAGGAACTGGTCGAGCTCGGCGAGCTTTCCGTCCGCGACGAGGCTCGGCAGCCAGTCGGTGACGCACAGGAAGAGGTCCCAGTCGCCGGACGTCGTCCCGTCGCCCGCGACCATCTCCGCGTGGAGCTCAGGGACGTCGTACGGGACGAGCTCGACGTCGACGTCCGGGTGCAGCTCCTGAAAAGCCTCCGTCTGACGCGACAGGGCGCGCTCGAAGCCCACGAACGTGCGGTAGGCGAGCCGGAGGGTCTTCTTCGTCGAAGCCAAGGAGGCGGCGGATTGGTAAAACGATTTAGCGCTGCGAGCCTAACGCGGCAGCCGCGAGGTGTCAATCAGGGCATACGCGAGGTTCAGCTGCGCGAGCGCCGACTCCGGCGGGCCGCCCTCGGACAGGAACCGGTGCACCGCCGCGGACGCAGCCGACTGGAACTCGGCAACGCCGTCGTGGGTCGGCCGCACGTATGCCGAGTCGATCGTGCGGCGCGTGTTGCGGAAGAAGTCGCCGGTGATCCGGTTCGCGACGTCGTCGTCCCATGCGACGGCGTGGCCGGGCTGTCCGCCGGCGTGCACGTACGTCGTCCGCTGGACCTCCGGGTCGGCGACGCGCCGCACGTAGGCAACGGCCTCTTCGACGTTGCTCGACCGCGACGAGACGGCGATTCCCGCCCCGCCGAGCGTCGCGCCTGCGCAGCCGCTGTTACTGGCGGAGGGAATGTCGTGGAACGCGACCCTCTTCGGCGCGTAACCCTCCCGCGAGTAGTTGGTGTAACCGAACGCATACGGGCAGTACGCAATGTCGTCCCCGGTGCTCATCGCGGTCAGGATGTCGATCGGATTCTGCGAGAGGCAGCCCGGCGCGACGACCGCCGCAAGCTGGCGCAACTGCTCGAGCACGTGCAGTCCAAGCTCGTCGCTCACGACCCGCTCGCCGCGCAGCGGCTCCTCGCCCTGGTTCGCGCAAAGCGTGAGGAAGCAGCTCAGCGCGTCGATCGGCTTCAGCGGAACGGCGACGCGGCCCGTCTCGCGCGCAAGCGTGAGGACCTCGGCCAGCGTCGTCGGGGGCTCCGACAAAAGGTCGGGACGCGAGGCGGCGACCTGGCACGCCGCGTCGATTGCCGCGCCCCACTGGTGCCCATCGTACTGGTACGACTCGTGCGAGCCGCCCACGCTTCCGCGCGCCTGCTCGGCGAGCCACTCCGCGGGGAGATGCAAGTCGAGCGGCTCGAAGATCCCGTTGCCGGCCGCGTACCCGATCATCGGGTGGTCGATGACGAGCAGGTCGAAGGCGTCGACGAGCTCGCCGACGTGCGCCTCGCCAAAGGCCCAGAGCGAGCGGAGCTCCCACGTGATCCGCAGCTTCGGATCAAGGTCGGCTGCGGCCTGTGCGGTCACGAGCAGCGGCCCGACGCCTCGCGTGTGGCTCCACGCGATTCCGCGGAGCTCGATCACGGCGGCGCCCCCGTCGACTCCCGAAGCACGAGCTTCGGCGGTGGCTCGCGCAGCACGATACTCCGGCGCTCGCCGCCGTTCAGCATCTCGATCAGCAGGTCCACCGCCGCCGCGCCCATCTCCTGGAGCGGCGTCTTCACCGTCGTGAGCGGAGGGTTCGTGTGATCGGTGAACCACGTGTCGTGGATCGCGACGACCGAGAGGTCACGCGGCACCTCGACGCCTTGCTCGCGGCACGCCGCCAGGGCGCCGATCCCCGCGAGCACGTTCGCGACGACGATCCCGGTCGGACGGCTGCGCTGCCGGAGCAGCCGCAGCACCGCCTGGTGGCCGGCGGGTTCGTCCCAGCCGCCGGCCACGATCCAGTCGGGCTTCAGTTCGAGGCCGCGCTGCTCGAGCACCGCCTCGAGCCCACGCCGGCGGCGCTGCGACCGGTCTGACCCGGCGATGCCGGAGACGAAGCCGATCCGCGTGTGCCCGAGCGCGACCAGGTGCTCGGCGGCAAGCGCGGCGGCCGCCTCGTCGTCGAGGATCACCGAGCCGCGACCACGCGTCCGGGAGTTGATCAGGACGGTCGGCAGGCGCGCCTCGGCGAGCCGGCGCAGCTTCGCATCGCCGGGGCCGCCGCTCAGGTGCAGGACGAGCCCGTCCACGCGCCGCGTGCTGAGCAGGTTCCCGTACGACTGCGGGTTGTGCGCAAGCTCCTCCGCATCGCCGAGGAGCACGACGTAGCCGGCGCGGGCGGCGCGCATCTGCGCACCGCGGAGCGTCTCGCCGTGCAGCGGATGCGCAACGTCGTGCGCGACGAGGCACAGGGCCCCGGAGCTCGCAAGCCGCAGCGCCCGCGCCGCGCCGTTCGGCGTGTACTCGAGCGCCTTCGCCGCGCTGAGAACGCGCTCTCTCGTGTCGGGCCGGATGCGCAGCGACTGGTCGTCGTTGATCACGCGTGAGACGATCGCCGGCGACACGCCTGCGGCCTTCGCCACGTCCGCGACCGTCGGTGCGGTGGAACCAGCCTTAGCCCTCAAGACTCCCTCTTGGTCGGAGGTGTGGTTAAATCGTTTTACCACACTCCATCGACGAGCACGGGAGACGCGGGATCGATCCTCGCATCACCACGGCCATCTTGTCTGACGCGCTGGACGCGGCGGGCCGCCGCGACCAGGTGCTGACTGCCGCGATTCGACCGCTCGTCAAGGGCATGCGTGCGAGCGGCCGCGCCGCGACCGTCGGCTTCGGCCCGGTGGATCAAGACACCGACACGCCCTACGACGGCGTAATCGCCTTCATCGACGGGCTCGAGCGCGGCGCGGTCGTGGTCGCCGGTACCGGGCCGAGCGAGCGCGCCGCTTTCTGGGGCGAGCTCTTCTCCGCCGCCGCGCTCGGCCGCGGCGCTGCCGGTCTCGTCTGCGACGGCTACATCCGCGACACGCCGGGCATCGAGGAACTCGGGTTCCCCGCGTTCGCGCCCGGGTCGCGGCCGATCGACATGCGCGCACGGATGGAGGTCACGGCGCACGACGTCCCTCTGGAGTGCGGCGGCGTGACCGTTGCGCCCGGCGACCTCGTGCTCGCCGACGACGACGGGGTCGTCGTCGTACCGCAGGAGGTCGAGGCCGAGGTGCTCGAGCGGGCGAGGGAGAAGGCGGATCGCGAGTCGACCGTCTACGGCGAGCTGCTCGGCGGGGCGACGCTCAGGGACGTCTGGGATCGGCACGGTGTCCTCTAGTCCGCTCGTCATCACGGCCGTCGAGACCGCCGACGTCCGCTTCCCCACGTCGCGCCTGCTGGACGGGTCCGACGCGATGAACCCCGATCCCGACTACTCCGCCGCCTACGCGATCCTCCGGACGAACCGCGTCGGCCTCGCCGGCCACGGGTTCGCGTTCACGATCGGCGAGGGAAACGAGGTCTGCGTCGCCGCGATCAAGACACTCGCGCCGCACGTCGAGGGCCTTCGCGCTGAGTCGATCTTCAGCGAGATGGGCGCCTTCTCACGCAGCCTGACGGGCATCAGCCAGCTGCGGTGGCTCGGGCCGGAGAAGGGCGTGATGCACATGGCCACTGCCGCGGTGCTCAACGCTGCCTGGGATCTGTACGCAAAGGTGCGCGGCGTCCCGCTCTGGACGCTCCTCGTCGGCCTCTCGCCGGAGGAGATCGTCTCGCTCGTGGATTTCCGATATCTGACGGACGCGCTGACGCCGCAGGAGGCGCTGGGGCTGCTGCACGACCGCGCGGCGACGCGGAGCGAGCGCGAGGTCGAGCTGCTCGAGGGCGGCTATCCCGCATACACGACGTCCGCCGGCTGGCTCGGCTACGGCGACGAGCAGGTGCGGAAGCTCTCCGAGGAGGCCGTCGCAGCGGGCTTCCGCCATCTGAAGCTCAAGGTCGGACGCGACCTCGAGAGCGACGTACGGCGGTGCGCGATCGTCCGCGACGTGATCGGGCCGTCCCGCGGGCTGATGGTCGACGCGAACCAGGTCTGGAGCGTGCCTGACGCGATTCCGTGGATCGAGCGGCTCTCCGAGTTCGACCTCTTCTGGGTCGAGGAGCCGACGAGCCCGGACGACGTCCTCGGCCACGCCGCGATCGCGCACACGGTCGCGCCGGTGCGCATCGCGACGGGCGAGCACGTCCAGAACCGGATCGTCTTCAAGCAGCTCCTGCAGGCGAACGCGATCTCGTTCGTCCAGATCGACGCGTGCCGGACGGCAGGGGTGAACGAGGCCATCGCGATCATGCTGCTGGCGGCGAAGTTCGGCGTCCCCGTCTGCCCGCACGCGGGCGGCGTCGGATTGTGCGAGCTCGTCGTCCACCTTTCAGCGTTCGACTACATCGCGGTCAGCGGCAGCCTCGAGGACCGGCTGATCGAGTACGTGGACCACCTGCACGAGCACTTCGCCGAGCCCGTTGTCGTCACCGGCGGCCGCTACCGGCTGCCGAAGCGTCCCGGGTACGCCGAGATCCTTCCGCAGTCGCTCGCCGACTACAGCTACAGCGACGGCGCGGTCTGGGCGACCGGGTGAGAGAGCGGGTCGCGCTCGTCACGGGCGCCGGCATGCGCTCGAGCACTCCGTCGAAGACGGGGAGCGCCCCCCGGGTCGACGCGATCGCGCCGGGTTTCTTCGAGACACATGGAGGAGCCGAGGCGCAGCGCGACCGACGCGCGCATCTCCTGAATGGAGTGAACGCATGAGACGACCCCCCTTGCTCTGGGCCGAGCTGCGCCGCGATGAGCTCGCGGCAGCCCGTGTCGACGGCGCCGTCGTCGTCATCCCGATCGGGGCGATCGAGCAGCACGGGCCGCACCTACCGCTCAACACCGACATCAGCGACGCCTGGGCCGTAGCCACGCGCCTCTCGGCGAGCTGCGACGAGCCGCCGGTCCTCGTCGCGCCGCCCGTCCCGTGGGGAGTCTCGCACTATCACCACGTCTTCCCGGGGACGCTGTCGCTCACGGTCGAGTCGCTGTCGTCGCTGCTGCTCGACCTTTGCCGCAGCGTCGCGACAAACGGCTTCACGCGGATCCTGCTGCTGAACGGCCACGGCGGGAACGCAGCGACGATCGAGACCGTCGCGACCCGCGCGAACGTAGAGGGCATCGACGTGTTCCCGATCACGTACTGGAACCTGGTACCGGAGACGATGGCGGAGCTCGCAGTGCACGACGGAGGCCACATCGGGCACGCGGGCGAGATGGAGACGTCGCTGCAGCTCCACCTCCAGCCCGACCTCGTCGACCGTCGGGCGCTCGAGCAGCCGCTGGGCCGCCCGATGGACGAGGTGGCGCTCGTCCGCGGCGTCTACTGGCCGCCGCGGGTGCTCGAGGAGGCGCCGGACGGCGTTTACGGGCTGGCCCACGAAGGGACGGCCGAGAAGGGCGAGCGACTCCTGGACGCAGTCGTCCTCCGCCTGTCGGAGCTCTTGCGCGGACGGCTCGCGTGAAGTTCCTCGTTACCGGCGGCACGGGCTTCATCGGCGCCAGCGTCGTCCGGAACCTGCTCGAGCGCGGGATTCCCGTCGTGGTCGGCGACGTCTCCGTCGACCCCGCGGTCGCCGAGGCGCTCGCCGGCGCGGAGTTCGTCGACCTCGACGTCGGCGACCTGCAATCGGTCGAGTCCGTGTTCACATCTGAGCGGGACCTCACACATTGCATCCATCTCGCCTACCTGATGAGTGCGGAGGTCGAGTCGGATCCGCCGCTCGGCGCGCAGGTCGACGTGGTCGGGATGACGCACATGTTCGAGGCCGCCGCGCGTCATGAACTCCAGCGCCTCGTCTTCACGAGCAGCGAGACCGTCTACGGCGCGTCGCAGGAGCCGTACGGAGACCGGCCCGTCGTCGAAGAGGACTTCTGCGCGCCGCGCGGCCACTTTTTCACCTACGGCGTGATGAAGCTGCTGAACGAGTTCATGGCCCAGAAGTACGTCGCCAACCGGGGCGTCAGCATCGCGTGCACCCGACCCGCCATCGTCTTCGGTCACGGCCGCAAGCGCGGCTCGGTGCTTTGGGCGGGCGAGTTCGCATCGAACCCCGCCGTCGGCGCCCCCGCGCGCCTTCCCTTCTCCTCGCAGTCGCGGGACACCTGGATCTACAAGGACGACTGTGCCGAACAGCTCGTCCGGCTCGCGCTCGAGCCGAAGCTCGAGCATTTCGCGTACAACAACGGCGGAGACTGCGTCTCGGGGGCCGAACTCGCGAACGCCGTGCGCCACTGGCTCCCGGACGCGCAGATCGAGTTCGACGAGACCGTGCCCAGAACCCCGCTGATCGACTGGCAGGGCGGCGAGCGACTGGAGCGCGAGCTCGGATTCCGCCCACGCCCTTTCCTGGAGGGCGTCCGCGCGCACATCAACGAAGCCCGACTCGCAGGAGGACTGGAGCCCGTATGAGCCGTTTCCGAAACACCGTCGTCGGGAGCTATCCGCGCGCGGGCGCCGTCGAGGACACGATGAAGAAGCCGAGTCTCGAGCGCGCGGAGATCGACGAGCTGATCTGCTGGGCGGCGAAGGACCAGTCCGACCTCGGGCTCGACGTGATCACCGACGGCGAGGCCTACCGCGAGAACATGTACTACTTCTACCAGCGCCGGGTCGACGGCGTGACCTTCGAGGACATGCCGCTGCAGCGCTTCGGCACCGCGGGATTCGGGATCGAATGCGCGCGCGTGATCGGGCCGATCGAGAACCCGCGCTTCGAGCTCGCGCGCAACTGGGAGCTCGCGCGCGAGACGGCGTCAGCGAGCTCCCGGGTCAAGCAGACCGTCACGGGTCCGCACGTCCTGACCCGCTTCAGCGTCAATGAGCGGCCGGACCTCTACCCCGACGACCAGGCGCTCTGCCGCGCGTGGGCGGATGTGCTCGCGCAGGAGCTGCAGGAGGTCGTCGCCGCCGGCTGCGACTACGTCCAGTTCGACGAGCCAACATGGACGGAGTCGCCGGAGCAGAGCGAGTGGGCGGCGTGCATCCTCAACGAGCTGATCGCGACGCTGCCCGACCATGTGCGCGTCGCGCTGCACGTATGCGGCGGCAACCCGCGCCGGAAGCGCGTCTACTTCACGAAGTACACCGACCTCGTCCCCGCCTTCCGCAGCGTCGACATCGACGAAGTCTCGCTCGAGCACTGCACGCTCGGCTACGACCTGATGGAGCTGTGGAAGCTCTGGCCGTACGAGGGCGACCTCGCGCTCGGAGTGATCGACCAGCGGAGCGACGAGATCGAGACCACCGACATCATCGGCCGACGCGTCGAGCCGGCGCTCGAGCACTTCCCACGCGAGCGGTTGATCCTGACCAGCGAGTGCGGCTTCGGCCATGTGCCGCTCGACATCACACGGGCGAAGCTGGCGGCGCTCGTGCAAGCATGCGGCGAGCTGTGACCTGCGTCCTCGTCACCGGCGCGTCACGCAGCCTCGGCGCTGCGATCGCGGAACGTCTCGGCAAGGGCGGCTTCCAGGTGGCCGTCAACTACGCCAAGTACGACGAGGGAGCGCAGAGGGTCGTGGACACGATCCGCTCCGCCGGCGGCGAGGCCGAGCGGTTCGCGTTCGACGTCACGGACGAGGACGCCGTCGCCGCAGGCGTCGCCGCCGTCAGGGAGCAGTTCGGAGACCCGCTCGTCGTCGTGAACAACGCCACGGGCCCGCAACCGTCGATCCCGCTCGAGCAGCAGACGTGGGGCGACTACCTCGGCCAGCTCGACTACTTCGTCAAGGCGCCTGTTCTCGTGCTCCAAGCAACGTTGCCGGCGATGAAGTCGGTGGGCTACGGGCGGATCGTGAACATCGGCAGCGAGGTGATCACCACCGGCACGCCCGAGCTGGGCCACTACATCACGGCGAAGGGCGCGATGCTCGGCCTTACACGCGCGTGGGCGACGGAGCTCGGCCCGCTCGGGATCACCGTCAACGTGATCCAGCCGGGCTGGATCCCCGTCGAGCGACACCGAGGCACCGACCCGGCCGAGCTCGAGGCGTACCGCGCGCTGGTACCCGTCGGGCGGCAGGGCGTGCCGTCCGACGTGACGGGCGCCGTCGCGTTCTTGGCTTCGGAAGAAGCCGGCTTCGTCACCGGCCAGACCTTCGCCGTCAACGGCGGCCGGACGCTCGACTAGCAGTACCGTCCCTCGACGCCTCTTGAAGCTGTCCAGCGAGCTCCCATTCCGATGCCGCCGGAAACCGCCGGGGACGAAGCAGGACTCGGGTTGCACGAGTACCTCGTAGTCATGGTTGACAGCATTTCGTGGCCCACTCGTGGCCCAAACGTCGAGTTGAAGGATTTGACCCAACCATGCGAAGGGACGCAGGCCTACGTCGGAAAGCACCTGCAAATGTGCCCGTTCCGAGAAGTTCGTCGCCGGGCGTCGTCGTGCCCGATTCGGCCTGTCACGCCGGAGGTCGCGGGTTCGAGTCCCGTCGCTCCCGTCTTCCAAGTCCCTGCTCGCAGGGACTTTTTCTTTCGGCGTGTTGTTCGCGGCGTCTTTGCGATGGGGTGTGGATGGGGCCGTTACTACTCCGAGACACTAAACATCCGACGCGGTTGATAGAGTGGGTGTGTGAGATCGCGCGACGCGAGGCGGTTGCCGCAGGCGGCGCAGGAGGAGTTGCGTCGGCGCGCGGTCGCGCTTGTTGCTGAGGGGCGGGCGCAGACGGAGGTCGCGCGACTGATCGACGTGTCGCGACAGTCGGTGAACGCGTGGGTCGCGGCGCACCGGGTTGGCGGGGAGGCGGCGCTTGCGGCGGGGAAGCGGGGCCGGCGGCGGGGCGAGCAGACGGTGCTCACGCCGCGGCAGCAGGCGCAGATCGCGAAGGCGATCCGGGAGAAGAATCCCGATCAGCTCAGGTTGCCGGGGTTTCTGTGGACGCGCGCGTTGGTGTGCGAGTTGATCGAGCGGCGGTTCGGGATCACGGTCATCGAGAAGACGGCCGGGCGGTATCTACGCAGCTGGGGGTTCAGCTCGCAGAAACCGGCCCGGCGGGCTTTCGAGCAGGACCCCGAGGCGGTCCGCGAGTGGATCGAGCAGCGCTACCCGCAGATCGAGGCGCGCGCCTACCGCGAGAAAGCACGGATCCTCTGGGCAGACGAGATGGGCCTCCGCTCCGACCACAACGCCGGCCGCTCCTGGAGCCCGCTCGGGCAGACGCCCGTGATCCCGGGAACGGGGCAGCGGTTCGGCGCCAACGTCGTCTCGGCGATCTCGAACAAGGGCCACCTCCAGTTCATGGTCTTCAAGCAGCGCTTCATCGCCGCGGTCTTCATCGAGTTCCTGACCCGGCTGCTGCGCCAGCCTGGCGGGCAGAAGCTGATCCTGATCCTCGACGGACACCCCGTCCACCGCGCGGCCAAGGTCCGCCGCTGGGTCGAGGCGCACGCCGGCCAGATCGAGCTCGAGTTCCTGCCCGGCTACAGTCCCGAGCTCAACCCGACCGAGCTCCTCAACCAGGACGTGAAGACCAACGCGCTCGGCCGCAGCCGCCCCCACAGCCAGATCGAACTGATGGACGACACCCGCTCCTCCCTCCGCTCCACCCAACGCCGCCCCCGCATCGTCGCCCGCTACCTCGACGGCAGACACGTCAGCTACGCCAAAGCCGCCTGACGCCTATTTCATAGGCCGGAGTAATAAGCCGTCGAGCGCGTCCCAAAACGCCCCGATTCGCGTCCGGGAAGAGGTGTCCGGAGGTCGAGCGTGACGCGGATCGACGAGTGGCCCATCTGCGCCTGCAGATACTTCGGGTGCGCACCGGCGGCGACCATCAGTGCGGCGTAGGTGTGGCGCAGGTCGTGGAAGCGCAGACCGGTCAGCTTCGTCCGGCGAACGGCGGGACGGAAGATGCGGTGCCGGAAGTTGTGTCGTTCAGGATCGCGCCCTGCGGCGAGGGGAAGACGAGGCCGAGGTCGTTCGGCCTGCGCGCGAGAAGCTGGCGGCGCAACACGCGTACCGCGGTGGTCGAGAGGTCGACGCGGCGGCGAGATGCGCGCGTCTTCACCGGCACGAGCTCCCCCGCGTAGACGCCGTCCTCGACAATGGCGGTTTTCGCCTCGAGATCGAGGTTGTGATCGCGGAGCGCGAACAGCTCGCCCTGGCGCAGACCGGTCAGCGCGCCGAGCATGACCACGTTCCCGTACGGCGCGGTCGTGTTCGCGGCGAGCTCCTCGACCTCATCCCAGTGGAGGAAGTGCATCTCGGGCAGCTCCCGCCGCGGCGCCTTGACGCGGAAGACGGCTTCGTCGACGAGGTGTCCGCGCTCCTTCGCGTTCGCGAGCACTTGCTTGAGCAGACGCAGCGTCAGCTCGGCCTGGCGCGGCGCGCGTTTCGCAAGCGCGGCGATGTGGTCCTCGACTGCCGCGGGTCTGATCTCGTCGAGCGGCGTGGCGCGGAAGACGTCGACGTGTTGTGTCAGGTCTCGCGCGCGATCGAGCGTTGAGGCGCGGACGCGGAGCGCGTAGCGGTCAAACCAGCCGGCTGCGAATTCGCCAAAGGTCTCGGGCGGCGCCTGGTAGAGCGC
Source organism: Gaiellales bacterium (assembly GCA_038237515.1). Taxonomy (GTDB): domain Bacteria; phylum Actinomycetota; class Thermoleophilia; order Gaiellales; family Gaiellaceae; genus JBBQDZ01. The sequence continues at coordinate 57,517 of JBBRYP010000019.1, forward strand.
GCCGAGCGACACTCGCCGCTGCTGCTCGAGGACGAAACGGTCGGCGTCCTTCTTCAGCACGAACGAGCGCGAGCGCTCTCTCTCGTCGCCATCGACCCAGCGGGCGCGGCAAAACGCCTGCTTCCGTCGCGCTGCCGGTAGGGCTCGACGTGCGCCATCGCTAACAGGACGTAGCTGGCTGAACGCTTACATCTTTCGATCTTTCGTTGCCGAGTCAGGCGTAGACGACGGCCGGCTTCACCCCGCGTAGATCCCGCATGGGAAGTCCCACGCGACACCGGTCGTAGCCGGTAACCCCCGCAACCCGCGGTGCCGGCCAACATGACCGGAGGTCGCAGGAGGAACACGCAGAAGTGCCGTGATTCCGGGCGTTCTTGCGCTCTGGCGACAGGTCTCACTCCATCCTGCACAGATCCCGCACGTCACCGACATTGGCCAACGACGGGGCAATGCCGTCCGCCAGCTGATAAAGCCGGCCCCCGCCGCCCCGAGGAACCTGCGGCAGCTGGGCGTGCTCTGTGGCCCCTCGTTGTTCATGCTCGAACCGGACGGCGGCTCAGTTCGGCCAGCTCGTGGTTGAAGCGCTCGGGCTGCTCGAGGTGCGGCACGTGAGCGGCAGTCTCATACCAGGAGGCCTCGGCGGTCGGACAGGTGGCGAGGACGTGCTCTGCCATCGCCGGGAGCACGACCGAGTCGGCGCGGCCGTGCGAGACGAGCAGCGGCACTTCGAGGGCGCGCAGGACGTCGTCGCAGTCGATCTCGCGGGCGGCGAGATTGGCGCGGATCTGGGCCGGTACGGTCATGCTCGACGCGAGCAGCGTCTCGATGTCGTCGGCCGGCAGCGGCGTGGCGGCGAACGCTCCGAGCAGGCCGCGCATGGCCCGGATGTTGGTGGGCAGATCGCCGGCGGTTGCGTCGGCGAAGTGGTCGAGGAACCCGGGGCCGAGCAGGGTCCCGAAGGCGGCTGCGCCGAGCTTGACGGCGCCGCCGACGAAGTCGATCGCGGCCACGCGATCCTGCCCATAGGCGCGCAGGTAGTCGCAGATGACGAAGGCGCCGTACGACCAGCCGACCAGTACTGCCCGCTCGAGGCCGAGCTGCTCGATGATCCCCGCCAGGTCTTCTGCCCAGAGGCTGGCGTCCGTGTACTGCTCAGGTTCGAGCGGCGCCTCCGACATGCCGTGGCCGCGCAGGTCACAGGCGACGAGGCGGAACTCGTCGCGGAGCGCGCTCTCGATCTGCTTGTCCCAGCAGAGGTGGCTCTGCGACCAGCCGTGGATGAACACGATCGGCGGCCCGTCCACGTTGCCCCACTCGCGCACGTGCTGTCGCAGCCCGCCCCCGCCCCACACGGTGTGCAATTTCATCCACCCGGCCGGCTTCTGCTCCGTAACGGTCGTCATCTCGCCTCCTCGCTCGTCGGATCGCTGCGATCATGGCCGTGGGCAAGGCGGGGCGCATCGGGCGAAGGGCCTTATCTTTCGCCTGCGGGCGACGTATTTCTGCCGCCGCCCGGCCTCATCGGCTTTTGCCGAGTGCGCGATACTGACCCGGATGGGAGGCGACGCGCGAGCCGCGTTCGTCGGACGCACCCGCGAGCTGGCCGAGCTCGAGCAGGCGCTCGCAGACGCGTCCGCAGGCTCGGGCGCGATCGTGCTTGTCGCCGGCGAGGCGGGAATCGGCAAGACGCGGCTCGCCGCCGAGCTCGCCACACGCGCAAGCAACGCGGGCCTCGACGTCCTGCTCGGACGGTCGATCGATCTCGTCGGGACCGAGCTGCCCTATCAGCCGTTCGCCGAAGCGCTGCGACCACTCCGAGGCCAGCGGCGCGCCGACGGGGAGGCGGCCGGCACGCAGCTGCGCGTGTTCGAAGACACGCTCGCGCTTCTGAGCGACCACGCGGCAACAGCGCCCGTGCTGCTCGTGCTCGAGGACGTGCACTGGGCGGACACCTCGACGCTCGACCTCGTCGTCTTCCTCGCCCACAACCTCGGCGACCATCGCCTGCTGCTGCTCGCGACCTACCGGGCTGACGAGCTCGCCTCGGCCGGGCGCATGCGCCATCTCGCCGATCGCGTCCGGCGCTCAGGCCGGGCGCTCCTGCTCGAGCTCGGACCGCTCGCGCACGAGGAGCTGACCGAGCTGCTGGCTGCTCGCGCCGACGCGCCGCCCTCGGCGGCGCTTGCGGACACGATCGTCGCCCGCTCCGAAGGCAACCCATTCTTCGCAGAGGAGCTCCTCACGGCCGGAAACGAAGGCGGCGAGCTTTCCCGCGGTCTGCGCGACCTGCTCCTGGAGCGTGTCGCCCGGCTCGACCCCTCGACGCAGAGCCTGCTGCGCCTTGCTGCCGTAGCCGGACGCGAAATCGCCTATCCGCTCCTCCGTGCCCTGGCGGGCAGGCCGGAGCACGACGTCCGCGAATCCCTACGAGAGGCCGTCGAGCACGCCGTGCTCGTGATCGATCAGGGTACGGAAAGCTTCCGCTTCCGCCACGCCCTGCTTGCGGAGGCGATCTACTCGACGGTCTTGCCGGGCGAGCGCGAGGAGCTCCACGCGAAGCTTGCAAAAGAGCTCGAACACAGCGGAACCGCCTCGCCGGCAGAGACCGCGCCCCACTGGGCGGCGGCAGGTCGTAGCACGGAGGCGCTGACCGTGTCGATCGAGGCGGCGCGCCAGGCGAGGGCGGTATTCGGCCTGGCGGAGGCTTACTCGCATCTCGAGCGGGCGCTCGCGCTCTGGCACGCGGTGCCGGGCGCGCCAGAGCTCACCGGTCTTGACCTCGCCGAGCTGTGCGACTGGACAGCCAACCTCGCTAGCCAGGTCGGTGCCGCCAGGCCCGCGGTCGAGTTCGCACGGCGAGCGATCGATCTCGTTGGCACGCAAGACCGGCACCGCGCGGCACGCCTTCATGTGCGCCTAGGCGAGTACCTCTACGAGATCGGCAGTAACGACGCTGCCTTCGCCGCGCTCGAACGAGCGGTTGAGCTCGTACCCGCGGAGCCACCCTCGACGGAGCGTGCGTATGCGCTCGGGTCACTCGCGGGCGGACTGATGCTGGCCTGGCGGCATGCAGCGTCGTTGACGACTGCCGAGCAGGCCTTGGTACTCGCCCGCGCTGTCGGCGCAGGCGAAGCGGAGGTCCGGGCACTCACGGTGATCGGTATCGACCTCGCCTGTCTCGGCCGAGCCGGCGAGGGTGTCGCATATCTCCGTCAAGCCCTGCAACTCGCTGACGGGATCGGCGATTACTGGGGCTTGGAGCGCGTGTACATCAATTTCACCCATGTTCTGACGATGCTGGCACGGCCGCGAGAATCGGTCCGACTAGGGCAGGCGGGGCTCGAGGCGATGCGCCGCTACGGGATCCACAGCGCGCTGCTCATCTCGAACCAAATCGAGTCGTTGCTCGCGATCGGCGACTGGGACGAGGCGGAGCAGCTCAGCGCCGCCGCGCTCCGCGGCATCACGTCAAGCTTCCCGTACGCGCTGCTCATCGTCCGCGCGCTAGTTGAGACCGAGCGCGGCGAGTTCGACGCCGCCCGAGCGCACCTCGACGCCGCAACCGAAACCCTACGGGCAGATCGCGGGGCACGGCCTCTACGACGCTTGGGTCGCGGACCTCGCGCTCTGGGAGCGCCGCTGGGCCGACGCGCACGCGGCCATCGAGAGGGGTCTGGCACAGGCGCGCCAGCCCGAAGCCGCGCAGGTCCGCGTCCAGGTGTGCGCCAAAGGGCTGCGCGTGCAGGCGGAGCTGGCCGCGCTCGCGCGTGCCCGCCGCCACGCCGACGGGCTCCGCGACCACATCGGCCGCGCGCGGAAACTGCTCACTATCGCCCGCCACGCCGCCGCCGAGGCGTCGACGATCACTCCAGACGCCGGCGGCTGGCTCGCCCTAGCGGAGGCCGAGTACCTTCGCACGCGCGGTGAGGCTCGACCGGAGACGTGGGCAGAGGCGGTAACGACCTGGGAACAGCTCGAACGACCGCCGCTCGCCGCCTACTGCCGCTGGCGCCAAGCCGAAGCGCTCGTGGCCGCCGGCGCATCCCGCACCGAAGCGAGCCTGCCACTCCGCGAAGCCCATGCCGTCGCGGCTCGAATGGGAGCAAGACCCCTGCTGCAAGAGGTCGAGCTGCTCGCAAAGCGCGCACGGCTCGATCTCGATCCTCCCGACGCGGCGTCCCCCGACGGAAAGCCACGCCTGGCGGACGCCCTCGGCCTGACTCCGCGAGAGGCCGAGGTCCTGGGGCTCGTCGCGCGGGGCTATACCAACCGCGAGATCGCCGCCGCGCTCGTGATCAGCGTCAAAACGGCCAGCGTCCACGTCTCGCACATCCTCCGCAAACTCAACGCACCCAACCGCATCGAAGCAGCCGCCATCGCGCACCGCCTCGCACCGCCTCAAACCGAGCAAGGCGGTCTCGAGGCGTGACACGTGTCTGCCGGGTCGAGCCCGCCGCCGATCTCACACTCGGCGCGCCCGTGTGAACCATCGCGCCTTAAAGTGGACGGACTCCGAGATGTGCCGACAGTTGGGAGCACTCGGAGACAGTCCACCCCTTTGGACGGACTCCACCTTAAAGGGTCACCGACTAATCGTAGGCGGCAAGCGCTGCTTTTCGCGACCTGGGCGAGTGTTCGCGAATGATGCTCCTATGATTTGTCAAGTCGTTGCGGTCACCGGTGTTTGGGTGTTGGGTACGCGGTAGAGGTGGCGGGCGAGGTAGCGCTTGAGCTGCCGAGCGGCTTCGCGTTGGGTCTTGCC